>CALFDJ010000001.1 GCA_937950325.1 uncultured Collinsella sp.
AAAGGGCGGAGGCGGGGCATGCCCCGCCTCTTACACCACATCTCTGTGCGCTACCCGGAGGGTGACTAGGCAATCATCGCATCGAGTATGATGAGCTCCCTGAGTCGTTCCGTACGTGTTTGCCCATGGCGCTTTGCTTTTGCATCAAACGCTTCAAGAACCGATTCGCCCACACGTGCTGATAAAACGACGCTCGGCTCATCAGAGATTGGTGGCCTTCCCAACTTGATGGTGCGACCCTTCGGCCACTCATCTTTTTCGTAGGCTTCCGCGGTTTTCTCCAACTCTCCAGGGGCAAATCCCATCATCTTTTCGAGCTGCTTAGCATCCATGGCGCCTCCTATCGATCGACATAATGTCGAGCGCCGGTTCTCGGATTCTCTTTTTGTATACAATTTTGTAGACAAAAATACAAGCAGTTCATCGGGCTAATTAGCTTGTTTTGACCTGCCTGTTCGATAGGAAATGAGCATTGACGGCTTCGATACTCCTTTGCTTTTCAGCTTGGAATTTGGATGCTCATTGAACTTCCGGAGGGGAGCCCTTTATTAAGCTATTGAGATTCTGGGCAGGAGCTCTCACTGGTCTTCGGTAATGGGGCCAGCTTAATTCGCGACACAGTGTGTCGCGAATGGGAGTAGTCGTTAGGTGTCCTTCAATGGCTACTCATATAAGAACGTTCAAGTGTCGGATTTTGTCATTTAGTGTCGCTCTCAGCGACTATTCTGGAGGGTCGTGGTCAAAAAAAGGCAAATATGAGTACTGTTGCCATTATGGTTGCATTTATTTGCTATAAATTGTAGCTCCTGATGAGATTTGTTCCCATTAAGAGCTACTTTTATTGAACATATGAGGAGAAATAACGTCGTCTGCGGACGAGTGGAACGTTGAATAGTTCCTGAAGTGATCAAAATCGCTGCTACTAAACAGGTAGCAGTACTCATATTTGCCCTTTTTTGACCACAGCCCTCTCGGAAACCTTTCCAGAGGCGTCAAACAGCCATAATCCAAAGGTCTCCTCAAACAATTAGCCGGCCAAGAGCGTCCATGACTACCAAAAAGCTGTACGCCAGCATCCAAAGATGTCGAAAAATGTCGACTTTGGATGCTGGTGTACATGTTTGGGTCGTATGGGTTGGGGCCCTGGACGGACAGGGCGTGCGTACTAGAGCAGGTTTTCCTGCACCCACGCGATGATGTCGCTCGATTCGTAGAGTGGTTTGCCGTCGATGAACAGGCAGGGAACCTGGCGTTTTCCGCCGACGGCGATGAGTGTCTGTTCGGCATCGGAATCGGTCGAGATATTGCGCTCGGGAATGGTCACGCCGTTATCGGCCAAAAAGTGCTTGACCTTTAAGCAATACGGGCAGCCGGTCATAACGTACAGCGCGAGCTCGTGATTAGTAGCCATAGGTCTCCAATCGGTTGAGGTTTTGATTGAAATACCCAAAGCCGCCGCGGTCTATGCGCGCGTCAACGAAGACTCGATGGCCTGGACCAGAAACGCCGTGGCTCCGGTGGCGCAGGGCTTGTCGTAGTAGTCAACAAAGCGCTGGTCGGCAAGATAACCGTGGGCGAGGCCCAGGTACGCCTCGTCTTGGGGCTCGCATCCCCAGTTGAGAGCAATCCAGCGACGATGCATCGCGACAAGCTTACGAGCCTCGTTGCTCTCTGGGTCGCCAATGCCCATGGCAATTGAGAGCTGGCCCAGAATAGCGCGTTCAAGTTCTTTCATGTCGCTCCATATCTGAGGGTCCATGTCCAGCAGTGCTTCGTTTGCTGCGTCGATCGCCTCGTCGCCGTAGCGCTTCCGGGCTTCGGCGCCGTAGCGCTCCTCGTTTTCCTGCACGGTGCGCCAGCGCTCCAGTTGCGGCAGGACGGCGCCCATGAGCGAGACGGCTTCGTCGAGCGACATGCCGGTGTTTTGCGCCAGCCGTGGGGCACAGTCCTCGATCATCGCCTCCATCGTGGTCTCGTAGGTGTACTTGCCGTGGTCGTAGCACCACTTGCAGTAATGGTCGGTCGCGGTGCCCGCAGCATCGGTGCCGCAGTCGTCGGGCGTGAGTGTCATGCCGCAGCTCTGGCAATAGTGTTCGGGCATTTCGAGCAGGTGAGACAGGGGTTCTCCGGTTACGGCTGCAATGAGCTTCATCATGTCGATGCCCGGTGTGACCTCGCCACGCTCCCAACGGCTGACGGCTTGGCGTGTGACGAAGAGCTTGGCGGCGAGCTGCTCCTGGGTAAGGTGATGGGCGCGACGGACGGCGATGAGCTTTTCTGCAAAGGCCATAGCGGCTCCTTTCTGCTGGTTGATGGCTTAAGCATACGCGGCAGCAGGTGCCCTTCCAAGCAACCGTTGGTTGCACGACGGAGGACCGCGGCGAAGAATTGCGCGCAACGCCCCACGCCTCCATGCCGTACAATGACCGGCATGGAACCTATCGCACGCATACATACCGACCTGCCGCAGAAGTTCGGCATTCCGCGCAACAGCTTTTTGGCGCCCCATCTGCAGGGACGCATCGTCTTTGAACCGGAATTTGCCTCCAACGCAGCAGTTGAGGGTCTGGATTCCTTCTCTCACCTGTGGCTGCTGTGGCGTTTCGAAAACGGAACGCCCGGCGGCACGGCTAAGGACATAGCTGCCGATGCCAAGTCGCAGGACAGGTTCGGCACCAACGCAAAATGGTCGAAGACCGTGCGCCCGCCGCGTCTGGGCGGAGTCGAGCGCGTGGGCGTGTTTGCCACACGCAGCCCGTTTCGCCCGAATCCCATTGGGCTTACCTGCGTCAAGCTCGATCGTGTCGAGCTCACCGACGATGGCCCCATCATTCATGTGCTGGGGGCCGATCTGCGCGACGGCACGCCCATCTACGACATTAAGCCCTATATTCCGTTCGCGGATTGCCACCCGGATGCGACCGGCGGCTGGATTGAGGGTGCTCCGTGGCAAGAGCTCGATGTTGAGTTCCCGCAAGCGCTTCAAGACATGGTCCCGCCTGCAAAGCTTCCCGGCTTGGTCGAGGTCCTTCGCCAAGATCCGCGCCGCGCAGGCAGCAAGCACGAGCCAAACCGCGTCTATCATCTGGCCTACGCCGGGCTCGACATATCTTTTACGGTCGATAAAACCCAGCTAACCGTAGTCGCCGTCAACGACGCGCGAGACTAACCAGCCATCCGTCCGCACCCGTCAAATTAAGCGCCAAACCCCGCGCCAAAACCGCCCGTGCTGGTGGACAATAACGCCTACCAAAACAATCACTTTGCACGGGAGCTCAGCATGAAATACGACTTTAGCTCGCTTATCGACCGCCACGGCATGGACTCCATCGCCGTTGACTCTTGGGGTGAGATCCCCGGTATGGCTCCGAACGCACCCGACGAGGGCTTCGACCTCATTCCCATGTGGGTGGCCGACATGAACTTCGCCACGGTGCCCACGGTTCAGGAGTACATCATCAAGCGCGCTCAGCACCCCATGTTTGGCTACTTCAATCCGCGTCCCGAGTACTTCGACCGCATCATCGAATGGCAGAGCCGTCGCAACGGCGTTGAGGACTTGGCGCCGGAGCATATCGGCTACGAAAACGGCGTGCTGGGCGGTGTCGTGTCGACACTGCGCGCGTATGTCCAGCCGGGCGATGCGGTGCTGGTCCATAGCCCCACCTACATTGGTTTTACCAAGTCTATCGAAGCCGCGGGTTATCGTATTGTCCACAGCCCGCTTAAACTTGACGACCAGGGCGTGTGGCGCATGGACTTTGAGGACATGGAGCGCAAACTCGCCCAAAACCACATCCATGCCGCGGTGTTCTGCTCGCCGCACAATCCCTGCGGCCGCGTATGGGAGCGCGACGAGATCGAGCGCGCCATGGACATTTATCGCCAGCACGATTGCGTGGTGATCTCGGACGAGATTTGGTCCGATATCATCCTGCCGGGACACAAGCATATTCCGACGCAGTCGGTAAGCGAGGACGCCCGCATGCGCACGGTTGCCCTCTATGCGCCCAGCAAGACGTTCAACCTGGCGGGCCTGGTCGGCAGCTACCACATCATCTATAACGAGACGCTGCGCGACCGCGTGTGCGCCGTGTCCGACAAGACCCACTACAACGAGATGAACGTCCTCTCTATGCATGCGCTTATCGGTGCCTACCAGCCGCAGGGCTACGAGTGGGTGGACGAGCTCAACCAGGTGCTTGCCGGCAATATCGAGTACTTCTGCAATTACGTGGACGAGCATTTTGAGGGCGTGTCCTATTCGCGTCCGCAGGGCACGTACATGGTGTTTCTGGACTGCACCGAGTGGTGCCGCGAGCATGGCCGCGATATTCAGTGGCTGCTCGACGAGGGGGCGCGCGTAGGCGTGGGATATCAGGACGGCCGCCCGTTCCACGGGCCCTGCCACATTCGCGTGAATCTGGCGCTGCCGCTTTCGCGCGTAAGGGAAGCGTGCGACCGCCTGGACCGCTACGTTTTTAATGCACGGTAAGCGTGCGCTGCATGCGGGGTCTTCTGCCAAGTCGGCCGGAAGGCCCCGCATGGTAAAACGTCTGTAACCATTGGGTACTCGTGTGGTTTTGTTTGCTATTATCTTTAACCATTTCAGTCTGTAAACAGGATCGTCTGGAGTTCGATGAAAAGACCCCGTCGCTCGGCTGCCATTTCGTTGTTTGTCGCGCTTGCAGTGGCGAGCGCCTTTGTCATAGCGATGGCCGGCTGTTCCGGGCACAATGACGAAGCCTCGACGCCAGAATCAAAAGTCCCGGACGCCTCGCAGGCCAAAGACGACAACCTTAAGACGCTCAACGTCGGCAGTGACCTCTATCCACCGTTTGTGTATACCGACGAGTACGGCGATATCGTTGGCCTGGACGTCGAGATATTAACCGAGGCTTTGGCCCGCATTGGTTACAAGCCAAAATACCAGATGATCGATTGGGAAAAGAAGAAAGAGCTGCTGGCGAGCGGCGAACTCGATTGTGTCATGGGCAGCTTTAGTATGACGGGTCGCGAAAACGAATATCGTTGGGCCGGCCCGTACCTTGCGAGCCGCCAGGTGGTCGCGGTCGATCCCCAGAGCGATATCTACACGCTTGCCGATCTTGAGGATAAGATCGTGGCGGTTCAGTCCACCACCAAGCCCGAGGGCATTTTGCTCAATCGCACAAATGAAAACGTTCCGCAGATCAAGGAGCTCTACAGCTTTTCGGACGGTTCATATCTGAACCCGGCGCTCGTCGAGGGCCTGGTCGACGCTATCGCCGCGCATGAGTCCTCGTTCCTCACCTACGAAAAAGACTATGGTGTGACATATCGCATTTTGGATGAGCCGCTGCTAGAGGTTGGTTTGGGCACCGCTTTCGATATCAACGATACGCGCGGCATCGACGTCAAGCTCACTCATGCCTACCAAGAAATGCTTGCCGATGGCACCATGGAACGCCTAGTGTCAAAGTACTTTGATGACCCTTCGCCATTTTTGAATATGGAGGGCCTGTCATGATCGATGCGCCCGACCACGCCGCTCAGGAGCGGGACAATCGTTCGACAGGGGCATGGCTCCTTGTCGCTCTGCTGGGGATAGCGCTCTCGGTTGTTGCCGGCATGATGAGCTACGGTTACACGACGGCCCAAGCCGAGCAGCGCTTTGCCGACGTTGTCGATTACGTGGCGACGCAGAGCCTTTCCTACGACGCGTTCAACAGCGCCTATGCGACCAAAAACCTGATTCGCGTTATGGAGATTGCCGGAGAGGCTGCTCGCGATATGGAGCGCGACGGTTCGGTGGATAACGCCATGCTGGAGCAATACGCCGACCAGTTCAACGTGAGCGCGCTGATTGTGACGGATGCATCGGGCAATTTGGTGTCCGAGTCCTCGACGGGCGATGTGGGCTACGGGTCGCTCGCTACGTATCTCAAGGAAGCGCCCGTGCTGGAGGTGGCAACTCATCCGCTTAAGTCCTATACCGCCCGCATTACGCTTGCGGATGATTCGGTCGCAGACATTGGCTGCGTGACTCGGCAGGATGGCGAGGGTATCGTTATCGCGGTAAGGCATCAGAGCGCGAAGGCGGTTGCAAGCAATACGCTCAAACTGCAGAGTTTGCTCGAAGGCTATGAAACCATCGATAGCGGCAATATCGTGATCGAAAGCGACGGCAAGGTCGTTGCGACCAATGCCGTTGAACCCACCGTATTGGGCGTGTTCGATCTGCCTGCGACGGACGTCTTCATTGTCGATGGTATTAAGGATCGATGCCTGGCTGGTAAGGTCAGATTGGTTAACGCCGACGGCGAGTGGTATTTGGGCACATTTGGAAAAGCGCACAAATTCTATGTGTACACCTATGCCTCGGCGCAGCGCTACTTTGAGGTTGTCGCGGCTGTTGCTGCCGGCGTGCTGGCGCTCTACAGCGGTGTTATAGCCGTTGTTGTGATGGTGCGTCGCCGCGCTGATCGTCGACGTTTGACGGACTTGCTGCAGCAGGAGCGCGACTATGGAGACAAGCTGGCAAAGGCGGCGCGTGAGGCCTCGTCTGCCAACTCGGCAAAGACGGAGTTTCTGCGTCGCATGAGCCACGATCTGCGCACGCCCATCAACGGCATTCGCGGCATGGTCGAGGTTGGCGATGCCAATGCGGACGATCTGCAAAAGCAGACTGAGTGCCGCTCAAAAATCTGGACGGCATCGGGACTGCTGCTCGACCTTGCCAACGAGGCACTCGATATGAGTCGCCTGGAGAGCGGGCAGGTCGACCTGGAGCTTGTTCCCACAAACTTGGTGACCCTCAACCACGAGGTACGCGATATTCTGGAGCGCCAGGCCGAGGAGCGTCTGGTGACAATTATCTGCGACCAGCAGACGCTTAATCATCCCTATGCGCGGGTGAGCGTGACGCACCTCAAGCGCTTGTTGCTCAATATTGCCGGTAATGCCGTCAAGTACAACCGCCAGGGCGGATATGTTCGCCTGGTGTGCCGCGAGGTGGAGCCAGCGGATGGCGTCCCCGTCTATGAATACACGATCGCCGACAACGGTATTGGCATGAGCGAGGAGTTCCAACAGCACCTCTACGAGCCGTTTTGCCGCGAGGAGCAGCAGGTGGAAGGCGCTTCATCGGGAACTGGCCTGGGCGCGCCTATCGCAAAACAGCTGGTGGAGCTTATGGACGGAACCATGAGCTTTACGAGCGTCTTGGGGCAGGGGACGACGTTTACCATCCGCCTGCCGTTCGAGAAATGCAAGCGCTCCGAGATTCCTCAGGCAGTTCGCGCGGATGCGGGCGATGGCGATGCGCTCCAGGGCTCGCGCGTTTTGCTCGTAGAGGATAACGATCTGAATGCCGAGATCGCGCAGTTTACGCTCAGCCGTGCCGGTGCCGTCGTGACGCATGCTAAGGATGGCGAGTCTGCCGTTGAGGCGTTTGCCGCGAGCGCACCGCACGAGTACGACGTGGTGTTGATGGACATCATGATGCCTGGCATCGATGGCCTTGAGGCCACGCGTCAGATTCGAGCGCTCGATCGCGAGGATGCCGCGACCACGCCGATTATCGCCGTGAGTGCCAATGCCTTTGCCGACGACCGCAGACTTTCGCGCGAGGCGGGCATGGACGCGCACCTGAGTAAACCCGTGAGCTCGCAGGAGCTCGTTGAGGCGCTTGCGCACATAGCCGCCGACGCTTCATAAGCATATGGCCCGGTTCCAAGGTGGGTTGGAACCGGGCCATATTGCCATTTGTGACGCCTGTTCTTGAGGCTTACTTTTCTTGAATCTGCTTACCGCAAAGATGCTCAATCGAGATCTCGTAAAGCTGGACGCCCTTGATGTCTTTGGCGATTTCCTCTTCGACTTCCTCGGCAGAAGGGTAGTACTTAAGGGCGAGCTGACGGACTTTGTCCTCGATAAACGCGGGGGTGTCATTCGCCAGGCGACAACGGCCAAAGACGACGGTGCTCATAACGTAGGGAGCCCAGTCGCCGTCCTGGTACCACTCGTTGCCGTAAACGGTAAAGCAGACCTTGTCATCGCGCTTGAGTGCGTCGACCTTGTGGCCAGCCTTGGCGCCATGGAAATAAATCTTGTCGTGCTCGGCGTCAAAGAAGTAGTTGACGGGAATGGCGTACGGGTAGCCATCGTCGCCGTTGACGGCAAAGACGCCGCGCTTGCAGGTAGCGAGCAGTTCGCGCGCATCCTCGTCGGTGATGGCGCGTTTCTTTCGACGTAAGGGCCTAAACATCGTTGGCTTCCTTTCTGGTCGTGCGTGGTGGTTGAGCACAAACTATAGCGAAACGGATCCGTTTTTCTTGATGCGGGCGAGTATGTTTTTGAGCTTGTTAAAGTCGAGCGGTTTGGACAGATGGGCGTTCATGCCGGCATCGTGTGCCGCCTGGGCGTCTTCGGCAAAGGCGTTGGCGGTGAGCGCGATGATGGGGATATCGGCTGCATCGACCTTCTCGCTCAGACGAATCACGCGGGTTGCCTCGTAGCCGTCCATGTCCGGCATCATGATGTCCATCAAAATGGCATCGAAGCTGCCGGCGGGATGCGACAGGTACAGATCGACGACTTCGTTGCCGTTGGCGGCGCGGGTGACCACGATGCCCTCGGATTCTAGCAGCGCCTGGGCAATCTCGGCATTCAATTCGTTGTCTTCGGCGAGCAGCACGTTCATGTCGGCGAGCGAGCAGTCGGGCGCACTCTCAACCGTATTCGCCCGCGCCTGGGGATTCTCGTCGATATCGAGCGGAATCTCCACGTAGAACGAGGTGCCCACATGGAGCTCACTGGTGACTTCGATGGTGCCGCCCATCAGTTCAATAAGCGACTTGACGATTGGCATGCCCATGCCGGTTCCTTGGAACTTGCTGCGCGCATCGTCACCTTCTTGGGCAAACGGCTCATAGATATGCTTTAAAAACTTGGGAGTCATGCCAATGCCGGTATCCGAAACGCTAAAGCAAAAGAGCGCGCGCCCGTTATCGAGTGGCTTGGTCTTTGAGCTAAAGGTGACGGAGCCGCCATGCTTGTTGTACTTAATGCTGTTGTCTAACAGGTTGATCATGATCTGTCGGATATGGGTGGGACTGCCGATCATGTATGGCCCCGTGGCGTACGGCAGACTATTGTCCTGCATGGTGATGCCGTTACTGGACGCGCGGAGCTTGCACAGAACCAGCGTATTGTCACAGAGCTCTTTGAGGTTAAAAGGCGCATGCTCCAGTGTTAGCTTGCGGTCTTCGATTTTGCCCATCTCGAGGATGTCATTGATCAGCGAGAGCAGGTGATTGGCGGCAACGCGCGCCTTGGCACGGCTCTCGCGGGCGACCTGGATATCGCCTTCCTTCAATTCCTCGATCTCGATAAGGCCCAGGATACCGTTGAGCGGCGTTCGGATGTCGTGGCTCATGCGCGTGAGGAATGCCGTCTTAGCGGAGTTGGCAGCGTCGGCTTTTTTGCGCTCGGTTCGAGCGCGCACGAGCGCCCAGATGAGCAGGACGATACCGACCGACAACATACCGATGAGGGCAGCTGCAACGGCGGCACGGTTGCGATAAAGGAATTGAAGCGTGTTGGATTCCTGGGCCGTGTACGACGTGGAGGAGTAATTGCTTGCGGAGAGCGATTCTCCGGCATTGATGATGCCCTTGTTGATGATTCCCAGCAGCTCGGGCTTTCCGCGCGAAATCCAGCACGAGAGCTCACAGGTGTCAGGGAGCTCGGCCGTCTCGTAACCTTCGAGATCATAACGGTCGCCGATGGTTTTTATGCGTGAGCTGGGAGCGACGATGCAGTGCGCCGTTCCCTTCCTGAGGGCGTCGAACGCTTCATCGTCGGATTGGTATTCGGTCACGGTCGCTGTGGGGAACAGACTTTCAAGTGCATTTTTGTTGACAAACGATGATTTGGTACAGGCGATGCTCTGAAGGTCTTTGTTCAGGTCGCTGCCGGTGTGGATGGCGGTGAGGGACACGGTCCCCAACGATGCCGACTGCACAACGCCTGATTGCTCGGCAAACCAGTAATCTCGGTATACCGGCAGCGCAACGTCTATGCTTCCCTTTGACAGGGCCTTTGACATCATCTTGTAGCTATCAAAGGCGACGGTTTTGACCGTAATGCCAAATTTATCGTGCAACGTCGTCGCAAGCGATGCGAGCGAGCCTTCCATTTCGCCGTCTTCGTCTTCGTTGCAGTAGGGGAGTTTGCCCGTAATGTAGCCGAGCGTGATGGTGTTGTCATTTGCTTTGAGCCAGGAACGTTCGGGGCCGTTGAGCGATGATGAACCGCTGTTTTGGACCGAGTAGTTAGATTTGACTTCGTCGATATAGCGTGGGTTGACGCGGGCGATTGCCGACATGGCGGCATTGATGTCGTCCATCAGGTCGGGGCGGCTTTTGGGGACGGCAAAGTAGTAGTCGCTCGAACCAATGTAGAACATGGGGGAGGCGCTGGGCGACGAAATGGTGTCGTTCATGATGACGGCATCGACCTCGTTGTTTGCGAGCGCGTCAAAGAGGGCGCCGCCAGTGTCGATTTCTTTATAGGTGCAGGTAATGCCTTCGTTGGCGAGCCACTGCTTGCCAACGAAGGTTTGCATAACGCTGGGGTTGCAGCCGATAGTGAGACCCTGGAGTGCTTGAGGGTCACCCTTTGCGAGGTCGTCACGGTCGGGCCTGGCGTAGATGTAGTAGCGCTCGGTGCCCTCGGGGTTCGAGGAAAAGAGCAGCTTTTGGGCGCGTTCCTCGGAGTAGGAGATGTTGGGCATGAGGTCGATTTCGCCCGCCTCGAGCATGTCCATAAGCTCGGTGAAGGTGCCGGAGACATATTCGTACTGCCAGCCGGGCGTATAGTACGACAGGGTCTGGAGGTACTCATAGCCCCATCCCGAGAGACGCTCGCCGGGGGTGCCGTCCTGGAAGCCCTCGTTGCTGACGAGCCAGCCGACACGGACCGTCTTGACTTGCTGATCGGAGTCGGCGGCAAAGGCAGGGGCGGGCGCGACGGCGCTCAGTACGGCGAGCGCGGTAAGCGCAACGGCCAAGGCGCGATATATAGCTGAACGAAGGACAGTGGCAGCTCTCACATGTAATCCTAACGAATCGAGACATTACCGCATAAGGATACCAGCTCAGCCTGCCCAGCCGGCAGCAGCACCGCTAAACGGTTCCGCCCGGCAGTTGGGGACAGTCCCTTTCTGCCGGCACAAAAGGAACGTCCCTAACTGACGGTTGTGGGACAATACCGAGCGAACGTGATTGGTTGTCCGTGGAAGGGGTCGCGATGAAAAAGCTCAGGACGCTTGCCGACGTGTTGCGCCAGGCGGGCTTCGTGCGCATTACGGAGCTGTTCCTCGTCTTCTATCTGCTGTGCTCGACGGCCGTCTGGCTGTCCGAGCCCACGACCCTCACGTTTGGCGATGG
This sequence comes from uncultured Collinsella sp., assembly GCA_937950325.1. GTDB lineage: Bacteria > Actinomycetota > Coriobacteriia > Coriobacteriales > Coriobacteriaceae > Collinsella. The sequence goes on from CALFDJ010000001.1 coordinate 11,433, forward strand.
CCTGTGGTTTAGCTTTGAGACGGTCTCGACCATCGGCTTTGGCGACATTCCGGCCGAAACGCCGGTTGCCCGCGCCATTACCGTCGTCTTGAGCGTCATCAGCATCTTCTATATCGCCATGCTCACGGGCGTGGCGGTGAACTACTGCAATACGCTTATCAAGATGCGTCAAAAGGACACCATGGCGCGCTTTATGGATGATCTGGAGCATTTGGAAGAGCTCGATCGCGACGAGCTCGCCGATCTTTCGCGTCGCGTGCGCGAGTATCGTCGACGTCAGCGCTAAGACGAACGTCGTGCGCCACAACAGGGAGACAAATATGAACATCACCGTGTACCTGGGTGCCAACACTGGCAATGACCCGGCGTTTCTGCCCGCGGTGCAGGAGCTGGGCAACTGGATTGGCGCCAATGGACACGCGCTGGTATACGGCGGGTCCAAATCGGGCCTGATGGGCGCGCTCGCCGATAGCGTGCTCGATGCTGGCGGACACGTGACGGGTGTGGAGCCGAGCTTTTTTATCGAGGCCGAGTTTCAACATGACGGTATCGACGACCTCATCGTGACGAGCGATATGGCCGAGCGCAAGGCCAAGATGATTGAGCTCGGCGATGCGTTCATCGCCTTTCCCGGTGGGACGGGCACGCTCGAGGAGATTGCCGAGGTCATGTCCGCGGTGTCGTTGGGGCACCTGAATGCTCCGTGCATCCTGTATAACCTAGACGGTTACTACAACGACCTCAAGGCGCTGCTCGGGCACATGATCAATAAGGGTTTATCGAGCCCGCAGCGCCAGCACGGCATCTACTTTGCCGACGATTTGCGCGAGATTGCCTCGATTATCAACGGTTAAGTCTTGAGCCTACTCCACTATGACTCCCAATGGTGCCGTTTGCAGCGCGGATGGTTCGTTCGTTCGGGCAACGCTCGCTCTACAATAAAACATAACTATGTCGACTTTGACCGCGGGAGGACCCGATGGATAACCTTGCCAAACCCACAAACCGCGCGCTGTTTTTAGTTAGCGTTGCCGTGACCGGTGCGTTCGCAGGTGCCGCGGTCTGGCTGTTCTTTTTTGCGATGGAGCACGGTATCGACTATCTATGGACCGAGATTCCGTACGCGCTGGGCGTCGCTTCGCCCGAGCTTGCCAGCGGCCCGTTTGGCTTTTTGCCGTACCCGTTTTTTGTCTGCCTGCTGGGCGGCCTGTTAATCGGTCTGTACGAAAAGATGACAGGCACCAAGACCGATGACCTCAATCAGGTCATGGCCAAGGTCAAGCAAGACGGGCGCTACCCGTACGACAACCTGGGCAAGCTTTCGCTCGCGGCGTTGCTGCCGCTGCTGTTTGGCGGAAGTATTGGACCGGAGGCCGGCCTGACCGGCGTTATCGCGGGTCTGTGCAGCTGGGTTGGCGATCGTATGCGTCGCTTTGGCGCCGAGTTTAGGGAGCTCACGCTGCTGGGTACCCAGGCTGCCCTGACGGCGCTCTTTACCGCGCCCGTCTTTGGCTTTGTGGCACCGCTTGCCGGTAGCGCCGACGGCGACGAGGGCTCTGCGTCCGACGAGATCACGATCAAGCTGCCCAAGGCGCAAAAGACGGTGGTCTACGGCATTGCGATTGCCGGCGGCCTGGGCACCTACCTGCTGCTCGGCCAGCTTGTGGGCGGCGGCATGGGCATGCCCAGGTTCGAGGCCGCCGAGGTAGGCAATCTGGAGCTTACCTGGCTCATTCCTCTGTCGCTGATCGGAACAATCTGCGGCTGGCTGTACTTTGTCTCTGAGCACGCGAGCGAAGCGCTTGCCCATGCCATAGGGGAGCGTCCTGTCGTCAAGGCCATGCTAGCCGGTCTGGCGCTCGCCATCTGCGGCACGGTCCTGCCCTACACCATGTTTGCCGGCGAGATCCAGGCCGACGTGCTCATGGAAACCTACCTGACCATTCCCGCTGGCGTGCTTATCGCGACCGGTCTTGTTAAGGCCATGCTGACGCCCGCCCTCATCAACCTTGGTTGGCGCGGCGGCCACTTCTTCCCGGTTATCTTCTCGGGCGTAAGCCTGGGCTACGGCCTTGCCATCCTCACCGGCGCCGATCCGGTCTTTTGCGTCGCCGTCTGCACGGCATCGACGATGGGTGCGGTCATGCGTCAGCCGGTCATGGTCGTGGGCCTGCTGCTCATGTGCTTCCCACTCAAGGGTATCGTCTGCATGATCATCGCGGCCGTCATCGCCGCCGGCATTCCACTGCCCAAGCCGCTGCGCAAGTAGCGCGGTTTTTCACGAGTCAATTCCAGGGGTACGAGATGATCCTGTACTTTAGCGCGACAGGGAACAGCGAGCATGTGGCGCGTCGCATTGCAGCGGCGACAAGCGATAAAGTTATGTCGATTGAGCGCTTTGATGCCGAGATCCTTCACCTTGCTGTGATGGAAGGCCCCTGTCGGCTGGGGTTTGTCGCCCCGGTATACGCCTGGGGCTTGCCGACGCCAATAATCGAGTTTTTGAAGACTGTCGACCTATCGGTTGCTGCCGGCACAAAGGGCGGCGAGCGCCCCTATACGTTCTATGTCTCGACATATGGTTCGACGACCGGGCAATCGGCCAAGTTCGCCCGCGATCTGCTACACGAGCGTGGGCTCGAGTTAGATGCGGCGATGAGCGTCAAGATGCCCGATACCTGGACGCCTGTTTTCGACCTGTCTGACCCTCAAAAGGTTGAGGGTATCAATAGAGCTGCCGAGGCGCAGATTGATGCCGTGATCGAGGCGGTGCGGGCACGCCGCACGGGCAACATGATGCGCCATCGCGTGCCTTTGTTTGCATCGTGCGCGTATCACGCAATTGGGCTGCCGCGCATGCAACAGACGAGCAAGTTTGCCGTCGATGCCGATCGCTGCATCGGCTGCGGCCTGTGTGCCAAGCGCTGCCCCATGGCGGCGATTGAGATGCGCGACGGCCTTCCCGTCTGGACAAAGTCGGAGTGCGCCGCCTGCCTTCGTTGCCTGCACTGTTGTCCCAAATTTGCCATCTCGCACGGTAAGCGCACGGCATCCCACGGTCAGTACAGGCATCCCAAGCTCGGCGTGAGGATGTAACGGCTGCTGCCATTTTCCAAAACTCATGAAGAAAGAAGCCGCGCGAGGCCGCATCCCTACGGCCCCGCGCGGTTGTCGTTTAGAGTTTTCTCAGCACAATGGCGATGGTGTTTTGCACAGGCGAAAACGAGCGCCACGCAGATACGGATGGCGGTTGCGACATCGGAGTCGGTCTGCTTGATGCCGCATTTGGCCAGGACAGATGTGATGCCGGCAAAGAAAGCCGACACAAATGCTGCTGCGACCCACGACACGGGTGAAATGCCTCCCCAAAGGACAACCGCGCCAGATTTACGGCGCTCGTCCGATGATACCGTCCCGCCATGAAGCTTTGATATCGCTGTGGTGAGACAGGGGCCATAGTTCGAGAGGGCATTTGGTTAAGGCTCGAATCGAAGGTGAATGGTTTTCCGCGAAGTGAACGAGTAAATCTGGACCCCTGGAACATGCACACTTTTTTCGAACGAAACTGCAGGATTCTTAGACAAAAACCGCAGGAATTGAGTCCTTAAAAATGTCGATGCTACAGGGCACTGTTTTTACTCGTTCACTTCTCGGAAAAGTATTCACCTTCGATATGCTGACGGTGTCTTTTTGGTTGCCAAGAACTAGACGGCCTGCTGTGAAGGGAGGTGGTGACGCTATGCCGCCTCGTTTCATTGAAAAAATAAGCGGGGTACCACCTAAGCTTTTTTAGCCGTCGATTACAGATCGCGTACTCGATAAACCTTGGTGCTGACAGCGCAGCTGATTACACATAGTGCGAGCGCCAGTACTGCAGTTCCTGCACACAGACAGCCAAGGACGGTGAGATCGGGATTCGCCCCGGCAATCGACATGAGCCAGTTACTGATGGGGTTGGAGGAGCTCAACGTGGCAACGGCAAGGCACCAGAGCAGGGCAAACAAGCCAACGGATAGGCGCAGCGCCTCCATGTGTCCAAAGCGAAAGAACAGCGGCTGTGCCAAAAACACCATCATGAGGGAGATGAGCATCGATGCGGCGGAGGCGATTGCGATCTCAAAGACGGTCTGTCCCGTCGACGAGATGCCCGTATGGTCCAAGAACGGAAGGGCGACAATGTTCAAAAGCACGGCGGCACAGGCCATCATTGCCGAGAAGGCAACGATGCACAGGTAGCGTGCGCAGATGATGTCTTTACGAGAAAGAGGCAGCGTTGCGCGATAGCGCTCCCAACCGTTTTGATTGTCGAAACCAGCCAGTGAGTTCATGACCATGATAGGCGACATGGCACTGACCGCGCAGGCGCCAGCACTCATGCCAGAGTCACCGTCCGATGCGTTGGCGAGGGTCAACACGACGAAGATGAACAAGCCGACGCCCGCAATGCTCGGGATAAGCGAGCGAGCGATGGCGAGCTCGGACATAAAGGCGCGTTTCATTTCGAAGCCCCTTTCAGCATGAGGCGAAGATAGTCATCAATAGTTGTCCGATCGCAGGGAATCTCTGGGAAGGCCTCGAGCGTTTCGCGACGGTTGGGCACGAGTACGTCCACGCTGTAGGCGTGGCGGGCGGCACGGGCACCTTCGACGCAAGCCATAAGTTCGGCGGCCTGTGCTTGGGTGCAGTGGGCGATGCCGGCACGGTCGGTAATGTCCTCGCGCGGTAGGTCAAAAATAATCGAGCCATTATCGATGCAGATGACGCGGTCGGCGGCGCGGTCGAGGTCGGACGTAATGTGGCTCGAGAGCAGCACGCTGTGCTGGCCGTCGGCGACAAAGGCAAGCAGCTCATCAAGCAGTTCCTCGCGCGCCATGGGATCAAGCCCCGCGGTGGCTTCGTCCAAAACGAGCAGCTTTGCCTCGTGGCTGAGCGCGCAGGCAAGCTGCAGCTTCATGCCCATGCCGCGGGAGAGGTCCTTGACCTTTGCCTTGGGATCGAGGCCAAATCGGTCGATGAATCCGGCGAACGTTTTGCGGTCCCACGTGGGGTACGCCGGGCCTACGAGTGCCTCGATCTGGCCCACCTTGAGCGTGGAGGGGAAGGGGCATGTGTCCAGGACGAGACCGACGCGGGAGCGCAGGCAGCGCTGTGTCTCATCGGGCGCGTCGGCGCCACAGTGCTGCCCAAACAGGTGCACCTCGCCGGCATCGAGTTTGATAAGCCCGAGCGCGGCTCGAATGGTCGTCGTCTTGCCGGCGCCATTTGCGCCCACAAAGCCAACGATCTGGCCAGGCTCCACGGCAAGCGTGACATCATGCAGCGAAAAACGATCGCTCACACGGCGCGATGCACCTTTAAGTTCTAGCAAGTTTTTCATGGTATAGCCTTTCTTGCAGATGGCTACTGCATGGTTTCGGGGGCTACCAGGTCGAGCATCTCGTGCAGCTTGTCGCGCGTGACGCCCAAGGCCTCGGCTTGTTCCGCCGCCTGCGTAAGCAGCTCTTCGATATGGCAGAGCTGGTTTTCACGCAAGAGCTCCTGGTTGCCTTCGGCGACAAAACAGCCTTTGCCCTGCACGGTGCAGATAAACGGTGCAGATAAACCCAAGCTGCTCCAGGTCGGCATAGGCGCGCTTGGTGGTGATGACGCTCACGCCCAGGTCGCTTGCGAGCGCACGGATGCTGGGGAGTTTGGCTCCCGCAGCGAGTGCGCCCGAAAGGATCTGAGCTTTGACCTGCGAGGATATTTGCTCGTAGATGGGCTTGTCGCTCGAATTGGATAGGATGATGTCCACAGCGGCTCCTTAGCTGATGGGCTACACGTGTATATAACCGGTAAGCACTGTATATATACACTATACACAGTTATGCAAGAGGTAAATAGGGATTGTCCGCTCGTTCGTTCATCTCAATCTGTAACATCTGGAACCGATTTGGACGGCTACCTGTTACAGATTGAGATTTTGCTGGCGGGCCCCACCTGTTTGTCTCAATCTGTAACAACTGGAGAAGATTTTGGCTGCTAGATGTTATAGATCGAGACATTGGTCACCCGTCTATCCTTATATCTCAATCTGTAACAGATGGACCCGTTTTGAGTGGCTAGATGTTACAGATCGAGATCTTTCTGGGACGCCCACCTGTTTGTCTAAATCTGTAACAGGTAGAGGTTCAAAAACCGTTTAGATGTTACAGATCGAGACAAACTGCTGCGGAGTGCCGCCGTCGACTGCCACCCGGGCCCCAACTGATGAATTTGTCCTGATAGGTGCCCTGCTGCAGCATTTCGCGGCTACAATAGTGCGGTTACATCGACGTAATGCACTCAATGCAAGAAAGGATCCGCATGGCAAGCCTGTCGGATGAAATCTCGTCTCGCCGCACATTCGCGATCATCAGCCACCCGGACGCCGGTAAGACCACGCTTACCGAGAAGCTGCTGCTCTATACCGGCAGCATTCAGACCGCCGGCTCGGTCAAGGGCAAGAGCTCGGCCAAGCATGCCGTCTCGGACTGGATGGACATCGAGAAGGAGCGCGGTATCTCCGTTACCTCCTCGGTGCTGCAGTTCACCTATAACGGCGCCTGCGTCAACATCCTCGATACCCCCGGCCACCAGGACTTCTCGGAGGATACCTACCGTACCCTTATGGCCGCCGATGCCGCAGTCATGGTCATCGACGGTGCCAAGGGCGTCGAGGCCCAGACCAAAAAGCTCTTTAAGGTCTGCACGCTGCGCCATATTCCCATCTTCACTTTTGTGAACAAGCTCGACCACGAGGCTCGCGACCCGTTTGAACTCATGGAAGAGATCGAGAACGTCCTGGGCATCAATACGTATCCCATGAACTGGCCGATCGGCAGCGGCCGCAACTTCCGCGGCGTGTTCGATCGTCAGACCCGTCGCGTTATCGCCTTTGAGGGCGACGGTCACGCCAACGCCACCAAGAAGGTCGCCGAGGTCGAGGCCGAGCTGGGCGACCCCGCCATGGATGAGCTTATCGGCGAGGAGAACCATAAGAACCTGATGGACGACATCGAGCTGCTCGATGGTGCTGGCGACGAGCTCGACTTGGATGCCGTGGCCTGCGGCAAGCTGAGCCCGGCGTTCTTTGGCTCGGCGCTCACCAACTTTGGCGTGGAGCCCTTCCTCAAGGAGTTCCTGCGTCTGGCCCCGACGCCGCGCGCCTATACCGATACGCTCACCAGCGAGCCGGTCGATCCCTGCCGCGACGACTTTAGCGGCTTTGTGTTTAAGATCCAGGCCAATATGGACAAGAACCACCGTGACCGCATCGCCTTTGTGCGCATTTGCTCGGGCAAGTTCGAGCGCGGAATGGACGCCTTCCACGTGCAGGGCAACCGCAAGCTCAAGCTTGCCACGGGCACGTCGATGATGGCCGATGACCGCGCTATCGTGGATGAGGCGTACGCGGGCGATATCGTGGGCCTGTTCGATCCGGGTATCTTTAGCATCGGCGACACCGTGTGCTCCGGCAAGCGCCACGTGCAGTACCCGCAGATCCCGACGTTTGCCCCTGAGATGTTCGCTCGCATTACGCAGGTCGACACGCTCAAGCGCAAGCAGTTCGTCAAGGGTATGGAGGAGCTTGCCCAGGAGGGTGCCATCCAGATCTTCCGCGAGCTGGGTGCCGGCATGGAGAGCGTCATCGTGGGCGTGGTCGGCGTGCTGCAGTTTGAGGTACTCGAGCGCCGTCTCAAGGCCGAGTACCGTGTTGAGGTTCGTCGCCAGCCGCTGCCCTATACGGACATCCGCTGGATCCAGAACGACCCCGACACCATCGATATCCCGGGCCTTTCGCTCACGCGCGACACGCTGCGCGTCGAGGATATGCGCGGCGGCAAGTTGCTGCTGTTCACGAGCCCGTGGAACGTGGATTGGGCTACCGACCACAATCCCGACCTTATCCTGTCGGAGTTTGGCAACGTAGCGTTTTAGTGCATCGGCGCGGTGGCCCTGCGGGGCTGCCGCGCCGTTTGCTTGCCTGATGCCGTGTGAGCGGCTATCATACCCACCGTCGTCTCAAGACCGGGGCGTCCGAGCAGTTCGGGTCCGATATCCTGCTCGTTAAACCTAAAACCAAAGGAGTACATAATGATCAAGAAGGTCATGGAGGACTACAAGGTCCTGTTGCGGAGCATTCCCGCGGCAACGGTTTCGCTGTTTTTCGTGAGCGTCATCATGATGAACCTGCTGGCCAACAAAGAACTTATCAGCCTGCCGTATCTGGCGCTCGACTGTGGCTTTGTGGTGAGCTGGGTTTCGTTTTTGTGCCAGGACATGATCTGCAAGCGCTTTGGCGCCAAGGCATCCATCAAAATCTCTATCCTCGCGCTGCTGGTTAACCTGGCCGTGAGCCTGTGCTTTTGGGCATGCTCGCTCACGCCCGGCATGTGGGGTGCTTACTACGACACGGGCATGATCGAGGTCAACACTGCCCTTAACGCCACTATCGGCGGCACCTGGTACGTGGTGCTGGGCTCTTCGCTGGCAATGCTCGTTTCTGCCGTGGTTAACTCCACGCTCAACCAGTCGCTCGGCCGCATGCTCAAAAAGAATAACTTTGCGAGCTTCGCCTTCCGTTCCTATGTGTCCACGGGCGTTGGCCAGTTTATCGACAACCTGGTCTTTGCCATTGTGGTAAGCCACACGTTCTTTGGTTGGACCTGGGTACAGGTCCTTATGTGCTCGCTGACCGGCGCTGTTGCCGAGCTACTGTGCGAGGTCTTCCTGAGCCCCGTGGGCTACAAGGTCGTGCGCGGCTGGGAGCGCGAGAATGTGGGCTCCGAGTACCTCGAGCGCCACGCAACCGCCTAAGGAGCAAGTATGCGGGTTTTGATCACGGGCGCTTCGGGCGGTATCGGAGCCGCGTGCGTGCAGCGCTTTTTGGACGAGGGCCACGAGGTCGTGGGCTTTGATCTGCTGCCGGCGGCGATCGAACACGAGCGCTACCGCCATCTGATCGTTGATGTCCGCGAGCCGGACTCGTTTCCAAGCGACCTTGAACCCCAGGTAATCATCAATGTTGCCGGTACGCAGGATTCGGCCGACGACATCGCCGCCAACCTGTGTGGAACCATCAACGTGACCGAGCGCTACGCCTTTGTGGGGGAGGGGCTTGCCGCCAAGCCGACGCCGGCTATCCAATCCGTGGTCAATGTGGGGTCGGCGAGCGGGCATACGGGATCGGAGTTTCCCGCCTATGCTGCCAGCAAGGGCGGCGTTATCGCCTACACCAAAAACCTTGCAAACCGCCTGGCGCCGCAGGCCATCGCCAACAGTGTGGACCCGGGCGGCGTTATCACGCCGCTCAACCGTTGCGTGATGGAAGACGAACTCCTGTGGAACCAGATTATGGAGCTCACGCCGCTTAAGCGCTGGGCCACCGCCCAAGAGATCGCCGAGTGGATCTACTTTGTGGGCGTGACCAACCGGTTTATGACCGGGCAGAGCCTGCTGATCGATGGCGGCGAGGCCGGCCGCACGCAATTTATTTGGCCCGAGTAGGAAACGCGCCCGATGGAAAGCCGTCGGGCGCGTTTTTGATGTATCGATTTTTAGCCGAGGCAAGTCCAGTTGACGGGGGTCGAGCCGTGCTGTTCGAGTAGCCGATTGGCTGCCGAGAAGGGGCGCGACCCCATAAAGGCGGGGAGTTCTGCCGTGGCACGGTTGGCCGAAAGCGGTGAGGGGTGCGTGGAGGCCAGGCAGAACTTGTCGGTTGCCTTGCCCGCGCCGATCGCGGCGAGCTTACCCTCAACCATCTGCTGGGCAAAGCGGCCCCATGCCAAAAAGACTACCGGCTGGGGCAGCTGACAGCAGCGTTCGATAACGTAGTCGGTCAGGGCGCTCCAGCCCAGTTTGGCGTGCGAGTTGGCGGCATGCTCGCGCACGGTGAGCGTGGTGTTGAGGAGCAGGACGCCCTGTTGTGCCCATGGGGTTAGGTCTCCCGTGGCGGGAATGGGGCAACCCAGATCGGCTTTGAGTTCCTTGTAGATGTTGCGCAGGCTCGGCGGCAACTTGGTTTGCGTCGCGGGGACCGAGAACGACAGCCCCATGGCCTGGTTGGGCCCGTGATAGGGGTCTTGACCCAGGATGACAACCTTGACCTGGTCGGCCGGCGTATAGGCGAGGGCATTGAGGATGTCGTCTTGTGCCGGGTAGATGGTCTGCTCGGTACGCAAAAGGGCGACGCGCTCGAGCAGCTGGTTCGTAGTGTCACGTACCGGCTGCGGCGCATCGCCCAACCAAGTTGCTATGTTGCGGTCGCGGGTCGCGGCGTCCATGGGGCTCCTTTACGTCAGATGCTCTGTTGTCATCTATTGTAAAGGCGCACCGGTTGCCTTTATGCCGCGGCTGTATAAGGAGTGGGGTCTACGAGACGCGCTCGGGCGCTCCTGCCATGCGAGCCTGTCCATGTGCGCGGAGGCGCGGAAGCTCGACGGTTGCCGCCATGACGCCGGTGAGGATGAGGGCGGCGCCAAAGAAGGCGATGGGGCTCAGGACCTCGCCAACCAAGAAGAACGAAAAGACGGCGGAGCAGACCGGCTCGAGCGAGAAAGCGAAGCCGGTGGTTTCGGCGGGCACGTGGGGCTGCACGAGCGTTTGGGTGATAAAGCCATAGGCAGAGCAGATGAGTGCGAGTGCGACGACGACCACAATCTCGCTGGGCGTACTGGGAAGTGTGAAACCGCCAAAGACGCACGCGGCGATACCCGAGAACAGGCCGCCAAAGCTCAGCTGCCAAACGCCCAGGGACAGCGGATCGACTTCTTCGACAAAGCGCTTGGCCACGATAATGTGGCTGGCATAGATAAAGGCCGAGAGCAGCATGATGAGCGCGCCCGGGTTCAGGCTGGTGAAGTCGGCGCCCGAGAGCAGCAACATGCCGCAGGTGACGATGGCGGTGCCGACGAGCACCTTGCGCTCGGGGGCGCGGCGCAGCAGGGCGGCGTTGGCAAACGGCACGATCACGACCGTCAGGCTCTGCAAAAAGCCGGCAGTGGAAGCAGAGGTGAGGCTGGAGCCCAGGCACATGCAGGTGAGCTCGGTTGCCATGATGGCGCCGATGATGGCGGCGCGAACCATAAGGTCGCGGTTGATGCGGAAAGCGCGCTTGTGGAAGAGCAGCAGACAGGCCACAAAGGCGATGATGCAGCGTAGCGCGACGATACTCGTGGCGTTCATGCTGTCCATGCCGATCTTCATAAGGGGGTACGAAAAGCCCCATGCTACGGGAACGGAAAATGAGAGCGCGATTGCTTTTTTGCGATCCATGGGACTCCTTTTGTTACAGAACGGTTTCGTAAAAAGGATTCTGCTCCCAGATGTGGATGTAGTAAAGCGAATGTATCTTCAGTATGATTAAGAAATGCTAATGTCATTAGGAAAAGCGCTGGCAAAACGTTTTACGGCTGCATTGATGTGGAGGCACGATGGCATCGCGGTATCAGATTGTTTGTATGGTGGTCGATCGCGGCAGTCTGAAACGTGCAGCGGACGAGTTGGGCTATACGCAAAGTGCGGTGAGCCAGGCCGTCAAGGCGCTCGAGCGCGAGCTGGGCACCACGCTTATCGAGCGCGGAAAGCAGGGCGTTTCGCTTACGCGCGACGGTAAGCAATATCTGCCGTACCTGCGCCAGATCGTGACCGCCGAGGCCGAGCTCGAGGGCAAGCGCCAGGAACTGCTGGGGCTTTCGTCGACCGATATTCGCATTGCAACGTTTACCAACGTGAGTCGAACCGTGTTGCCGCGCGTGATCCGCGACTTTGGGGCGCTGCACCCGGGCGTACGCTTTACCCTCAAGCAGGGCGATTACACGCGCAACGCCCAGTGGGTGCACGATGGCGTGGTTGATTTTTGTTTTACGGCGCGCGGATTTACCGCTGGGCTCGAGAAGCGCGTGGTCTATCACGACGAGTTGGTGGCATTGTTGCCGGCCGCGCATCCGCTGGCGGCAAAGGAAAAGGTGACGCTCGCCGACCTGGCGTCCGAGCCGTTTGTACTGTTGGATGAGGGCGAACAGAGTCTGGTGCTCGATGCATTTGCGGCGCATGGGCTGTCGCCGCACGTGACGAGTGAGGTGACCGACGACTACACCATCATGGCGATGGTGGAGGAGGGCCTGGGCGTGAGCATGCTCTACCGTCGTACTGTGGAGGGCATGCGGGCCGATATTCGCGTACGCCCCATCGTGCATGCCCCCTCGCGCGACGTGGTGGCCGCCTGGCGCAGCTGGGACACCATGCCTATCGCCACGAGGCGCTTTATCGACTATATGAGCTCGCATATTGTCAATTAATGACTGGCGTGGCGTTGAGTGCGGTGTTTAGCGGGCTGTCGCTTTGGCTTGGGTGGCGCGATAGGTGCGTGCCGGGTGGCAGAGTAGTACCGCCACGACCATAAAGAATGCCGTGGTGCCCAGGCTGATGGGGTAGACCATCATGATGTTCGCAAAGGTGCGGAAGTGCGGGAACACGCAGAACACCCAATAGAAGCGGATGCCGCAGACGCAGATCATGGTGATGAGGGCCGGCGTGAGCGAGATACCAAAGCCGCGCAGGTAGCCCGACATGTTTTCGTAGAACATGCTAAAGGCGTACGCCGGGAAGATCGAACATACGCGGATATAGCCGATCGAGACGATGTTGGGATCGCTGTTGAACAGCGACAAGATCTCGCGCCCCAGGCCAACAATAACGATAATTGTGGTGAGCGCGACGATACCGCCTTCGACTAGGCAGACCTTGAGCGTTTTGGTACAGCGGTCGATCTGGCGGGCACCGTGGTTTTGTCCCACAAAGGTGGTGCAAGCCTGGCTAAAGCTGTTGAGCAGGTTGTAGCACACGTACTCCAGGCTCATGGCGGCGCTCGATGCTGCCATGACCTCGGTGCCCAGGCTGTTGATGGCAGACTGGATGATGATGTTGGCGACGGCAAAGACAGCGCTTTGGATGCCGGCGGGCAGGCCGATCTTGACGATGCGCTTGAGGGCGACGGGGTCGATAGCCAGGTCGCGCGGGGTGACGCGGACGACGGAGTCGGTCTTGAGCAGACGGATAAAGAGCGTAGCGGCGCTGACGGTGTAGGCGATGGCGGTGGCGATGGCGACGCCCGCGACGCCCCAGTGGAGTACGGGGACAAAGATGAGGTCCAGGCCAATGTTGAGGACGGTGGACACGGCAAGCGCCTGCAACGGCATGCGGGTGATGCCGACGGAGCGGAAGATCGCGGCCTCAAAGTTGTAAAGCAAGATCGAGGGCATGCTGAGCAAAAAGACGCGCAGGTAGAGCGAGGCGAGCGGCATGGTTTCGGCGGGAACGTTGAGCGCGGCGAGCATGGGCTCGGCAAAGATCTCGCCCAGAGCGATGACGATAAAGCCCACGAGCGCCATTAAAATCGAGGTATGGACGGCGCGTTTGACCATGTTCTGATCGTTGCGGCCGATAGCGTTGGCGATGACCACGTTGGAGCCAAGCGACATGCCAATAAACAGGTTGAGCATAAGACTGGTAAGCGGAACATTGGAGCCGACCGCCGCCATGGCGAGGGTTCCCTGGTCGCCCGAGAAGTTACCGATGATGACCGTGGCGATGAGGTTCGACAGCTGCTCCAAGATGCTCGTGGCGGCCACGGGGAAGGCGAACAGGGGAATATTGCGCCACAGCGAGCCGGTGGTCATATCGATGTGCTTAGATGCGGTATCAGCCATACGCTCTCAATCTCTAACATGCTCTTTCGTGCTTATTTGCGCAGACGATAATACTCCTAATGCAACCAGCCGGCACTTAGGGACGTTCCTTTTCTGTCGGCAGCCGGGGACACTCCTTGTCTCTTCTATGACTAGGTTGGGAAGGCGTGCGACAATGGTGGGCGTTGTGTTGTTCGCGCTAAGGAGTTGTCATGTTGTTGTGTCCCGTTTGCCATGAGCCGTTGGTGGACAATGAGCGCGGTGCTGCATGCGCGAGCGGACACCGGTTTGACCGTGCGCGCGAGGGCTATCTATATCTGCTGCGCTCGTCCAAGAGCGGCGACTCCATGGGCGATCCCAAGTCGCAGGCACGCAGCCGTCGTGACTTTCTGAACCGTGGATACTACGCACCGTTGCGCGATGCGATGGTCGAGCTGGTGCGCAAGCAGGTGTCTGGGCGTGCTGCGTCTACGAGCGGCCCCATGACGCTGCTCGATATTTGCTGCGGCGAGGGCTATTACACGAGTGCCATGGGCGCGGTGCCGGGCGTGGACGCTTACGGGTTCGACTTGGGCAAAGAAATGGTGCGCCTTGCCGCCAAGCGCGGCGATGCGACCTACTTCGTGGCCAACATGAAGGACATCCCCGTGGCTGATGGCGCCTTCGATATGGTGACCGAGCTCTTCGCTCCCTTTAACGAGCGTGAGTTTGCCCGCGTGCTGGCGCCAGAGGGCTCGCTCTACACCGTGGTGCCGGGTGCCCGTCATCTGTTTGGGCTCAAGGAGGTACTCTACGACACGCCGTACCTTAACGACGAGAAGCTGCCGAAGACCACCGAGCTCGAGTTGGTCGGAACGCAGCGGGTGTCTGCGAATATTACGCTTCAGACCCAGGCGGACATCGAGGCGGTGTTCCAGATGACGCCGTACTACTACCGCACGCGCCCTGCCGACAAAGAGCGCCTGGCAAACTTGGACACCCTTCAAACCGATATTGACTTCATCATCGCCGAGTACCGCCACAGCTAACCTGCCAAAAAGGGATAGGTTTTTTGGCAGGTTTTATCTGGGCAAACGTAAAGGGCCGACCGCGGAGATGCGCGATCGGCCCTTTTTAGTTGCTTGGCTGCAGAGGTTATGAGACGCGAGCGCTTACAGGCGGTCCTTGTTCTCGGCCTTAACGGCGTGTGCCTGCTGAACAAAGAACAGGTCGTACACCACGATGACAAAGGCGACGATATTGACGGAGCTGCCGCCGAGCGCGGGAAGCGTGAGCACGGCCTGGACGAGCGTAGCGACCGCGGCAACGATACCGAGCTTAAACGCGCCATCCACCTGCGAAGGCTTGTTGGCACCCTTGACGCCCGCAACGCCCGCGGCGAGATCGATGAGGCCCTTGGCGACCAGCACGACCGCGGCGAGCATGGCGTTCGACCCGTACATGGAATCGAGGTTGCCGGTCGCGATGCCGGCGATTCCAATGACGAGACTGGCGATGCCCAGAACAAAATAAATCAGGGCAAGGATTTTGAGTGTCTTGCGAGCGGCGCTCATAGCTGGTCCTTTCGATGCGGGCGCGGAGAATCTGTCGCACCCAGGTTGCGGCACATATCGTGAAGCACATTGTAGTTCAACGGGGCGATGCATGCGTTTGAAAGCGTCTCTTGCCCGTACGGTCCAACCTTTCAAAAAGGAAAGCTGGACGTAAGCCAAATCGATGGCAGCCCATGTGCGGCGCTGCGATGATGAGGTCGTAACAAGGAGCTGGTCTCAAGGAGGAGTCATGATGTACGGAGCAGGGCAAGTGCGTGAGCCGCGGTCGTTGGGAGGGCGCATGGGTGATTCTGTGATCGCTGCCGTGTGCACGGGATTGATGGCGGTGCTTTGCATTGCGATGCTGTGGACCATGTCGCATGTGGGACAATAGCAGGCGGTTGGGTGCCGACATAAACGGCACTCACGTATTCGTTTTGCTTGTTAAGGAGTATCCATGGGCGTCGTCGATCCCTTTTCTGTTGCTCGGGCTGCGGGGCTTGAGCTGATCGGGAAGTCCGAGGGCCTCACGCTCACCGACGGCACGATGGAGCTGCGCGCCGATTTCACCCGCATGCTTCCGCGGCTTAAACAGGGCCGTCTGCAACAAGAGTTGCTGGTAAAGGCTGCGCGCGCAAAAGGCATCGAGCGGTCATGGGCGATTGATGCCACGGCGGGCTTTGGCGAGGATTCGCTGCTGCTGGCGGCCGCGGGCTTTACCGTCGATCTGTATGAGCAGGATTGCGTGATCGCGGCGCTCCTCAAGGATGCCCTGGATCGCGCGGCAGATGATCCGGCGCTTGCGGTTGCCGTGTCGCGCATGCGCCTTCATGCGGGCGAGGACAGCATTGCCGGTCTTTACCATACAGCTGAGCTGATCGGGCGGGGCGAGCTTGCCGCCCCCGACGTGGTGTATCTGGACCCCATGTTTCCCGAGCGCGCCAAGAGCGCGGCGGTGAAAAAGAAGTTTCAACTCTTGCACCATTTGGAGCAGCCGTGTGCCGATGAGGAGGCGCTGGTCGAGGCTGCGCTTGCGGTGCATCCGCGCAAGGTCGTTATCAAGCGGCCGGTGAAGGGCCCGCTGCTTGCCGGCGTTAAGCCGAGCTATCAACTTGCGGGCAAGGCCGTTCGTTACGATGTTTTGGTGCCGCCGCGTCCGTAGCTTGCGTGCGATGGCTGGCACTCCGTCAGTGCCGTGCCGATGCGGCGCCTATTTCCAAGGGTGCGACGTCAGGTGCCAGCCGCCGCAGTATTCGCATTTGTAGCAGGCCAGCCCGCGGCGTCCGCGGTTTTCGCAGTCAGCCATAACTGCCTCGGCCTCGGCGCGCGTGTCGTAACGGTTTTTGCGCTCGCACGATTTGTAGCGCCAGGCTTCATCGCGCTCGGCGTCCAGGGCGTCGCGGCGCTCGTCCTCGCGTGCAAACAGGTCGCTCATATCGCCGCCGGTAGCAGCGCTCAAAAACTCGCTTTTGGCCTTTGACCAGGCGGCTCGCTTTTTGCTTCCCATCTGCATCGCGCCCCTCTCCAAACGTTGGTATCATTGCTCAACCAAAGTGATACCAATAAACGTGAGGTTGCCGCGTGATGATCAGAAAAACCCTCGATACCGACATTCCCGCCGTCATGGCTATCTATGACGCCGCCCGCGCCTTTATGCGCGCGCATGGCAACGCCACGCAGTGGCCCGAGGGCACGCCTTCGGCCGAGCAACTGGCTGCCGATATCGCTGCCGATGGCAGCTATGTGTGCGAAGTCGACGGCCGTGTGGTGGCGACGTTTGCCTTTTTGCCGGGTCCGGACGAGTGCTATGACGTAATTGAGGACGGGCAATGGCGCAGCGACACTCCGTACGCCGTGCTGCACCGTGTGGCGTCCGACGGCACCGTGCACGGTATCGCGGCCGCGATGTTTGCCTTTGCCAAGGAGCGCGCCGATCACCTGCGTATCGACACGCATCAAGACAACCTGCCCATGCAGGGCGCGAGTATTAAGGCGGGATTCGAGCGTGCCGGCGTCGTGTATGTGTCGGACGGCACGCCGCGCGTCGCGTTCGATTGGCTGCGCGAGGCATAAGAGCGAGGGCGCGCATCAACAATTCGTGCGAACGAAAATGGCCCCGGGTGGGGCTATTTTCGTTCGCTGCGCTGATTTAAAGCCGGCTTTCGCAAGGCGCGAACCTACGAAAATCGCCGCGCGGCAACGCAGGGCGATGAGCTCGGTCGGGGGATAGGGCCCGCTTCGCCCGCCGGCCCGTACATTGTATCATCCAGTGTGGAACGAGGATGCCCGTTGCCGCATGCGATGGGCTTGCAATAAGAGGAGAGCCATGTCGAAGCAAGCGGTCGTTGGAATCTTGGCGCATGTCGATGCCGGCAAGACCACGTTGGCCGAGGCCATGTTGTTCAACGCGGGCCGCATTCGCAGGCGCGGACGCGTGGACGATGGCGACTCGCATCTGGATGCGAACGCAATCGAGCGTGAGCGCGGCATTACGATCTTCTCGTCGCAGGCCGTGCTCGACCATGGCGATACCCACGTCATGCTCGTGGATGCACCGGGGCATGTCGATTTTTCTGCCGAGGCGGAGCGCACGCTGCGCGCGCTCGACTACGCGATTTTAGTTGTGGGCGCCAACGATGGCGTACAGGGGCACACCGAAACCCTGTGGCGCCTGCTCGCGCGCTATGAGATCCCGACGTTCATCTATATCAACAAAATCGATTTGGAGAATCCCGGCCGCGATGTTTTGCTGGCACAGCTTGGGCAGCGTCTTTCCGAGGGCTGCCTGGATGCCAACGAATTGTTGGCGGGCGGCACCATTCAGGAGGACGCTGCTGCGTTGGATGAAGCGGCTTTCGACGAGTTTCTCGACGCAGGGGAGCTTTCGACTGCCACGCTTTCGCGGCTGGTCGCAGAGCGAAAGTTGTTTCCCTGCTTTGCGGGCTCGGCGCTCAAGGACCAGGGTGTGGCAGAGCTACTCGACGGCATATGCGCTCTGATGCGCGAGCGAACATGGCCCCAGGAGTTCGCCGCGCGTGTCTACCGCGTGAGTCGTGGAGACCGTGGCGAGCGTCTTACCTGGGTCAAGGTGACGGGCGGCACGCTGCATGCCAAGCAGATGATTGGCGGACGTTCCGGTGCCGAGGCATGGGAGCAAAAGGTCGATCAGGTACGCATCTATAACGGCGAGAAGTATGAGCTTGCCCAAGAAGTTGCTGCTGGCGGTATTTGTGCCGTGACGGGTCTTGCGCACGTTCGCCCGGGGGACGCCCTGGGCGCGGAGCCCGCGTGCGATGCGCCTGTCATCGCTCCGGTCCTCACCTATACGGTGCTTCCGGGCGAACACGATGTCCATGCGGTGTTCAAAGCGCTGACTGAGTTGGCGGACGAAGATCCCATGCTCGGCGTAAGCTGGAACACGCATCTTGAACAAATACATCTGCAGCTCATGGGCGCCGTGCAACTCGAGGTCGTGCAGCGAGTGTTGGCCGATCGCTTTGGCCTTTCGGTTGCGTTTGAGTCTGGCGGCATTCTCTATAAGGAGACTATTTCGCAGCCGGTCGAGGGCGTGGGCCACTTTGAGCCACTGCGCCACTATGCCGAGGTGCATCTGCGTCTGGAACCGTTGCCAGCGGGTTCAGGCGTGCAGTTTGGCACCGTGACCTCGACCGACGAGCTCGATCTTAACTGGCAGCGTTTGGCGCTCACCAACGCCATGGAGCGCGATCACCTGGGCGTGCTGACCGGTTCGCCCATCACCGATGTACGCATTACGCTCGCGGGCGGCCGCGCGCATGCCAAACACACCGAGGGCGGCGATTTTCGCCAGGCCACGTACCGCGCGATTCGCCAGGGTTTGATGCGGGCGCGCGAGGCCGGCGCAGCCGTGCTGCTGGAGCCGTGGTACCACTTTGAGCTCGAGGTGCCGGGGGAGTGCGTGGGCCGGGCGCTCTCGGATGCCACGCGCATGGGTGCCGAGTACGAGCCGCCGACGATGGCGGGAGACCGGGCGAAGCTTGTGGGTCGCGTGCCGGCATCCGAGGTGCAGGACTATGCCCTGGAGGTAGCTGCCTACACGAGTGGTCGCGGACATCTGTACCTAGAGTTTGCCGGCTATGCGGCTTGCCATGATGCCGAGCGCGTCATCGAGACGGCCGCCTATGAGCCCGAGGCCGATCTGCCCAACACGCCCGATTCGGTCTTTTGCTCTCACGGCGCTGGCTACACCGTCAAGTGGTACGACGTCCCCGAGGCAGCCCACGTAAAGGTTGATCCCACCACCTTCCGCCCCTGGCGAACAGCAGACGCCGAGTTTTTCGGCCACATGTGACAAAGGGACAGCTCCTTTGTCACATGCTATTGGTATAACTCGGTATAAGTTGGTATAACTATTACCAGGGTTTGCCAATCCGAGGAGGCCGACATGAATCCAAATCCCTTTAAGCCAACGGCAGGCAAGCGGCCTCCGATACTCATTGGTCGCGAGCCGGTCATCGAAGATTTTCAGGAAGGGCTCGATAACGGCGCCGGAGCGCCGGGCAGGCTCATGCTCATTACGGGGAACCGCGGCTGCGGCAAGACAGTTCTCCTGCGGGAGCTGCAACGTCTAGCCAATGAGCGCGGATGGGCGGTTGTCTCCGATTCCGCTTCGCTTGGCTTATGCGACCGCTTGGCCGATACGCTTCGCTCGAATAAACCCGTTGTGACGTCAATGGAGTTTGCTCCGTCGTTTGGCCGGATGTCGGTCGAGGCGGCGCGAGCAAAGGGCGAGACGTTGCGCGGGCTGGTCAACGAGCGCCTCAAGAGGCTCGGTCCAGGCCAGGGCATACTGTTTGCGATTGACGAGGCGCAATCTGCGTCTATCGAGGAACTGGCGGCTCTTGCCGTTCTCTATCAGCAGGTGCTCGGAGATCAAGATGCCACGGGCCTGCCCGATAGCGACCAGCGCGGTCTTGCGCTGGTGTTCGCCGGCTTACCCAGTATAGTTGACGACCTGCTCGAAGAGCCGAGCGTGACGTTTTTGCGGCGTGCCCAGCAGCGTACGCTGGGGGCGATATCCTTGCCCAAGGTGCGTGATTCATATATCCAGACGGTCAAAGACGCTGGTCTTTACGTTGATGCGGAGACGGCGGACCTTGCGGCGCGCAAGAGCATGGGGCATCCCTATATGGTCCAGCTGGTGGGATATTACATGTGGCGGGCTGCTGTCCGGCGTGGCTCGCAGGCCATTGAAGTGTGCGATGTCGAGGCTGGCTACGCCGATGCCGTCTCTGAGTTCTATGAAGCGGTCGACGCTCCCTTGTATTACGGGTTGCGCAGTCCGCATCGTCTCTTTATCGAGGCCATGGCGGCTGACGAGGGCAAACCGACGCGCATGGCGGATATCATTGAGCGTTGCAATCGCACCCAGAGCTGGGCGAGTAAATATCGTGCAAGCCTGATTCGCGAGCGCATCATCGAGGCTGCCGGATACGGCCTCGTCCGGTTTACCGTGCCCATGCTGGGCGCGTACATTCGCGATCGAGTTATATGGCATGAGTAGGGTGATAAGGGTGACGGAACAGAAGATGAGCCCGCAGGCTATCGAGGTACGTGGCGCACGTGTCCATAACCTCAAGGACATCGATATTGATATCCCGCTGGGAAGGCTCGTGGGTATTGCCGGCGTGTCGGGCTCGGGCAAGAGTTCGCTGGCACTCGGGGTTCTTTATGCCGAGGGCTCGCGTCGCTACTTGGAAGCACTCAGCACCTATACTCGCCGTCGCCTGACACAGGCCGAACACGCCCAGGTGGACGAGGTACTGCACGTGCCAGCGGCGCTCGCATTGCATCAGCGCCCGAGCGTGCCGGGCGTGCGCTCGACCTTTGGTACCATGACCGAGCTCAACAATAGCCTGCGTCTGCTCTTTAGCCGTTGCGCCCATCACGTGTGCCCGCACTGCGGGGCGCGTGTGGAGCCGAGCCTTAACGTGGCTGCGGGCCTGTCGCTCACGTGTCCGACATGCGGCCGCGAGTTCTACGCGCCGAGTGCCGAGGATTTGGCTTTCAATAGCGGCGGTGCGTGCCCTACCTGCGGCGGCACCGGTGTCATGCGCGAGGTAGACGAGGCGAGCCTGGTGCCCGACGAGTCAAAGACCATCAACGAGGGTGCGGTGCTTCCCTGGGGCACGCTCATGTGGGACCTGATGAAGCAGGTGGCCGGCGAGATGGGTGTGCGCACCGACGTGCCGTTTAACCAGCTCACGCCTCAAGAGTGCGACATCGTGTTTCACGGCCCGGCGGTTAAGAAGCACATTCTCTACGTTCCCAAAAACGGCGAGGGCGCCACGCCGCTCGACTTTACCTATTACAACGCCGTCTATACCGTTGAGAATGCGCTCGCCAAGGTTAAGGACGATAAGGGGCTTAAGCGTGTGGCTCGCTTTTTGCGCGAGGGACCATGCCGTGACTGCGCCGGCACGCGTCTCTCCGAGGCTGCGCGCCAGCCCCAGGTGCGCGGTATCAATCTGGCTCAGGCCGCGGCCATGACGCTTGGTGATGCGATCGAGTGGGTGCGCGGGGTGCCCGCATCCTTGCCGGCCGAGATGCGGCCCATGGCGACGGATATCTGCGATTCGTTTTTGAGCACGGCTCGTCGTCTGGTCGACCTGGGTCTCGATTACCTTTCGCTCGATCGCGCCGGTGCCACGCTCTCCACGGGTGAGCGCCAGCGCGTGCAACTCGCCCGCGTGGTGCGCAACCGATCGACAGGCGTGCTCTATGTGCTGGACGAGCCCTCAATTGGCTTGCATCCTGCCAATGTCGACGGCTTGGTGGGCGTAATGCGCGACCTGGTGGATGACGGCAATACCGTGGTTGTTGTCGACCACGATACACGTGTGCTGGTGGAGGCTGATTATCTGGTCGAGATGGGCCCCGTTGCCGGAGCAGGCGGCGGCAACGTAATCGCCGCTGGTACGGTAGACGAGGTCGAGCAATCGCAGGGCAGCCGCATCGCCCCGTTTTTGCGCGCAGAATCCAAGCGCTTGCGTCCGCAGGTGGCTGACGACGAGATGTTCGACCAGGGCCATATCCGCATGGCGACCGATACCATCCATACCGTCAAGCCACTCGAAGTCGATATCCCGCGCGGCCGTCTCGTCGCGGTGACGGGCGTTTCGGGTTCGGGCAAGACGACGTTGGTGCTCGAGACGCTCATCCCGGCGCTTAAGGCGCAGGCAGCCGGCGAGCGCCTGCCGGGGCACGTGCGTTGGGTCGATGCCGAGGGCATTGCACGTGCCAACCTGATTGACGCCACGCCCATCGGTGCCAACGTGCGCTCGACGGTAGCGACCTATGCCGACATCCATGATGAGCTGCGCCGCGCCTTCGCCCGTACGCCCGAGGCCAAGGCAGCCGGCTACAAGGCGGGTGCCTTTAGCTATAACACTGGCGCCTTGCGCTGCCCTACGTGCGACGGCACGGGCTCGATATCGCTCGACGTGCAGTTTTTGCCCGATGTCGAGATCGTCTGCCCGGCATGCCGTGGTTCGCGCTACGCCGAGGCCGCCTCGCATATCCATCGCGAGGGCAAGGACGGGAGCTTGCTTACGTTGCCGCAGCTCATGGACATGAGTGTGGACGAGGCCATCGACGCCACGGTGGGGCTCAAGAAAGTTCAGACGCGCTTGCAGACCTTGCACGACCTTGGCTTGGGCTATCTCACGCTCGGTGAGCCCACGCCGGCGCTTTCGGGCGGCGAGGCGCAGCGTCTTAAGCTCGCGAGCGAGATGGGACGCGTGCAGGATGATGCCGTATTTGTGTTCGACGAGCCCACGATCGGCCTGCATCCGCTCGATGTTCAGGTGTTGCTGAATGTGTTCGACGGCCTTGTTGCCAAAGGCGCCACGGTTATCGTGATCGAACACGATCTCGACCTTATCCGTAACGCCGATTACGTGATCGACATGGGCCCGGGCGGTGGCGACGCCGGCGGGCAAATCGTCTGCGCCGGTACGCCGGGCGACATCGCGGCCTGCTCCGCAAGCATCACCGGCCGCTACCTATAACCGAATGTGACAAAGGGACTGCCCCTTTGTCACATTGATTTCTATTTCACGCATTGAGCTGCGAGATAGTCGCGGAAGAATGGCAATTCAAAAGCGACGATTCCGCGCCCGCGTTCTCCAATGATGCCGGCATCTATCATGCGGCGTCGGTAGCGGGAGACCTGCTGCGGCGAACGCTTAAGGCGCTCGACAAGGTCAGCGGTGGTGGACTCTTCCTCGTCATCGAGCATGGCGATGAGGAATCGCTTGTCCTCTGCAGTGAGTTCCCGATAGGTTGCCGCGAGGATTCGGTCGTCCATCTCGTCGCGCGCGATTTTGATTCCCAGGTCAAAGTCGCGTGACGAGATTTCCTTCGAATCGCTTGTGAGATCCCAGGCACGGTAGCCTACAAGTTGCAATAGGAAGGGAAAACCAGAGATCGAGCGAACGGCTCTATCGATTCCCTCAGCATCTGCCAGGCGATCGTTTTCCTGAATTGTGCGAATCAAGGCCTCGCGCACGTCATAGTCGGCAATGCGACCCAGATGATATTGTTGGGCGCGGCGAAGGAACGAGACCGTCTTGTGGTTCAGTAGCGTCGATACGTTGTTGGGAAGTCCCGCCATGAGCAGGGCGACGCGTTTCCCATCGGTCACAAAGTGCTGATACGACGCTGCGAGCTGAATCATCTCGTCGAGTGTCGGGTCCACCTCGTCAACCGTGACGAGCAGACCGGTGCCGGCCTCGTTGAGCTGGTCGATGATGTCGCTCATGCGATAACGCCAGGTTGAGGCATCGTGAACGCGATTGACCTCGATGCTGCCGAGCGGTGCAATTCCGAGACCGGTGACTTCGAAGTGGCTGGACGGGTCGATGAGATGGGCTGCGGCATGTTTCGCCCCGAACTCGATTTCCTCAAGCATTCCCGGGAGCGCGGTCGTCTTTACGGCTATCCAGCCGTGGGATTCCGCCCTTGTCGCGAGCGACGACATGAGAGCGGTTTTGCCGGTTCCACGCGCGCCTGAGAAGATCGAGGTCAATTCTGGGCACCTGCGCTGGCTCAAGAAAGCACGGTCCAAATCCCGAATAATTTGTTGTCTGCCAGCGAGATGGGCAGGAACCTCACCAAAACTGGGGGTAAACGGGTTCTCGGGATATTCCACAATGCCCTCCTTTCACACCGCCGTTTAACTTCATTTTACTTTAGTTAATTCTGATTAAAAGTGAGGGCTCTTTATCTTGAGCATCAATTAGGCGTGTGTGCTATCGGCGTGGCGCTTGAATGTGACAAAGGGACAGTTCCTTTGTCACATTCCTGGAAAGGCTGTTTGGCGCAGGGCTTCGTAGAGGACGATGGCGGCGCTGTTGGAAAGGTTGAGTGCGCTGATGCGGTAGTCATCCGGGTTGACGAAGTTGCCGCAGATATCCTGTCGAAGGATGGCCTCGTGGCTGTCCTCGGTATGCCCGAGCGATTCCTCGTGGGCTTCCCAAGCCTCGGCGTTATCGAGTGAGTCGCAATCGCGCAGCATGGGGATGCGCTCGCAACGCTCGGGCGCCGCGGCAAGCAGTTCCTCGGGAATGCCCGAGCTCTCGCTGCCAAAGACCAAATAGTCGCCGTCGCGGTAGGTACTTTGCGCATAGGTTCGGCGCGCCTTTTTGGTCAGCAGATGCAGGCGCTCGTCGGCGGGGGAGAGGCCGTTGCGCACAAGAAAATCCTCCCAGCCGGCATAGGTCGTCACGTCCAAGTTTTGCCAGTAGCCCAGTCCGGCGCGACGTATCGTCTTGTCGTCGAGCGAAAAGCCCAGTGGCTCCACCAGATGCAGGCGGGCGCCGGTGACCACGCAGGTGCGGCCGATATTGCCCGTATTGGCCGGTATCTCGGGCGCATACAGCACAATGTTGAACATGAATCTCCTTGGCTCAGAACGAAAAACCACCACGAAGAGCACCTTCGTGGTGGTTTGGCGGTTACATAGGCGGAAAAATGCCCGCTTGGATAAACCTAGGCGCGGTGCCAGTCGGTCAGGCAGGCATCGAGGGAGGCGATGAGCGCATCCTTGTCCATGTGACGGCCGATGATGCACAGGCTCGTCATGCGGTCGCCCGTCTCGTCGTCCCAAATCTGCATGATCTCGGGGTTCTCGTCGATGATCTTCTGCTTCTCGCCCTCGGGCGCCGAGTCAACGAACAGGCCGTTCTCCATCAGGCGCATCTGGTGGCCGGCCTGCTCAAACATGTAGCACATGTCCGGATCGCCGGTCTGCCACAGCGGACCCTTGACGCGGATGACCTCGTCGGGCCACTCCTGCTCAACAAAATTGGTGAACTTCTGCAGGTCAAACGGCTTGCGGCGCGAGTACACAAAGGTCTCGATGTCGTACTCGAGCACCTCGGGGTCGTCGTGCTCCTCGGGATGCTCCATGGCCTCGATCCAGGCGGCGGAGTTGTAGGCGCGCATAAAGTCGAAGCGGTCGGTATCGAGCAGCTCCTCCATGGGGACCTCGCCGTTTTGGGCCTCGACGATCACGGCGTCCTTCTGCAGGCTGCGCACGATGGCCTTGAGCTCGGCGATCTGCTCGGGCGTCACGGTATCGGTCTTGTTGAGGATCAGCGTGGAGCAGAATTCGATCTGCTGGATGAGCAGGCTTTCGATGTCGTCCTCGTCGATATCCTCAGCCAGCAGGTCGCGACCGCCGTTGAACTCGTCGTACATGCGGGCGCAGTCGACCACGGCCACGATGTTGTCGAGCGCGAGCTTGGGCTCGCCGCCCACCTTGGCCTCGTCGCAGAAGCTCGAGATGGTGTAGGCGATGGGGATAGGCTCGCAAATGCCCGATGCCTCGATGATGATGTAGTCGAAGTTGCCCGAATCGGCGATGCCCTGCAGCTGGTTGGCCAGGTCATCCGAAAGCGTGCAGCAGATGCAGCCGTTGGTGAGCGGGATGAGGTCATCGGTCTCGGAAAGGCCGCCGTCGGCGATAAGGCTGGCGTCGACGTTGATCTCGCCGATATCGTTGACGATCACGGCGGCGCGGATGCCGCCGTCGTTAGCGAGGATGTGGTTGAGCAGCGTGGTCTTGCCGGCACCGAGGTATCCGGTAAGCATGATGATCTTCACGGGTTTGTTGGGCATGTGCCCTCCTTTGTTAGACATGGCTTACAGTTGAATCTTATGCCAAACGCCTGCTCTTATACCCACGAGCCGGCAAATAACACAAGCTACTCCCAGGCTCCCCATACATCGGGGCAATAACCGACGGTGGCCTTTTTGCCGTTGCGCACGATGGGTTCGGCGAGAACCTGCTGGTTCTCGAGCAGCTTGTCAAAGCGCTGGCTGGGGGTGAGGTGCTGGATGAGCGCGAGCGTCTCCTCGTCCTTGGCCTTGGGGTTGAGTAGCCTGTCGATGCCGCCGACCGCCTGCATCACGCTCGTGAGCTCGCCCTTGCTCATCTCCTTTTCCTTAAGGTCAATAAACTGCACCTTAATGCGGCGCTCCTTAAAATAACGCTGGGCCTTCTTGGTATCGAAGGACTTTTTGGTGCCAAAAATCTGGATATTCATGCTCCGCCGTTCTACCTGATGAAGTTGGTCGTTGCGCGATCTGCCTCGGGTGCGTTGATACCGGCGGCCTGTCCTGCCTCGATGCAGCGCAGGAGCCAGGCCATGTTTTTGCCGATATTTCGCATGGTGGCAAGGCCCTCGGCGTCCCCATCGGCGTCGCCGGGCACGCGGCCAAACACGTTGTTCCAGTAGGTGGAAGCAACTACGGGCATTTGCTTAATGGTGAAGTACTTGTTGAGCACATCGAAGGTGGTCGACGTGCCGCCGCGACGGGCGACGGCGACTGCGGCGCCAGGCTTGTGCTCAAAGGCATGCCCGCCTGCGTAGAAGGCGCGATCGAGGGCCGAAAGGATGCGTCCGCTGGGGTGCGCGTAGTAGACGGGCGAGCCAAAGACAAAACCGTCTGCCTGCTCGGCGGCAGCGATCAGCTCGTTGAGCACGTCGTCGTCAAAGGTGCAGCGTCCGCCGAGCTTGCCGCACTGACCGCAGCCGATGCAGTCGCGAATGGGCTTGGCGCCCAGCTGAAACACCTCGGTATCAATGCCTTCGGCGTTGAGCTGCTCGGCGACCTCGGCGAGTGCGCGGGCGGTGTTGCCGTTTGCCTTGGGACTGCCATTGACCAAAAGAACCTTCATCACAAACTCCCTCTGCTTTTGGTGACTTCTGCAGAGGATTATCGCACGATGGGGGAGGCGATGCGGGCGCGGTGCTAATCCAGTTTGGTACCTGGTACCTGCACGGCTTTCCCGAGCAACGCTTTGAGCTCGTTCAAAATGGAAACGGGCTGACGGTCGACGCCGTCCAGATGGAGCGTGGTCACGCGAATGGGCGGCTGATATTCAAGCGAGCCGATGAGCACGGGAGAACCCAGGAACCGTTCGATGTCGCTTGCGATCTCATCGATTGCCTCGGGGCCGAGCTCATCGAAGAGTGCCACGAATGTCGGCCCCGTCGAGCGGAACAGGCGGCCCTTGCCGCGCGAACAATCCATGAGGCAGGCGGCGCTTTCGGCGAGCACGCGGTCGCCTGCATCGAATCCAAAGCGGGCATTGACCTCGGCGATATCGTCGACCTTAATGGCAATAAAGCCTGCCTCGTGCGGCACGCGGCGCATCTCTCCAATAGCGTTGACCAGCGCGTGGACATCGCCCAGGCCCGTTACCGAGTCGGTCGTATCCGCTAGGCTTCGGTTGACGATAATGCCCACATACATGCTGGGCTCGGTATCGGTGCCGTCCAAGCGGTAGCCCGTGCAGTCGCAAAGCGCGTATTTTCCGGTGGCATCCATTACGCGATACTGCATGTAGTGGAAGTGCCACGTGCCGTTTATCACCATGTCGAGCTCGGCGCGTACGTTGTCGCGGTCCTCGGGATGAACGCGGGCGAGCCACATGTCGAGTGAGTTAAAAGGGTGCTGGGAGGGCAGGTCAAAATCGCGCACGGCGTTAACCGACCATTGCGATTCTCCAGTATCGAGGTTAAGGATGAACGGATAGCGCGTCTCGGAGCTCATGGAGATCGCTTGGAACACCCGGTCGTTGCAGGGAAGCTGATCGACGATTGGGCGTTGCGGCGCGTCATTGTTTTCCGGTTGCTGTACACGATGCATAAGCTTATAGCGATACATCTTGCGATCGGCATCCATCGTCATCTGGCGACGCGTGTCGCCGGCAAGTGGATCGACGCGCGAGCAGCCAAAGCTAAAGCTGGCGATCATGGGCGCCTTGCCATCTGAGCTCGCCTCGATCAGCCCGGCACGTACCTGCTCCAAGCGCTGCTCGAGTTCAGTCTCGTTTGCGGAGAGCGAGATAAGCACAAACTCGTCTCCACCGATACGGAACAGCATCTCATCGTGCTCCATGGTTTCGGAGAGCGTGCGGCAGATGCTCAGAATATAGCGATTGCCTTCGGCGTGGCCAAACCTATCATTGCAATGCTTGAGATGGTCGATGTCAATATAGGCGCAGGTGAAGGGGTCGCCTTTGCGCCAGAGTTGCTCGACGTGACGGTCGAGTCCGCTGCGGTTGCCCAAGTTGGTGAGCGGATCGATATAGGCGTTGCGCTCAAGCAGCTGGCGCTCTTGTTGCAGGATGGCATGCGTCTTTTGCAGTTGCTCACCAACGGCGCGTAGCTCAGCAGGCAGCGCGGCAACATCGAGTTCGGCGGTCGAGATGCCATTCGCAAGTCGTTGGAGATAGGCAATAATCAATTGCTCACCCAGGCGATATGACTCGTTCATGATGGATAACCTCCTTGGGCGGAACAATGGTTTGTATCATATCCCCAATTCGGTTTGAATTGGGGATATAAGTCAGCTAATGGAGGCAAATTCCCCCTTCGGCGGTGGCGTTTTGCGCGCGAGCGTATCAGTTGTTATTGCCACCATCGAGCAATGCCTCAAAATCCTTCGCCGGCATGGGGCGGTAGTAGAGGAAGCCCTGAGCGTAGCGGGCGCCCATTTGTCGTAGCATGTTCGCCTGCTCATTTGTCTCGACGCCTTCGACCTCGACGGGCAGATGGAGCGACTGCGCCATTTCGAGCATCGATGAAATGATTTGCGTGCTGCGGCCTTGATCGCGGTCGGTGGGTACAAAGGCGCGGTCGAGCTTGATGACGTCGACGTTGACGTTCTTGAGCATCGCGAGCGTGGACTGACCAGTGCCAAAATCGTCCATATAGGTCGAGAAGCCGCGGGTGTGCAGGTCGGCCGTCAGTTTGTCCACGGCCTCGGACTCTCCCGTATAAGCCGTTTCGGTGATCTCGATACGCATGAGCTCGGGCGGTAGGTTGTATTGGGCGGCAAGCGCCCCCATATGTTCGGCAACGTCGCAGGCAAGGATATCCACGCGCGACACATTAAGCGAAACCGGAACCACACGAAGTCCTCGATCGATGCGCTCGCGCAGCCACGAGGCGACACCCTGCCAAATGTACTTGTCGAGCGTCACCACAAAGCCGCTTTCCTCGAGTGCGGGGATAAACGTTGCGGGCGAAATGAGAGAGCCGTCCTTGTCAATCCAGCGGGTGGGTGCTTCGGCGCCAATAATCTCACCGGTTTCCATATCGACCTGGGGCTGAAGATAGTACGTGATGCGACCATTTGACAGCGCGTACTGGAACTCGGTTAGCGTGCGGTGGAACGCAATCTCATGCTCATATTCCTCGGGGCGGAAAATAGCAATGCGCTCCTTGAAGTCGTTTTTTGCGCGTCGATTGGTAAACATGGCCTTCGCCTGCGCATCGATGGTGATTTCCTCATTGGAGTCGATGGGGTAAACGCCCATGGACGGCCAAAAACCTACGCCGTCATCATGCCTGGCTACGGCCTCGCGAACGCGGTTGTAGATTTGATGGACGGTGATGTGCTTAAAGGGGATGAGTACACAAAAGTCATCTTGGCCCCAGTACCCTGCGACGCCCATATCGGCATTCTCGATGTCCTTGAGGACCGTGCCCACATCGGCGAGTACGCGGTCGCCCTCGGCCTGGCCGTGCCATTCATTAAACAGGCGCATGTGGCCCATGTCGACCGTGGCGATGCACCAGGTGCCGTTGCGCCTCGCCTCGAGAAATGCGTTGGCGCGTCGCATAAACTCGCTGGGTCGATAGAGGCCCGTGAGCGAGTCGATACGTTCGGCTATGGCGCTTTTGCGCTCTGCCTCGGGTATGGGGAGGCTGTCGTTGGGAACAAGCCCGCCGGCCGTGCGAAGGCGACGGTCGAGTTCGCCTAAAACGGCGGTCGCTTGATGGGTTAAGTGTTCGTAAAAGGCCGGGACGACAAGACAGACGGGAGTAATGGTGTCGCCCGCGATTTGCACAGGAGCGAAAACGGCCTCTTTAAGGTGGCGGGTCAGTTGCTCGAATGCCTCGTGGTCCAGGTCGTTGCTGAGCACGACGAACTGGACGCTACGTGAACGGTAGACCCTGCTCCTGCCGCGGGTGATCGACAGCATGCGGCCTGCGTATTCGGCGAGCATGTTGTCGACAGCCTCGGCTCCGTAGAGCTCGTTGAGCTTTGTCGTGCCACGAACGCGCACCGCTATAAGGCCCGTCTCGCAACGGTCGCAACGACAGGCGTCGATGGCATTGACCAACATGCGCTGGGTGCCGAGGCCTGTCGCGGCGTCGACGGTTTCGGCAAGTGAGTGGTTGACGAGCTCGCCGACATAGAGCGAGGGGACATTATCGTCGCCGTCGATGCGAAACCCGCGAGCACGGCAGAGGACGTAGTCGCCGACGGCATTGCGCACACGATACTGCATGACGCGACGGTGCTTGGTGCCGTTATAGACCTGGTCGATGTCGTTGATGTAGGCCTCAAGGTCATCGGGATGCACGCGCGTTTTCCAGTAATCGCGACAGTTGTCTATGTGCTCCGAGGGAAGGCCAAGATCGCGCAAGGCGCCTTGTGACCAAAGGGTGCGATGTTTGTCCAAGTTCTCGATAAAGAAATAGCGGCCCTCGTTGAGCATCGAAAAGGCGTCGAAAATGCGATCGCTTATTTCGAAGTCGTCGGCGTGGACTTGCGTGATATTGCGTCGATCAAGGTGCATGGCATGACGTAGCTTGTAGTCGTACATGCGATGGTCGGCATCGAGCGTCATGCGATTGGGGGCTTCGCCCAGGGCGGGGTCGGCATGCGACACTCCATAGTTAAACGAGTGAGGCATCTCGGAATCGTTGTTTTTGAGCAGGACCGTTCGGCAGTGTTCCAGACGTTCGGCGAGGTCGTCCTCGGTCGCAATCGTAGATAGGATGGCAAACTCGTCGCCGCCTATGCGAAACGCCGCTTCGTCCACTTTCATATACAGCTTGAGATAAAGGCTTACCTGCAAAATATAGCGGTTACCCTCGTCATGGCCAAAGACGTCGTTGCAGTGCTTGAGATTGTCGATATCGATGTACGCCATGGTAACGGGGGTGTCCTGCTCCCAGAGCTCCTCGAGGGAACGGGCAAAGCCGCCGCGGTTGCCAAGTCCGGTAAGCTGGTCGGTAAAGGCGGTCCTAATCAGATCATCCTGACGATCGAGAAGCTCGCGAACGGTCTTTTCGAGCGTTTCGGTGTAATTGCTGACAGTATCCATGTCGAAAGCGGCTTTCTGAGGTCGGGCGCATTGCGTCGGGCGAGCTCGTTGTGCACACGCGTTGTTGTTCGGCGCTTTGCGTGTATCCAGGCCCCCGCCTCGCTGCGTTGTTGGGTTAATTTACCGGCTAATGTTCGCTGTTGATAACTGCTGAGTAGTATAAACAACAGTGCAGAATTATATATGGGTGCACATGCTGTGGGCGGCTATTATTCGACAAACGGTAGCGCGACGATGCGATGTCCGATAAAAATGCGACTGAGACGCTATATGTTGACGGGTATACTTGTCCCGGTTTTAAACGCAGGAACGGAGATGGTCGCATGGCACAGCCGGATACGACGCGCACGGTGGGGCTTGCGCTCGAGGGAGGCGGCTACCGCGGTATGTATACGGCGGGCGTGCTCGACGTTTGGATGGAGCACGGTTTGACCTGTGACCATATGGTGGGTGTCTCGGCAGGCGCGGCGTTTGGCTACAACTTTAAATCGCGTCAGATCGGCCGTGCCATTCGCTACAACAAGGCCTATTGTGCCGATAAACGCTATGCGGGTGTAGCAAGCTGGCTGCGGACCGGCGATATGTTCAATGCCGATTTTGCCTATCACGAGGTGCCCATCGAGCGCGATCCCATTGACTTGGAGGCGTATCGCGCCTGCCCCATGCGGTTTACGTGCGTGTGTACCGATATCGAGACGGGCAAGGCCGTCTACCATGACCTGCCCTATGGCGACGAGAGGGATATCGAGTGGATCCGGGCATCGTCGGCGATTCCTGTGGCGACGCGTCCTGTCGCCATTGAGGGCCGTAAGTACCTGGATGGCGGCGTGGCTGATTCTATTCCCAGCGCATGGCTGTTTGCGCAGGGGTATGACCGCAATATCGTGGTGCTCACGCAGCCGGCGGGCTTTGTGAAGCAGCCCAACAGCGTGATGCCCATGCTGCGGCGCGTGTTCCGTCACTACCCGGAGTTTGTCGCAGCGCTTGAGCATCGGCATGAGGTCTACAATGCCACGCTCGATGACCTGGCACGTCGCGAGGCTGCCGGCGAAATCTTTGTGGTGCGGCCGAGCGAATCGGTGAAAGTGCCGTCGCTGTGCCGCGAGCCCGATGAGCTCGAGCGCATCTATCAGATTGGTCGTCGCGATGCTGAGGCGACCTTGCCGGCACTGGAGACATATCTGGCAGGGTAGAGGCCGCTGCCGCCATCTCGGCGGAAAGCGCATCCCGGAATGGAGGTCCAAACTGGGATGCGCTTTCCATTGCTGAAGATATGAGGTCGCGAATCAGTTGCTCGGCCTGAGCCTATGCCTGCTGCCAGGTGTCGACGAGTTCCTTGGCCGCGGCGTGGGGGTCATCGGCGCTGCAGACAGCGCTCACCACAAAGAAGCCGTCGACGCCGGTGGCCTTGAGCTGCGGCAGGTCGGCCGTCTTGACGCCGCCGCCCACCACGATGGGCACGGGGCTTGCCGCGTGGAGTGCGTCCAGGTCCTCAAAGCTCTTGGTGATGATAGAGCCGTCGGCCGCGCGTCCGCAGTCGCGCTTGGTCTCGGTCTCGTGGAGCGGGCCGATGCCCAGGTAGTCGACCAGACTCATGTCGGCGGTCTTGACGTACTCGAGCATCTCCTCGCAACGGGCCGAAAGGCCCACAATGGCATCGGGGCCCAGCAGCTTGCGGCAGACCTCGACGGGAATGTCGCTCTGGCCTACGTGCACGCCGTCGACGGCAATGCCCTGCTCGCGCGCGGCGAGTACACAGTCCAGACGGTCGTCGATTAACAGGGCGACCTGACCGGTCTTGCCAGCCTGTGCGATTGCCTGCGCGGCGTCGCCGGTCAGTGCAATGATCTCGCGGGCGCTTGCCACCTTGGAGCGCACCTGGATACAGGTAAAGCCTGCGTCGAGCGCCTGGGCCACCACATCGCCCACGGGGCGCCCGAGGGTGTTTTCGGGGCCGAGTACCAGATAGGCCGAGATATCAAGGTTGTCGCGGATGCTCATCGTGCTTCCTCCTGCTTCTTGATCTGTGCTTCCATGCGCTCGAGCTTGCCGGTCATGGTGTCGGTAAATCCGGGCCGAATATCGGCTTTGAGCACGACTTCGGTGCGGATTCCCTTGCTCGCCAACACAAAGGTTGCGTCGCGCACGACCTGCATGACCTCGTCCCAGTCGCCCTCGATCTCGGTGAACATCGAGGTGGTGCGGTTGGGAAGGCCGCTCTCGCGTATGACGCGCACGACCTCGGCGACCTCGGCGGACAGCTCGTCGCCGGTGCCGCACGGGGCGATGGCCACGGCGATGAGCGTGTTCATTCCGGCATTGGTTGCGGGCTCGGACATGGCTTACGCCTCCTCGAGCTCGAGCTGGTTGTTGGCGATGTCCTGGGCGCTCGCGCGGTAGAGCTCGTCGATAAAGGCGACCTTAAAGCTTGCCGGGGCGTCGGCGACAGCGGCGGCACGCGTGCCGGCAACGTTGTAGACCGCGGTGCCGCAGATGGCTGCCGTAAACGGGTCGGCGGCGCAGGCATACACGGCCAGCACGCCGCCCTGCGAGCAGCCGCAACCGGTGATCTTGGACATGAGCGGGCTGCCGCCGTGGGACTTGGCCACGGTTGTGCCGTCGGTAATCAGGTCGACTTCGCCCGAGACCACAACGGCGCCGCCGGTGTAGCGGGCGAGCGCCACGGCGGCATCGCGGGCAGCGTCTACCGTGTCGGTGGTATCGACACCGCGCACGCGGCTCAGATCGGCCGCCTCGCCCTCAAGACCCCACAGGCCGGCGAGCGCGATGATCTCGGAGGCGTTGCCGCGCACGATGGCGGGCTTGTACTGCTTGAGTTCGTTCACCAACTGGGTGCGCAGGCTACCGATGCCCAGGCCCACCGGATCGAGCACCCAGGGCTTTCCGGCGTCGTGTGCCGCCTTGGCCGCGCGGGGAATTGTCTGCTCGTAGATGGGGAAGAGCGTACCCATATTGAGATAGATGGCGCCGCCGCCGGCAACGAGTGCCTCGCCCTCGTCGGGCAGATAGACCATGGCGGCCGATCCGCCCACGGCGAGCTGTGCGTTGGCGACAAAGTCAATCGTCACCGTGTTGGTGATGGAGCCGGCCATCGGATTGGTGGCGTGAATCTCCTCCACGGCCTTGATCACATGTTGCTTAAGCTGTTCCGAATCAATCACTGCACATGCCTCCTTGGCATAGAAAAGGGGCGCTGTGCATAGACAGCGCCCCTGTAAAGGCGGCATGCTCCCTACGCCAGCATTAACTGACAGGTTCAAAGGATTGGGCCCCATGCCCTCTCAGCCTTGTGGTTTGCACCGCCGGCACTCCCGCATCGAATCTGTTGTTCCCTATACTAGCGCACCTGCCAAAAAGGGACAGGTTTATTTTGGCAGGTCGTTACAATAGGTAGGACCGATACGAATGGGGGCCTTATGATTAAACTTGTGCTGACCGATATGGACGATACGCTGATTCCAGCCGGGCATGACGGCGCCAGCGACTACGCCATTGAGGGTATTCATGCCATGCAGGCGGCGGGTCTGCACTTTGGGCCGGTTTCGGGTCGTCAGCCGTCCGCGATGGGCTGGATGTTCAAAAACCGTTCCGAGTGTTTTTCGACCGGTGCGTTCTGTAACGGCCAGGTGATGTTTGTCGACGGCGAAGTAGTCGCTTCGCGCGCAATCGACAACGATGCTCTGATGCGTTTGGCTGACTATCTGGAGCAAGAGACCGACGATACATTTCTAAAAGTCTACAGCCTGGGCGATGACTTTTGGGGCAACGATGCCTATTGCGTGACGAGCAATCCCGAGCGTGTGCGTCGCGCTATGGAGTCGGGCGGCAATGCGTGGCTCAAAGGCGAAGAGGCCCCGTGTCGTCCCGTCGTCGATGGCGCGCCGGTGTTTAAGGCGAATATCTGGAGTGCCCGTTCGCGTGAGGAGCTCGCGGAGCTACGCGAGCGCGTTGCCGTTGAGGTGCCGGAACTCTCGCTTGTGTTTCCCAACAACCGAGTGCGCCTGTTCGACATCCTTCCGGATGGTTGGGAC
Organism: uncultured Collinsella sp.; assembly: GCA_937950325.1. Classification (GTDB taxonomy): domain Bacteria; phylum Actinomycetota; class Coriobacteriia; order Coriobacteriales; family Coriobacteriaceae; genus Collinsella. Next base: position 47,398 of record CALFDJ010000001.1, read on the forward strand.
AAGGGCTGCGCTGCGCTGGAGCTGGCGCGCGCCTTGAGCCTGACGCCCGACGAGGTGGCCGTATTTGGCGATTCCGATAACGATCTGCCCATGATCGATGCCGTTCCCAACTCCGTTGCAGTCGCCAATGCCAACGAGGCCGTCACGGCTGCCGCGCGCTGGCATATCGGCGCCGCGGTGGATGATGCGGTCGCCGGAGTCCTGCATCAGATTGCCGCCTGCGCCGCGACGGGGGAGATGCCGCCGTTTATGCGCCTGCCGGGTACTGCCGACGCGAATCTCACTAACAGCTAAGGAGACAGCCATGAAGCTCCAGCAGCTCAGATATGTCGTCAAAGTTGCCGAATGCGGCAGCATTACCGAGGCCTCGCGCCGGCTCTTTGTGTCGCAGCCTTCGATTACCGCGTCGATTCGCGATCTCGAAAACGAGATGGGTGTGCACATCTTTGAGCGCACCAACAAGGGCGTCATTGTGTCCGAGGAAGGCGAGACCTTCTTGGGCTACGCGCGTCAGGTACTCGACCAGGCCGACCTACTCGAGGGCAAGTACAAGGGCGCATCCGAGCAGGTGCCGCACTTTAGTGTGAGCTGCCAGCATTATTCCTTTGCCGTTAACGCGTTTGTTGACGTGATCCGTGAGTTCGATGCCGCGCGTTACGACTTTACCCTGCGCGAGGAGCAGACTCACGAGATTATCGAGGATGTCGCGCATATGAAAAGCGAACTGGGCATCCTGTACTTATCCGAGCATAACCGCGAGGTTATCGAGCGCATGCTTGCCGCCAACGAGCTTGTATTCGAGGGGCTCTTCTGCGCCGCGCCGCATGTCTTCGTGTGCGCTGATCATCCACTGGCGGACCGCGCCAGCGTGACGCTCGAGGACTTGGAAGACTACCCGTTCCTGTCCTACGAGCAGGGCAGCTACAACTCGTTTTACTATTCCGAGGAGCTGACCTCGACCTTTGAGCGCCGCAAGAATATCCGCGTACGCGACCGTGCGACGTTGTTCAACTTGGCTATGGGCCTCAACGGCTACACGGTGTGTTCGGGCGTGATCAGCCATGAACTTAACGGCCCCGGTATTATCTCGATTCCGCTCGATGTAGACGAGTACATGGAGATTGGCATTATTACGCGCAAAAATACGACGCTCACGCGCTATGGGCAGGCCTATATCGACGCGATTCGTCAGCACATCTAGGTTGCCGTGTTCCGCGCGGTTCAAGTCTCTTTATGGCAGTCCAGACTGATATAGGAAACATCTATATCAAACTGTTATGAACGTATATTTTACGATGGCCATATGAACGCTCATACTCTGTCCCAGTAAAGCAACCAATGCAAAGGGAGATATCTATGAGCACTTCGATTCAACCGAACGCGCCGTTTCGCGCCGATATCGTCGGCAGTTTTCTTCGTCCCCAGGCTATTAAGGATGCGCGTGCCGCCTATGCCGCGGGCAAACTCGACGCCGCCGGCCTTAAGGTCGTCGAGGACGAGGCCATTCGCGATTTGGTAGCCAAGCAGAAGGCCGCCGGCCTGCAGGTTATCACCGATGGCGAGTTCCGCCGCAGCTACTGGCACCTCGATTTTATGTGGGGCCTTAACGGCATTGAGCGCCGCACCTCACGCACGGGCTATATGTTCCATGATGAGGAGACGACGGCCGATACCGCCGTGGTGACCGGCCCCATCAGCGGCGAGAACCACCCCTTCGTCGAGCACTTTAAGTTTGTCAAAGCACTCGAGGGCGAGGGCTACGTTGCACGCCAGACCATCCCGGCGCCGATTCAGACGTTCTCCGAAGTCACGCTCGATCGCTGCGATGGCCAGCAGGAGAGCCTGCGCGCTGTCTATAAGACCGATGAAGAGCTCGCCGATGCCATCGCGGCAGCATACCGCACCGTGATTGCCGACCTGTATGCCGCGGGTTGCCGAAATATCCAGTTTGATGACTGTACTTGGGGTATCTACTGCGACACCGACTTCGTGGCAAAGACCGGCATGAGCCCGGTTGACCTGCAAAAGGTAAGCGAGCTGGGCGTGGCGCTCAACAACGCCGCCATCGAGGGCAAGCCCGACGATCTGGTCATCAACACGCACGTATGCCGCGGCAACTACCACTCCACCTACGCTTTTGAGGGCGGCTACGACCCCATCGCGCCGTACCTGTTTGCGCATGAGAATGTCGATGCGCTCTATCTGGAGTTCGACACGCCGCGCGCCGGCGGTTTTGAGCCACTCAAGTACGTTGCTCCCGGCAAGAAGGTCGTGTTGGGCCTGGTGACCACCAAGGCCGCTGAGCTTGAGGACGAGGACGCCATCGTCGAGCGTATTCACGAGGCTGCAAAGTATGTTCCGCTCGAGAACTTGTATCTGTCGCCCCAGTGCGGCTTTGCCAGCTGTGAGATTGGCAACAAGCTGACCGAGGACGAGCAGTGGGCGAAGATCGCGCTGGTCAAGCGCATTGCCGAGCGCGTTTGGAAGTAACGCTACCGTTTGCAGGTGACGGCGCGTGCGAGACATGGCGTATCGCGTACAATGGTTCGGATCGTATCGTTCGGGCAGGTTATCCGCTATGCCCGAGCGCCCTTCCATTCGAAAGGACTCTCATGTCCCAGTCTTCGACGCCCGTCGCCGCCGATGCCATCTACGATGCATCGTCGCTTGGCCGCCCGCGCATGTTCCTGCTCGGCCTACAGCACATGTTTGCCATGTTTGGTGCCACGGTGCTGGTGCCCGTGCTCACCGGTCTCTCGGTTTCGGCAACGCTTTTGTTTGCCGGCTTGGGCACGCTGCTGTTCCACTTCCTGTCGCGCGGTAAGGTCCCCGCATTCTTGGGATCCTCGTTTGCCTTTATTGCCGGTTATGCCGCCGTCGCGCCCAACGGCGAGGCCGAGCTTTTGCCCTACGCCTGCCTGGGCGTTGCCTGCGCCGGTCTACTCTATCCGGTGCTGGCGGCCCTGTTCCGCGCCTTTGGCGCCAAGCGCGTCATGCGCTTCTTTCCGCCGGTAGTGACGGGCCCCATCGTCATTTCCATCGGCTTGATTCTGGCAAGCTCCGCTATTGCCAACTGTCAGACCAACTGGCTCGTCGCCGTTATCGCCGTGGCAGTGATTGTCATCTGCAACATCTGGGGCCGCGGCATGGTCAAAATCGTGCCGATCCTGCTGGGTGTCGTAGTGAGCTATGCCGTTGCGGCCGCGTTGGGTGAGGTCGATTTTTCGGGCGTTGCCGCCGCGCCGTGGGTCGGTCTTCCCATCGTGTGGGACAACACCGTGTTTGCGCTTTTTGGCCCGCAGTTCGATAGCGGCCTTGCCACGACGGCCATCATCACCATTATGCCGCTGGCATTTGCGACCATGATCGAGCATATCGGTGATATCTCCGCTATCGGCTCCACTTGCGAGCGTAACTACATTGCCGATCCCGGCCTGCATCGCACGCTACTCGGCGACGGCCTTGCCACGATTCTGGCTTCGCTCTTTGGCGCTCCGGCCAACACCACGTATGGTGAGAACACCGGCGTGCTCGCCCTGACGCGCGTGTTCGACCCGCGCGTGATTCGCATTGCCGCGTGCTGCGCCATCGTGCTTTCGTTCTGCCCCAAGTTCGCTGCCGTGATCGCCGCTATGCCGGCATGCGTTATCGGCGGCGTGTCGCTCGTGCTTTACGGCATGATCAGCGCCGTGGGCGTTCGCAACCTCATCGAGAACCAGGTCGATTTCCAGAACAACCGCAACGTGCTGGTGGCCGCTCTGGTGCTCGTGCTTTCTCTCGGCATTGCCTATAGCACCGCCGGTGCCATCGTGCTGGAGCTGGGCGGCGTGACGATTTCGCTTTCCGGCCTTGCCGTGGGCTCGCTGGTGGGCATCGTGCTCAACGCGATTCTGCCCGGTAACGACTTTGAGTTCGACGTTTCTGAGCTTGAGGAGGCTGCTGAGTAGCAGCTGCGTTCAGCTGAATCAAAAAATGGCGCCCATGCGTACGCGCGGGCGCCATTTTTAATGCGTCAATATCCAGTGGATGCCATGTGCCATGCGCAGGTCGGTCTGGGCAAAGTGATTGCCGGGGTTGAGCTCCAGCGTTGTTGGAATGCCGCGCTCGACGAGCAACGCTTCCATCGCGCGTGTGTCGTCGAGTACATGCCGCATCATGCGGTTGGGTGTCTTGGTCTCCTTTTTGCCGAGTGACAGATAGGCGGAGTCGGGCGTAACTGCCATCGCGTGCTCATGCGCATAGTCGATAAAGCCAGGAAACCACAGCGACCCCGATGCACTCGCTGCACGCTCAAAGGCGTCGGTTTGCCAGAGGGTCCAAAGCGAAAAGAGGCCCGCCAGCGAATAACCGGCAATGCCACGCCAGGAAGGCGGGCAGGGAAGTGATGATTCGACCTGTGGGATTATCTGATTCAGCAGCTCATCAAGAAAACCGGCAGCCTGCCCACCAAAGGGCTCGCTATCGCGTACGGTACCATCGCATGCCCAGGGGCTCAGCTCACGATTCCAGTCGAGTCCGCCAATGGCAACAAGGGTGAACGGCGGGCAATCGAGTTCGCGGCAGCGGCTGTAGACCTCGCTGCCGTTGCCCATGACCACGGGGAGGTAGATGACAGGTGCGCCCTCCGTATGCTCCGAATGAACGGTTATCTGCTTTTGATGCGCTTCCATGGCCTGCTCCTCTCAGTGTTGTGATATCGACGGTCCCAATTGTCGCACGCTGGCACGGGGGCAGACGCTAAAAGAAAAGCGCGGAGCCGCTCGATGCGACTCCGCGCTTTGGTGTTCTGCTTTGGCAGGTTTGCCGCTACGCTACAAAGAAGTAGACGAGGAAGGCGAGGGCTGCGATCCACATGAGCGGCTTGATCTTGGAGGCCTCGCCCTTAAAGAGCGCGACGACCACATAGGCGATAAAGCCCAGGCCAATGCCGGCAGAGATGGAGTAGGTGAAGGGCACGCCGGCGACAATCATGAACGCCGGGAAACCCTGCGACACGTCGGACCAGTCGATCTCGGAGGCCTCGCTCATCATGAGGTAGCCGACGTAGACCAGGGCACCGCAGGTGGCGGCGCTGGAAACGATGGTGACGATGGGGGAGAAGAACGCGGCGAGAATGAACAGCACGCCGGTGGTGACGGAGGTGAGGCCCGTGCGGCCACCGTCGGCAGCGCCAGAGGTGGACTCGACGAAGGTGGTGATGGAGGAGACGCCCATGAAACCGCCCACAGCAGCGGCGGCGGAGTCGACGATCAGAATCTCCTTGATATTCTCGACGTTGCCGTCGTCGGTGAGGAACTCGCCCTGCTTGGCCACGGCCATCGCGGTGCCCATGGTGTCGAAGAAGTCACTCATGAGCAGCGAGAACGAGATGACGAGGAGCGTGGGGTCGGTAAGGACCTTGACGATGGCGGGCACGCCACCGGCGTCGGCGATGGGGCCACCGATGCTCGAGAAGTCGAGCGGGGCGATGATACCGGTCGGAGCCTGGGTCACACCTAGGGGGATACCGGCGATGACGGCGACGACGATGCCGATGAGCAGCGAGCCGGGGACGTTGCGGCAGGCGAGGGCGACCGTCACCAGGATGGAGATGATGCCGACGATGAAGGTGGGAGAGGTGATGTCGCCCAGACCGACGAGTGTACCGGCGCCAGCGGTGATAATGCCGGCATCGCACAGGCCAATCATGGCGATGAACAGGCCCAGACCCACCGAGATGGCGTGACGCAGGACAACCGGGATGGCGTCCATGATGGCCTCGCGCAGGCCACAAAGCACGAGCAGCAAGATGACGATACCCTCGAGGAAGATGACGCTCATGGCCACGTGCCAGTCACCGCCGCAGACGGTGGTGGTGATTCCGGCGATCATCGCGTTGACGCCTAAGCCCGACGCGCAGGCGAGCGGGCGGTTGGCGAAGATGCCCATGCAGATGGTCATGATGCCGGCGCCCAGGCAGGTGGCGCAGGCGAGCGCTCCCGCATTGATGCCAGCGCCCGAGAGCACTGCGGGGTTGACGGCGATGATGTAGGCCATCGCCAGGAATGTTGTCAGTCCAGCGCGGAGTTCGGTCCCGATTGTGGACTTGCGCTCACTGACGTGAAAAAGTTCGTCCATGCATACCCTTTCCTTGTTCGGCCCCGAGTTTAGGCCGATTGACACGAACTCAACTACTATAGCCCCTTTACGACGCTGTTGTTCCTCGCATGTTGATGTTCGGCGCTTTGTAGCAGACGGACGGTATTTTCCGCATGAAAATGTGTGGGTACCGTATACTTAAGCGGTTACAACGACCCCTATGGAGGAACGTATGATTAAAGAGCTTTGCCACGACGAGGCTATCCTGTCCCAGCGTTGCGAGGTTGCGACCGTCGAGGACGAGTCGGTTGCTCAGGACCTGATCGATACCATCAAGTCGCTCGACGATGCCGGCTGCCTTGCCGCTAACCAGATTGGCGTTACCAAGAAGGTTTGCGTCTACCTGGATGATGCCGGCGAGCCCCACGTGCTCTACAACCCCCGTCTGGTGTTTGGCCTGGGCGCCAGCAAGATGGAGGAGAGCTGCCTGACGCACGAGGAGGTCACCAAGTCCACGCGCTATATCAAGTGCAAGGTCGCTTATGACGTGATCGTCGACGGCAAGATGCGCGAGCGCAAGCAGGATTTCGTCGGCTTCGAGGCGCAGATGGTCCAGCATATGATCGATCACTGTCTAGGAAAGCTTGTCTAGGGCGACCACAGCACCACACCTCGCCGCTCACCCGTCGCTTGCGTACCACATTAGTACGCGGCGCTCCTCGTTCGGGGCGATCTGCGGCACTGTGGCACCCTAGACCGACCTGTGAGGGTAACTATTGGCGTTCAATCGTCGTTTTTGTCCCGGGCGTGACATTGTTGTCATGTCCGGGCTTTTGTGTTTAGCGCCTTTTTGTTTGGTGACAATAACCTTAGCAAGAACGTAAAGCTAGGAGGCGCTATGTGCACGAGCATTCGATTTACCGATAATTCAGGCCACATGTATCTGGGCCGCAACCTCGACTGGAGCTTTGACTACGGCCAACAGGTTCGCGTGATGCCGCGCGGGTTTCACATTCCGTATTCGTTTATCGACGACGTGACAGCGGCACACGCGGTGATCGGTATGTGCATCGATTACAGGAACTATCCCATGTTCTTCGACTGCGGCAACGATGCGGGCCTCGCCGTGGCGGGTCTCAATTTCCCGGGTTATGCCGAGTATGCCGAGGACCCTGTCGACGGCAAGACTAATATCGCGGCCTATGAGTTTCCCCTGTGGGTGGCAGCGACGTTCTCGACGGTCGATGAGGTCGAGGCCGCGCTGCGCGACACGGTGATTGTCGCCAAATCTGCCGGAGAGGGGCTGGGCGTGTCGCTGCTCCATTGGATTATCGGCGACAGCCAGCGTAGCATCGTGGTCGAGATGATGGCTGACGGCCTGCATGTATACGACGATCCGGTCGACACCCTTGCCAATCAGCCCACCTTCCCGTGGCACATGGAAAACCTGCGCACCTATATCACCGCCACAAGCGATTTTCCGCAGACGGCGACGTGGCGTGGCGCTGAGCTTAAGCCCTATGGAGCCGGTGCCGGCATGCGCGGCATTCCGGGCGATTGCTATTCGCCGAGTCGCTTCGTGAAAGCGGCGTATCTCAATGCCAATTATCCGCAAAAGGAGAGCGAGACCGAAAACGTCGTCCGCATGTTCCGCTCGCTCGAGGGCGTGGTGATGATCGAGGGGGCATCCAGGATGGGCGATGGCAAGTTCGAGAAGACTATCTACACCGGATGCTTCAGCGCGCGTACGGGCAATTATTACTACGCGATGTATGGGGATCCGTCGATTCGCTACGTGAGTCTGATGGATGCCGAGGGTGCGAGCCCCGATAAGCTCGTGACTCCCGAGCCGCGCCGTTCGTAGCCGGTAGCTTTCCTGCAATGCAAAGTGGCCCTGCATCTCCCATGAGGTGCAGGGCCACTGTCGTCGATCTGTGACGTCGCTAGAAGTTGGCGTCGTTGAGCTGGGCGCTCTCGAGGCCGTCGAGCTGTTGCTGTTCGGGCGTATCGGCGACGCTCTCGAGCAGCTCAGTGGGATCGACGTTCATGTCCCTACCGGCTTCGTTGCCGTTGACCAGGTCGTCCGAGAAGATATCGACATCCATTTCCTCGGCTTCCTCGATCTGAACTTCGAGTGGCACCTGGGTGCGTATAAGCTTGACTGCCGGACGCATACGGGCAAAGAGGGGCACGTACTCGATGATGATGGCCGAGTTCTCGAGGCCGTACCAGCGTGCCGGGCTTCCGCAGGCGCGGCGGACGGCGTACTTGATGGCCATGACGCGATGGTCGTTGCGGTTGATGTCCGTTTCGGGGGCAAGCATCTTGCGCAGCATGCAAAAACGGAAGTCGCCCACGTTGCCGCGTGTCTCGTAGATGGAGTAGGTGTGATGCTGCGGCGGCAGCTCACCCGATGCCATCAGGTCGCCAACGATCTGGCGCAGGTAGGCATTAACGCGCTGGTTGACCTTAAAGCCCAGGTCCAGGCGCACGCGGAACAAAAAGTCCGTGCCAAAGGTCTCGACGGAATACTCGTGCGTATAGGGTTCATCGGTAACGTGCACGTTGATGAACCAGTATGCCTTGGCGCGCTTGGGGTGCTTGTCCAGGATGGAATAGAGCACGTCGCGGTCGAGCGTGAGCGGGTCGGGGCTGTTGGTGAGAAATACCAGATTGTCGGCGAGCACGGGATAGGTCTCGTCATTGCGCAGGCGGTTGAGCTGGTCGATGTACTTGGAGACGGGCAACAGGATCGTCTGCGTGCGCTCGATGGCGGTGCCGCGACGCCACACATACATAAGGCCAAACAGCAGTGCGGCCAGGAAGATCATCACATAGCCGCCGTCAAAGAACATGGTGAGGCACGAGGCGAAGAAGCACAGCTCAATGGCACCGAAGAGCAGGGCGAAGACGCAGGCGCCCAGCTTGTGCTTGAGGATGCCGGCGATGTAGCTCGTCAAAAGCGTCGTGGTCATGAGCATGGTCACGGTAATGGCGAGGCCGTAGGCGCTCTCCATGCGCTCGGAGTTTTGGAACAGCAGAACGATGAAGATGCAGCCGACCCACATGATGTTGTTGACGAGCGGAATATAGAGCTGGCCCTTGGTGTCGCTGGGGTAGTGGATGCGCAGATGCGGCATAAGGTTGAGGCGGGTTGCCTCGGATACCAGCGAGAAAGAGCCGGTGATGAGGGCCTGCGAGGCGATGATGGCCGCCACGGCCGAAAGCACGATGGCAAAGGGACGCAGGGGCTCGGGAAGCATCATATAGAACGGGTTGACGATATCCATCGCGAGCATCTGGGGATTGGAGTTGTTGGCAAGCAGCCAAGCGCCTTGACCAAGATAGTTGAGGATAAGGGCCGCCTTAACAAACGGCCAGGATGCATAGATGTTTGCCTTGCCCACGTGGCCCATGTCCGAGTAGAGGGCCTCGGCGCCGGTCGTCGACAGGAAGACGAAGCCGAGCACCATGATGCCCGAGTGGTTGATGGGCGAGAACAGGAACATGATGCCGCGGATGGGGTTGAGGGCGCGTAGGATGGACAGGTTGCCGAGCATGTTGAACAGGCCGGCGCCCGCCAGGAACAGGAACCATAGCGTCATAAGCGGACCGAACAGCTTACCGATTGACGAGGTACCGGCGCGCTGCATGGCAAATAGGCCACAGATAATGATGATGGTGATGATGATGACGTTGGTCTGGCCGTCGCCCAGCAGCGCGTGGCCCCACTCGATGGTACGCAGGCCCTCGATGGCTGTGGTGACCGTGACCGCGGGGGTGAGGATGCCGTCGGCGAGCAGTGCCGCGCCGCCGATCATGGCAGGTAGGATCAGCCATGGTGCCACTTTTCGCACCAGGCTGAACAGGGCGAAGATGCCGCCTTCGTTGTGGTTGTCGGCCTTCATGGCGATTACCACGTACTTGACCGTGGTCACGAGCGTCATGGTCCAGATGACGAGCGAAAGCGCGCCCAGAATCATGTCCTCGCTGACGGTACCGATGCCGCCGTTGTTGGCGACGATTGATTTCATGGTGTACATGGGGCTCGTGCCGATGTCGCCATAGACGACGCCGAGCGTTACAAGCAGCATGCCAGCGGAGAGGGGGATGGCTCCGTGCCCGCCTTGACCACGCTGGTCTTGGGGGCTTGCCTCCAGTTTGTTGTGTGCCACGTGGACTCCCTTAGACATCCGGTTATCTGTCTAGGACAGATAATCTTTATGCCGTCTTTATACATACAAGAGCAGTTTGGCACATCAGGTTATTTTAGACAATAATCCCCAGCTGGGGATTATTTATGTACGTAGGTAGCATTTCAAAACAGGGGCTTTTAAGCACGTGCTGTCTGGGCTATGCCAGCCTTGGCGCTTGCGCGTTTGCCGGCGAGTTCGCAAAAAATCGCGCCGCCGATGATAAGCGCGGCACCCATCAGGCGGACCGGTGTTATGGCTTCGCCCAAAAGGACGGCCGAGAACACGACGGCCGAAAGCGGCTCAAGGTAGCCGACGACGGCGACGGTCTGCACGGGCAGTTTGGCGACGGCGCTAAAGTAGAGCAGGCAACCGAGTCCGGTGTTGACAATGCCGAGCATGGCAACGGCGTGCCAATCAATACTGGCGGCGACGCTGGCGGACAGGAATGAGGGAGCGCCCTGCGTGATGAGCGTGAGGACCAGCGCGGTCACAAAGGCGGCGCTCACCTGGAGCGTGGAGTTCTCGAGGCCTTCGATGTGTGGCGCACCCTTGCTAGCGATGACCATCAGCGCATAGCAAAATGCCGAGGCGATACCGCAGACGATACCCGCAATGGGCATATTGCCGCCTAGACCTTGTGCTGCAATGAGAAAAGCACCGCAGGCGACGGCGATAAACCCGGCGATTTTGCCGCCGGTCAGTTTTTCGCCAAAGATAAATGGCGAGAGGGCCATGACAATGATGGGGCCGCAGTAGTACAGCAGCGAGGATACGCCGACGCCGATCGTCTGGTAGGCGCGGAACAGAAAAATCCAGCTGGCGCCCAGCGCGGCTCCCGAGAGGAGGAGGGCTGCGGCTTCGCGGGGGCGAGATGGCGCCTGCAACTTGTGGCGTTGGGTGATGGCGAGGATGGTGACAAGCGAGAGTGCACCCAAAAACGTGCGTAGTAGCACGATATCGGAGCTCGGCAGCGCGATGGCGGCGGCGATGATGCCGTTGGAGCCAAACAATAGCAATGCTGCTAAGTACGTAAACAGTCCGTTGTTCATGCGCTGACATCCCTTCTATATCCGAGCATGTTCACTATGGGTGAACTGGCTTTAGAAGAAAAGCGAATATAATGCATGGATAACATGACAAAAACTCATGCAAAGGTGGAGGGGTGCCGTGGAAACGAATATTCAAAAGATGCAGGTGCTGCTCGAGACCGTGCGCGCCGGCAGTTTTACGCGCGCCGCCGAGCGGCTGAGCTATTCGCAGTCGGGCGTGAGCCGTATGGTGGCCGATCTTGAGACAGACTGGGGCTTTAAAGTGCTCGATAGAAGCCGCGAGGGCGTAGTACTTTCTGCCGATGGGCGGCAAGTCATGCCGGCGGTCGAGGCGTTATGCGAGGAATTTGTTCGTTTGCAGCGACGGGTGGATGAGATGCGTGGGCTCATGCGCGGCAAAATCTGCATCGGTACGTTTTCGAGCGTGGCGACCCACGTGCTGCCGCCGGTGATTGCGCGCTTTCGCGCCGATCACCCGGACGTCGATTATGAGTTGCTGATGGGCGACTATTCAGAGATCGAACAATGGGTGGCAGAGGGCCGCTGCGATCTGGGCTTTATCCCGTATGAGCCTCGAGAAAACGGCATGGCATCGCGGTCTTTGGTGCGCGACGAGTTGATGGCGGTAGTGCCGGCAGATTCTTTGCTTGCCACGGCGGAGGTCGTTTCTCTTGCCGATTTAGCCAACGAGCAGTTTATTCTGCTAGAACGCGGCACCGATGACGAGATTACGCCGCTGTTTCGCCGCGCGGGCCTGGCGGTGCGCTCTAAGCTGTCGACTTGGGATGACTATGCGATTATGGCTATGGTCGAGGACGGCTTGGGCGCGAGCATTCTTCCCGCGCTCATCTTGCGCCGCTGTCAGTTCGATGTTGCCGTGCGACCACTCGAGGGACATCCCCATCGGCAGATCAATGCGATATATCGCACGGCTGACGTTTCGCTTGCCGCCGCTCGATTCCTTGAATACCTCTAAACGTGTGCACGTCATTGTCCGCTTTGGGCAAAACTCGGAGTTCCGTACGTTTTCTTATGAAATTGAACTTTCGAATGAGGTACGGCGCTATACTGCTTGCTAAATTGAACCTTGGTTCAATTCGTGTTCTATAAATTGAACTTTGCCAGCAAGGAGGTTCCTGTGGCCCAAGAGACGTTTTGCGATCGCCTGCGACAGACTATGTCCAATCGCGACGTTCGCCAGTCGGACGTAATCCGCGCATCGGAGATGCTCGGCAAAAAACTCGGCAAGAGTCAGATGAGCCAATATGTGAGCGGCAAGACGATCCCGCGGCGCGATGCGGCTGAGCTGCTCGCCCGGATTTTGGAGGTCGATGTTACCTGGCTGCTTGCCGGCGACGCCGATCAAGGCGAGGCATCATCACCCCGCAACGATTCCAAGCCCGAACCCCATCCCTCAGCTCAAATTGCAAGGAGCACCACCATGCGTACTTTTTCTAAATCCACCAAACTCGACAACGTCCTGTATGACGTGCGCGGTCCCGTCGTCGACGAGGCCGCCCGTATGGAGGACGAGGGCGAGCGCATCCTCAAGCTCAATATCGGCAACCCGGCGCCCTTCGGTTTCCGCACGCCCGATGAGGTCATCAAGGACATGCGCCAGCAGCTGCCCGACTGCGAAGGCTATTCCAACTCGCGTGGCCTGTTCTCCGCGCGCAAGGCGATCATGCAGTATTCGCAGATCAAGGGCCTGCCCAACGTTCAGATGGAGCATATCTACACGGGCAACGGTGTGTCCGAGCTCATTCAGCTTTCGATGAACGCGCTGCTCGACAATGGCGACGAGATTCTGATCCCCAGCCCCGACTATCCGCTCTGGACGGCGTGCGCAACCCTTGCCGGCGGTCATCCCGTACATTATCTGTGTGATGAGCAGGCGGATTGGTATCCCGACCTGGAGGATATGGAGTCCAAGATTACGAGCGCGACCAAAGCCCTCGTCATCATCAACCCCAACAACCCCACGGGTTCTGTCTATCCGCGCGAGGTGCTCGAGGGCATCGTCGAGATTGCGCGCAGGCATCAGCTGATGATCTTTGCCGATGAGATCTACGACCGCCTGTGCATGGACGGCTACGAGCACGTCTCGATTGCCTCGCTCGCCCCCGATCTGCCCTGTGTCACCTTTAGCGGTCTGTCCAAGTCGCACATGATCGCGGGCTATCGCATTGGCTGGATGGTGCTTTCGGGCAACCAGCGCTGCATGAGCGACTTCATCATGGGCATCAACATGCTCTCCAACATGCGCCTGTGCTCCAACGTGCCGGCTCAGTCGATCGTCCAGACGGCGCTCGGCGGCCATCAGTCCGTTAACGACTACATCCGTCCCGGCGGCCGTGTCTACGAGCAGCGCAACTTTGTGTATGAGGCGCTCAACAAGATTGACGGCATCTCGGTGGTTAAGCCGCGTGCGGCGTTCTACATCTTCCCCAAGATGGATGTTAAAAAGTTCAACATCACCGATGACGAGCAGTTTGCCCTCGACCTGCTGCACGAGAAGAAGATTCTGATCACGCGCGGCGGCGGCTTTAACTGGGCAGAGCCCGATCACTTCCGCATCGTGTACCTGCCGCGCATGGAAGTGCTCAAAGAGTCGCTCGAAGACCTCGCCGACTTCTTTGATCATTACCGTCAGGCGTAACGGCAAAGGTAGCCTGTAATGAAACGGTCGGCCCGCAACGGATGCGGGCCGACCGTTTTCTGTTAAAGCTCGCGTTGTCGGCGTCTCGATCGTTTGGGCGAGTGGGAATCGCGTGTGAACGGAAAACTGTATTCCAAAATGGAATACAGTGTGCTTCAACTGGAATTGATGTCCGTGTGTCCGCTTTTTTAGAATGTTCTCGACAAGATGAAAGGCGGTCCCCACCAAAGATTATCGATGCAAATTCCTACTGGTTTGACGAGCGCATCTTCCATGACGAGACACTCTGTGAACAGTTTTTGGCCGAGGTGCCCCGCGCTTACGACACCGAGGGCTACCTGACCGTAAGCCCCACGGGCAAGCGACAGATTGTGATCGAAAAGCCCGCTGGCTTCCCAGGCCTCAACTATATCGAGGGAGACTACACCCTTGAGAAGCGTCTGGCAGACATGGACGAGGCGGGGGTCGATAAAGCGATTCTCAAACTCCCCGGCTGCCATGAGTGGATGTCACTCGAGATGTGCCGGCGCTTCAACGACGGTATGGCCGCTGACGCAAAAGCGTCGAACGGTCGCTTGATACCGCTTGTCGCCGTGCCTCCCTTTGGCACCGAGGCGAACCTCGAGGAGCTCGATCGCAGGCTCGACGAGGGTTTCGCGGGCGTGCAGCTCTGCGCTCACTACGGCAAGCGTTATCTTGACGATCCGATCTTTTCGAACTTTTTTGAGCGACTGAACGAACGCAGCGTCACCGTTTACGTGCACCATGTGCCCGTACCGGTCGAGCATACGTCGCTGCTCGCATACGACAACCTGCGTCGCTCCTACGGCCGTTGCGTCGACCAGACCACGGCAATCGGTCGTGAAATCTTCAGCGACTTCTTCGAGCGTTATCCCAACGTCAAGATGGTCCACTCCATGCTCGGTGGCGCTTATTTTGCGTTTAAGGAGATGCTGCTGCCGCACGGTCCCAAGCGTTCAGATGCCTCGGGTCGCTTCCAGACCGATACCGAGACGGTCTCCAAGCGTCTTGAGAACAACATCTATTTCGACATGTCCCATGCTCAGCCTTGGGGCGAGACGCTTCTTGCCTGTGCGGTTGAAGTCCTTGGTGCAGACCATATTGTCTTTGGTACGAGTTATCCCGTTAAACGCGAGTGGCTAACAGAGGGTGTCGCCTGCGTCCGCGCCACAGATTTAAGTGATACGGACAAGGACCTTATGCTTGGCGGCACGGCACAGCGCTTGTACGGCATCGAGTGAGCGACAGATAAAGGAGGGCGTTCGCCATGGATAAGGGAGAGATGAAGGCCGGAGCCGCCCGGGTGGCCATTAACTTAGAGGACGTATTGCCGTTCGACGGTTTCGACGCACTCCGTCATGAAATCTTTGCCCGTGCCTTCGTGGTCGAAGGGATGGGGCGGCGCGCTTGCATCCTTTCACTTGAGGTTACCTCGATCGCTCCGGCCCTACTCGTCGATCTGCGTGAGGTTGTCAAGGATGTCTCCAATTGCGACGGCGCCTTTTCTTGGGTGGTCCCGACCCACACGTTTTCTGCGCCTCACGTGCGCACCCCTGGGCATCTGGCCGACACCGATGCCCGCGATCGAAATGAGCGCTATCGTGCCGCGCTCATCGCCGCGACACGCGCGGCCGTTGAGCAGGCGGTTGCGGGCATTCGCTCTGTCACGCTCGCCTCGGCGGAGGGCTACTGTCCTGTGAACGTTAACCGCGACATTGAGACACCGGCCGGCTGGTGGCTGGGAGTAGACCCCAAGGGGTTTGCCGACCACGCGATGCCCGTACTTGTCGCGAGGGATGCCGAGGGCGGGCTCGTTGCCATGCTTGCGACGGCTGATGTCCAGTCTTCCGTGCTCGACGGATCGCACGATTCTCAGGGGAAGCGCTTGGTGAGCGGGGACCTCTTTGGCTTTGCCGCCATGGCTCTCGAGCGCGAATCGGGCGGAGTCGTGTTGCTGCTACCCGGTGCCGCGGGGGATCAGAGTCCGGCGGAGCGCGCCGTGACCGTTGCGTTCGATTCGACCGGGGCGAAGCAAACGTTAGATGCTCACGAGAGTGGATATCGCATGCTGCATCGACAGGGTCGCGCTATGAGCGATGCGTTGATTGAGGCCGTCCGTGCGGCGCGTGAGGACGATGCCATCGGCGTCGATGCTCGCACGGTCGACGTCCTTTTGCCCGCCCAGACGCGCGCCGACTTCTGCTCATTGGCCCCGCATCGAACTTATGAGTTTCATGCGGCAGGCGAACAGCGTACGAGGGTCTATTTACTTCGGCTGGGAAATGCCGAGTTCGTTGGTATCCAGCCCGAGGTTTCGAGCTCGTTTGGCGCCGCCGTGCGCGCCGCCCGATTCTGCCCCGTGCTCTTTGCCACGCTTGTCAACGGAGGGCAGAAGTATCTGCCGGCCCCCGATGCGTACGAGAAAATCACCTATGAGGCCATGAACTCCGGTTTTGCCGCCGGCTCCCATGAGCGCCTCCTCCAAACCATCCTTGCCGCTTTGAACGCGGCGCGACAAAAAGGAGAACTTGCATGAATATCGGACATGCACGCCGCAAGATCACCCCGCAAGGCGACATCTATCTAATCGGATACCGTAACCTCCCCAACCGTCTGGAGCCTGCGACAGGCGTCCATGACGACGTCTTCGCCAACGCGATTCTTTTCCAACAGGACGACCGCGAAGTTTTTCTCTTCAACGCCGATGTTCTCGAGTTTGAGGAAAGCATGGCCGAGGAGGTTAAGACGATGCTCGCCGAGCGCTATGGAATCGACCGTGACTGCGTTCTGCTCTCGGCGACGCACGACCATACTTCAATCGTCGCTTACCACCGCAGCTGGTGGACGGGAAAATTCGACGAGAACTACTATCGCTGGTTCCTCGATACCATCTGTCAATGCTTCGAAGAGTGCCGCGCCAACGCGCGACCTGCGACCTGCCGCATGGGCAAAAAAGTCATCACCGGTTTCTACGACAACCGCATCATTCCCGGAGAGCTTGCCGACAATGAGGTTATCGTGGTGTCGTTCTTCGATGACGAAGGCAAATCGTTTGCGGGCTTTGTGAACTGGGCGGTGCATTCTGCCTGTGTCGGACCCGACTGCACGGAGCTCACGAGCGAACTCGCCGGTCTTACCGGCAAAAAGCTCGCTCAGAGTCTTGGTTACTATCCGGCCATGGTCGTCGGTGCTGCTGGCGACTGTAGCGACCGCAATTTTCGCCAGGGACGCGGCATTCCCGAGGTCGAGCGCGTTTCGACCGGTCTTGCCGAGACGATTTCCCAGATCAAGCTCGATCGCGAGGTCGTTCTCGATCGCATCGAGCCTCAGACGTTCTATCACACCGTTGCCCATGACGACTTTTCGCTCACGCTTAAGTGTGCCGTCATCAGTTTGGGCGGCCTGCATCTCTTTATGTTCCCGAGTGAGCTCGGCAGCGACTTGGGTATTCGCATGAAGCGCGAATGCCCGGTCGAGGGAATAGTTTGCGGTTACACCAACGGCTATTTCGAGTATTTCCTTCCGGCACGCGAGTACGGCCTCTCCTTTGAGACCGAGCGTACTCAGATTCCCCAGGGCGAACCGGAACGCCTGTGTGACAAGTTCTGCCAGACGACGAGACTTCTCGGCGCAGCAGATTCGCGTCTGTAGGCCTGATTGCGTGACATGGGCCAATGAGGCTCGCTGCCATGTGATCGGCATTTTCCATCTTCTCTGCCGTTTCCCATCCCGGGCGTACGTGCGGCCGCGGATTTCAAAGGGGGAAGCGGGTTCCTTGCCCTCCCACGTCGACTACGGAGGCATGAAATCGATGCTATACCCCGCTCAGAAAAAGGAGAATTCCATGAAATACCAGAAGCTTTGCGATGAAATCATCACAAAGGTCGGTGGTCGAGACAATGTGTTAGACGTGAGCCACTGCATTACGCGTCTCCGCTTCCACCTCAAGGATGAATCGCTCGCCCAGACCAATGAGCTTAAGGCGACGAAGGGCGTCGTTGACGTCATCCAGGCCGGCGGACAGTATCAGGTCGTGATTGGTGCCACTGTCGAGGCCGTCTACAACGACCTTGTTCAGATTGGCGGGTTCGACTCCAAACCCGCACTCGATATCGATGAAGGCGACGACGTCAAAAAGGGCGATCCATTCTCGCGTCTGCTGGCCATCATCTCCGAGATTCTGCAACCGGTTCTTGGCGTGCTTATGGCCGGTGGCTTTATCAAGTCGATGCTCGCGCTCTGCACGGTTGCCGGTTGGCTTGCCAAGGACAGCAATACGTATGTGACGCTCTCGGCAATCGGAGATTCGGTTTTCTATTACTTTCCGCTAATCATTGGCTGGACGTCGGCCAAGAAGTTCGGACTTAAGCCCGTTATGGGAATGGCGCTCGGTGGTATCCTCGTCTACCCGACGCTCGTTGCCCTTATGGGCGGAGATCCGCTCTATACGCTCGGCGCCGGCACGGTCTTCGAGTCCAATGTCTACGGTGATATTTTTGGCATCCCGCTGATCATGCAGAATTACTCATCGACGATTCTGCCTGCGATCTTTATCGTCTGGATTGCCTCCAAGGTGCACAAGGCCCTTTCTAACGCGCTGCCCGCGCTTGTGAGCTCGTTCTTCTCCAACATCCTGACGCTCCTCATTTGCGGCATCCTTGGCCTGCTTGTGGTCGGTCCGGTCATGACGGTCCTCTCCAACATCGTTGCCCAGATCATCTTGATGCTCATCAACTTCCAGCCCGCCATCGCCGGCTTCGTCATCGGCACGTTCTGGAGCCTGCTCGTCATGTTCGGCCTGCACTGGGGTATCATCCCGCTGTGGTTTCTCGATGTCGCAACCTACGGCTATGACCTCATTAACCCGCTCGTGTATGCAGGCGGTTGTGCCATCGCCGGTGCTGTGCTTGGCATGGTCATCCGAACCAAGGACTCCGAGGAAAATGCTGCCGTCAACATTCCCGCCCTTGTCTCTTCGATTTTCGGTGTCAACGAGCCTGCGCTTTACGCCATCTTGCTGCCGCGTAAGCGTCTTATGTGGGCAACCTTTATTTCCGCTGGTGTAGGCGGCGCCATTGCCGGCCTCATGGGTGCCAAACTCTATGCCTTCGGTGCCTCCGGCCCGCTCGGTTTCCCGAGCTTTATTAACCCTGCCGGCATCGACACGGGCTTTATCGGCCTTGTCATCTCCGGTGTGGTCGCTTTCGTTCTGGCTCTTGTCGCCGCTATGGCGATCGGTACCAGGAAGGACGAGGGCGGTAAGGCGCTCAACATCTCGGTGGACTAGTCTGTCTGCGCACTTTAACTAAATATGCCTCGGACGGCGACGTGCCGCCCGAGGCATATTTGTGTTTTGTGCCGTTGTCAGCGTGTTTGCGGACACAAGTCTGCGGTTGTGGAGCAGCGGGGATTATGACGGTCGTGCCGCGGTGGAAGACGCACGGTCGCCCTGCAGGAGCTGACGGTAGGGGAGGAAGCCGATGAACGAGACGACCGCCTGCGAGTGCGCGGCGTTCCGCTTGAGGTAGAGCCTGACCTCGGAGGTCGTCGCGGGCTCAAGCGGCACCAGGGCTACCTTTCCGCTGGCAAGCGATTCCGCCGGCTTGCGCATGAGGAATGAGACGCCGGCGCCGCGTGCGACAAGAGAGATGATGTTCTCGGCTCGTTTGCCGGTGAACGTAACGCGTGGGCCAAATCCAGCTTCGCGACAAAGGGAAAGGACGAGCTCGCTTACGAACGAGCCTTGGGGAAGCATGAGGAAATTCTCGTCGATAAGGTCGTCTATCTCGACGGTGTCACGTTCGGCGAGTGGATGGTCGAGCGAAAGGACGGCCACGAGCCGGTCGGTCGTAAAGGGAATCTTTTTGAACTCTGGCTCGATGGCGCCGCTGTCACGGATGAAGGCCAGGTCAATGTCCTCGTGCAGGAGCATGCGCTTGAGTGTGTCGCCCTCGCCTTCGATGAGCTCGACAGAATATGAGGGGTTCGCCTGCTGAAAATCGATGACGGCGTCCGTGATCCCATAAGGGGCCATAATGGGGATAGAACCTACGGTGAGGTGCTCGAGCGGCTCACCTGCGCCTATTTGAATGGCGGCAAGATAGCGGTGCTGAAGCGTCGCAATTTTTTGCGCATAGGGGAGGAGCGCTTCACCTTGCGCGGTGAGTGTTACGTGGCGCTGGCTTCGATCGATGAGCTTGCAGCCGAGCTCGTGCTCCATTGCCATGATGTGCTTGGAGAGGGTTGATTGCGACATGAAAAGCAGTTCCGCCGCATCAAGAAACGTGCGTGACTGCGCTAAGATGGCGAATTCGCCAAAGCGGCTGATATCCATAGGGAGGCCTCCGGTACCCTCATTTTGGCAGGTGGCCTAAACCACGACGCCGTTGCAGTGGTCGATTTCGTGCTGGATGATTTCGGCGGTGTAGCCCGAGAAGTTTTTGATGCGGTGGACGAAGTTCTCGTCCAAATACTCAACCTTAATGCGGCGATAGCGGGTACAGGGACGCTCGCCGATTAGCGAGAGGCATCCTTCGCTTGTCTGATAGGCATTGACCTGCTCAAGAATTTGAGGGTTGTACATCAGGAGCGTCCTGTTGCCGTCCTTTACGCAGATGATGCGTTTGCGCACGCCGATCATGTTGGCGGCGAGGCCCACGCACTCGCGCTCATGCTCGTGGAGTGTATCTAGGAGATCCTGCCCGGTCGCGGCGTCATCGGGGCCCGCGTCTTCGGAAGGCAGGCGCAAAAAGAACTCGGATTTCATGATGGGCTTAATCATGGCGGGCTCCTCATGTCTTATGCTTTCGTGGACTTTTAATAATAGCGCGGAAGGAAAGCTGTGCGTCCGCGTTACAATCTTTCGACGTTGGACCATGTTGCCAGATTCGTCGTGTACGGCGTCTGGCGTAAGTCTAGGGCTCATTTTTCGCCCTGGACTGTTCCTCTGGGGCGATGCGACTGTCGTTCCAAGAGGAAGGAAATGCATGGGGAGCAAATCTCAGCAACAAGTTCAAGTAGCGCCATCGGCCACTGCGGCGATTCTCGTCGTAATGTATATTGCAGCCTTTGTTGCCGCGTTTAACGAGAACATCATTAACGTGGCGTTGCACGACATTATGGCAGCCTTTTCGGTGAGTGCCACCACGGCGCAGTGGCTCGTCTCGGGCTACATGATCGTGACGTCGATCTTTACGGCCATCATGGCCTTCCTGTCCGGCCGTTTCTCGACGCGCAAGCTGCTGTTTTTCGCATGCGGATGCATGGTCGCCGGCGAAGTTCTGTGTCTGGTCGCTCCGTCGTTTAGCGTTTTGCTGCCAAGCCGTATTTTGCAGGCCGCGGGATCGGGTATCTTGTTCCCGCTCATGATGAACGTGGTGCTGTCTTGCGCCCCGCGCGAGAAGCTTGGTCTGTATCTGAGCCTGGGCGGTGCCTGCATTACGCTGGGGCCGGCGTTTGGACCCGTGATCAGCGGTCTTATGTGCACGTTGTTTGGCTGGAGGGCGGTGTTCGTAGTGCCGCTGGTGGGCGGCATTGTGGTCGCTGCGGCGGGCGTAAAGCTTGTTCAGAATGTCGGAGAGCGTTCGAACGCCACGCTTGATATTCTGTCGGTTGTTTTGCTCGCTGCCGGTATTACGGCATTTGTGTATTCCGTAGGCGAGTTCTCAACCAATCTGATTGCCGGCATCGTGACGCTCTTCGCCGCCACTGTGCTGCTCGGCCTGTTTGCGGCCCGTCAGCTCAAGCTCGAGCATCCGGTGCTTAACGTGCGTCCCATGGCGAGCGTTCGTTTTTGGCCTGCGTGCCTGCTTGTGGTGGTGTCGATGATGACGACGTTCTCGATGAGCGTTTTGTTGCCGCTCTATTTTGAGGGCGCATACGGCATGACCGCACTTGTTGCGGGCTTGCTCATTTTGCCGGCAATTGCCTGCAACGCCGTGACCTCGATTGTGGGCGGACGCGTGATGGACGCCCGTGGCGCATGGCCGCTGCTGCCGGTCGGCTTTGCCCTGATTGCCGTGGGGCAGACTGCCATCTCGATGACGGCGGCAAGCATGAACATCGGCGTCGTCGTGGCGCTGACCGTTGTGGTGTATGCCGGAGTCGGTTTGGTGCTGAGCCCCTCGCAAACGGCCGGCTTGGAGACGCTACCCGCCGCTGAACATCCTCACGGAACGGCATTGCTCAACACGTGGAATATGATTGCCGCATCGTTTGGCCCGTCGCTGTTTATCGGTCTGCTCTCGAGTTCTGCTGCGACCGCCGGCGCCGCTGGCGCTGCGACGGACGTTGCCCAGGCGAATGGATTTGCAGCTGCCGTGCGTGTGGCGGCTGTAATTGCCGTGGTCGGGTTCGTGGCGTCGCTGGTGTACGCTCGTCGCGAGTCACACATGTCGCATTAATGTGTGCACATAGATTCTGCAGCTAGATTGGATGGCGACACCATAAACTAATGGACGTTTTGCCGAGAGGCATGAATGTTTAAAGCGCAAAGAGTGCGCGACGGGCCCCGCGAATGGGGCGATGATGCCCGAGAGGGCCAAGAAGGAGTCTCATGTCCGAGAACGAAGAGATCATGAACGAGACCGAGAACGAGACCATGGCTGCCGAGGTTGAGGCGGTCGAGACCGTGGAGACCGAAGCTGCCGAGGTTGAGGCTGCTGACGAGGTTTCCGCCGAGGAGGAGGCCGAGGTTGTCGAGGCCGCCGTTGATTACGATGACGAAGAGCTGATGGACAAGATGCAGAAGGCCGCCCGCCTGCTGCGTAGCCGTCGCTTTGCTATTTCCAAGGAGGAGGAGGCCAAGGCCGAGCGCATGGCGAACATCGAGCGCGCCATCAAGCTTCTTGACCTCAAGCCCAAGATGGAGCAGAAGGAAATGTCCGACCTGCTGGGCATGCGCCTTCGTGAGCTCGATGGCCTGATGGCCGAGGCCGAGGCCGCCGATCTGGTCGGCCGCATCGACGACGCCGAGGGCGATATGCGCAAGATCGTCGTCTTCGCTGCCGAGGATGCCGCTGAGGGCCTGGTCGAGCTTGCCAACAAGAAGGAGAAGCTCCTGCCCGAGCTTTCTTACGAGGAGGCCACCGAGCTGATGGCCGCTCTCGATAAGGTTATCGCTCCGCTCGTCGCCATGGGCCTGGACGAGGACCGCGGTCCTCGCGGCGGCCGTGACGACCGTGGTGGCCGCGGTGGCGATCGCGGCGGCCGTGGCGGCTTTGGTGACCGCGGCGGCCGTGGCGGTGACCGTGGCGGTCGCGGTGGCGATCGCGGCGGCCGTGGCGGCTTTGGTGACCGTGGCGGCGACCGTGGCGGTCGCGGCGGCTTTGGCGGCAACCGTGGTGGCTATGGCGATCGCGGCGGCAACCGTGGTGGCTTCGGCGGTAACCGTGGTAACGACCGCGGCGGTCGTGGTGGCGACCGTGGCGGCCGCAACGGCGGCGGCTTCCGCGGCAAGAGCGCTCCGGCGGAGCCGGCCACCTTTGAGGACCGGCTCAAGCAGTTTATGGCCGCCTCGGACAGCAAGCTGTCCGAGATGCGGTACTTAGAGAAGAAGAGCTCCCGCCGCGGCGGACGCAAGTAAAAATGGAAAAAGCGCGCGGCCGGAGGCCGCGCCCTTTTTTTGTCCGGGGCAAAAAAGGGAGCGCCCGGAAGCACCAGGGCGCTCAAAGAAGGGGATTGTGCGGGAGAATGGAATGAACTCCAGCCAGAGTGGGAATACGCTTCCTCGCGTACAAGCCTATCTTACATAAACTTCCTAAAAATGTCAATGAGAACTTTTGTCGAAAGGCGGAAAATCATGATGCGCATCCTCAACGGAGTGGTCCACACTATGGCTGGGCCGGTGATCCCCCACGGCTATGTGGAGGTAGAGAATGGAAAGATCCGGGCGGTGGGGGAGATGTCTGCCCGGACCGCGGCGGCGGCCGGCCCGGTGTACGACGCCGGGGGCGGGCACATCCTGCCCGGTTTCATCGACGCCCACTGCCATCTGGGTATGTTCGGCAATGCTCTGGGCTTTGAGGCCGACGACGGCAACGAGTCCACCGACCCCTGTACCCCACAGCTTAGGGCCATCGACGCCATCAATCCCCAGGACCGCTGCTTTCGCGAGGCCCGGGAGGGGGGCGTCACCACGGTGCTCACCGGGCCGGGCAGCGCCAATCCCATCGCCGGGCAGTTTGCCGCCATCAAGACCGACGGACGGTGGGTGGACGAGATGGTGCTCCGGGCCCCGGCGGCCATGAAGATGGCCCTGGGGGAGAATCCCAAAACGGTGTATAACGAGCGCAAGGAGACCCCCATCACCCGGATGGCCACCGCGGCGGTCATCCGGCAGGAGCTCTCCAAGACCCTGGAGTACATGGACAAGCAGGACAAGGCCGATGCCGAGGAGGATACCGACGCACCGGATTACGACGCCAAGCTGGAGGCCCTGATCCCCGTCCTGCGGGGGGAGCTGCCCGTCCACATCCACGCCCACCGGGCGGATGACATTGCCACCGCGGTGCGGATCTGCCGGGAGTTCGGCCTGAAATACGTCATCGTCCACGGCACCGAGGGCCACCTGCTGCCCGAGCTGCTGGCGGCGGAGGGGGCGGGGGTCATCACCGGGCCCAGCCTCACCGACCGCAGCAAGCCGGAACTGGCCAACCTGACCATCGAGAATCCGGCCATTCTGGCCCGAGCGGGGGTGCCGGTGGCCATCTGCACCGACCACCCGGTGATCCCCATCCAATACCTGCCCATCTGCGCCGCTCTGGCGGTCCGGGGCGGTCTGGAGCCCGAGGAGGCCCTGGCCGCCATCACCATCCATCCCGCCCGGCTGGCCGGTCTGGACAAACGGGTAGGCTCTCTGGAGCCGGGCAAGGACGCCGATATTGTGGTCACCACCGGCCATCCGCTGGACTGGAACGGGAAGGTGCGCTATGTGTTCATCGGGGGAAAACAGGTCAAGGGCTGACGGCCGCTCCAAACGCACATTGTGAAAGGTTCACAGAATATTTCCAGATTGGCGGTGACTTTTTGGGGGAAAGATGGTATAATAAAAATACCCGGAGGACGGGCACTCCGTCCGCCGTCAACGATAGCCCCCCACCGGGGGCGGAAGAAGGAGCTGAATCGAATGAAATTCGTATTCACCGACAAGAAGGTCACCCTGCCTGCATCCGTCCATGCCTACGCCGAAAAAAAGGTGGGCAAGCTGGACCGCTATTTCAGCAGCGAAGCGGAGGCTGCCATTACTTTTAGCGTAGAAAAGGACCGGAACCGGGCCGAGGTTACCGTCCGCTCCGGCAGTATGATCCTCCGCGCCTCCGAGAGCACCTCCGACATGCGGGCCTCCATCGACGCGGCCGTGTCCACCATCGAGCGTCAGATCCGCAAGAACAAGGCCCGCCTGGAAAAACGTCTGCGCAAGGACGCCTTCGAGCGGTCCGTGGATGTGGCGGAGGTCTCGGACTTCGTGCCCGAGGAGGAGGAGGAGTTCAGGATCGAGCGGGTCAAGCGCTTCCCCATCAAGCCCATGACCCAGGAAGAGGCCATCCTCCAGATGAACCTGGTGGACCATGCCTTCTTCGCCTTCAAGAACGAGGATGCCGGCGGAGCCTTCTCCGTGGTGTATAGAAGAGAAAACGGCGGCTACGGCCTCATCGAGGACGCGCTGTAATACGAAACCACAAAGCGCCGGGGCATTGCCCCGGCGCTTTTCCGTAAAATTCAGGCTGCCTTTTCCAGCAGCAGCAGCGTTTCCTCCGGCGTATTGGCGTTCAGCCGGAGGTAGAGTGTGTCCGCCTGGCTGGGGTCCCGGTAAAGTCCGCCGCCCCAGTAGGCCTCGCAGTTGGTCTGAAAGTCCCGCTCCGCCCGTTCCTCCACCAGGGTATCCACCACGCCGGCGGGGAGAAGCCGCTCCTCCAGCCGGCCGTAGTCCAGAGGCTGGTCATGCAGGCAGGCGTAATACTCCCCCTGATAGCGCACATGGGGGGACAGCTCACCCTGGGCGCTGGTCCGGTAGAGGGTGCCCAGCGCCAGAGCGCACACTGCAAAGGTGATAACGAACCAGACGGCGGTGTGTCTTGGCGTTTTCTTCATCGCGGCCCCCTCCCGTAAAGATGGATGCAGACCGGGCGCTTACTGCGCCTGCACGCTCTCCGCCACCCGGATGAGCTCCTCAGGGGAGACGTAGCCGTCGATGAGGAAGGCCGCCCCCTTCTCCTCGTCCATCCAGATGAGGAAGCTGGGATAGTCGGGACTGATGGTCTCCAGCAGATGGGCCTGACAGTCCTTGCCGATGGTGATGAGCTTTTCCGTGGAGTGCTCGTTGTCCACGGCGAAGGTGCCGGCGGTGTTGCCGGCCATATAGGAGAAGTAGAGGAACTGCTCCTGATCGTTGACGTAGATGGCCATGTCCTCGGGCAGATCGTCCTGGGAACGGTCCTGCGTGTAGCCTGCGGGGAGGTAGGTGGGCCGGTAGAGAACGTCGTCCGGGCCGTCCATCCCATCCCCCTGGAAGGAGAAGGCGGAGTGGTCCTCAAAGCGCTGGCTGAAAAAGTGGACCACCCAGGCCCGGGCGCTCGGGCTGAAGGTCACGGCGCTGCCCAGACACAGAACCGCCGCCAGCGCCAGACAGGCCGCCGAGCGGAGCAGGCGGCTGTGCTGCCACAGGCCGGGCCGGACCTTGGGCCGAGCACCGCCGCGGATGGGGTCCCGCAGCAGGGCGGCCATTTCGGCCTGGTACTCCAGCGAGCGGGGCGGTGCCTCGGGCTCACCCTCTGTCAGGGCCTCTGCATCCAGTCGGGCGGCCTCCAGAAGGGCGCTGCGCAGCAGAGCGTCAAATTCCGAATCCTTCACGGCCGTACCCCTCCTGTTCCAGTTTGTTTTGCAGCAAGGCTTTGCCCCGCATCAGACGCACCGCCACGGCATTTTCCGACAGGGAGAGTCGCCGGGCGATGTCCTTGTTGGACCACTCCAACACGCAGCGCAGCTCCAGCACCTCCCGGTAGGTGTCCGGCATGGAGCGGATCAGCTCCACCAGGCGGTGGTAGGCGGTCTCGGTCTCGGGGCCGGACCCGGCGGGCGGGTCCCAGCCGTCCTCCAGCGAGGTCAGCCGCTTCTCCTGCTTGAGCAGGTCCAGCGCGGTCCGTTTCACTATAATAACGACGAAGGGCTCCAATTCCTTACAGGAAATTTTGCGGATTTCGGAAAAATGTTTGATGAGCTTGAGGAACGCATCGTGAACGGCGTCCTCTGCCAGAGCAGAGGACTTCAGCACCTGCAGGGCCACACGGTACATCCGGGGCTCATATTGGTCGTAGATCTGCTGGAGCAGAGCGCGATCCGTCTCCAGCTCCAGGGCGGTCAGGCCGGGCGGCATGCGCCTTCCCCCCTTTCGCAGCGTATCTATACTGTATCACAAACACGCGGCGGAGGACAATACCAACCGGACGGTGAGAAAAATTTTTCTACAAAGCGACAAAGATTGCCCAAAAGTCCCACAGGTTGCTGTATCCAAAGAAAAAGGGATGTGGTATACTTAAAAAGGAAAATATCGGGGCGAAACCGCCCCGTCGGAGAGAAAAAGGAGTGTACAGCAATGCAGATCTATATCAGCGCCGACATCGAGGGGACCTGCGGCATCGCCGACTGGTCCGAGACCGAGCGCAAGACCATGGACGATTACCGGCCCTTCCAGCAGCAGATGACCCGGGAGGTAGCCGCCGCCTGCGCCGGAGCCGTGGCGGCGGGGGCGGAAGATATTCTCCTGAAGGATGCCCACGACACCGCCCGCAATCTTGACCCCACCGCCCTGCCCAGAGAGACGCGCATCCTGCGGGGGTGGACCGGGGACCCGCTGTCCATGATGTCGGGACTGGATTCCGCCCCCTTCGGGGCGGTGCTCTTCACGGGTTATCACGCCTGGGCCGCCTGCCCCGGCAATCCCCTCAGCCACACCATGAACCTGGGCAACGAGTACGTCGCCATCAATGGCGTGCGGGCCAGCGAGTTTCTTCTCAATTCCTACACCGCCGGCTATTACGGCGTGCCGGTGGCCTTCCTGTCCGGCGACGCCGACCTGTGCGCCTTCGCCCGGGCGCTCATCCCCGAGATCGTCACTGTCCCTGTCAATCGGGGTGTGGGCGGAGGGGTGGTCTCCCTCCACCCGGCGGTGGCGGTGGAGCGCATCCGGGCGGGCGCCGAGGAGGCGGTGAAAAAAGCCGACCGGTGCCAGGTGCCCATGCCCGACCATTTCGAGTCGGTCATCCGGTTCCGGGAACACAAGCTGGCCTACTCCAAGAGCTTCTACCCCGGCGCCCGGCTGGAGGACGGCAAAAATGTATGCTTCGACAGCGACGACTGGTACGAGATGCTGCGCTATTTCCATTTCGTGCTCAGCGACTAAGGGAGGATCACATGCCACAGCAAAATGACAGAGATCTGCGCCTGGCGGTGCTCATCGACGCGGACAACGCCTCCCGGACCGCCATGCGGGACGTGATGGCGGAGATCGCCGTCTACGGCACCCCCACCATCAAGCGAATCTACGGAGACTGGACCACCCCCAATATGGCCTCCTGGAAACCCATCCTGCTGGAGAACGCCATCACCCCCATCCAGCAGTACAGCTACACCACCGGCAAGAACTCCACCGACTCGGCCATGATCATCGACGCCATGGATGTGCTCTACACCGGGCGGTGCGACGGCTTTGTCATCGTCTCCAGCGATTCGGACTTCACCCGGCTGGCCATCCGCCTGCGGGAGGCGGGGATGAAGGTCATCGGCATGGGGGAGAAGAAGACCCCCACGCCCTTCCGCCGCGCCTGCGACGTGTTCACCACGCTCGAGCTGCTTGTGCAGAACAAGCGCAACGAGAAGGGCGGCGGCAGCAACGCGGTGCCGAAGGACTCCGTGGAGCAGGCCGTGGTGGACATCATCACCGACAACCAGAACAACGGCAAGGCCACCGGCTTGGGCGAGATCGGCAGCCGCCTGCAGAAGCGCTACCCCGATTTCGACGTGCGCAGCTACGGCACGAACCTGCTCTCGAAGCTGCTCGAGGAGTTCACGCGGGTGCGCATCACCAAAGACCACAGTTCGGTCACCGTGGAACTCGCCGAGGGCGAGGAGCGCCCCGAGAAGGCGGAGAAGCCCGAGCGTGCGGGGAAGCCCGAGAAGGCCGCGAAGGCCGCGAAGGCCGCTAAGGCAGAAGAGGCTGCCGACGTCGCCTCTGAGCTCGATGGAGAGGCGGCCGCGACTGAGGCGTCCTCGGCCGAGGCCGAGAAGCCCGAGATGGAGAAGCCCGAGAAGCCGAATCGCCGCTCGCGCAGCCATCGCGGTACGCGCCGGGTTGCGACGAAGGCCGTGGGGCGTTTGTCGGAGGGCCGCCAGGCCGCCGCGGCGTTGCCCGAGGGCGAAGCGGAGCAGTCGGATGTCTCCACCGAAGTGGCGGTGGAGGTGCCGGCGTCCGAGGCCGTCGAAGTGGTCGTGGAGGCAGCGCCGGAGACAGAACCTGTGGCACCGGAGGTTCAGAAGGACGTGCGGCCCGGCCGCCGCGCCCGCGCCGAGCGCAAGACCCGCCAGACGAAGAAAGCCGATGCCACCGAAGAGGCGAAGGCGCGCGAGACGAAGGAGCCGACGGAGGCCGAGAAGCCCGCGGAGACGGAAAAGCCGACGCGGCGCCGCCAGGCGGCCAAGTCGAAGGCGGAGGAGAACCCGGCCGCCAAGAAGACTGCCGCGAAGAAGGAGACCGCCAAGAAGACTGCCGCGAAGAAGAACACGGCCAAGAAGGAGGCCCCCCAGAAGGCGCCGGTTCGCAAGAAGAAGCCCGCGGGCGACACCCCGGCCGGCTACATCCGCGAGCTGGTGGCCGGCGCTGGCGCCGAGGGCATCATGCTCTCCACCATCACCGACGCCTTGCGTGCCAAGTTCAAGGACTTCAAGGTGCGCGACCTCGGCTATTCCCAGATGCGCCAGTACATGGCCTCGGTGGGAGATTACGAGCTGGAGAAGAGCGGCCGCAACTTCCGCGTGCGCCTTTCCCAATAGCCCGCCATGCTCTAAAATATCTTATTCGCCCATTGCCGACACCCAAAAGGAGATGCATTTGTGGAAGCGCTGACCCTCGGTCTGCTCCTGCTCGTCGCCGTCTTGGCGTCCTCGCTCATCGACCAGATTATCCCGCGCGTCTCGCTTCCGCTCATCCAGATCGTCATCGGGCTCCTCATTGCCGTTGTGGCCGGCGGCGAGGGGGAGG
>CALFDJ010000002.1 GCA_937950325.1 uncultured Collinsella sp.
TGTGCAATCGCAAGAAGATGACGGGGCGGAATGTCAATCCTGGTCTAACAGAGCCAAATCGAATCGTCGCTTTCTGTGGCAAGATACTCAATCCAGGCATTGCGCTCCTCGGAGCGGCGATTGGGGTCCCCATATGCTTTGAGCAATCCATAGGCGGCCGTGCCGTCCTTGGAGCGCACGGCGACCGGCTGAAAGGGGAGCTTGCGCATCAAAATACTCTGCGCGACAAATAGACGGACAGCCTCGGCGAGCGATGTGCCCATAGCGTCGTAGAGACGCTCGGCATGCTGCTTGTCTTCCTCGCGAATGCGCACCTGCAGGATGGCTCGTTTTTGAGTCGATGACATCACTGGCCTCCCTTAATGAGCGTGCAATTTGAATAACAAATACAACATCGGCTAATAATAGCCAATCTTACAACCACTACTTTATTGCACTAGAGTAATTGAGTGTAAAGGATATTACAAACGTACTACATCCTTTAGAAATGAGCGTGAAATCTTTCTTGGGCGTACGCATGTAATACACTCACCTTTATAGCTTCTAGAGAATAATTCCAACCTGCCAAAACCCCTGCAATACACCCGTATTGCAGGGCCTATCCTCAAGTTTGCCACCTGCAACTGCGTATATTTAACCTGTATATCGTTGGAGGAATTCTATCGAAGTGCCTGTTTCGCCGCATGTGCTCGATACGTCGATGCCGGACCACGGGCGGTCCGGGGCAACGTCGACAGGGTCTCTCCGGCATGGGATTCAGGAGGGAGTGAACAACATGGGCAATAAACGAGTCGTGGCTGATTCCTCGCGCTGCATTGGGTGCCAAACCTGTATGGCGGCGTGCATCGAGGCACACGATATCCCCGGCAACATCGCCGCACCTCGCTTGCGCGTAACGCGCACCTACGAGATCTCCGCACCGGTGGCTTGCCATCACTGCGAGGACGCTCCGTGCGCCAAGGCCTGCCCCACGGGCGCCTTGTTCTTTGATCCAAAGAACCATCGCATCGGCGTCAACGAGGACAACTGCATCGGCTGCAAGAGCTGCGTCATGGCCTGCCCCTTTGGCGCCGTGAGCGTGGCGACCACGCAGGTCCCCGTCTTGATGGGCGACGTGCGCGTGGGTTCGCAGACCAAGAGCTTCGTGCTCAAGTGCGACCTGTGCGTGGACCGTCCCGGCGGTCCGGCGTGTGCCGAGGCGTGCCCGACCAAGGGCCTCACCCTGGTGGACGAGGAGCGCCTGGCAGAACTGACTGCCGAGCGTGCCCGCGCCACCATCGAAAACGAGGCGTAAGCGTTGGGGCGACAAGCCCAATGATTGTCAAATAAGTACCGAGCATTCGGTAGCAGAGACGATATGAGCAGGACATAAAAACATTGAGAGCCCCTGCTGCATGAAAG
>CALFDJ010000003.1 GCA_937950325.1 uncultured Collinsella sp.
CGAGGTAGCCCTCCTGGTCGAAGTGCATGATCTCGATCTTCTCGGTCTCCTTCATGTGTGTCCTCCCATCACATGTGCGCAATTCTATACATCGCGCTTCTTGCTGATACCAATTATAGCCATACGATTGCTTGTTATTTAATACCAATCCAAACTCACGGAGATTTGCGGCGAACGGTCGGTTTCCTCGCCCGAGTGGTATTACAACGCCAATAGTTGTCTATTTCGAGCGCTACTGCCAACGGGCTCCCCACAACTCGCCAGCTATAAAAGCGTTGCGCCAGACCCGCCCAAGCGTTTCCGGCGCAACCGCGCAGTTTAGTTATTCGGCTTCCATCTCCGCTGTCACACGGCGATACATCTCGATAACCTGAGTCGTCGCCTTGGACGGATCCTGATAGTAGCGGCCGTCACACGTCTCGGCCGAGACATAGCCCGTATAGCCGTGGCGCATGAGTGCCTCGAGGTCGGCACGCATATCACGCTCGCCGTCGCCCCAGGCAAGATGCGTCGTGCCACCGCCCACATCGACAAAGTGGGTGTGAACGATCTTGTCGCCCAAAACCTCAAAGTAGCCGTCGATTGTGTCGCCGGCAACTTCCATGGCGCCAAAGTCGATACATGCCTTCAGGTTGGGGCGATCGACCGCCTCGAGGATGCGCGCGACATCCTGTGCCGCATTGACCAGCACGGACTCCGACGGCTGCAGTGCCTCGAGCGCGACGCGAATACCGCGTGTGTCAGCGTAGTCGCACACCGAGCGCAGCATGGCGACGCTGCGGGACCAGGCGTCCTCAGCCGGCTCGTCCAGATAGGCCCAACCACTCGTCACCAGAATCTGCGGCACGCCCAACTCAACGGCAACGTCGATCACATTCTTAAAGTACGAGAGGATGCGTTTTTGGCCCGCCTCACCGCGCACCGCGACGTTCCACGGCTTGGGGTTGTTCTGCTCGGGGCACACGCACACGATCTTGATACCGTATTGGGCGGCAAGATCGCGAATCTTATCCACCGAATCGTGCTCATGGCAATCCACATACAGGTGCATCGAGCCGGTCCACAGCTCGATATTGCGATAGCCGGCCTCACCTGCAGCCTTAAAAAACGTCTCGATGCTGTAGTAACGATGGTTGATGTTCATGAGCGAAAGCTCGGGTACGACCATAGCCCTCCCCTTTCGTACGGAGTTTTAAAAAACAGGGGGCCGCCGCAGATGCGACAAGCCCCCCAAAGATCGACGCAACCGTTAGACGCGATGGAAGCGCGATTCGAACATATTAGGCAAGCACGCCAAAGTAAGCGCCGATGATGCCCACGACCATGGTGCAGAGGATCAGGACCATCGGGTTGATCTTCTTGGAGAGCAGCCAGTAGTAGAGCCAGAAGGCGGCCATACCGAGCATACCGGGCATGATGCCGTCCAGGATGTCCTGGAGAGTCTGAGCGGAGTCGCCCTGACCAATGGCGATGGGCAACGAAGCCCAGAACATGTCCTTGCTCATGGCGCCGACGACCATAACGCCGACAATGCCGACGCAGGCCATGATCTTTTGCATCAGGCCGGTCTTCTGAGCCTCGTCGAGGAAGCCAATGCCTAGCTCATAACCCTTGATAGCGCCAAAGATACGAATCAGGAACGCCGGGATGTTGTAGACGAGCAGGAAGGCGATGGGGCCAAAGACGTTGCCGGCCTGGCACAGGCTGATGCCCACGGCAGCGGCGACGACGCGCAGGGTGGACAGGAAGAAGGAGTCACCCAGGCCGGAAAGCGGACCCATGAGGGCGGCCTTGATGTCGTTGACGCTCTCGGGCTCAACCTCGCCACGAGCGACCTTTTCTTCCATGGCCATCGCGATGCCACCCACGAAGGGAGCGAGCTGCGGGGTGATGTTGAAGAATGCGCTGTGACGGTGCAAGGCCTCGGCGTAATCATCGGGACGGCCGGCATAGATCTTCTTGAGCATGTTGGCGACCATCAGGCAGAAGGCAATGTTCATCTGCTTGTAGTAGGTCCAGGAGAATTCCATGCCCAGGGCGCCGGTGTTCACGGCGCTCTTAATGAGGTCGGAGCGAGTAATCTGGTTCTCGGAATTAGAAGTCATCGTCCTCATCCCCTTCCACAGAAAGCTGGGACTGGGCACCACCAAGGCCCAGCAGGTCGTACTTGTCGATGCCGATGATGATTGCGATCAGGGCGACGCCGAGGACGGGCACGTTGGCATAGGAGCACAGCAGGAAGCCCAGGAAGTAGAACGGCACGAGCTGCTTGGTAAGCACCAGACGGCCGAGCATGGCGAAGCCCATGGCAGGCAGGATGTTGGCTGCGACGCCAAAGCCATCGAGGACGAACGTCGGGATGAAGTCGAGCAGGCCCTGAACGGCGTCGGCACCCAGATAGAAGGAGACCGAGCACAGGATAAAGGCCAGGACGACAATCACGAGACCGATAATCCAGTGCATAGCGTAGATACCCTTGAGGTTACCCTTGCTGGCAAAGACGTCGGCACGGTCGACCAGAAGGGGCATACCGGCGTTGATGACGTTCTTAATGGCCAGGCACAGAGTGGCGATGGGCATCGCGAGCGCGATAGCGGCCTCGGTGCTCTGGCCCAGCTGAATAGCGAAGGCACAGGCGAGCACACCGCCAATACACTCATCGGGCGGCACGTAAGCGCCGATGGAGATAGAACCCATGAAGAGCAGCTCGAGGCTCGCACCGATGGCGAGGCCGGACTGCAGGTCCCCGAGGACTATGCCGACGAGCGGGCACAGAACGATCGGGCGGAACGCATAGAGCGTACCGAGCTGATAATCGAGCTTACCGAAGGCAGCGATAAGTCCGATGAGGATCGCTTGAACAAGCATTGTTCCTCCCTTTGATCCCTCTTGGATCCGCGCAGCGATTCCCGACTTGTCAGCGCGCCCTTTTCCATGCCGACAATCGCCTAGACAGATCCAGCTTGTACCGGTGTGCTGTTAACACCTAAACCGGTGCAAATGATTTGATACCAATTATATAGTCATGAGAAAACTATTTAATACCAATCGCTCAACGGGCGTGTACTCCCGGTGAACGGTAGATGGGGGTAACGGGTAAAGCGTTTATCCGGTACGCCCACGAATAGGGGCGGCGCCGTGCGCGCCGCCCGTGGTTCCCAATTAGAGGGCGCTTAGGGCATCGACCTTGGGGTCGTCGGCCAGAGCGCGAATCTCGACCTCGACACCGCGGCCGACGAGCTCACGAATGTCCTCTTCCTCGGCAGCAGTCACAAAGATCTGGCGGGAGATCTTACGGGCATCGGGACGCTGCTCGTCCTTGGACTTGGTGTTGCCCAGGTTGATGGAGGTGATCTGCGGGCAGCCGTCGACAAGCTGCTTGGCCTCGGCGATGCTGGCGACGCAGATGATCATCTTGTACTTATCGGTAACACCGGAGTTGATGGCCTCGATGGCGCGCTCCATGTCCTTGATGACGAGCTTGACGTTGGCCGGCTTTCCCATCTTGAGCGTAGTCTTCCAGACGGGATCGTTGGCAACCTTGTCGCCAACGCAGAAGATGCAGTCAGAGCCCAAGCCCTGGACCCAAGAGACGGCCACCTGGCCATGAAGCAGACGATGGTCGACGCGAAGCAGTTGAATCATGATTGACCCCCAAAGGTCTCATGCCGGAAACCCGGCCCCATTAATAGCAGGCGGTGACTAGAACTCTTCCTCGTCATCCGCATCGGTCAGCAGGTCGTTGACAAACTTGACGCGCGTGTCGTCAGCCGCGAGGATCTCGCGGATAACCTGATCGGCGGGAGCCTCCTGGTCCGAAAAGAGCAGCTGGATCAGCAGCGGCAGATTCATGTTGGCAACCAGGTAGGTGTTGGGGCGCGTCTGGACGATCTTGGTGAACTCGTTGTTGACGCTGCCGCCAAACAGGTCGGTGCACACGATTACGTCGTCGGCGGGGTCGAAGGTCGCCAGGAGCTTGGCGGCCTCCTCGGCGACGTCGGTGCGGCCGTCGACAAACATCGACAGGTCGTGGACGTTATCGCGCGCGCCCGAGAGCAGCTCGATGCTCTCCTTGATGCCGGTCGCAAAATGCGCGTGGCTGGCGAAGATGTATTGCCTCATTGCGGTTTCCCCTAAATGAAATTAGTAGTCGAACTGGTGGTAGTAGCGGCGGTACTTGAGGTTGTGCTTGGTGACC
>CALFDJ010000004.1 GCA_937950325.1 uncultured Collinsella sp.
TTGCCGGCGTATTCCGGGTTATTCGTGAGGAATTTGCGCCCGAGATGGACCTGCCCAGTTTGCGGATCCAAACGCCCGACATGGCATCGTTTCTCAATGCGTGACTGTTTCTTTTCCGGATCCCAGCGATTGCGATAGCCGTAGACATAGGTACGCCCATCGGCATCCGTGTACGTAGAGAAAGACCAAGGTTTTGGCGAAGATGGCATGATGTTGTCTACATTAAATAATTATAGACTATGATAAAGATAAAGCAAAGGCTTGTCGAGTTTTTATTAAATAAAAACAAGGGATTAGGAAGAATAAATAGGCCGACTTTGCGTCAGATCAGGACCTCCCGGAGCTAGTCTCCGGGAGTTTGGGATGCACCGAGTCCCGGAACACCAGCGGGGGCAAGGGCAAACCTAAGAGGGTAAAGAGATCTCGGATTTTCTTCGGGATCTCTTTTGTTTTCCAAGCGTTGCGATCAGTTGGTTTATTGGCCTTCAGATAACGCAGCTGCATGAAGGCCTTCGTCAAAGAATTGTTGGGCAAACGGTTCGCTGCCGTTTCGTTGCGTCGACATGCCATACGCATCATCAGGCGCAGTGACTGGGCCAATACCTGGACAAACAGCTTGCCCATATAGGTGCTTGAGGTCGCGTAGAGACGATCTCCAGCAGTTTGATTCTTAAACTGCTGGAAGCTCTGTTCGACAATGTTGCGGGCCCGATAAATGCTCAGAGCGATAAAAGGATCCTGGACGACGTTCGTGCGGATCACAAAGTTGCCCATGTAGCGGCACGCCTCTGCCACTGCCGCGGCATTGCGCATCCAGTGCTGAGGCTCCTTTTTGACCAGGTACCGATGCATTTCTCTGAGCTGCTCCGAATCCACTTTTTTCCCTTGGTTGAGACGGTCAATCGTTTCATCGAGATTCTTTAGAAAGACTCGTTTCTGCTCGGCCCGCAGACACCCATCCTGATACAAATGCAGTGTGTTGTGAATGTGCTGGCGTCCGGCTGCACCGTCTTCCTGCCACATTTCTGTCGTGGTGTACGCCGCCACTTCTAAGCGGCCATCGGTAAAAGCAGGATCGTCAAGGGAAACGCGGTGCTGATCAAAGAGCCGCCGAACAGAGTCTTCAGCTCGAGTTACACCTTGGACGAATTTCAGTTCCAGGTTGATGAGTTTTTGCATGTTCATCAAGCTGTGATAACCGCGATCCGTCACCAGCACGGTGTTGGAGAGATCAAATTGATGGTCGATCATGCGCTGCACAATAGCCAGATAGAGCTGCTTATCGTTAGTCGAGCCTTCGCTTTCGTAGGCATAGCAGACATCTCCCGTCTCGTAATCCACCCCTAAAGACAGATTCACTTGCCGCAGATGAGGATCCTGTCGGGCATGGCCATAGGCAGCCGAGGCGATGGTCTCTGAGTAAGTGCTGATGCTGGTGGAATCCAAAGCCAAAAACTGCGGGATATCGGCAGCTGAGACCTTTTGTCGTGCTTTTAGCAGACGGTCGTGTCGACGTTTGAAGTACCGGTCCATCAGGCTCTGATCAACCACCGCGAGCTGCTCACTAATGCGCTGGCTCGATAAAGGCTGGGCTTGCGGCAGCCAGACCAAAGCCAGCCAATCCGCGTAATTCATCATGCCGCTGTCTTCCCCGCAGAGGCGATAGATGGCAAAGCGAAGCAGTTCCGTACCCGTATCTTCGCCAAAAGTCTCCTGTAAGTCCTCGAGCAAGCCATGGTCCACAGCGAATTGCCAGGTTGCCCAAGTCAACCCCAGTTCGACATCTTCCCCGCGCCAAGACGGCTGCGGTTCGTTGTCCGTATCCGGCTGCTCGAACGGCTCTTGTTCAATGAGCTGATTATTGTCGTAAAGCCAAAACTTGCCGGCGTATTCCGGGTTATTCGTGAGGAATTTGCGCCCGAGATGGACCTGCC
>CALFDJ010000005.1 GCA_937950325.1 uncultured Collinsella sp.
GTGCCCTACCGGGAGTAGCCCCGACGGTTGACAAAACTATAGGAACACCTAACTGGTAATGAGCGGGGGATCCGCCACCCCCGCTGCCTTCTATGGGTTTCGTTCGATGAAGGAGGACACCATGAAGACAACGTTCAAAAAGTCCGTACTCGCATTTCTGACATGCGTCCTGGCGCTCGCCTTTGCCCTGACGGGCTGCAGCGGCGGCGGCAAGGACCCCAAGGCCAACTTCGTCGGCAGCTGGGAACTCTCGGGTGGAACCGTGGATGGCGAAGAGCTGACCGATGAGTACATGAAGATGCTCGAGGATTGGGGTGTCCACTGTGTTCTGATTCTCGATGAGGACGGTACAGGTGCCCTCGACCTGTTCCTTGAAGTCATGGACCTTAAATGGGAGGCAAAGGACGCCACCACCGTAACCATCACCGCCGAAGACGAGTCGCATGACATGAAGCTCAAGGACGGCAAACTCATCCTCGAAGAAGATGACGGCAATCTTGTCTTTACCAAGTCCGACAAGGACCTGTCCGGTACGGTGAAGAAGGATCGCGAGGCGGCCGAGAAGGAAGAAGAGATCGATGAGGCCGTCGAAGACGAAGATGTCCAGAGCGTCGAAATCTCCCCCGCCGTCACCGTCGCCGATGACGACCTGTGCACCATCACCATCACCGAGAAGTTCAAGGACGACTGGGGCGACATCGGCTTTGTCGTCAACATCACCAACAAGAGCGACAAGGACCTGACCTTCTACGCCCCCACCGGCAAGACCAACGTCAACGGCACCATGAAGGAAGCCTGGTTCTCGGCTCACCTGATGCCCGGCACCAACGCCACCGAAGAGTTCACCTTCTCGAACGGCACACTCGATAGCCTTGACGACCTCGTCAACACGACCATCGGCATCGATGCCTACCTGACCGATTCCTACGAGGACGTCGCCTCCTACAGCGCAACCATCGCGTAGCGGCACGTAACATCAGCCGCGGATTGGCGGACACATCCGCGCACACCAGACGGGGCCGCAGGAGTTGATCCTGCGGCCCCGTCGTTTTTATGCCGATACGCAACGAGCGTTAGCGCTCCATGTTGGGAACGATGCTGCCCTCGGTCACCGCATGCACGGCCAAGCGCATGATGTTGTCGTAGCCGGTCTTGCTCAGGATCTCCGAGATGCGACGCTTGATGGTGCCCTCACTCATAAACAGCTCGGCCGCGATCTCGCGACGGCTCTTGCCCTCGCAGGCAAGGCGCAAAATCGATAGCTCAACATCGTCGAGTGCCGCCGTACCCGAAAAAATACTCTCGGGCGGCTTGGGAAACGTGCAATAGCCCGCCAGCGTGGAGCGCATCACGGCGAACAGCTCGTCGATACCGACGTTCTTGTACACAAAGCTATCGACGCCCGCCTCGCGGGCCTGATCGACAAAGGTGATCTCGGGCATGCCGGTCATGATAATGACGCGGCACTCGGGCAGTTGTTCTTTAATGCGCGCCGCCGCCACGATGCCGTTGGAATCATGCTCGGTGCATACGTCCATCAGTATCATGTCCGGGCGCTCCTTGAGCGCGACACCCAAGGCCTCGGAAGCATCGGCAATGGCGGAAACAACGGTCATATCGGGCTGGTCGCCAACGGAACGCGCCAGGCTCTCGCGCAGGATGGCCTGGTCTTCGACTATAAGGACGCGGATCATGAGCTTCTCCTTTGAGCTGTGGCGCTGGCGTTGAGCGGGATGGACACCGCAAGCGTAAAGAGCGGGGCGGCATGGACCTCTAGGCTGCCACCCAGATCTTGCGCGACATGCCTCATACCTGGGATACCCGTTCCCTCGCGATACGATACGGGTGCAGGCGCGCCGTCGTTAGAAACGGTCATCCGCG
Organism: uncultured Collinsella sp.; assembly: GCA_937950325.1. GTDB lineage: Bacteria > Actinomycetota > Coriobacteriia > Coriobacteriales > Coriobacteriaceae > Collinsella. The sequence goes on from CALFDJ010000005.1 coordinate 1,882, forward strand.
CAACAGCGCTGTCTTCCGACGTCTCCCGCCACAGGCGCACATGGACCCGATGGGCCTGTGCATGCTTGGTGGCATTGGTCGAGGCTTCGCGGATAATCTGCAGAAAGGCTGCAGCGACACGCGCGTCCTCAGGCAGCGCCCCCTCAACATCGATCTGCACACTCACCAGGCCAAAAGCATGGACGATATCACCCAGCTGCTCTGCAGGCTCGCTGGCACCACCACTGCGCAAATCGGCGGCAATTGAGCGTAGCAACGGGTCGATCTGCTCGAGCGACTCATCGTCCAGACGCCCCTCCTCCAAATAGCGATGAAGAATGGACAGGCGCTGCCCGATCACATCGTGAACGCGGGCTCGCATACGTAGGTAGGCCGCATTGTCGGCAACCTTTTTAACTTCTTCGATCTGGGACTGGAGCTCTTGGCCCGCAAGCTCAAGCAGGTGGTTTGCTTGCGCCAAGCGGTCGTAGGCGTGTGCGTATTCCGTCACGTCCAGTCCGATAATGCGCTCAAAGAGGCGGCCCGAAACCATAACGTCATCGTGCACAAACAAGCGAATCTCGGCGGGAGAAACCTCGACCACCGCCCGCGCCTCACCAAAGCGGTCCAGATTAATCCGCACGCGGTTCTGGCTGCTTTCGGGCATTTGCATGCTAAGTTTGCGCAGGTCGTTCCATGTGCCGCTCATGTCACCTAGATCGGTGGGCATATGAAGCTCCACCAGGTTTTTGCGCATGCAGCGGTTCATGAGCAGCGGACGGCCCCTCGGGTCCAGATACAGGATGCCCACGGGAATCACGTTGATGGTCTCGATCGTCGAGAACGCGGTGATATCCTCCTGGCGGTTACGGACGTCCATCAAGAGCGCCGCGATGGAACGGAACAGGAAGAACGCTCCCTCTGCGATAAGGACAACGGTCCACGCCGAGCCCATGGCAAAAACCACCGGCGGCGTCACGGCGACAACAAGCAGCAGCTCGACCAGCATGACGGGGCGACGATAGCGCACCATAAGCACCACGCCATAGGCAAAGATTGCGGCATTGAGCCACAGCGCTCCGCCCATTGCCCTGGCGCAAACGTCAAGCGGCGCCACCAGATACGAGCCAGACGACGCGAACAGGATAAGCGCCGAAACCACCAGGTGAAGCACGAGGCTCGCCTCGTAGGTGCAAACCGCCTTACGGTTATAGGACGAGCGGCGCGATGCGATGAGCGGAACGTGGATCGTCTGCAGGCACGCAGCCAGGGCAAAGACAATATCGAGTGCAACGATTTGGGGAAGGATGAGCGAAATCTGCATCGTCACTCACCCGCCCGCGGCATCAACACGATCATACGCAACTGGCCGGGTTCGCCCTCAAGGCGGTATGCCACGTTGCGCCCTTGCAGAGCGCTTTCGAGCTCTTGCGCAGCGGGCGTCTGCGAAAGATCTTCATCATCGTTGGAAAAAAGCGTGGCACGCAGCTCGACACTGCACCGGTCATGGTCGCCCAAGTGATACATAAGCGCCGGATGGTCGGTGGTGTAGGCAAAAAACGCAAAGTCATACACGCAGTCGTACAGGGCGCTTACTGTACTGGCGTGCATCGGGCGCCGTATGGCGATAATCGAGGCGCAATCGATATCGATGGTGCGCAGGTCGCTTGCGAGCTCGTTGGCAATGAGCTGAATGCGGTCGCGATCAAAGCCGCTCTCCCCGTGCTGCGCCAACGTGAGTGACCCCTTGCGCTTGCAATAGGCGACGAGCATCTTGGCGCGCTGCAGCATGCGGTAACGCTCGTGCGAAGACACTTCGTCGGTCAACGGCGACAGCGAGCTCAGCAGGTCGTACATCCCTTCGAGCGCGCGGGCAAGCGCTTGATCCACGTCTTGGACCAGCAAGGTCTCGGCCTCTTGATCTGCCAAATGCGTCTTAAGGTCGTAGTCGGCGGCGAGCAGCTCATTTTGACGCTGCAGTTCCATGCGACGATGTGCCAGTTCACGGTTAAGCTCGTTGAGATCCGACACGTCTTGGGCAAGCAGGGCCGATCCGCCCAGCAGTGGAAAGGCACGGTACATCACATCGGGATCGGACGCCACGGCAAAGGCATGGGCGCGGCTGTGCGCCTGGGTCCGCAACTCCTCGCGCACGCCTACCGGCATTGGCTTTGACACTGGCGTGGCATAGACTTCCTGCAGGTCGCGCGTTAGAACTTTGAGGTCAAGCGGCAAGGTGTCGAAAATGCCGGCGATGTCGTGATATGACGGAACGACACCGCAATCGAGACAGATTTCCATCGCCACCACGCACAAGACGCAATAGATGAGCGAGAAGTTGAGCCTCCATGCCCAGGGCACGCGCAACGCATATGAGATGGCAAAGAACGCGCCGCCCAGCAGCACGAGCGCCGCCGTGCCCGAGAAACGTTGGATGCGAAAGGACGAGGACCGGCCCACCAGGATAAAAAAGGCCACGAAGTTAAAGGCCGTCCACACGAGGACGGCGAAATAACCCCAGCCGTACGTGTAATCGTTACTCCAGGTGTCGCTTGTACGGTCAAAGTGGAAGACCTGCTGGTGAAAATCGTTGGTGAGAACAAATCCGATAAGCAGGATAGCCACAATCCACAGCGCAGCGCAGTAGCGGCGACCCAGGCGGTGTTGCTCCAGGCCCGCAAGGCGCAAACCACACAACTGGTAGAGCAGCGGAATGAGCGTCATGGGCACGTAGTACAGGTACCACAGCACGGTGGCATAGAACGGCGTGAACGACTTGTACTTGAGAATGACTTCGATCATCCACAGGGCGCAGATGGTGGCGATGGCAACAAGGCGGCGGCGCAGCACATAGTCCAAACAGCGCAGATAGACCGATACGCCCCAAATTGAAAATACTATTGCGGCGACAAGCAGCGGGAGAGAGCTCGAATGGACGAGCGCATCCACGACCTCTTCGGACACCTCGCTATGGGCGGGCACGGCGTTAGAAAGTTTGGCGTCGAAGGCGAACAGCGACGGCAAGACCGCCAAAAGCATGAGGAACAGCGCGGTGATGACACCGGCGATAGCAAAGACGCGGTGGCGGTACACCTGATGTGTTATGCCAACAAGGAATCGCGGCATGGCGAAGAGCCTGCCGCCCCTGGGATCCGCCACGAGAGCGGATCGGGCGGCCGCGTGGCCGATATGTCGCTCGCGGGTACCCATAGTGCTTTTAGTGTACCGACAGATGGGTCGAAAAAGCGGGCCGCATGTCCCAAAATCCGCAGACGGCAAGGCGCCCGGCGAGCATTAACTGCTCGCCGGGCGCCTTGGTTAGGAGACTCTGAAGTTAAGCGTCTCAACTTCTTTAGGACAGGTCCTCACCATTAGAAGCAATAACTTTCTTGTACCAGTCGAAGCTCTTCTTCTTGGAACGCTTGAGGGTGCCGTTGCCCGCATCATCGCGGTCGACATAGATAAAGCCGTAGCGCTTGGACATCTCGCCTGTGCCGGCAGACACCAGGTCGATCGGGCCCCAGGTGGTGTAGCCCAGCAGGTCAACGCCGTCCTCGGTCACCGCATCACGCATCGCGGCGATATGCTGGCGCAGGTAGTCGATGCGGTAGTCGTCGTTGATGGAGCCGTCCTCCTCGACAACATCCTTGGCGCCCAGGCCGTTCTCGACCACAAACAGCGGCTTCTGATAACGGTCGTACAGGTCGTTAAGGGTGATGCGGAAGCCCAGCGGATCGATGGCCCAGCCCCACTGGCTCTCCTGCAGGTAGGGGTTCTTGGCGCCGGCGAAGGCGTTGCCCTGGGTGCGCTCGACATCGGGGTTATCGGCACCGGCGGAGCAACGGGTGCTGTAATAGCTAAAGTTGATGAAGTCGACGGTGTGGGCGGCCAGGATTTCGCGGTCCTCGTCCGTCATGCCCACATCGATGCCCAGGCGCTCGAGCTTCTTGACGGCATAGGCCGGGTAGTAGCCGCGGCTCTGGACGTCGACGAAGAAGTAGTTGTCCTGGTTATCGAGCTGCGCCTGGCGCACATCGCCCGGACGGCAGCTGTAGGGGTAGTAGCTACCTGCGGCGAGCATGCAGCCGATCTTGACCTCAGGGTCGATCTCGTGAGCGATCTTGGTTGCCCAAGCGCTGGCGACGAGCTCGTTGTGGGCGGCCAGGTACTCGACAGCCTCCTTGTTCTCTCCCTCCTCAAAGACCAGACCGGCACCCATAAACGGCAGGTGCAGAATCATATTGATCTCGTTGAAGGTAAGCCAGTACTTCACCAGGCCCTTGTAGCGGGTGAAGATCGTGATCGCGAGGTTCTTGTAGAAGTCGATGAGCTTGCGGTTGCGCCAGCCGCCATACTCCTTGATGAGGTGAATCGGGCAGTCGAAGTGCGTGATGGTCACGAGCGGCTCGATGCCGTGCGCCTGGCACTCGCGGAACACGTCCTCGTAGAAGGCCAGGCCAGCCTCATTGGGCTCGGTCTCGTCGCCGTTGGGGAAGATGCGGGTCCACGCCAGGCTCATGCGGAAGGTCTTAAAGCCCATCTCGGCAAAGAGGGCGATGTCCTCCTTGTAGTGGTGGTAGAAATCGATGCCGGTCTGCGCGGGGTAGTAATAGCCGTCCTCGAAGTCGAGCATTTTACGCTGGCCGGAGACCACCGCATAGCGCTCGGGGCCGTGCGGAGCCACGTCCACGTTGGCAAGGCCGCGGCCGTCCACGTTGTAGGCGCCCTCGCACTGGTTAGCAGCCGTCGCGCCGCCCCACAGGAAGTCTTTACGAAAAGCCATGCATCGATCCTTTCATACGCTGCTTGTCGTGGTTTCAGTATCCCCGCAAATAGGGCCTCGCCCAACGACAGCGACGCAGGCCGACACTTCTTTTCGCACACGGCGGCCCGGCAGCCGCCCCCGTCTGACACTTTCTGATACCGCCGCCCCAAACCACCACAAAGGGGACAGGCACCTTTGTGGCGGCTTGGGCCCGGTTTGTCTCGATCTGTAACAGGTAGACCGCCAAAACCGGGCTTGGCGTTACAGATTGAGATTGTTCGGTCTGTCCCTGCAGTTTGTCTCGATCTGTAACAGGTAGAGACGATTTAGCCCGCTAGATGTTACAGATCGAGACAGAAGATTCTAGTCGCAGGTGATGTCGAGGTTTTTGCCGATGAGACCTACGTAGCCGCCCTCGGCAGCCTTGGGGCTGTCGGCGTGGCAGAGGACCCACTTGTCGGCCTTCCAGTAGCAGTAGCTGTCACCGGTGGCAGGCATGTCGGCTGCGGCCTCGGGGCGCGGGCCGTTGGTGCCCGCCGGCAGCGCCACCATCACCTGGAAGCCGCCTTCGTCGACCATGCAGGGCGTATAGTGGAGCGTGGTGTTGAAGACCTCAACAACCGTACCCGCCGGCACGCGGAACGCCTTGACGCACGCGGTGTCGAGCTTGCCGTCCTCGATCTCCCAGCGATGCGCCACGAGCAGAATAAAATCGCGGGCGCCCAGGTTAAACTCGCTGGCGCGGTGGTACTCCAGGCAGTTGAGACGCGTGTTGTGGCCGTTGCACCAGCCGAGCTGGAAGGGACGGCCGCCAAACATGAGAAAGCCCAGTTTATCGGCATCCTTGACGCCCTCGAGCTCCGGCGCGCTTGCAACGTACTTGCTGCCCTCGGGAATGGGCGTGGCAGAGAGTGCCTCGAGCACGGGCGACGTGAGCTCGGACGGGACGTCATCCCAAACGTTGCCATAGGATTTGAACTCGGGATCGTTGACAGAGTAGATATGCATGTTCACTCCTGTTCGTAAATGTGACTATACGAACATTCTAGAACAAACATGAGCGATTTTGAACGCTCGTCCCGACCAATCAACAAAAAGGCGCCCCCGCATAAGCGAAGGCGCCCAATGCGCTCGTTTTGGGCGATAAAGCTCTTACGCCTGCTGATAGTGCAGGTGTTTCTCGTCGATATCGGCCAGGTCGCGGTCGAGGTAGCGGCGCGCAAGCCAGTTGGCCATGGGGAGGTTCTGGTCCAGGTAGTTACCGCATTCCTCGGGAGCGGCACCGGGGACATCGCCCTCAAAGTCGGCGACAAACTCAAACAGCTCGCGGACGAGCGGCAAGATCTTCTCGCTCGTCAGCTCGCCAAAGACAACCAGGTAAAAGCCCGTGCGGCAGCCCATGGGCCCAAAGTAGACAATGCGGCTCGACCACTCGGCATGGTTGCGGAGGAACGTCGCGCCCAGGTGTTCGATGGTGTGGCACTCGGCCGTGTTCATGACCGGCTCCTTGTTGGGCGTGGTCAGGCGCAGGTCAAACGTGGTGACGACGGCACCGGTCGCCGGATCGCGGTCGATGCGGCTCACATACACGCCGGGCTCAAGCAGCAGATGATCAACGGAAAAGCTGGCGATGCGCTCCATGGCAGATCCTCTCGATAGTCAAATTGGGACGGGGCTCTTTTAGCTGGTTCGAATGGTCGCACCAATCATACCAGTCAAAAAAGCCCCATTACAGTTTGAGTTGTCCGAAAGGGCGGCTCTTTTCCGTTGCACGGCTATACGATTGAGCCGTACCGGTGGTCGCTGGCCGACCGCCCCGGACGGCCGTCAGCCCCTGCCCCGTAGAGGGCCCGGGACGTGTTGCCGCCGGGGCGGGAGGGGCCGCGGGGAACGACTGATAGAGATGTGCCGGGCCCGGACCGGGCCACGGCCGGGTAATGTGGGTGTCGCTTCCGCGGCTAACGGCCGGCTCAAGGGAGAGGATACACCATGCCTGCAGCAGAGACGCCCGTGGCCTACCTGGGGATCGACGTCGGGAAGAGCTCGCACAGCGCGTGCGCGCTCGATGCGGGAGGAGGCGTCGCCTTCAGGGCCGAGCTGGCAAACAGGCCCGACGACATCGACCGGCTGCTCGAGCGGGCCGGCTCCGGCGCGCTGGTCGTCGTCGACCAGAAGCGAAACATCGGCGCGCTGGTCCTCGCGCGCGCCCATGCGCACGGGAACCCCTGCGCCTACCTGCCCGGATATGCCGAGAAGCAGGCCCGCGGGATGTTCCCCGGCATCGCGAAGACCGACGCCATCGACGCCGAGGTGATCGCGCGCACCGCGCTCGGCGTGCCCCGCGCCCTCAGGCCGGCGCCCGAGGAGCCCGAGGGGGCCGCCTCGCTGCGGATCCTGTCGTCGCAGCGCGAGTTCGCGTCGTCCGCCAGGACCCGCGCGAAGAACAGGCTGCGCGCGACCCTGCTCGAGGCCGACCCCGCGCTCGAGGGCGCGGTCGACCCGTCGAGCCGCTGGCAGGTGTCGATGCTGGCCGAGTTCGGCGGGGCCGCCGGGTGCTCGGCCGCCGGCTGGCGCAGTTTCTCGAACGCAGCCAGGCGCGCGGGCGCCCCCGCGGCGGGGGCCAGGAGGCTCTGGGAGGCGCTGCTGGCCTCGTCGCGCTCGGGAAGGCGGCTCCCGGCCGGCGAGGACGTCGCGGTCCGGATGCTCGCCCGGGAGATAGCCTCCCTCGACGCCGACATCGAGGAGCTCGACTCGCTCGTGGCCGACTCACTGGCGGGCGACGAGGTCTACGAGTGCCTCCTCACGGTGCCCGGGATCGGCCCCAAGACCGCCGCGGCGCTGGTGACGTCGATCGACATATCCGCCTTCAGGGGGCACGACGAGCTCGCGAGCTATTGCGGCGTGGCGCCGTCAGACAGGCGCTCCGGGAGCAGCATCAGGTCGACGTCGCCTCAGCACGGCGGGAACAGGCAGCTCAAGAACCTGCTCATATTCAGCTGCAACTCCCTCATCGGCACGGACAACAGGTTCGGGAGGTACTACGGGGAGTGCAGGGCGAGGGGGATGAGGCACAGCAAGGCGCTGAAGGCGGTCGCGAGGAAGAGGCTCAAGGTCATATATGCGATCATGCGCGACGCCGTCCCGTACGCGGCCTAGCGGGCGGCGGGATCAACCGAAGAGGAAACCAAGCGGGGGCGCCAGGCGCCCGGATGCGTCATGCCGAAATGGCGCGAAGCACGCGGTTGACAAAACTATAGAGACACGTCCCAAAAAGACAACTTAGCCAAGGACACTGGCCATACGCGTCTTGAACTCGGACAGGAAGCGCGGAGCATCCACGGTCAGTGCCACAAGCGCGCTCTTGTCCGGATCGGACAGGCGGCGCTCATCGCAGATGGTGCGACCGCGGTACTCGCCCAGCAGATCAACACGCAGGTTGCAGCCGAGCGCACCTACGAGCGTGGGGTCGATCGCCACGGCAACCGCCAGCGGATCGTGCAGCGCGCAGCCGCCCAGGTAGGGCGCGTTCATCTCGTACGAACCAATGTAGTGCTCGACCATGCTCGCAAATGCGCAGCCAGCCATAGTGCCCGAGCCCGTCCAGCCGGCAACGTCGCGGCGTGTGAGCACCACGCGATGCGTCACGTCCAGACCCACCATGGTGAGCTTGCGACCTGAACGCAGCACCGCGTCGGCTGCCTCGGGGTCGCTCGCCATGTTGGCCTCAGCGCCCGCGCTCACGTTGCCGGGCACGGTAAGGGCGCCGCCCATCACGACCACGCGGCCGATGGACATCATCGCCGCCGCATCGCGCTCCAGGGCGAGCGCCAGGTTGGAGAGCGGGCCAGTCACTACGTAGACCAGATCGGGACCATAGGTGCGCGCGGCATCGATCAGATAATCGACCGCAGCGTTGCCGTCGGCCGAGGTCGCCCCCACCGGCTCGTAGGGCGACGCGGGCACGCTCGCGCCGCCGATGCCGTTCTTGCCGTGAATGAGCGCGGTGGACGCCGGCGGCGCATAGGGCTCAGTCGCCTGCAGAGGACGGTCGGCACCCAGGTACACCGGCACCTCGGGACGACCCAACAGGTCGAGCACCGCCAAGCAGTTGTGCGCCGACTGCTCGACGCGTACGTTGCCAAAGCACGTGGTGATGCCCACGAGCTCCACCTCGGGACTCGCGATGGCATAGGCCAGCGCCATCGCATCGTCCACACCCATATCCAGATCAAGGATCAGCTTCTTGATTGCCATTGTTCTACTCCGCTTCTCCGTCTTTATCGTTTAACCAAACCAATGTTCAACTTCGGCGCGCGTGGGAATCGATTGCTGAGCGCCCAGGCGCGACACCGTCACTGCCGAGGCGCGAGCACCCGCGGCCATGCACTCAAAGAGCGGCAAGCCCTCTAGGCGAGCCGCCGCCAACGCGCCGATAAACGTATCGCCGGCGGCCGTGGTATCGACTACCGTGCTCGAAAGTGCCGGCATGCGCAGCAGCTCACCGTCATCGCCGAGCGTAACCGAGCCGGCACCGCCCAACGTGATGACCGCAGCTCCGGCACCCCTAGCGAGCAGGGCGTTGAGCGCCACGACGCAGCTTGCATCGTCCGCGGGCAAGATTCCCGTCAGAACCTGGCACTCGGTCTCGTTGGGACAGACCAGGTCGACCGCAGGCCAGACCTCCGCAGGCAGCTCGCAGGCAGGCGCCGGATTAAAGACCGTATAGAACCCCAGCTCGTGAGCGCAAACAAGCGCATCGGCCGTCGCTGCAAGGTCACATTCACCCTGGGCGATAAAGACGCTTCCGGCAGCCGGGGCAATCTCGCTGGCGTCGCCGTCGAGCTCATGGGCCGCCAGACGCCTCAACGCGCAGGCAACGTCCGCGCCCGCAAGCGCATGGTTGGCGCCCGGTGACAGTATGATGCGGTTGTCGCCCTCGCAGCGAATGATGGTTGCCGTTCCCGTCTCCACGTCATCGCGATGCACTACAAAGTCACAGTCCACACCGGCGTCTTGGAGCCCCACCACGAGCGACGCGCCGAACGCGTCGCGACCGACAGCGCCGATCATGCACGTGCGCGCACCCATGCGCGCGGCGGCGACGGCCTGGTTAGCGCCCTTACCACCGGCGTTGGTGATAAAACCGCTACCACCGACTGTCTCGCCCGCGCGCGGCATGCGCTCGCACGCCACCGAAAGGTCCATGTTCATGCTGCCGAACACCGCAACGATGCCGCGATCTGCCATGGAAACCTCCTCATCTGCGGGCTTTGCACCCACCGTCGACCGTCGATTGCGCGCCTTCGCACCTCTATAACTTTAGTTCACTTTGATGTGAACGCACCCTTGAGGTTGCGCCAGCAGCAAGCATTCACAGGAGCAGGCAGCTACAATGAATACGTGCTGATTATTCTCGTCATTGGATGATGTTTTATGGAACAATTCTCGCAATCGGGCTCGCGCGGTCGACGCCGCACGGGCAACGAGCCGGCGCCGCACGAACGCGTGAAGAGCGAACGCCGTGCCAACGAGCCGCGACGCACCGCGAGCCCCCATCGCGCTTCTGCCAACAACGCGGGCCGCGCCAACACTCCCGCCGCGGAGCAGACGCCTGCTCGCCCCAAGTCCCGCTACATCCCTGCCCTTGACAGCCTGCGCACGCTTGCCGTCGTCGCGGCGGTGCTCTATCACCTCAACCTCACGTGGGCGCAGGGCGGTCTGCTCGGCGTCACGATCTTCTTTGTGCTTTCGGGCTATCTGATCACACGCCTGCTACTCAACGAAGTCGCTAAGACCGGCCACATCGACCTCAAGAGCTTCTGGATTCGCCGCATCCGTCGCCTGGTCCCCGCCGTGGTAACGGTAGTGTTTGTAACCTGCGCGCTGTGCACTATCTTTAACCACGTGATGCTCACCAAGATGCGTCCCGACATCCTGCCGTCGCTGCTGTTCTTCAACAACTGGTGGCAGATTGCCCAAAACGTCTCGTACTTCAATGCCCTGGGCGACCCCTCGCCGCTCACGCACTTTTGGTCGCTTGCCATCGAGGAACAGTTCTACCTGATTTGGCCGCCACTGCTGTTTGCCATGGTATCCATGCATGTGAGCAAGCCCAACACGCGCCGCGTGGTTCTGGGCTTGGCTGCTGTCTCCGCCATCGCCATGATGGTGCTCTATAACCCTGCCGCCGACCCCAGCCGCGTGTACTACGGCACCGACACCCGTGTGTTCTCGCTGCTGCTGGGTGCCTGGATGGCCTTTATCCCCGATCGCGACCTGGCGCCGGTGCGTCTCGCTCGTCGTTTGGGGCTCAATCGCCTAGCTGGCGCCGCCAAGCACGGCAAGAACGCCGAGGGCAAGCTTGGCGAGAAGGCCGACGAAGCAGCCGAGACCGCCCCGGCACAGCCGAGCGCCCTCGTGCGTTTTTGGTCCTCGCCCGCATCCATCGATGTGTTGGGCGTCGTGGGTCTGGTTGGCCTTGCCGCCATGGTCGCGCTCACCAACGGCTACACCGCCTTCCAGTATCGCGGAGGCACGCTGCTGTGCTCGATCCTCACGCTCATGGTCATCGCGGCCTGCGTGCAGCCCCAGGGAATGGTTGCCCGCGCGCTGTCCGCCGAGCCGCTCGTGTGGGTTGGCAAGCGCTCGTACAGCATCTACCTGTGGCACTATCCGCTGCTGTTGCTCATGAACCCGGTCGCCAACATCAACGATACGCCGTGGTGGCAGTACATTTTGCAGGTGTTGTTGGTGGTCGCCGTGGCAGAGTGCTGCTATCGCTTTATCGAGACTCCGTTTAGGAAGGGCGCCTTTGAGCGCACCGTGTCCGAGTTCCGCGACGGCACCACCACGCCCGCTAACTGGGTACGCGCGCACGTCCCTGTCTGCGCAGCCTGCGCTGTCGTGTTGGTCGTTGCACTGGGCGGCCTGATCTTTGTGCCCGAGACGTCTGCGCTGAGCGGCGAGGGCGCCGAAGTTCTGAACAAGGAAGCCAAGAACACCGCGCCCACCGACCAGCAGGCGGCCGACGACACCGACAAGGACAACGACGGCTTCCCCGATGGCTCCTACGATCTGCTTATGATCGGCGACTCCGTGTCGCTGCGTGCCGTAGACACCTTTGACGGCGTGTTCCCGCACAGCCATATCGATGCCGAAAAGGGCCGCCAGTTTGATGCGGGGCGCACGACATTTGAAGGCTATATCCAGCAGAACCTTGCCGGCAAGATCGTGGTCTTTGCCCTGGGCACCAACGGCTTGGTAACCGACGACCAGATCGACGCCATCATGGCCGATGCGGGAGATAAGCGTATGGTGGTGTTTGTGAACACGCGCAGCCCGCAGCCGTGGGTTGGCTCTACCAACCAGGCCATCGCCAACGCCGCTACGCGCTACAAGAACGTGCGCGTTATCGACTGGTACGGATACAGTGCCAACCGCAACGACCTGTTCGATGGCGATGGCACGCACCTATCGACCACTGGCGTGACTGAGTACCTCAACTTGATCCACGATGCCGTCAAGAAGGACCTGCCCGTACACCCCGAGGATCACGTCAACGATCCGCAGCCGGCAGCCGTCAAGTCTGCCACCGACGCACTCGTCAATGCGCTCGCTCTCAAGCCGCACAAGCTGGGCACCGACAAGTAACCTGCAGCGCAAACTTCCCACATCCGGAGGGGGTGTCTGCCACGGCAGACACCCCCTCCGGCAGTTAGGGACACTCCTGGCGCAGCCAATGAAGACCCCTACGGATGAATTCCAGGCCGCTCCGTCGCTCCAGACATCGTTTCCGCGCCTCGTGCCTGCCCCAAACAATCAAAACAAGCCCTTTTCGCCGCACCCTCAAAGGTCTGTGGGCAAAAAAGGGCAAATATGAGTACTGTTACCATTTTAGTAGCAGGCAAAACCACCCAAAATGACGTCCGAGCGAACCCTACAACCCCCTAAGACAGCCAACCTGACTGGTTTAAGGCGTATTGGAGCCAATTTTAATGAACATACTATAGGTTATGTTTATTATCTTCTTGAATGTAAATGCTATTCACTTAGCAACAGTACTCATATTTGGCATTTATTGCCCACTGCCATATAACTAACACCCTATAGCAGACAAAAACAGGCCGTAGCCCATCGCTGCGGCCTGTTTGGAGTCCAAAAGAGGCGCTAAGCGCTGTAACCCATCGCCTGCAGGACAAACATGACGGCCGTGAGCACCGTAATCACGGCGATAGTCGCCCAAGTGAGCACGTTCCACACGCGGCCGTTGCGGTTGGCGCCCATAATGTGACGGTCGGCGGCGATAACCACCTGGAACACCAGAACCACAGGCAGCAGCACGCCATTGATGACCTGCGAGGTCATCATAATCTGGAACAGATCGACGCCGGGCATAAGCACCAGCACGGCAGAGATGCCAATGATGGCCGTAATGATGCCGCGATAGACCGGGGCCTCGTCCCAGCTGCGGTCGGCACCGCGCTCCCAGCCAAATGCCTCGCAGATAGCGCTCGACGTGACGCCCGGCAGCACGCAGGCGGCCAAGAAGCTCGCCGCGACCAGGCCCGAGGCAAACAGCACCGTGGACCACTGACCCGCAATAGGCTCCAGCGCGCGGGCGGCATCGGCGGCATCGCTAATCTGAATACCCGCCGGGAACAACACCGTACCGGTCGTGATGATAATAAAGCCGGCAATGACATCGGCGGCAAGCGAGCCGCTCACGGTGTCGATGCGCTGCAGCACGATATCGTCCTCGCCCGCGTTCTTATCGACCACGTTGTTCTGCGCCAAGAAAATCATCCACGGCGCGATGGTGGTACCAATCGTCGCGACCACGAGCGACACGTAGCTGGGGTCATTTTGAATGTTAGGCACGACCAGGTCGACCGCGACCTCACCCCAGTTGGGGCCAGCCATAAACGCGGCGACAATATAGGTCACGAACACGCAGCTCACCAGCAGCAGAATCTTCTCGATGCGCTGGAAACTGCCCGACATGGTAAGCATCCACACCAGCAGCGCCACCAACGGCACCGAGATGCTCGCCGGCACGCCAAAGAGGGCGAGGCCGCTCGCAATACCCGCAAACTCCGAAATGGTCACGGCTGTGTTGGCGATCAACAGCGCCGCCATAGCAAGTACACTCTTGCGCACGCCAAAGCGCTCGCGAATGAGCGATGCCAGGCCCTTGCCCGTGACGCAGCCGCAGCGTGCCGCGGTCTCCTGCGTCACGATGAGCAGCACAGTCATGACGGGAAGCATCCAGAGCATCTTGTAGCCATAGCTGGCGCCCGCGCTGGAATACGTTGCAATGCCGCCGGCGTCATTGCCCGAAAGCGCCGCCAGCAGACCGGGACCCATAGCGCCAAAGATGGCCGCGATGGTCAACTTTTGCTTGGTGCCCGACTTTTGCTTGGTATTTTGCACGCGACCACCTAACCCATGACCGACATGGTGAGCAACACCGCAGCGGCGCAGTACGCTACGCACGAGATCATGACGGCAATAACGTTCATGGCGGTGCCCGACGTGTTGAGGTCATGCTCGTCACGCCAGAACAGCACCATCAGGTAAATCACGGCGCTCATGTTGCCAACTAGGCAAATGATGGCAGCGATATTAAAGCACCCGGTAAAGAGTTGCTCCTCAAACATGGGCGCATCGGGGAACGCAGCGGTGCGCACCAGCTGGGCGCACAGGTAGGTCACGAGTGACAGAATCAGGCCCATGCCCGTGCTCTGGAAGAAGAACCCCAGATACGGCTTGGGCTCGTCGTCGTGGCCGTCGTACTCGAGGAAGTAGTTCTTGACGAACGACACCATGCGCGAGGCCGCCAACAGCACGAGTGGCATGGCGCACATGGGGAACACCACCAGATGCGCGGAGCCGAGCGCCGTCCCCAGCACCGTTGCCATGATGCACGACGCGATGCCCCATACAACAACCCAGTACTGGCGATGCACGAACCAGCTGAGCACGTTCGTCGAGTCGTCCGACGCGCTATCGCCCGAGCCGACACCGGCGATCTGCAGGTCCTCCTGATGCTCCTCGGCGATAACGTCCATGGCGTCGTCGAAGGTTACGATACCCAGGATATGACGGTTCTCGTCGCAGACAGGGATGGCAACCAGGTCGTACTTGGTCATCTCGTCCGTCACGTCTTCCTGGTCCTCGTCAGGCGACACATAGACCAGGTCGCGATAGGCCAGCTGACCCAGCGTGGCGTCGCGGTCGGCTACAATCAGCGTGCGCAGCGAAAGCACGCCGGTCAGCATGCCGCTCGGATCCTCGGTATAGACGTAATAGACACTCTCAAAGTCCTCGTCGAGTTTGCGAATCGCCTCGATGGCATCACCGACCGTCGCCGTGGCGGGCAGCGAGACAAACTCCGAGGTCATGATGCGGCCGGCGGTGTTGTCCTCGTAGCCCAACAGATTACGAATCGCCTTCTCCTCCTTGACGCCCATCAGGCGCAGGAGCTTCTCAGCCTTCTCATAATCGAGCTCGTCGATCAGGTCGGCAGCGTCGTCCGGGTCCATCATGGCCAGCATCGACGATGCGTCGGTATCGGACAGGCCCTCGAGCATCTCGGTCATGAGCTCGTCGTCATCGAACTCCGAGATGGCCTCGGCGGCCTGTGCCGTATCGAGCTGCGCGAACACCTGCGCACGTAGGCGCGGGTCGAGCTGCTCGATAATGTCGGCGATGTCGGCAGGGTGCAGCTCGCCGAGCGTCTTGTGCGACACCGAGAGTTGAATGTTCTTGGTCGAGCGGTCGAGCAGGTCCATGTAGGACCAAGCGATGATGTCCTCACTGAGCGGCTTGCCCAGGTGCTTCATAAAGCCTTCGACGATATGCTCGAGCGCGGGGCTGATGGCGCGTAGCAGACCGCGAGCACCAACCTCGGCGCCCAGCAGGCGCAGCTGGTTTTCGCCCGACATGGAAAACTTGATGTCGTTTACGCGCACGACCTTCATGCCCTGCGTGTCGACAATCTGCTTGTTGAGCACGTCGCGGGCAAGCAAGAGTTCGGTCGGCTGCAGGTACGAAAAACGGATTTCGGTGGCCGACGTCTTAAGGTGTACACCCGTCTCGTCGATACGGTCGACCCATTTGCGCCAGCTGATCATAAACGGCGTCTTGCCGGGTCCGCGGAACGCGAGCGACGTCACGTGCGGAAAAACTTCGCCGGTAGCAATACCAAAATCGTTGACCACGCCGAGCTTTTCGCCGTCGACGTCCAAGACCGGCAATTTGAGCATCTCACTCAGATAATTCAATGGTGCTCCCCATCATTATTCCTCCGGACGCGGCCGCATGTGCGGCGTCCGGGGGCTTCTGGATATGTATACGCATGCGCGGGCGGCACGCCGCTCGACGCTTACACCCCGTGCATGCGCAAAAAGCACCTGCATGGGGTCATCGACTGTATGGTCGAGGTTTGGATTTCACCTGTAACCTTTCTCTTGACCCTCATTAACCGCAGTAACTATAGCATCAGCATCGCCCTGCGGCATCGAATTTATGCGCTGCACATTGCAGGCATACCAAACGCTGACGCATCCGTGACATAGCCATTGGGTGTTCCTATAGTTTTGTCAACCGTCGGGGCTACTCCCGGTAGGGCACC
>CALFDJ010000006.1 GCA_937950325.1 uncultured Collinsella sp.
GACCGGGTGCCCTACCGGGAGTAGCCCCGACGGTTGACAAAACTATAGGAACACCTAACTGCCGGCTAATTTGGCAGGACTGGCTAGAGGGCACCGAAGAGGATGGCGTAGGTAGTGGATTCGCCGAGCTTGAGCTCGTCGCCGGGATTGAGTTGGGCGGAACGGCCGGGCTCGACCTGAATGCAGACGCGCGTGGCCCCGTTTACCACCACGGTTCCGTTGGTGGACGACAAGTCCTCGACGTGCCAGATATTTTGAGCATCGCACCAGATATGGGCATGGCGGGCCGAGACATCGTCGCCGACGTCGGTAATATCGCCCTCACCAGTGGCCAGCGCGCCAATCTCAACACCCTGCTCACTCGGCTGAATCCAGCGCGGGGCGCTCACGACAAAACTGTTTTGCACGCGCAGCAAGCCCAAGGGGTGCGCCGGGGCGGGTTCGCGTTCGCCCGCAGCCAGCGACATGCCAAGCGAACGCGGCGTGGATGTGCCTCCGCCACAGGTCGCGTGTGCGTAGTCGATGGAATAGTTCACCGAGGACCGCACATCCGCCGAACAACCGACGGCGACAAACAGCACCAGCACGGCCTCGGCGCGCTCGGCGGGCATGAGTTCCGCCGCCTGGGACAGGCGATCGAGCGCGTTGCGATAGAGATTCGTGTCCTGGTGGCACTCTTCGAGCGCGCGTACCATCGGTTCACCTGCAGGACCGCACACCATATTGATCACAGCCGTGGAGTCCATGGGATTGCGCTGGCGCAGGGCCAGTTGCGACATAATACGCGCAGCCGAGGTACCGTATTCGGCAAAGTAGCGCTGCTGAAGCGTGCCGACCGGCGCGCGAACGATAAAGCGGGAAACCCAAGAGCGATCGGCGGCCCGGCTCTGCGGGCTGCGGCCGTCGGCGAGCGGACGGGACGAAAGCACCAAGCCGCACAGCTCGATATGGCTCAGATGCGCCGCGCGCTTAAAGATGTCAAACATGGCCCCGCATGGGGTGAGCTCAACTTGAGATGCCATGACCTAGGCCTCCTTGGTCGTAGAAATAGAATCGGACGATACTTCGACAGGTCCGCCAAAAGTACGGGCAGCTGCGGCTCCACCGGCAAGCGGAGTCGCCATCTGGGCTTTTGCGCGTCGCGGTGCCGAAACGGGAAGTTCAAAGGCAAAGCCCACCGCAAGCAAAAACCACGTAAGCGTATAGGTTGCAACCAGAGCGGCAACAAGGCCGCCCATCACGGCGCGTTGGGAAAACACGCTACATGCAGCCACGACCAGCACCGGAACCTCGCAGGCAGAAAGCGCAAGCACACCCTGCAGGAACCCCGAGCGCCGATTGCGCGCAAGTGCCCCCGTGGCAACGCCGGCTATGCCTGGCAGCGCCAACGCCAGTGCGGCAATAATACCCGGTAGCGACCCAGACCACACGAGCGATCCCAATGTCGCCGTCACGCGAGCGCCCGACGCCAGCAGCGCGGCCGAAACCACGACCACAGCCCAAACCACGCCACAGACGACCGTCGCGCCAACCATCAGCGCGCGACGAACCGCGCGGCCGGACGCATCCATGGGGCACGGCGTGAGCGGCTCGCCGCGGAGCGAACGACCGACATTTTGCGCATAGTGGTCACAAAACGCCGAGAGCGCCGCCTCGACCGCCGCCGGCTCGGGACGATCTTTTTGATGGCTGGACAGACAGGCCATCACCACGTCGAACAGCTGGGCATCGACAAACGCCAGCGCATCGCGTAGCTCTTCGGAATCCGGCTCAAGCCCTAGCTGCTGGGCCTGCTCGGCCGCGGCGAGCGCCACATCGGGCTCACGACGACGCAGCTGAGTCAAATCACAACCGGGCGCATGGGCACCAATGGGATAGTCGGGCCGTGTGTCCATCTTGAGACGGTAGGGGCTGGCAATGTCGCGCGTCTTTTTGCGCGAACCCGAGGTGCCCGAAGTGCTCGGCGCGGCTTCGTATGGCACGACGCCGGCAATGAGCTCGTAAACCGTGCTTGCCGCGGCATAGACGTCAATCGCCGGCGACATACGCAAAGCGCGCAGGTCGGGAATATCGTCGGTGAGCATCTCGGGCGGGGCATAGGCAACCGTCGCGCGACGCAGCGTGGCATAGCGCTCGGTAAAGGATGCCTTGCCGCCGGTACCGGCCACGGCCGACGCAGGCTCAAGCGCCAGCGACGAGCCAAAGTCGATCAGGCACAGGTCAAAGGTGCCCTCGGCAAGCTGTCGGTCAAGCGGTAGACGCGCCGTACGCACCATAATATTAGCGGGCGAGATATCGCGATGGACAAAGCCCTCACCCACCAGACTCATACGGCAGAGCAGATCGAACAGGTCGCGACCCAGACGCGCCGCCACAAGCGGCGACAGGCGTCCGGCATCATCCACGGAGAGTCGCGAACGCAAGCGGGCAAGCGTCTCGCCCTCGACCCATTCCATGACAATTGCAGGCACACCGTCGACCTCGCCCCAGCCATAGAGGCGGGGAAAGCCCTTAAGGCCCGAAAGGGCACGATGGCATTCGTATTCCTCGCGAAACGCTGCCTTGAACTTGGCGACCAGCGCCTCGTGAGCGGCATCGTCGTCGAACTCATCGCGCGCCGGCAAGATGAGCTGCTTGAGCGCCACGGCCTCGCCTTGGGCGTTGACGGCACGCGTCACGCGGCCGATACCGCCACGGCGCATGGTGGCATCGTCGGCAAACAGCATCGTAAAACGACGCAGATAGGCAGGCAGTTCGTCCTGACCGAGCGCAATGGCCGGCTCAAACCCGTCGACACGCGCCAGGCGCAGGCCGACCATGGGATCGCGACCGAGCGATTGTGGTGTGGTGGATGCAAGATCGGTCATCATAGGGCAAGCGCCGCCACGTTATTGTTGAAGTTACCGAGCGCGACGTCATCATCGCCGTAATGGCCGACCCATTGACATAGGTTGGTGTAACAGCCCCACAGATTGGCATACTGCTGATACCACTTTGACCGGGGCGAGAATGTCTGACGACCGAACTCGGCTCGAATGACAAACATCTCCCCGACCAGGCTGTCGCACGGTCTGGGATCTCCCGTAGAGTTATAGGTCGAGACCACGTCATTGGCACGAGAAACATAGCCGTCGAGCATGTTGTACTTGGTCACAAGCCAACTGTGAATGCTCTCTTCTTCAGCAGCGGAAAGGCCACCGGAGTTTGCATCGTTGTCAGTGTTGCCGCCCGTCGAGCCGCCGTTTCCAGACCCTCCGGTAGAGGAACCCGACCCAGAGCCGCCGCCCGAACTCGATGAATCCGAGCTACCGGGCTTGCCTGTCTGCTGGGCGTCCTGCCCCTTCTGCTGCTCGACCTTATTCACCGTTGCCGCCACGCTATTGTTGGACAACCGATCGATGATCTTGGTGTTGGTGAGCACGATGGTTTTGCCATTGGCAAGCGTGACTTCGTTGTCCGGGACCTCGGCGCCGTCCGCATCGTCGGTGCCAAACACAATATGCCCGACCACACTTGCCCAAGCATATCCAGTCGTGGTGCCCAGATCACTTTTGACCTCATGCCCCACGCGCGGTTCGCGTGCGGCATGCGCCTGTATCATGGACGGCACGGTCATGCCATAGGCAGAAACGCCAGCTATGACCAGCACCAACGAGCACGATAGCAGTGCGTACGCCCGCGGAGCCAAGCCCAGTCGGCATCGCATGCGCACCGCGGCGCCGCGCTTTGTCTGAGTGCCACCGGGCCGCATGCGTTCTCCTCCAACAAAAACACGCCGCTCGGGAGCGGCGCATTCATTCGAATCCATATTTGAGTGTATCAGCGAACCCAAAAGGTTGCGCAACGAATGAGCAAATTAAGGATGCGAGTGGAAGCATCCATGCGATAAGCGGATACAAAGCATCTTTGTTGCACAACAAACTTACAGTCGCACAGGGAAATTATGACTACCCCGTGCGTCGCGAGGAAAACATACGGCAGGAGCAGGCTCGCCACCTAAATCGCGCGACGGGCCTCGATGGCGCGGCCAAGCGTAAGCTCGTCGGCATACTCCAGGTCGCCGCCCACGGGAAGGCCGCTTGCCAGACGCGACACCTCGACGCCCAACGGCTTGATAGTGCGGGCCAGGTAGCTCGCCGTGGTCTCGCCCTCAATATTGGGGTTGGTGGCAATGATGACCTCATGGATATCCTCGTGGCCCAAGCGTGCCAGCAGCTCTCGAATGTGCAGCTGCTCGGGGCCAATCTTGTCCATGGGACTGATCACGCCGCCCAATACGTGGTAGAGGCCGTGGTAGCTGCCCGTGCGCTCGATCGCCTGGACATCGCGCGGCTCGCCCACCACACAAATGCGAGTGGTATCGCGCATCGGGTCCTGGCAGATGGAGCACTCGTCGGCCGTGGCGTAGTTAAAGCAGCGGCTGCAAAAGTGGACCTCCTGCTTGACCTCCAGGATGGCCTCGGCCAGGCGGCGCGCCTCCTCGGCGTCGGCCTCCAACAGGTAATAGGCGATGCGCTGGGCCGACTTGGGACCAATGCCCGGCAGACGGCCCAGCTCATCGAGCAGTTTTTGCAGACTGTGGTTGGCACTCATATATATGCGTGTCTTAGAACGGCATGCCCGGGATGTTGAGGCCGCCGGTGATGGCGCCCATCTGCTTGTTGGCGAGCTCGTTGACGCCGCGGACGGCCTCGTTGACGGCAGCCATGATCATATCCTGCAGCATATCGACGTCCTCGGGATCGAGCGCATCGGGATCGATGGTGAGGTTGACGAGCTCCATCTCGCCGTTAACGGTCACCTTGACCATGCCGCCGCCGGCAGAGGCGTCGACGGTCTGGGACTTGAGGTTCTCCTGCGCGGCGGCAAGCTGCTCCTGCATCTTGCGAGCCTGCTTCATCATCTGCTGCATGTTCATACCGGCCATGATGGCTCCTTTACGTGCGGCCGCACGCCGAGCTGCAAGGGCAGCCGGAGCACGGCGGGACTTTCAAACTCAAAAATCGTACCACGGCGCGCGGCGAGAGAGCGGGGCGGACGTGTTACCTCAGTCGATATACATGTCCTCCAATACAAACCGCACTCAAAGATTATGCAAGGTCGAATTATGCAAGGTTGCATAATATCGCACACTCAATCTAGTGGAGCCGAATCCGGCATTTCATGTGCGCCACTAAATAGCTAAATGCCGAACCGCTGCTCGAGGCGGCGCACATGGCGGCAGGGTATAATTTGATTGCCATAGATAGTAATTTGGAGGTGCCCCATGAATGCCCCCAACGCGCTCCAAAACATCCGCTCAAAACACCCCGTTGCGTATTTGGTTCTCTATCTCTTTGTCGGCTGGGCATTGCTGGTTGTCATCACCCATGCCATAGCCTTTGGAGCAGAACTGCTGATAGCCAGTTCGGACCAGCCCATCGTCAAATGGGAAGCGACCGATGAGTGCACCGACGGAACTCGAACCATTTACTACAACAGCCCGTCCCTCTACCAAGAGTTCAAGGTCAAGATAAAGGACTCCAAGATTGTCGATGCCGAACTAGGCGCTTTCTTGACAATCGGAGCAACCCTCAACGCCGAGCAAGTCAAGTACACGGACAGCCATGCGACGTATCGTATCGACCTCAGCATCCTAGGGCGACCGTCACGCACCTGTCTGCTCGAATGCGATATACGCGGCACCACACTACACATGTCCGAAATACAGATGCGCCCGGACAAAGAGATCTCTTCTTGAGCAGTATACCCGCCCGTACAGCTACTCCACCGGCTTGAAGATGGTGGACTGGCCGAAGACGCTGCGGATGAGAGCTTTGGCCTCGTCCTCGGTCTGCGGGATGCTCGGGGCTGCACCCTGATGGCCGAAGGGGCTGCCCGCACCGGGGTTGGACTCCCAGGGAGCTGCAGGAGCGCCCTCCTCTTTGGGGGCAGTTGCAGCGGACTTGGGCGCGGACGCCGCACCCGGCACGTCGAACGGAGGCAGATCGTCCCCGCTCGCATCGCCGGCAAAGCCGCCGACCATGGCGTCGTCGTAGGGCACCTGCTCGGATTCCCACGGCGCGGACTGCGCGACAGACTGAGCCTTGGGGGCAGCCGAGCGCTCGGGCGCACGGGGTGCGGGCTCGGTCGGGAGCTTACCCGTGGCAGGAGCGCCGGCGGGGTTGTCGGAGCGTAGCCAGGGGGCTTTGCCTAGGTCAGACGACTTGGGCGCGGGCGAGGCGGGCTTGGACACGGGTGTCGGAGCAGCCGGTTTGGGCGCCGCGGGCTTAGGCGCCGACGGGGTCGACGCCGCTACCGGTGTCGCTTGCCGCTGCGGCGCGCTGGCGCTCGAGGATGCAGGGGCCGCCGAGGACACGGGTTGCGGGTCCGCAGATGCCGCAGCCCGTGCAGATGGAGAATGCTCCTCATGTTGAGGAGCCGGCGTGCCACCCCCATCCAAGACATAGTCGACGGTACGACGACCGAAGACTGCGCAGACCGTCGGCAGGACCACCGATTGCGTATCGGCGCGACCGAGCATCTTGATGGCAAAGGTCGAGCCCGCGGGGAACGAGACGGTGAGCTTGGAGCCGTCGTCGGCCGTGGCGCGGGCGTTGAGCAAAAGCCCTGCGTAGGAAGCCTGACGCGCCTTGACACGCTCGACGACCTCGGCCCATTTGCGCTGCAGCTCTCCGGCATCCTCGACCGCGGGCGTCTCGGCAGCACCGGCGGCGGCAACCTGGGCGGCATTGTTGGACTGGGGCTTAGGTGCCGGAGCGGTGGCAGGCGCGGGGGCAGCAACGGGCTGAGGCGTCGAAGTCGGCGCAGGCTGAGGTGCAGGCGCTGCAGACTTGGAAGCTGACACGGACGCAGAACGGGGAGCAGGCTGGGCAGCCGGAACAGCAGCGCCGCGGTCCCAAGGCATGCCACCCTGATGCGCGGACGTAGCAGCGGGGGCAGCGGATGCCGCCGGAGCGGCAGCACGGGCGCCCGAAATGAGCGTCGGCTGTTGGGCAGCAGCGGGTACGGATGCTGCAGGCGCGGCGGCCTGAGCAGCGGCCACGCTCGCCGGCACGGCGCCGTTGGCAACCATGGCCTCCAGACGTGCCACGCGCTCGGCCAATGCCTCAATCGTTAAATCGGCCTCGGGACGTGCCAGGCGCGTGCAGGCGATCTCGAGCACCAGGCGCACGTCGCTCGCGCCCCTCATCTCCAGTGCGGCATCGTCGAGCACCGTCAGCACACGGGCCAGGCGGTCGGCAGGATGCTCGCCAAAGGCAGCGGCCTCGGCAGCAAGCGCCTCGGCCTGCTCGGCACCGCCCTCAAACAGCTCGGCACGGGCACCGGCAACGCAGGCAACGTACACGTCACGCACATGCGCCACCAGGTCGCGCGTCAGCTCCAGCAGGTCGTTTCCTTCCTCGACCTGCGCACGGATCAGTCCATAGAGCTCGGCAACATCGCGATCGGCAATGGCGCGGGCAAACTCGCCCAGGATCTGGTCCGAAACCTCGCCCAAAAGCGAGCGGGCATCGTCCGCATGCACGGCGCCGTTGCCAAAAACGCTCAGCTGCTCCAGCGTGGACAACGCGTCGCGCATGCCGCCCTTGGCATGGCGTGCCACGATAGCCAGCGCCTCGTCGTCGTAATCGAAGCCCTCCTGCTCGCACACGTATGCCAGGCGATGCTCAATATCCTCGTTGCCGATACGATGGAAATCGAAGCGCTGGCAGCGCGAGAGGATGGTCTCCAGAATCTTTTGCGGGTCGGTGGTGCACAGCACAAAGATCACGTGTGCCGGCGGCTCCTCAAGCGTCTTGAGCAGCGCGTTGAACGCCGCCGTCGTGAGCATGTGGACCTCGTCGATGATATAAATCTTGTACTTGCCGCGCACCGGGGCAAAGTTGACGGAGTTGATGATCTCCTCGCGCACGTTGTCCACGCCAGTACGGCTTGCGGCATCGAGCTCGTAGACATCCGGGTGGTTGCCCTCGGCGATGAGCTCGCACTCCTCGCAAGTACCGTCGGGCATGCAGCCGCTTGCACCCTCGGCGCGCGCCGCCTCGGCATTGCGGCACAGCAGCGCCTTGGCCAGAATGCGCGCCATGGTGGTCTTGCCCGTGCCGCGCGGTCCGCAGAATAGGTACGCGTGGGACAGGCGCCCCTCGGTGATGGCGTGCTCGAGCGTCGAGACGATATGCTGCTGGCCCACCACGGAGTCAAAGGTGAGCGGGCGATACTTTCGGTACAACGATTCCATGGGTGCTCCCCCGGGTATACTGAGTCTTGTTGCCGCGGCGGCCATGCGGTCGCACGGCATACTGCATTCCATAATACCCGTACGGCGAGCCCGCCGCGATAGGAGTCCAAAGAGCATGGCAGACGCAGAGAGCAACCTCGTCCCCTCCGAAGCAGCCGACCAGGTCGAGGTCGCGCTCGAGGAGCAGGCCGCAGCCGACGACGGCATCCTGTACCTCAACGAGTACCAGTACGAAAACGACCTGGTCACCGACTTCGCCCGCCTGGTCGCCTCGCCCAGGCGTCGCGGCTCGCTGTATGTCGCCGCGGCAATTGCCGCGCTCATCGGCATCGGCATGCTGGTGGCCGGCGGCAACTGGATCAAGTTTGGCGTCGTCCTGATCGTGTTCGGCGCCTTTTTGGCCTGGTGGAGCAAAAACCTGCACCACACCCTCGCCCGCGACTTTATCGACGCCGTTGAGGCCGACGAGTCCATGGGTGGCCGCTATCGCCGCGTCGCCGCCAACGAGGACGGCCTGATGGTTTGGGGCAAGAGCGGCAAGTCACAGTTCTTCCCGTTTGAAAAGCTCGACCACGTGCTCGACGGCGAGCGCATCTTTGTGGCCATGTTCGCCGACCAGGGCGTGACGATCCCTAAGGACACCTTTGTCCGCGGCGATGCCGAGCAGTTCGGTCCCTTCCTTAAGGCGCGCATCAACAAAAAACTCCGCATCGAGACCAAGAAGAAGAAAATGAAGGCCGAGAAGGCCGCCGCCGAGGCCAAGCAGGGCGACAAGCCCCAGGAGACCAAGCGCAAGCAGAAGAAGAACAAGAAGAAGCGCTAAGGCCAAGCCAGACAGGCAGCCTCGCATCCCGCTATCCTCCCCATGCACCCGAGCGTGCTACACTAGCAGCATCTATGCCACCGCGAACGGCTCGGCTCCGCGCCCGCCACTCGCAAACGAACTTTAAACGCACGAGGGTTGGCCATGCCGCTTTTCTCGCAACATACCGCCCGGTTCTCGCCGGACGTTCCCTTGGAGGGCACCAGCTCTCGCGAGCTGCTCAAGCGGTACCAGCCGCTCGAGACACTTGCGACCGGCGGTTTCGGCTCCATCGAGATCTGCCGCGACACGCACCTGCGCCGCCGCGTCGCCATTAAACGCATCCCCCTTATCAACGGTGCCGGCATGCCCGCCAGCGACATCATGGATGTCCTGCGCGAGGCGCACACTGCCGCCATGCTTCAACATCCCAATATCGTGCAGGTCATCGACTTTACGCACGACACAGCCTATGCCTACCTGGTTATGGAATATGTCGATGGCATGTCGCTGGCCGAGTTTTTGCACCGCGTGGACGGCCACTCACTTACCTTTGACGAGGCCGCGGCCATTGCCGATGCCCTGGGCCAGGCACTCACCTTTGCCCATGCAAACGGCGTGCTTCATCTGGACATAAAGCCCGCCAACGTGCTCATCGACCACTCGGGCAATGTAAAGCTCACCGACTTTGGCATGGCGCGACTGTCGTCCGCCGGTGGCTTTGGCGGCTCGCGCGGCGGCACCATCGGCTACATGCCGCCCGAGCAGCTCGATATCGAGACCGGCACGGTCGACGAGCGCGCCGATGTCTTCGCCCTCGCCTGTGTGATCTACGAGGGCCTGTGCGGTAGCGCTCCCTTTATGGCGGCCACGCCCGCCGACTCGCTCGACCGCATCATCGGCGGCGCCACCTATCCCAGCGAGCTGATACCACACTTTCCCCCGGGAGCCGAGAGCGCGCTCATGAGCGCGCTCTCCCCCATGCCGCAGAACCGCCCCAACAGCATCGAGGCATTTTGCGACCAGCTCCTTGCCGGTCTGGGCAGCGTGCGCGAGGGCCGTCGCAGCCTGGAGCAAATGGTTGGCGAGCTTTCGGATGACGAGCAGGAGCTCGACGGTATCGAGCCGTCGCACTACGAGGACGACGCCATCGAGGTCGACCCCGCACTCGGCTGGGCAGGCACGCGCTGGAGCCATGCGCGCGACTACACCATGCACATTATCTCGGCGCTAACGTGCGGCACCTTTAGCTTTTTGCTGATGCAAACGGCCGGGGTCGCGGCGCTTCCCGGCCTGGTCATTGCGGCTATCGCAATCGGAGCGGCGGCTGGCCTGGCCCCCCAGATTGGCTCGGCCATCTCGGCTGTGGGCTTTTTGGTGCTCATGGCCAACGCCACCATGCAGGCGCAGGGCATCCTGTCGATGTTGCCCGTCGCGGTGATCTTTGCCGCCGCCATGTCCGGTTGGTGGATCGCCTGGGGTCGCACCGAGGCTGCCGCGAGCGCCGCACTCACCTGTGCACTCGCGCTTGGCTGTCTGACCGGCAATACCTTCCTGGCAGCTGGGGTCGCCGCCGGCGTCGCGTCATTTTGGCTCGGCCCGGCAAGCGCCGCCGCGGCAACGGGCATGGGCGCGCTTTTTGCCCGTCTGGCCACGGTCGCGCTTTCAGCCGGAGGCGTACTGGGGCTCGGTAACGTTGCCGCAGCGCTGGGAGACCCGCTCCTTTGGGCTGCCTTTGTGCTGGTCGCGGCAACTGCCGCGGCGTCATCTGCGCTGCTCAATGCCCATGCCAAGCGTGCCAATCAGGGCTCAAACCTTGCCGCAATCGCCGCCATCGCTGTCACCGGCATCGGCTGCGCAGCGGCGTCCTGTCTTGCACACCATATGGAAATTGCCAGCCTTGCAGCCGCGGTCGTCGCCAAGGCGGCGGTTGCGGGAACCCTATCCTCTATAATCGTTGGGATATGCCTATATTTGCTCGGATACCAAAGAACCTATACGGAGAGTGATCTTTCGTGAACTTCCTGAACATCTTCGAGGACCACGTGGCCGGCATCTTCGGTGCCACCCGTGCCCCGTTCTCCTTTAAGAAGCTTGCCAAGCAGGCCGCTCGCGACATGGAGGATCAGACTCTGGTGATCAACGGCGTCAACACGGCGCCGGCACTCTATACCATCCTTATCGCCGCCGACGACGATCCCATGCTCGCCCCGTTCTACCCCGAGCTTTCGCGCGAGGTCCGCGAGTTTGTGAAGGCGCAGGCCGAAAAGCGCCGCTATGTCTTTGTCGGCGAGCCCCTCGTGCGCTTTATGATCGATCCGCAGCTGCGCGCCGGCAAGTTCTCGGTCTTTGCCGAGAACGTCGATGCCCCCACGCTCGGCCGCCTGTACGAAGAAGAGCGCGCCTATCAAAACGGCCTGGGCCAGAACAACTCCGCGGCAAGCCGTGCCGCCAGCGCCCCGCGCGCCGGCCAGCAGCAGTTTGCTGCCCCGCAGCAGCAGCGCCCCGCCGCCATGCCCCAGCAGCAGCCGACGCCTCGCGCCGCCGCTCCCGACCCGCTTGCCGTGGCAGACCCCTTCGCGCCTAGCGTCCCCGACCCCGCCGCAGCACCCATCCCGGTGCCGCAGACCGTCTCGCGCGACGCGCTTGCCGGCATGGGCGGAGCCGCCGCGACCGGTGCCGCCGTGGGCCTAGGCGCCGCAGCCGGCATCGCCTCCAACATGGCGAGCACTCGCGCCCCGCAGCGCCCGCTCGCCCAGCTCGTCGACGTCGTGAGCGGCGAGAGCCATAGCATCACCTCCGCACAGGTAACCATCGGTCGCGAGCGCTCAGTTTCCGACATTGCCCTGCGCGACCCCAACGTGTCGCGCCGCCACGCCCAGCTCACCTTTACGGGCTCGGATTGGTCGATCGAGGACCTCAATTCCACCAACGGCACGCTCGTCAACAACCGCCGCATTACGCGCTGCCCGCTGCGCAACGGCGATCTGCTGACGTTTGGCCTGAGCACCTTTGAATTTAGGGGATAGTCGCTTATGAACATCGATATCGTCCTTTTTGCAGGCCGCATCGTCCTGGTCGCCCTGCTCTATATCTTCCTGTTCGCCGTCATGAAGACCGGCGTGGGACTTGTGCGCGGGCAGCGCCGCGACTCGGCTATCTGGACGATTGATGTGGACAAGGGTCCGCGCGGTATCCGCGGCATCCACGTAGACATGCTCGGCCCCGTCATCGTCGGTCGCTCGCCATCTTCGGACATCTGCATCAACGAACCGTTCGTCTCGGCCTCGCATGCGCGCTTTTCGCTGCAGGGCCCGGCGCTCATCATCGAGGACCTCAACTCGCTTAACGGCACGCTCGTCAACGGCCGCCAGCTCGTGGAGCCCGCAACGCTGCGCGAGGGCGACGAAGTCCAGATTGGCGACGTGGTCATGAAGGTGAACCGTCGATGATCGACGAGGAGAACAAGTCCGCAACTATGACCGAGACACCGGCTGCCGCCACAGCTGCGCCGGCCCATGCCGCTCCGGCGCGCCCTGCGACCGTGGAGCCCGAGGACACCGTGTTCTCCCTGCCTCTTTCGCATGTAACGCATGATATTTCGGATCTCGCCGATAACGGGGGCGAAGAGGATGCCGCAGCAGCGCCCATCGGCGCACATGCTGCGGAACAGCCCACAGCGCCCGAAGCAACCCCGGCGCCGGCTCACTTTGCAGAGCCCGTCGCCGCGGCAATCAACGAGAGCGCTGCGGTGTTTGCGGCACCCGAGCCCGCCGCGCCGGCGTTTCCCATAGCCCCGGCATCCGAGGTTGCGCCCACGTCTACGCCGGCGCCCGAGCCTATAGACGTCAGCCCGCAAGACGACGAGTCGACCGCCCGCGTGTCCGAGGAGCCCGACTCCCCGGACACCGGTGATTCCGAATCAAACGCCGTGACCGACACCGTCTCTCCCGGTGACACCGCCGAAATCGACGTTGCCGCCGTTGAGGCCAAGCTCAAAGACCCCGGCTCGACCATGAGCTTTGAGCCCCTGACCGAGGAGCGCATCGAGACCGACTCGACCTATGATGCCGGCACCACCACGCAACTTATGTGGGGCGCCCGCTCCGACGTTGGCTGCGTGCGCCCGCACAATGAGGATTCCTACCTGGTGCAGTCGCCGCTCTTTTGCGTATGCGACGGCATGGGTGGTCACGCTGCCGGCGAGGTAGCCTCTTCCATCGCCGTCGAGACTATTGCCAAGACGGCCCCACAGTCCGCCGACGCAGCACGCCTGGCCGCAGCCGTCGAGGCAGCCAACGCCGCCGTAATCGAGGCGGCCCTGAACGGCCTGGGCAAGCCCGGCATGGGCTGCACAGCCACCTGCGCCTACATCGAAAACGACACGCTCGCCATCGCCCACGTGGGCGACTCTCGCGCCTATCTGCTCCACGAGGGCACGCTCATCCGCGTGACCCGCGACCACTCCTACGTGGAGGAGCTCGTGGACGCCGGCGAGATCACGGCAGACGAGGCTCGCGTCCACCCCAACCGTTCGGTCATCACCCGCGCACTGGGCTCGGACCCCGCCATGTATGCCGACCACTTCACTCTGCATATCGAGGAAGGCGACCGTCTGATCCTGTGCTCCGACGGCCTCTCGAGCATGATTCCCGATAGCGATATCGAGAACATCGCCACGCAGTCCTCAACCGCGCAAATCTGCGTCGACAACCTAGTGGACGCGGCGCTTGCCGCCGGCGGCCACGACAACGTGACCGTAGTAGTCGTTGACCTGGTTGACGATGGCGTCATGCGCGAGGCGCAACGCATGCGTCGCCGCAACGTTACTATCGCCGCCATCCTGGCCCTCGTCTTTGTGCTGGCAGCTGGCATCTGGGCCTACACGGGTGTCACCGGCTCGTACTACCTGGGTACCTACCAGGGCAATGTCGCCGTCTGGCGCGGCCTGCCCGGCAAGACGCTCGGGGTCGAGCTCCACTGGCTCGAGAGCGAAACCAGCATCAAGCTGTCCGACCTGCCCGAAGACACGCAAAACCGCCTGAAGGCAGGCATTCCGCAAACGAGTGTCGACGATGCGCAGGACACCATTTCCAAGTACCGCCATCAGATTGACGAGGAGCAGACCCGTCAGGTGATTGACGCGCAAACGATTCGCAACAACACCGATCAGGAATCCACCTCCGAGTCAGATTCCGAGAAAACCGCCGAACAGTCCGCCGAGGCCGAAGCCTCCGATAAGAATTAGAAAGGGAGTGCCGCTTATGAGTCGCCGCAACACCGAGCTGCTCTTGCTCATCGCCTCGGCGTTCCCCGTCATCCTGCTGTATGCGATGTACGTCCTCACCGCGGGCGCTGCCATCTCCTTTGAGACGCTCGCCGTACCGATCGGCCTCTTTGCCGCCTTTGCCGCGGCCCACATTGCCGTGCGCATCTTGGCGCCCGGTGCCGACCCCGCCATCCTGCCCATCGTATTTATACTTTCGGGCATCGGCATCACGTTCGTGACGCGTCTCGCCCCCGCTCTCGCCATCTCACAGCTCATCATCCTGTTTGTCTCGGTGGCGCTCATGGTGGGAACGCTTGCACTAGTCAAAAACCTCGACGTGGTCATGCGCTACAAGTACACCTTTGGCATCATCGGCATCATTCTGCTGATGCTGCCTATCTTTATCGGCACCACGATCTCGGGCTCCAAGCTGTGGATTCGCATCGCGGGCTTTACCATCCAGCCCGGCGAGTTCGCCAAGGTCTTTATCGTCCTGTTCCTGGCCGGCTACCTGGCCGAGAACCGCGAGCTGCTCTCCATCTCCAACCGCAAGATTCTGGGCTTTAAGATCCCTCGCCTGCGACTGCTGCTGCCGCTGTTTGCCGTGTGGGGTGTGTGCCTGCTCGTCGTCGTCTTCGAACGCGACCTGGGTTCGGCCGTGCTGTTCTACACCATCTTCTTGCTGATGCTCTACGTTGCCACGGGGCGCTTTTCGTATGTCGTTATCGGCCTTGCGCTCTTAGCTGTTGGAGCCGTGGGCGCCTACAAGTTCCTGTCTCACGTTCAGGTGCGTTTCCAGGTTTGGCTCGATCCGTTTAAGGACGCCCAGGGCCAGGGCTACCAGATCGTCCAGTCGCTCTTCTCGCTTGCCGATGGCGGTCTGGTCGGTGTTGGCATCGGCAACGGCATGGCCAACAACATCCCTGTCGTCGAGTCCGACTTTATCTTCTCGGCTATCGGCGAGGAGATGGGCCTTTTGGGCGGCGGCGCCGTGCTCATCCTGTTTATGCTCTTTGCCGTTCGCGGCCTCACCACGGCTGCCCGCGCTAAATCCGACCTCGCCGCCTTTAGTGCCACAGGCCTTACGGCCGCCATCAGCTTCCAGGCCTTCTTGATCGTTGGCGGCGTAACCCGCCTGATCCCGCTGACCGGCGTCACCCTGCCCTTTATGAGCCAGGGCGGCTCCTCTCTGCTGGCGAGCTTTATCATCGTCGCGCTCCTGCTGCGCGCCGGTGACGAGGCGACCGGACGCGAGGCCGAGCTTACCGGCACCGGCACCATGGCCGCCATCACCGATGATCAGGTCGCATCTGCCGCCGCCCCGACGG
This sequence comes from uncultured Collinsella sp., assembly GCA_937950325.1. GTDB lineage: Bacteria > Actinomycetota > Coriobacteriia > Coriobacteriales > Coriobacteriaceae > Collinsella. The sequence continues at coordinate 15,642 of CALFDJ010000006.1, forward strand.
GCACGCGCTTTGCCACCTCGTCTTCCTACGGCAGCGGCAGCCATTCCGTCGGCTCACGCATGCGCCGTCGCCTGCTCGACACGCCTGAATCCGGTGTGCTCGGCCGCGTTGCGCTCGCCAACCGTCTAACCCGTGCGGTGCTCGCCTTTACGGCGCTGTTCGCCATCCTTATCGGCAACCTCACCTATGTCCAGGTCATCAAGGCCAAGGACTATCAGGACATGCCGACCAACAACCACACCATCGCCCGCTCCAAGTACATCCAGCGCGGTTCCATCATCACGTCCGACGGCGTGACGCTGGCCGAGTCGCTGCAGCAGGAGGACGGCACCTACGTACGCTCCTACCCCAACGGTAACCTGGCAGCGCACGTGGTTGGCTATGTGAGCCAGCAGTATGGCACCACCGCCATCGAGAGCGTCATGAACGACACGCTCACCGGCTCTAAGGATTACTCCAGCTGGAACAACGCCATCGCGTCGCTCGCGGGCCAGACCCAGCCGGGCAACACCGCCAAGCTCACCATCGACTCGCGCATCCAGACGGCTGCCGAGCAGGCGCTCAAGGGCTTTAAGGGCGCTGTAGTGGTCATCGACCCGCGTACCGGCGCGGTGCTCGCATGTGCCAGCTCGCCCACCTACGACAACACCAACATCGATGCCCTGCTGCAGACGGGCGGCGGCGAGGACGGCTCCATGTACAATCGCGCCATGGACGCGCTGTACACGCCGGGCTCAACGTTTAAGGTCGTTACGCTTTCCGCGGCACTCGAGACCGGTACCGCCAGCCTTACCAGCACCTACCAAGCGCCCGGCTCCATGGACATCGGCAACGCACCGGTCACCAACTCTGCCAACGAGAGCTACGGCACCATCAGCCTGCAGCAGGCCTTTGCCGTGTCCTCCAACGTCGTCTTTGGCCAGGTGGCAAACGAAGTTGGCGCAAACACGCTCGTGCAGTTTGCCAACGCCTTTGGCTACGGCCAAAAGCTCGGCCAGGACCTGACCTCCGCGGCCTCCATCATGGCCGACCCGTCGCTCATGACCGAGTGGGAGACCGCCTGGGCCGGCGCCGGCCAGCCTGTCGGCATGGACCACACGCCCGGCCCGCAGACCACCGTCATGCAAAACGCCGTGATTGCCGCCGCCATCGCTAACAGCGGCGTGGTCATGGACCCGTACTTTGTAGCCCAGGTACTCGCCCCGGACGGAACCGTAGTCAAGACCACGCAGTCCCGCTCGCTGGGTCAGGCCGTCAGCTCCGCCACGGCCGACCAGGTCAAGCAGGCCATGCTTGCCGTCGTCCAGTCCGGCACCGGCACCGATGCCCAGATCCCAGGCGTCAAGGTCGCCGGCAAGACCGGCTCGGCCGAGACTGGCGGCACCAACGTCAACTCGATGTTCGTTGGCTTTGCACCTTACGATTCACCCACGGTCGCCATCTCGGTGGCCTTAGAGGATTACGACAAGCATGACGTCAAGGCCGCCAAGATCGCCGGCATCGTCCTGACCGCGGCGCTTGCCGCACAGGGAGCGTGATGCCCATGATCGAATCGGACACCCGAGGCGCGCCGCGGCCGAAGAGTTAGCGGCAACGCGCCACACGGCCCCAGCGGCCACATCATAGGTACTACACACATCGTTGAGCGAATAGTTATGTTAGGAGCAGGAATGGAACAGAGGGTCCTCGGGGGAAGATACCTCCTCAAGGATAAGGTGGGAACAGGCGGCATGGCGACCGTCTACCGTGCACAGGACCAGGTTCTCGACCGCACGGTAGCCGTCAAGATCATGCTGCCGCAGTATGCTGGCGACGCGACCTTCGCCGCACGCTTTAAGCAGGAGGCCCAGGCAGCAGCCGGTCTCTCCTCCCCCTATATCGTGGGCGTCTACGATTGGGGCAAGGACGGCGACACCTATTACATCGTCATGGAGTACCTGCGCGGCACCGACCTTAAGAGCGGCATCAAGAGCCACGGCGCCCTCGACCCCAAGAAGGTCGCCCAGATCGGCTCGCAGATCAGCTCCGCGCTTTCGGTCGCCCACAAGCACGAGATCATCCACCGCGACATTAAGCCGCAGAACATCATGGTGCTGCCCGACGGCAACATCAAGGTGATGGACTTTGGCATTGCGCGCGCCAAGAACAGCCACCTCACGCAAGACAACAACGTGCTGGGAACCGCCCACTACGTCAGCCCCGAGCAGACCCGTGGTCAGGACCTCGGCCCCACCTCGGATATCTACTCGCTGGGCGTCGTAATGTATGAATGCGCCACCGGCCGCGTTCCCTTTGACGGTGACGACGCTATCTCGGTCGCACTCAAGCAGGTCAACGAGTTGCCTATTCCGCCGAGCCAGATCAACTCCGGTGTCGACGCCGACCTTGAGCGCATCATCCTCAAGTGCATGGAGAAGGACCCCGCAAACCGCTTCCAGACCGCCGACGAGCTGCGTCAGGTGCTCAACAGCTACCTGTCGGGCCGTGCCGTCAACGTCTCGGAGCCCACGCGCATCATCGGTGCCCCCGGTGAGTTGGGCGCCACCAAGACTCGTGAGCTTTCCGATCAGACGCGCGCCATGGTGCGTCCTGTCTCGGGCGTGAGCGGCCAGAATACCGCCCGTAGCTCGGTTTCGGGCTCCACCGGCTCCTACGAGGTCGAAGAGCCCAAATCCAACAAGAACAAGATCATCGCCGCCGTGGTGGCAGCGGTTGCCGTCATCGGCATCGTGGTGGCCTTTGCCACAGGACTCTTTGGCGGCGAGCAGGTCGCCGTGCCCGACGTACTGGGCAAGGACCAGCAGACTGCCGTCGAGCTGATCAAGGAAGCCGGCCTCGAGGTCGGCACCATCGACCAAAGCTACAACGACGATGTCGACGAGGGCAAGGTCGCCGAGCAGACGCCCAACGGCAACACCAAGAAGGCCAAGGGCACTAAGGTGAACCTGGTAATCTCCAAGGGCCCCAAGCCCTCTGAGAAGGTTGAGGTTCCCAAGCTTGTCGGCCTGACCAAGGACCAGGCAGAAGCCGCGCTGGCAAGCGTTGGCCTGAAGGGCAACGCCTCCGAGGAGGCCAACGAGGCCGATGAGGGCCAGGTCTTTGAGCAGGGCACCGAAGCCGGTAAGGAAGTCGCGAAGGGCACGACCATCTCGTACAAGGTCTCGAGCGGCCCGGATACCACGTCCGTCCCCGACCTGACCGACATGACCGAGGCCCAGGCGCGCAACGCCCTCGATATGGCAGGTTTTGGCGTCGACGTGAGCTACCAGGAGAACGACTCTGTTACCGAGGGCACCGTGATCAGCTGGAACCCCAGCGGCAAGCAGAAGCCCGGCGCCACGATTACCGTCGTCATCGCCAAGAAGTCCGGCAAGGCCACCGTCCCGGGCAACCTGTACGGCAAGAGCATTTCCGCCGCCGTTACCGCGCTCAACAACGCCGGTTTCTATAACATCGGCTTCTGTGACCAGAACGGCAATCCCGTGAGCGGTAACGAGGATGCCACCGTTACGGGCGTCTCCCCCACCGGCAAGCAGTCCACCGACAGCACGATCACGCTGACGGTCGCACTTTCTGGCTCCACCTCGGGTGACGATTCCGGCACGACGACTAACTAGTCGACAACCCATCACCTGCAGCGGCTATGGCCGCAAACATATTCGCTCAGAAGCGCCCGCTTGCTCCCCGGCAAGCGGGCGCTTTGTTTATCGACAGGCCAGGGCTCCATAGCAACACAAAGAGGCCCGCAAAAACAAGCCTCCCAGGTGACAACAGAATATGTAATGCAGTAATTACTAGCCGCAGAACTTCACCATGGTCTCGACCACGAGCTTCTCGGAGTTGAGCTGCTGTATCATGATGCCCTGCTGGAACAGCGGGATGTTGGCGCGCGTGCGCTCCGGATCGGAGTGCTCGACGAACTCCTTCTTATCCAAGGTGCAGACCGAGCGCGACAAAACGACTTCGAAGCGACCCATTACGGCATCGCGCATGCGCTACAATCTCGGTTAATCTGTTAACCACCCGAAAGCAGCAGGAGGCCCCATGCCCACACCAGGCAAGCGCCCATCCATGCGCCAGATTGCCGTCGCGGCCGGCGTATCCGTCGCCACGGTCTCCCACGTCATCAACGGCAGCGGCCGTTTTTCCGAAGACACCCGCAAACGCGTGGAAGCCGCCCTAAAGGAATACGGCTACGTCACGAACATGGCGGCGAAGAGCCTCCGTATGGCCCAGTCCCGGACCATCGGCATGATCGTGCCGGACATCTCCAACGACTTCTTTTCCAAGATCGCCCTGCATGTGGAGCGCGAGCTGGCAACCGAGGACTACTCGGTCTTTGTTTGCAACAGCGCCAATGACCCCGCCCGCGAGCGTGACTACTTCCGCACGCTGGCAAGCAAGCAGGCCGACGGTATCATCTGTATCTCCGGCCTGCGCAGGCTCGACGGCGAGTTCGTCCCCCACGGAATCCCCGTGGTCTGCATCGACCGTGCGCCCGAAAACGACCTCGGTTTCCCACACGTGGGCTCCGACAACATCGGCGGTGGCTACATGGCGACCGAGCACCTCATCGAGCGCGGCTGCAAGGACATCCTGAGCATCTCGAGTTTTACCGCCAACTACCCCGGCAACGAGCGCCAGATGGGCTACGAGCGGGCACTCGCCGCGCACGGAATGCCGCTACGCCGCGACTACCAGCTGTTTGTCTCGGGTAAGCAGCCGAGCATCATCGAGTCGGAAGAGCTCGTGACCGACTTCCTCTCCACGGGCTACCCCGTCGACGGCGTCTTCGCCCATAGCGACCACGCAGCCGTGGGCGCGCTGCGTGCGCTCGTTGCCGCCGGCAAGCGCGTACCCGAAGACGTCCGTCTCATCGGCTTCGACGATTCCGTTTACGCGCAGCTTCCGACGCCGCAAATCAGCACCATCCGCCGCTTCCCCGAGCGCCTCGCGCACGAGGGATGTCAGGCCCTGCTCGCCCTGCTGCGCGGCGAAGAGCCCGAGATGGAGACGCTTGTCCCCGTTAAGCTCGTGCAACGCGCGAGCAGCTAGACAGCGGGCAGCGAATAGCCGCGTTTTTCTCTCGCATGTGCTCTATCCCACGCGCGACATGCAAAAAGCCCGCCACCACACGGGTGACGGGCTTTTCCGCTACCAGCCGCGTGCTTCCTCCGCACGTACGAGCTGACGAGCCTCGATCTGGCGAATCATATCGATGCGTCGCTGGTGACGGCCGCCCTCGAACTCGCCGGTGAGCCAGGCGTCGACAATCATTTTGGCCAGCTCGATGCCTACCACACGAGCACCAAATGCGAGCATGTTGGTGTTGTTGTGCTCGCGCGACAGGCGAGCGGAATACGGCTCAGAGCAGGTGCAGCAACGGATACCGCGCACCTTGTTGGCGGCAAGCGAGATGCCCACACCCGTACCGCAGATAACGATACCGCGATCAACCTCGCCGGACATGACAGCGTCCGCCACGGCCTCACCCGCGATGGGATAGTCAAAGCGCTCGGTGCTGTCCGTACCGAAGTTCACGACTTCGTAGCCGTACTTCTCCTGGATATACGCCGTGATGGCTTCCTTGTACTCGACTGCGACGTGGTCGTTTCCAATACCGATCTTCACAAGAGACCCCTTTCCATAAGAACCATTCGCGCATGCCGCGCGCTCAATCCGTCCTAATTCGCCGTTCCGCTTCTAATACACCTCGCCGGCGCGCAAACGGCGCAGACACTCCTCGTAACCAGCGTCCTTGCCAAACAGCGCACTGGTGCCCAGGATAAATCCGTCCGCGCCAATGGCGGACAGGTCGCGCACGCGCTCGGGCGAGCAGGCGCCGTCGATCATGAGCTTGAAGCCAAAGCGCTCCTTCAGCGCGGCAAGGCGACGCACCTTGTCGTTCGTGAACTCGATAAAGCTCTGACCGGCAAAACCCGGATTCACCGTCATGACCATCACGTAATCGCAGAGGTTCAACATCTCCTCGATCTCGGAGATAGAGGTGTCGGGGTTCACGGCGATACCGGCGCTCTTGCCGAGGGACTTAATCGCGGCGAGTGTCTTGACCACGTAACGCTCGGACTCCGGATGGATATAGATGATGTCCGCGCCGGCGGAGGCGAAAAGTTCAACCTTGCTGGCAGGATTCTCGACCATAAGGTGCACGTCGACGAGCTTGTTGGTGGCAGCTCGCACGGCCTTGATGTCTTCGAGACCCATGGCGAAATTGGGAACGAAACTGCCGTCCATCACGTCGCAATGGAAGATGTCGATGCCGGCGGCGTCGAGATCCTCGACGGTCGCACGCAGATTGCCGTAGTCGGCGCACATGAGACTGGGGCAGAGCAGCATAGTGAACTCCTTATCTGCTCGGTGATTATCTACTCGGTGGTAATTAATCGTTTAACCTTTATCTACAGTCTGGCTGATTAATCGTTTAACCACGTTGTTAACCTGCAGGCTTTTCCAGATTCACAACGTTGCCATATTTGCCTATCTAGCTGGTATCATGCAGGAGCCCGCACCACGAAACGCTGTCGTATTCCCTAGGAAGAAATCCCGCTACGCGGACAGCAGCAGCCAGGGGCCGCAATCCGCAGACCTGAGCCCGGACCCCCTACGCTCCAGGCGTGATCAGGCGCGCGCACTGGGCGATCTTCTCGTCATAGGACTCCGCGATAATCGACACACCATCGAACCCAAACGCGCGAACATTCGAGAACTGATGGAACTTCGAGCTGTCGCACAGCACGTACGCCTTATTCGAATTCTCGCGCACGATGCGCTTCTTCGCCGCCTCAACGTAGGAGGGCGTCATGACGCCGCGGTCCTCGTCAATCGCGTTGGTCCCGATAAACGCCTTATCGAAGTACAGATCGCGCAGGATCGATTCGGTCATAGAACCGCAGAACGAGGAGTTCACATAGTTGAACTCGCCACCCACCACGATGAGCTGGGCGCGCGTCTCGCTCTTAATCAGGCACGCCGAGGCATCCGTCGTGTAAATTGTCACGTCGCGGTCGAGCAGCAGACGCAGCAGCGCCGTGCAGGTGGAACCCGAGTCCAAGTAGAGCGTGTCCCCGTCCTCAACAAAACGCAAGGCGACTTGGGCAATCTGTTCCTTCTCACTCCCGTGTAGGCCCGAACGCGTCGAGATACTCACCTCGTGGACAGCCGAGAGGAGCCTCACCGCGCCGCCCGAAAGATGCTCAACCTTGCCAAGCGCCTCCAGCTCCTTGAGGTCGCGACGTAGCGTCGAAATAGAGACGCCCGGCAGCTCCTCCTGCAGCTCGGAAATCCTCGCGAGGCCCGACTTCTGCAGGCACTCTACAATTCGCTCCTGGCGCTCATACGGAATCATATTGGGAACCTCTCCAAACCACTCTGCTTCACGCTCGTTCATTTCTTTTCGAAAAGTGTAACGCACAAGCAGAATAGCGGCCGCCACCTGTTGCGATGACGACCGCTTAATCGATTGACCTACCCTCTCGTTCACAATTTGAACGAGGTTGACACACCTCGCGTAAGCGCGACGCTCTTCAAGCGAAGAGAACGACCCTAGGAGAGGCGGCGCATCCGGGGCTCTTAGGCGAGCTGATCCTCCTTGCCGGTGAAGGCGAAGGCAAGAACACCGGCCACGACGGCGGAAATGAGCATGCCGACCATAGCCCAAGCGAAGTTCATGGGGTCGGAACTCACGAAAGCCGGGAACGTAGTGACGGAACCGAAGGTGAACGCAGTGGTGACGACCTTCATGATACCGAGGAACGCGCCGCCGACGGCACCGCCGATGATCTGCGCAAGCCAGACCTTCTTGTTCTTCACGAGCATACCGAACAGCGTGGGCTCGATGATGGCGGACAGGGCGATCGATACGACACCGGTCATCGCGAAGCTCTTGAGCTTCTGGTCGCGGGCCTTGAGGAACACGCCGAAGGCGCAGCCGATAACGGCGAAGTTGCAGGCGAAGGTGAAGGGGCAGATGTAGTCGAAGCCGTTCTGAGCGATGTTGTTGATCATGATGGGGTTCACGGCCCAGTGGATGCCCATGGACACCAGCACGGACCAGCCGCCGCCAACCAGCACGCCGGCGAACACGGAGCTGCGCTCGATCAGCCAGTTGACCACGAAGGCGATGGCCTCACCAGCGTAGACGCCCAGGGGACCGATGACGAGCATGGTGAGCGGAACCATAACGATCAGGGAGATGGCGGGCAGCACGACGAGCTTGAGCATCTCGGAAACGTGCTCATCGAGCCACTTGTACAGGTACGAGTAGACCCAGACAGACAAGATGGCAGGGATAACCGTGGAGTTGTAGTTCATGAGAACCACGGGGATGCCGAAGAAGTCCGTCATGGCGCCGTTGCCCGCGTCGCCCATGAGGGCGATGAAGTCCGGGTAGAGCAGGCACGCGCCGAGCAGCGCCGACAGGTACGGGCTCGCGCCGAAGCGCTTGCCGGCGGAGAAGCCGAGCAGCACGGGCAGGAAGTAGAACACGCTCATGGCCAGGGTGTACAGGATGGTGTAGGTACCCGTGCCCTCAGCGATGATGCCGAGCTGGGCGGCCAGGATAACGAAGCCGCGCAGGATACCGGAGCCGGCCATGGCGGGCAGCAGCGGGGCAAAGATGCCGGAGATCGCGGAGAAGACTTGGCTGACGATGCTCTCGCCCTCGTCCTTGGTAGCAGCGGAGATTTCCACGCCCGAACCCTTGACCAGCGGCTCAAACTTCTCGTACAGCTTCGGGACCTCAGTGCCGATGAGAACCTGGTACTGACCGGCCTTGTTCAGCGTGTTCACAACGCCTTCGACTTCCTTGACCGCAGCGTCGTCGCAAGCCGCGTCGTCTTTGAGATTGAGGCGCAGGCGCGTCGCGCAGTGCGTCATGCCCGAGATGTTCTCGGGACCACCGACGGCGTCCAGAATCCCCTGAGCCATCGCGTTCCAGTCGCGTTTCATTGGTTACCTCCCCATTGCGCAGAAGAGCTCGCGGACAAGCTCGGCTGCCTTAATCGCGTCGTTTGCATCGATAACGGATTGGATCTTCTCCATGCTTACGGCCTCGATGGCGTCGTTGAGCAGATGGATCATCTGGTCGTTCTGTGCAGCCTCGCCGGCAGCGGGCTCGATGACCGGGAACGTGTCGAAGTAGATTGCGCTGTCGTAACCGTGCTTCTTCACGTAGTAGAGGAACTCGAGGGTCTTCACCGGCGTGGACGTACCAATCATAAGGCCATCGTCGAAGCGACCGTTGCCGTCGTTTAGGTGAATGCCGTAGAGCTTGCCCTCGCGGCCGAACAGGTCGGCGGCCATGGCAGGGTTCTCGTGCTTCATGAGCATGTGGCAGTAATCCAGCGTGACGCCCAGGTTCGGGCGGTCTGCAGCGTTGAGAATCATGCCGGTCATACCCATGGAGTCGATGAACGCGTACGCGCGCTCCTCGTAGGGTTTGTACTCAATCGAGATCTTGAGGTCGGGCGCGTAGTCGCAAACCTTCTGGAATGCGGCTACGAGCTGGTCGAAGACGCGAGCGTAGGCGATCTGGAAGCTGTAGTCAAAGCCGTCGTGGCCGAGCCAGATGGTCACCGTGTTGCCACCGGCAGTGCGGCAGTAGTCGCACGCCTCGTAGCAGAGCTCAAGGGCTTCCGCGGCAAGGGCATCATCGGCATTGCCCAGGTCACCGTTGAGGAAGGCGTTGCGGAAGCGCAGCGCGCAGCCGTTCAGCTGCAGGTCGTGAGCTGCGAGCTTGGCGGCCATGTCCTCAGCCGTGACACCTGTGCAGTGCTCGGGGTAGTTGAGGTCGACGTGCGTGAGGCCCACGCTCTGGAACTCCGCGAACACGCGATCAAGATTCTTGTCGCCATCGCGAAAATAGGAGTTGATACGAGTTGCAAGCTTCATGCTTCTACGTCCTTTACCTTCGTCCTTGATCGTTTCTGCCCGTTCGAGCACCTGATCTATATCCGTAATTCGATAAGGGCCGCCGCCTGCGCGCCGGGGCTTACCCTGTGACATGTAGATTACTGCCACATAAGTTCATTTTCAATCAGTATTTTTCACTCTTTTTCTCATTGTGTCAGAGTTTTTCACCGTATAAAGCCATCTACCTTGTGGTTTTGCTGTTAATCAAGTTTGACCATTCTTGAAATTACCTGATTTTTTCTGAATTAATTTGCCGTTTATCGGTAAAAATCGACCGCTCACGGCTGACGGCGACGCAAGATGGAAGATACTTGCATGAGGAAAAGCACTGAATTCCCAGCGCCGATTCGAATGACGCGATTGGTGACGCGAGCGTCGACGGCCCGAATCTGCCGTCGGCCCCCACTAACCAAAAACGGCGCCGCTCACGCGACGCCGTCATATTCCCTGGTGCCCCCGGGCGGATTCGAAAACTCCCCCCCCCGCGGGGAAATTGGTGACGCGGGTGTCGACGGCGCTGAGCGCTCCGTGTTTTGGTATGTGGATATGGCAGCCATCAACCTTTCTCGGCATGTGAAACTCTAGGCACATATGAGCATACCTGAGCGACGCAACACATGCGCTCCATCTATCCCAACAAGCTCCAGCGGTACCCGCACTTCCCATTTCGTGTAGAAAAGGGCCTGTATATACTTCCCATTTCGTGTATTGAATCAGGTAACCACACTTCCCATTTCGTGTATACAGCAGCTAGATTGGGCAATCATGTCAGTATTCAGACGTACGGCCTACAATAAACTCCTCGATTGGAAAGCGAGCAATGGATCCCGAGTCATCATGCTCGAGGGGGCCCGCCGCGTTGGAAAAAGCACCCTTGCCCAAGAGTTTGCGCAGTCCAAATACAAATCCCACCTCGTGATCGACGAATCTGTTGCGAGTGAAAAAAGAAGACCGGAGACTCAACTGGTCTCCGGCCTCATTTCTAAAAAACGTCTCGTGGTTCTACTCGTGCTGTCGGGCTTCTACCAGCCTGCAGAAGTCGTTGACGCTCATGAGCCATTCCCTTTGCGCGGGCGTGTAGGTTTCGAACAGCGATGAGGGCACAACGAGGCTGAGCCTGTCCTTAGCCATAGCTCGTGTGTAATCCTCACTTACGGCGGGCTCAAGTGTTACAAGATGCTTGTCCTCGATTCTGTCAGCCTCATCAAGCACCTGACGCCAACGCTCCTTGATGGTTGTCTTGGCACCGAGCATCGTCAGTCGAGCGACAGGGAACTTGGGGTCGTGGTAATCGTCAATAGAGGGAAAGATGAAATCCGGCTTTGATTTGCCCTCGGTGTATTTCTGCGCCGAGTAGCGTATGCCCCTAGCATCGAATAGCATCGAGAGTTGATTCTCGAACGCCGTCCCCGCACGGGACTTGCGGCGCTGGAAGGCCGACATAGTGGTGCGCAGCACGCCATCAACATCAAGCGCCGAGCCAAGGTATGGCGCGAGGTCGCGCTCCAAGAGATGCCGCTCGAAGACGCGGAACAGCATCTCTTCGCGTTCGTAACAAGCGACCAAGCAGCCATCCGGGTCGCCCGTCCAATCGAGCTTTCCAAGGGTGGAAGCTGAGTAGGCTGAGAAGTCTGCCCCTTTGGGGAAGGACTCGCCGAATTTCTCGATCATACCGTCGAGGAAGTTCTCCGCTGCGATCGGCATGCTAACTTCGATGCCGATGGACTCCAAAATCCTTGCGGCGATCGACGTGATGCGCGTATCCTCCCGAGCAGAGGGCGTAAAACCCTTCTCGCCAACCCCGTCGAGCGCGAAGAGCCAGCGAACTTGAGATTCCGCCGTACTCCCCGCTCGGGCAAATAGGATTACGACCTCCTTGGCTTCGTGTAGGGCCAAAACCATGAGGTCGCCCGGACGGGCCATGCCCATGGCAGCATTATCGTTGTAGTAGAGCCTATACTCAGTTCTAGTTGGATGCTTCCTGCGGGCGTCGTACCAAGTGGTATAACCATGGTCGAATATAGGGTCTGCACCATCATCGAGATATGCGAAGGTAGTTCGCATCCCCTTTATGTCATCGTCTCCGAAAAGCGCGCGCAAAGGCCCCACGCCGTTGAATTCGTGCTGGTGGCTTTTATTGGCCCCCATGATGTCAACGCCCGCGAGGGTTTTCGCGACAGCACCGTCAAAATACGCGCCAAGTACTCCATAGTCCATCCTAGAACACCTCCATCATCAACTTCGCGACCGAGCGCACGACCGGCACGGTCACGGAGTTGCCGAACTGCCTGTATGCCTGAGTATCCGACACCGGGATGATGAACTCATCGGGAAATCCTTGCAGGCGCGCGCATTCGCGGGGAGTGAGTTTACGAGGGTTTTTTCCTTCCTGCCCGACCAGAATCTCGCTGCCATCCTTGTGGTACCGGGCGGAAAGCGTCCTTGTCGTGTCCTCTGGGCCGACCATCGAGTATCCAAAGCCGTGGCCCGCCGCCTCATGCTTTTCGCGATAGGCGCGCAGATAGGCCCATAGCTTATCCGAAATGGTGTAGCGTTCGTTTGGTTGCTCTTCGAGGATTTCCCCTAGCGTATGTCCCGGTCCCGGCACCTCAAGGTCATCCCACGAGAAGGGAACTTCCTCCCTGAACCCCACGATGTAGATGCGCTCCCTGTGCTGGCACGTCCAGTTTTTTGAATCAAGCACTTTCCAGAAAATATGGTATCCAAGGTCCTCCTCAAGCGTCTGTCGTATGACCTTGAAGGTCTTCCCGCCGTCGTGACTCGTAAGGTTCTTAACGTTCTCAAGCAAGAAGGCCTTCGGGCGCTTGTCGCGTATGATGCGAGCGACCTCGAAAAAGAGGGTTCCCTGCGTTTTATCCTCAAAGCCGGTGGGTCTCCCCAAAGATTGCTTCTTCGAAACGCCTGCAAGGGAGAATGGCTGACAAGGAAAGCCTGCGAGCAGGACATCGAAGTCCGGTATATCGTTTGATGCGACCTGACGGATGTCGCCCGCCGGGGTCTCTCCATAGTTCATCCGGTAGGTTTTCTGGGCGAACTTATCCCACTCGCAAGAGAAGACGCACCTACCGCCAAGCTCCTGGAACGGCATTCGTATACCGCCGATGCCCGCGAAGAGATCGCAGAAGGTAAAAGGCGCGTCGCTGCGCTCCCCTTGGTCAAATGGAGCCCCCGCATCGAGCGATGCGATAAAGGCGCATTCAGCCGCCGTTGGACTAGTATCCCCAGACTCCCAGCGCCGAACGGTGCGTTCGCCAGACGAGCCCATACCAAGGGCGGCGGCGAACTCCTTTTGGGTGAGGCCGAGGTCAATTCTCTTTTGCGCTATATCAGCTGCATTTAGTTGCATGGGACGCCTATCTTGGTTGAAAAACGGTCAAACTGTCCTGTATTTACCACAGCGTTAGTCTATCACCCCGAGCGGACATGTCTTCCCCTTGCTTCAGTCCGCCTCTAAACCCCGTAGCATCAACTGGGCTTTAGGGCTTGGACACTCTACCGGAGGGCTCTAGACGCAATTGGTGACGCGGGTGTCGACGGCCCGAATCCGCCGGCGGCCCCCGCAAACCAGAAACGGCGCCGCTCCCGCGACGCCGTCATATTCCCTGGTGCCCCCGGGCGGATTTGAACCGTCGACACCCGCTTTAGGAGATATGATTTAATGCTACCCCCTACCATTCATCAAGCATCATTGAACATCATATAACCGCAGATAAACATAGCAGTTTGTGTCTTTTGCCTCCGGTAGCTGCGCCTACGCTTTTACAAACATATTACTAACAGCTTTAGCTAAACTGCACTCAATGAATTGTTGAAAACTATTCAAAGAAACGGAGCGCAAAGATGTCAGAACAGCCACTAATTAGCGGAAGAGGCACGTGTTGGAAAGACAAGAGATCACCTAACACCTATCGCTATTATTTTTCCCTTGGAGTCAAGGACCCTAAGACGGGGCGCTACAAACGATCCCCAACTTATACAGTTCGTTGCAAGACTAAAACAGAAGCTAAGGCTGCAATGCAGGCCAAGCTGGCTGAAATCAACTCCTCTGGCACGATCACTAAAACTAAAAAGCCCACTTTGCTTGCGTCCTACTGCTGGGCCTTTCATGAAAATAGGGACACCGAGCTTGCGCCAACGAGCTATGAAAGAGAAGCGTACGATTGCAGGCATATCGAAGACCTATTCGGTGCGTTTCAGACAATTGAGGGGCTAACTCCCGATCTAATCGAAGAAACATATGCCGAAGCTCGTCGTACGGGAAAATACAAACCATCAGAGCTTGTACGAATCAATGCGAAACTGCGTCAGATTTTGTCGAATGCAGTCGCAAAGAGAATAATTGACCGAAACCCCTGCGCTACCGTTCATGTTCGCAGACCACGCAACAAAAGAGAATCACTGACAATCGACCAAGTAGCTACCCTATGCACACGTCTTCAACACATTGAGCTCACCGCCGAAGCTGTTGGTACACTAGTACTAGTGTATACGGGTATGCGGAAAGGCGAGATGCTGGGCCTCGAATGGCGCGATTGGGACCCTGCCAATAAAACCTTGAAAATTGACAGGCAGTACACCAACGACCATGAACTGAGGGCACCCAAGTCACAAGAAAGCCAACGCAAAATCCCCGTTGGAGAAACCTTGGCCGAACGTCTTCAATCATGGTCAGCCATACAAAAAGAGCTCCTGGCCTCTCTGGGGCTGTCCCAGACTGGCAGCACTCCCATCATTAGCGATATTGCTGTCGAGCAAGGGATCCCTACTGTCTGTCACATGAAAAACTACATCTTCAACCATTGGTTTCGCGATTTCGCAGTTAGCTGCAATCTTGGAATCTATGAGCCGAACAATTCGACTGGCGGAAAACTATATAAGGGTATCTGCCCGCATCAGCTCAGGCATTGTGTAAGCACTTTTATGCTGGCGAACGGATCGGACGTTAGAAGCGTGCAAGGTATTCTTGGCCACGCGGACCCCAATATCACGCTCAAAACGTATACAAGCCTCGTTCAACAATCAGAAATAAAAGCAGTTAAAGGCTACGAAGCCTTCATCAACGCCTATATACAGAGAAGCGAGAAATAGCATGTTTTTCATTCATCGTTTATTTCATAATATTACGGTACTATAATACCGTTTCCGCAGGTAGATGCTTTATTTGATTGACATCTAATGAGTTTTAATACATGCTAAAGCTGTCAGATGGCTACGCATGTAGTCATAGAAACCGGCCCCCCAAGTGCTTATGAACCTGGTACGTCTTACAAGCACAGGGAGGGCCCTCATTGAAAGGATAGCTCATCATGGCTACTCCAAAGATTAGCACTCAGGCGTCCACACCGACTTTCCCCACTGGTGCCGCTCAGTGCGATCGGTTGCTCCGCGTTAACGATATCCGCGAACTCACTGGCTGGAGCGAAAACACCGCGCGCAAGTTTATGCGAGAGTCCGGCAAGCTCATCCAGATCCATCGCTCTAATTACATGTTTGAAAGCTCGTTCTACGAGCTTTTCAAGCAGCTTGAAGGTCGTACCGCCCACCTTGATTAGGTGGTAAACATGAGCGAGCTTCCGTCGATTTCCGACATATTTAGCGATGATGCTACTGAGCAACGAGAGATTACGGGAAAAATGGATAAGGCTATTTTTATTTCAGTGCCCGAGTGGGCGTGCTGCGTCACCACCGTTGCCGCCGAGCGTCTCATCCTCGGCCTTGTATGGAAGTTTGGAAAACCTTCCAAAAACAAACGGCCCATGGGCTTCTGCGCTAAAAGCAAATGGATTGAGGATCACTACCGCCTGAGTAAGAACACGATATCCCGGGCCTATACCTCTCTGAAGGATAAGGGGTATATTCAAAAAGTTGGTGATGGCAGCTGGATGCTTAATTACGCCGCAATCTACCACGCCGCGATTGAAAACGCTTGGGAGCCTCCGAAACTTTAAGCCACAAACCGACTATCGAGGTCGTGAGAGTCGGTCACCGTCAGGATGCCCACAAGAACATGCCGCGGATGTAAAATGAAGCAGGGTCGAACCGAAACAGTTCCCGGACAATTGGCGTCCGGCCAGACACTTCGATTCGACCCTTTCTCATGCCTGTATCTAAAATACTCCCACAATCATTCTCGACATCTTTAACGCCCTCACCTCCTGCCACCAACACGTCGTAGACGCTATTTACAACGAATCGATATGGCCGCCCGTTCTTTAAGGCACGTGTTACCATGAAAACGTGCGGTATTTCTCCAACCGAAAACCTGCGTGAACGCATGACTTGAGACGCCTTTTAGAACTCACCGATCGCAGGGCGAACACAAATCAACAGCGGCCGCGTATTTGTTCCCAGCCGTACGGCGTGGCGGAGCCATGCCCGTTGTTGATTGGAGTGTCGCACCATGGCAGACGAGAAGAAAATCAGGGAGATCTACGGCGTGAAGTCCGTCCTCGATGAGGCCGCCGAGCGGATCGAGGCGACGTGGCGGGGGAAGCTGCTGCGCGAGACGGGCGACCTCAGAACCGAGAACGCGTTGCTCAGGGCCCAGCTCGACGAATTCAGCCGCAAGCTCGTCGAGGCGAGAGACCGGAACGAAAGACTTGAGGCCGACTGCAATGAGCGGGTCGCCTTTATCGAGGAGAAGTTTGAACTCGATACCGCGAGCCTCGAGCTCGAGAACAACGAGTTTCATGCCGCGAGCGTCAGATACCTCGCCGATGCCAGGGAGCTCGACAGGCAGGTCGTCCAGCTCCATGCCGAGGCCGTGGCCATGGTCGATGAGATCGAGCGCCTGCGCGGCGAGCGTGACGCCGCGCTGAAAGCCCAAGCCGAGTTGAACGACGCACTCCTGGCCCAGCGCGACCTGATGGCCGAGGTCGCCGCCCTCAAGGACCGCCTCGCTGCAACCGAACAGCGGGCGGCCGTGGCCGAGGCCAAGGTCGAGGTCATGACCCAGATGAAGGGCGAGTAGCCCCGCGCTTCTCCTATCAGGCGGCTGATTTCTAGAGACCTTCTAGAACGCTTCTAGGAGGTCTCTAGAACCGAGCACGGCATCCTCAATCGGCACGATGTCTTTGTAGACCAGGCGATGCCTGTCGTCGCGCCATTCGTCGCCGTGGTAATGCCCGAAGAACCAGGCTCGGTAGCCGAGCCGCCCGTCGAGCTCGCCCAGGAATCGTTGCAGCCGGTCGCCCCGATACTCGCGTCCGCGCTCGCGACACAGCCCCTCAGCAAGGGCAGCTGGAGCCTCGTGAGTCACAACGTAGTCGACCTTCCAGCCCACGCGATTGAGCGAGGAACGGCAGTGTTCCGTCTCTTTCTCGCTCGGCATCTCCTCGGGCCACCAGCTCCTCCCCTCCTTGCGATACTGCCTGTCGTTGCTCGCGGCACCGCCCATGGCAAGGACCGTGAGCCCGTCGATGTCGAACACCTCTCCACGCATCAGGTGCAGCACGCGCGGTCGCACCTCATGGACGAGCCCGCCGTTCCACTCCCGTACCGGCAGATTAGCCAAGGCGTGATGGTTCTCATGGTTGCCGTCTACGAAACACGTGGTCCACGGCTTCGACTCGAACCAGTCGAGCCAGTATTTCTCGGCGTTGGATCCATCCCAGACAAAGCCGAAGTCGCCGGCCACGACCACCGCGTCATCGCGCGTCAGGGTCCGGCCCAGCGGCCAATTTTTGAATGCAAACCGGCTGGACCCGTACTCGGCCCTGCCGTGCACGTCGCCCGTCACATAGACCGTCATCAGTACGCACCCCACGGCATGAGTTTGCCCCCGAGCCCCACGATCCGGTCATACAGCACCGCGTGCCGTTCGTCCGGATTGCCGTCTCGGTGAAAATGTCCGTAATACCAGCGCTTGTAGTCCAGGCGGTCCTCGAGCTCGTCGAGGAATCCGGTCAGCCGGTCCACATCCGAGCGTTCCCAGCCTGGGTCCGGGTAGAGCGTCGGCGAGAGCATGCGCGTCGAGCAGGTATGGGTGATGACGCAGTCGACCTTCCAGCCGACCTCGTCGAGCCTTGCCCGCGCGGCATCGAATTCGCGCTCGTCCGGGAGCTCCTGAGGCCACCAGCTGGAATACGGCACGCGGTATTCCCTGTCCACGCTCGTGGCACCGCCCATGGTGAAGATTGTCGAACCGTCGAGCTCGAAGACCTCGCCGCGCGTCAGGCGCCGAATGGGCGAGGTGTCCGACAGGCGCTGCGTCAGCCCGCCGTGCCATAACTCCATGGGGCGCTCCGCCCAGTGGTCGAAGCGCTCGTGGTTACCGTCGACGAACAGCACCGTGTAGGGGCGCGACTCCAGCCAGGCGATGTCGGCGCATTCCTCGGCAGAGAAGCCCCACGGAAAGCCAAAGTCACCGGCAACGATGAGATAGTCGTCGCCGGTAAGGCTATCGCCGAGCTCCCAGTCGCGGAGCTTTTGCATGTCGAGCCCACCGTGGATGTCGCCCGTCACATAGACCGTCATCGGATCGCCTCTTCCCTCTTGTACGCCGCCAGCTCGCGCTCGACCTGCCTGTCGCCGGTCTCGTTGACCCACCAGGGCCATTTCACCCGGCCGCACGGCTCGTCGACTCCGGCGAACCATTCCCTCAGCCCGTCGAGGCTCACCGGGGAGTGACCGTTGGCATCGCAACCGACGTCGTAGCGCAGAAGGCCCTGCTTGCGGTTGAACTCGTTGTACGCGCCGCCGCTGCTGTGGATGTGCCCGTGGAGGTGCCACGATCCATGGCTCATGCCCTGCCAGTCGGCCATGGGGTAATGGCACAGGACGATCTTCTGCCCGTCGATCTTGAGCACGCAGATCGGCGGCTCCACGGTGAAGGCGCCCGCGACCGCCGACTGGGTCCAGTCCTTGTCGTGGTTTCCCGGGACGAGGTGGATGCGCCTGCAGGCGATCCGCTTGCGCAGCCCGTAGGCGTCCTGGGCGGTCATCTTGAATGAGAAATCCCCCAGGATGTAGAGCTCGTCGTCCACGGCAACCCTACCGTTGATGCTGTCGACGATGGCGTCGTTCATCTGCCAAATCGTCTCCCACGGGCGGTCGGTGAACTTCAGCACGTTCTCATGCCCGAAGTGGGTGTCGCTGGTAAACCAGATCATATTTATGTCTCCTTCTGTCGCTAAAAAACGTTCTCCTTCGAGGTCAGGAGACGTTTTATGAGCGACATGAGGTGCATATCCCTCATGTTTCAAGCTCCAATCTGCCGGATTTGCCCAACTATATAAGTTTACGCCCACGCGCGAACGGTTGATTTCCGATCTCAGCCGAACACATTGAGCAAATAGGCCGTTCCCGCACCTAGCCGAACGCCCCCGCGGCATCCCGGGGCCCGGGGGCGCCGTTTTCCCAGTTGAAGGAACGGTGGAGATGTGTTTCGATGGGTCCGGTGGCCATGCTCCGCCCGCCGCCCGGCACCTCTTCCCAGACTCAGCCGGACGGTCGGTTCCGCCTGTTCAGCTTTCCCTTTTGGGCTAGGGCAGCGGGGCATCGCCCCTTTCCGCGCGCGCCCGCCCGATGAGCCCCGGCGTCAGGTCGAGCCCGTCGAGGGGCACGTCCCCCACGCCGTAGGCGTCCAGCAGCGCCTCCGCGTCGGCGCCCAGCATCGCCCGGAAGGCGCGGGCGGGCGTCGCGAAGCCGAGCGCGCCGCGGGGCTCGGAGTTCACGTGCGACATCGCGAGCGCCAGGTCCGCCGGGACCAGCCGGTCGAACCTGAGGCCGCGGCCCTTGGGCAGCAGCTTCCTGATCTCGACGTGGTTGCGCTCGCAGGCGCCCTTCTGGTCGCTGCGCCCGGGGTCGCAGTAGAACAGCCTCGTCTCGCCCGGCCCCTCGCCGACGAGGTCCGCGATCGCCGCCTCGTCGGAGAACTCGGCGCCGTTGTCGGTGAGGACGGCGCGGAACACGCGGCGCGTCCCGTCGGCGCCGAGGACCGCCCGGACGCCCTCCAGGGCGTCCGCGACGCGCCCGGCGGTCTTCTCCTCCAGCGGCAGCGCGAGCTGGAGCCTGCTGGGGCGGTGCAGCAGCGTGAGCAGGCAGGCGGAGTCCTCCCGCGCGCCCTCGACGGTGTCCATCTCCCAGGCCGCGGCGCACGCGTCCTCCCCGAGGGCGAGGAACGCGGCATATGACCTGCGGGCGGAGTGGCGGGTCGCCGCCCGGCCCGCGGCGCGCTTCCTCGGCCTGTAGCCGACCTTGCGCCTGAGCTCCATGTTGGTCATGCCGTCGTAGCCCGCCGAGACCCAGCGGTAGATGGTCGACGGCGACAGGTCCACCGGGCCGCCGTTGCGCGCCGCCATCTGCTCGGGCGACAGCCCCCGGCGCAGGCAGTCCCTTATCGCCTCCAGCCTGGCCGCCGCGGCGGGCTCGTCGGCGTCTATCCCGCGCCTGGACGAGACGAGGACCGAGTCGGCGCACAGCTGCGCGGCCCGGGCCTCGTAGAAGACGTGGGGGCGGCGCTTGCAGCCGATCGCGCGGTACCGGCCGCAGCCGTTGCAGCATCGCGGCCACGCCGCCAGGCGCGGGCAGGCCGCCGACAGGTCGGCGGAGGCGTCCACGCGCTCGCCGCGCCTGGCCTTCGGCGCCGTCACGAACCTGTGCGACGCCACCTCGGCGCTCACCGTCGAGGGCGACCTGCCCAGCTCCCTCGCGATCTCCCTGCACGACGCCCTGCGCTCCAGCATCCTCTGGACCGTGTCCCGCTCGTGCCTCGTGAGCCTTCCGTAGGCCCTCGGGACCGCCCTCGCGGAGCCCCTTTTCTTCTCTCCGGACATGCCGTCCTCCGATCTCCCGGGGCCGGCCGATCCGGCCCTCAGGGTATCGGGTTCCCACATTCATCCGCACATGTGCGGATGAATGTGGGAGGTGTTCGGATAAAGTCGATAATCAAGGGCCCACGCGCGAACAGGATTTGATTTTTGAAATATGGACGAATTCCTCGTCAGGAGGGTAAAATGGTGCCGACGGCAGCCCAAGTTGTAGAGAGCTGGGCAGAGCCGTTGCTTAACGAAGTTGGGTCATCGTCTTAGCGACGGTGGCCTTTCTTTTTGGGCTTCGAACCCTGCTTGAGTGCCTTGGAAAGGCCGACAAGGGCCGTGAGGAGCGAGACCATAGCGGTCAGGAGCTTCACGGACTCAGTGAAATCGGTCATGGGCATCACCTCCCATCGGATGGAAGACTCTGCCCGGCACGAGAGCTGCCGCCAGCAAGGACGATTCTATCAGAGCGGCTGACTCCCGCCGATCAATTCATACTCCTCACCCTCGCCGAATTGCGAGCATGAAAGAATCGGCACTGAATAGCAGTGCGCTAGGGCACCGACGATAGGATTTCCAAAACTAGCGAGGCGTGTTGCCGTGCGAGTAGTCACCGCGATCGACGACGCGATCGTCCATCTGCCGCGATGCGGAGCTTCCGCCATGCGCTTGGCCTGCGGCGCGAACGCGGTCGTCGCCGGCATCGGGAACGGCGCCGGCGTAACGATTGCGAATCTCCCTTGCGTAACCGCGACGCGCAAGAAGCTCATCGCGAACCGCCGGATCTTCGAGCAGATCTTCATCGCACTTCGGGGCAACGAATTTAGGAAACGAATTGTAGGCGACGCCTTTGCTCGCCTTCGCCTGCTCGACCCACGCCGAGTATGCTTTCTTGAGACGCTTGATGTAAATCTCACAACGTTTCTCGTATGGAAGGGCTCGCTCGGCTTCCAACACGTTATTTTCGAAAGCCATCTGCAACGACTTCAACGCGAAGCGCCCGTCGAGACGGGTCAGGTTGAAAGTGCACTTCGGATTGCCGGCCTCTTTGATATCGAGATCTGTCGCATAGACTCGATTGTTCTTGATGAAAATGTCTACGCCCCATGAGGCAAGTAATTTCTTGAACTGCTCCATATTCTTTACGCGACCTTCGTCGATCGCAATATGGATCAGCTCGCGCAGATTGTTTTTATAACTGTACTCACCGCGACCGATAATCTCCTTTTCTGTGTCGCGCGGCTGGCGATCGCGAATCTTCGAATTCTTCTTTCCCTTTTCGAGCTGAGTGAGATTCCAGGCCTCGTCCATTTCACGAACCCATGCAGCGCGTTCGTACTTTCCCTTGCGACCGCCGATGTCGCAACGCTTGCCGGTGTCAAGGTTTGTCCGGTTGATCGCCATGTGCACTGCGTAGCGTTTTCCCGCCTTATCGCTTTCTTCATGCAGCGCGAGAATCACTTGTTGATGCGGATAGTGCTTCGCAAGCCATTGCTCCGCGTAGGCCAAACATGCATCGGGAGTCATCTTGCCCCCGTTGCATGAGCATTCTTCCGGAAGGAACGCGAGGATCTGATGAAGCAGGATTACGTTTTTGGCTCCGGCTCTCGACGGTTTGTCGTGATGGAAAACCTTTCTGGTTCTATCCATTTTCGAAAACCAGCGATCGCTGTATTCGATGTTCCAGCCACCACGCACAAGCGCATCTTTTCCGTTGATGTATTTACGGACGTTCTTCGCATACCGTTCACTCGAAACACTCTTCTGCTTAATGACGGTCATTTTGGTCACCGCCGACGAAATATCGCTTCTCAAACTCGTCGATGAAACGGTCCAGCTTACGCCCAACTTGGTAAACCTTTTCGAGCGTGCGGAAAACAGCTTTCTCGTTGTACGCGGGAAGCCCCTGGGCGTTCACAAAATACATCAGCTGATTGAGGTTTGTTCCTTCCTTCAAAAGTTCGTGATAGATCTTGTCGATCGACGCCCGATCGACATCGATTTTCTCGACATTCCCTTTGAGCAGTACGCGACGTGCATACGCACTGACAGTCATATCGAGGGAATCAGCATTGCTTTCAATTTTCGTTTTTTCTTCCGGTGAGACCCGGACGTGAATGTCATCGGTTCGGAATTTCTGGTCAGCGATTTCTGAAAAACCAAAATCGATATCGAGATCGTCGGCATTGCACAAAGCAAAGCGGATGAGTTCCGCCTCGCTCATCTCATGTCGCTTTGCGATTGCAGTGATGGCTTTCTTCTCTTCATCGGAAAGAGACGCCTTGACGGTGTGTGGGCGGAGCCTACTCATGATTCCTCCGGAAAACGAATCAGCGATCGGAGAGGCCTCCGATCAAAACCTGCTATGCGATTCGCTTTCCTTTTAATGAGGAACGGCTGGCGTCGTTCCAAAATGAAGAATCGTCTCCGCGATTCTTCATCGCGAAGTTCCAACTTCACGATAACCTTATCGCCGTAGCAGGCGGTAAGCAAGGTCTGTGGCGTGGTGTTTTTGGGGTCCGAATGGGCCCACAAAAATGCCACCCACAGTCATCTTGCAATCACCGGTACGGCGATTGGGCGGAACGCAGTGTAGACATGGAATGAGAGGCCTCATTCCAAGCGAGATGCCTCGCGTTGTCGAAACGAAAAGTGAAGACCGTGAGCGGAAGCGAACTTTTAACGCGAGGGATGCCGAGTGTTAAGAGTTCGCTGTAGCGAGAGCGAAGCGGTACTGCGAATGCGAGGGATGCCGAGTTTTTGCATTACCGCGCAGCGGACTCCGGGCGAGGGCTGGAGCAAGTTGATGGAAGACCTTACCGATTTGCGGAAGGTTTTGCCCGAAGCATCCGGCACCGCCGGATTCTTTTGGAACGGCCTCTCGTTTGATTGCTTTCCTACCGTTTGCTCCCAGACTGGGCGTCTAAAAAAGGCGGCCGAACCGGCCGCCCACAAATAAATAAACATTTACCGAATGGAAGAGAAGAGGAACGATGCCCATTACTCCCAATGACCGGCTACATCGACGACCCAATGCTGCCCCGTAGCCTTCTGTTCATAATGTCCCTGGTCCTCAGAGGTAGTATACGAATCATTGATTGCAGAAGCTCCATTAGGGTGTTGTGCATCACCGTAGGTAGAGATAACATGATTGTCCATTTCGGCTGCTGAGTTAAACGTTGCATGGCATACAGAGCACATCCAACGTTCATGGCGCGTATACACTACATTCGGTACCCAGACCTGGCTGTAATCTGTCTCCCAGTGGCCCTGCTCGGCAACCCACTTCTTCTGGCTACCGCCGTTGGAAGAGGAATTGTTGCTGCCGGAACTCTGCGAATTGCCGGAATTCTGCTTGGACTGGGAGGAATCGCCCTTGTTGTCCGACTTCGAGGAATCGGAAGACTTGTTATCCTCCTTCTTGGAGTCATCGGACTTCTGGTCCTTGTCGTCGGATTCTTTCTTCTCCTCGGTCTTGGCTCCAGAGGCTTGCGCCGCCTTTTCTTCGCTCGGCTTCTTTTTGTCTTTATTCTTTACCGCTGTGACGGCCCTTTCCGTAGAGCCGCTTCCTTGCTTTGCGACGCTGGCACATCCAAGTTGAGGTGCCGAAAGGCACACCAGAAGCGCAACGATAATAGCCTTTGTTCTCACACCGATCTCCCTGCCCATGAAACCGGGCGTTGGACACCAGCCGATATCCAACGCCCGGCTCGCTTTTACATCTGCTCGCGGCGCTTCTTTTGATCGAGGAAGACGCCGGCTGCCACGAGGACGGTACCACCGATGGCGAACGTCTCGCCGATGAGTCCCGCGCGGTCGCCGGTCTGGGCGAGGCTGCCGGGCTGGGCGGTCTCCGTGCCGGCGAGGTGCTTCGGGGTGTATGCCGCCTGCTGCTTTGCGGCCTCCTCTGCCTCCTGTCGTGCGATCTCATCGGAAAGCTTCTGCTCCGCTGCGATGCGATCGGACTTCGCCAACTCGTAGGCGGCGAGTGCCGCATCGTAGCCGGGCTGGAGCTCGTCCACCGCGGCCTGCCTCTCGTCCAGGATGGCCCTGGCGGGCGCGACCTTGGCACGCGCCTCGACTGCTGCGGCGAAAAGCGCGTTGAGGGCGTCATCCGCGCTCACATCATGGCCGGAAGCGATCGCCGCGCCGGCATCGATGGAGTTCAGCTTCGACAGCTTGGCGTCTGCCTGCGCCTTCGCCTGCTCGGCGGCGGAGACCAGGGACTCGGCGGCGGCGGTATCCGCCTTCGCGGCATCGAGGGCGACCTTGGTGTCATTGACGGCCTTTACTGCATCCTGCTCGCGCTGCTGTGCCTCTGCGAGCTTCGCGGCAAGGCCGGTGAGGATGTCGAGGTTCGACTGTGCGTCCTCGAAATCGGTCTGGGAGCCGGTAAGCCTGTCGGCGGCAACGCCGGTGTCGGCCTTTGCGGCATCGAAGGCACGCTGGGCATCCGCGAGGGCGCGTGCGGTGGCGTCCGCCTTTTGCCCGGCGGCGGCGAGGACGGTCGCCTTCTCGACCCGATCGGTTGCCGCCGCATCATGGACGCTCTTTGCTGTATCGAGCGCCTTCTTGGCGTCGGCGACGTCCTGGAAGAACTTCGCGAGGTCGGCGTTCGCATCGTCCACGCCCTGCTGCTTAGCAGCGGTGTCCGCCTTGGCGGAATCCAACTTAGACTGTGCGGTCGTTACGGCTGCGTTGGCAGCATCAAAGGCGACCTGCTTCTGCTGGACGGTCGACTTTGCCGTATCGACTGCCGCGTTGGCGGCATCGAGGTCCGATTTCGCCGCATCAAGCTCGGTCTGGGCATCCGTGACGCCCTGCTGCTTGGATGCGAGATCAGCCTTTGCGGCATCGACGGCACGCTGGGCATCGGCAACACCCTGCTTTGTGGCATCGACACCTGCCTGTGCGGAATCCACCGCGACCTGCTTCTGCTGGACGGTTGTGGCGGCACCGGCGGCTGCCTGCTTCTTGGATGCGAGATCGGCCTTGGCTACGTCGAGTGCGCTCTTGGCGTTCTTGAGGCCGTCGATGTAGGAGGTCAGCTTCTGCTCATACTCGTCGACGGACATGGGGTTCATGTTCCAACCGGAGCCTGCCCAACCCAGGTTTGCGGTATCGAAGCTGTCGGTCTTCCAGCCGTTCATGGTTCCCTTGCTGCAGACCGCCATGCCCATATAGCCGATTTCAGGGCTGATGACATGCAGGTAGTGACCGACAGTTGCGGGATATCCGGCAACCTTAAAATGCTGGTTGACATAGGATTCAATCCCACTATGCGACTTGTAGAAGTCT
Organism: uncultured Collinsella sp.; assembly: GCA_937950325.1. Taxonomy (GTDB): domain Bacteria; phylum Actinomycetota; class Coriobacteriia; order Coriobacteriales; family Coriobacteriaceae; genus Collinsella. The sequence goes on from CALFDJ010000006.1 coordinate 41,648, forward strand.
ACGGCATCCTTACCGATTAGACCGGTGACGCCATAGAGCTCCTTTACCGCCTGATCGAAGAAAGCCTTTTCTTGGTCCACCCACTGCGGTTTCGGATCGGTTCCATAGTTCCATGCGAGGTTTTCGCTCGTATCAAACTGCATGGAATGCCCAAACTTGACATCGGAATAGTTCGCGTTGGCAATCGCTGCCGCAATGAGCTTGTACGTGACCTGGAGTTCGGAGAGACCGACGGACTTGCGATACTCGTTGATGGACTTCATGTACGGGATTGCCGCGAGCATGTTGTCGAGACTGGTCGCGTCGAGGCTGTTTCCCACCTCGGTGTAGTCCTTGTATGTGCAGTTCTGGATGATCTCGATGGCTGAATCGGCACCCATGGCACGGAAGAAGCCGATGGCTCCCTGCTTGAGCTGCGCGTCGGCGGAATCGAGTTTCGCCTGGGCCTCGTCGACTTTCTGCTGCGCGACGGTCACGGCGGCGTCTGCGGTATCCTTTGCGGCCTTGGCGTTCGCGAGCTCTACGTCGGCGGCTGCCTTGGCGGACTCGGCGTCCTTGACAGCCTGCTTCGCGGCATCCAGCTTGGCGACGGCGTCGGCATTCGCCTGCTTGGCCGCATCGAGGTCTGCGTTCGCGGCATCGAGTGCGGACTGGGCGGCGTTCACGCCGGATTCGGCATCGGCCGCGGCCTGCTGCTTTACGGAGAGGGACGCCTGGGCATCATTCAGCTCAGACTGCGCCGTTGCCGCGGCGGACTGCGCCTGCTCGAGCTCGGACTCGCACTGGGACTGCACCGCTCGTGCGGCAGCGAGGGCTGCCTCTGCATCCGCGACCTTCTGTTTTGCAGCATCGTACTCCGGGCCGCTGGCGCCTGCCTCCGCTGCGGCGAGGTCGGCTTTCGCCTTCTCGTAGGCGGCGCTGGCGGCTGCGGCCTTCGCATCCGCCTCATCCTTGTTCTGCTTAGCTGCAGCGAGGACGGAATCGGCGGAATCCTTTGCAGACTGGGCCGCAACCAGCTTGGACTGGGCATCGGCAAGCGTCGCGTTGGCGTTGTCGAGATTGGCCTGCGCCCTGCTCACGGCATCCATGGCGTCGCGTACCGCCTGCTCGGCGGCACTGATAGCCTCCGGGGTGGCGCCTACGGCATCGGCCTTGGCTTTATCGAGGGCGTCCTTGGCATCCTGGGCCGCCTTGAGGGCAGACTGGTACGCTTCGGTCTTCTCGGATGCATCGGCCTTGGCGTCTGCGAGACCCGCCTTCGCCTGCTCGAGGTCATTGCCGGCGGCATCGGCGGCGTCCTTGCCCTCCGCGACCTGACGGGCGTACTCGTCCATTGCCGCTCGGTCGGCTGCCGTGCCGGCGCTGACTGCCGAATCGTAGGATGCCTTGGCCTGGTCGCGGGCGGAAGCCGCCTCGTTGTAGGGACCGGCGGCCTCATCGTAGGATGCCTTGGCGGCGTCCTCCTTCGCCTTCGCCTCGTCGACCGCCTTCTGCAGGTCCGCGATGGTCTGTGCGGCGGATTTCGCGCCGGCACCGGATGCCGCGCCGGCGTGGGCGGCGATCGGCGACATCACGGCGGGGTGCTGCGTGCCCCCGTCACCGGTCTGGGCGAATGCCGCGAACGGTGAGATGAGGCTCGACCCGGTCATGGCGGCCATGGTCGCCGCGGTGACGGTCAGACGCACGATCCCCTTCGGGGCGTGAATCTTTTTGCTTGGCAGTGCGGCGAAGTGGTCGCCGCCGGCAGCGAAGTGCTTTCCCTGAGTCATTGCTATTCCATTCCTTTTCCGTGCCCTATCCGACTGGGCATCAGAGTGCTTTCCAATAGAGATAATTATGCGCCTTAACTGGGATTGTTGTATATAGTCCGTTGGCATAAATACAACAATCCATGACTCTTTTTGTCATGGATATCTCGCCGCTACAACAATCCTTTGGTCTACGCTGCAAAGAACTCAGATCAGAGTCTGGTTACTCACAAGAGCAATTTGCGAACCGCATTGACATGGACAGGTCTTACTACGCCTCGATAGAGGTCGGGCGAAGAAATGTCAGTCTTTCTAACCTCTCTAAAATTGCCAATGGATTCAACATATCAATTGCTGCACTTATGACTGGTGTCACTGATAAAAAGGATTAGTCCATCATCAGCGAACGCAGTGAGCGTATCAATCGACGGCGTAGCCGGCGGCAAGGACACGGTACGTGGCCGCGCAGCGAGCTTTGCGAGCGAAGGGGACGGCATCGCCGTCCCTATTTCTTTCTAATCTATTTCTCTATATATTGGTTTCACCAAAATGGGTATGAAACAAGCTTCTGAACAGGCTTTTTATCAGAGAATTCAAAGCTGCCGAATCATCAAAATGGTGATATTTTTTACCCAAAAGAGGGAAGCGCTTCACCAAAATGGAACCGACTAACAGCTGTTGAAAACTTTTATCCCCAAAATGGTGATTTCCTGTTTTCAGTGGAAAACTCGGGAAGTCATAATATTTACTTACCAGATTTACAAACGGAAGCGGTTCTTAACCCCAAAACCAGAACAGGTCAGAAGCAAAAATAACTCCTGACCTGCGATTTTCCTGGTGCCCCCGGGCGGATTCGAACCGTCGACACCCGCTTTAGGAGAGCGGTGCTCTATCCCCTGAGCTACGGAGGCATGTTGTACTAGTGTAGCAGATTTGCCCCTTGGCCATGTAGCGCATGGCCACTCATCAAGAAGGCTCTGCAGCGAATTATCGCCGTAGAGCCTTCTCAATAACGGAAAATTACAACCCAGAATAACGCAAAATAATGGGATGGGGTTTCCTCTAACCACATGTAAGGGAAATTCCATCCCGGTATTCGGCTAAAAAATGGGACAAGCTTTCCCAACTGGCGCTCAAAAGGAAAATGCATCCCGGAATGAGAACGAATTCCGGGATGCATTTTCCGCCATCTATCGCAGACGACTAGTCGCCTTTGTGAAAGAGGCTTTTGATGGCAGCAGGGATGCTCTTGGCGCCCTTGGTCGTTACGTCGACAAAGTCGGGCGAACGCACGAGTCTATCCTCGTCCACGTACTTGCGCACAGCGCGCAGCGTCTCTTTGTCGTCGCGCGTCGAAAACGTAAAGTGACCGTTGTCCTTGGTGAAGATGGCAAAACGCGTAATCTTCTTGGTGCCGCGCAAAACCTCGGCGGCAATATAGTCGACCTCGTCCCACGGGATTTGAATATAATCCTCGGGATTGCGCTCGTTATAGTACTCAAACGCCTTATTGCCCACCATCACGTTACCGTGGCTGGTAAGCCCCATCAGGCAGGTTGCCGGCGTTGCCAGATCGACCGTGCTGTTCTGAGATTGCGCCATACGCGCCTCGCCCTCCAATAAAAACAATCGGACCGCATCCAGTGTACCCACCGGGTGCGGTCCGTTTCAATGGCTCAAAAGCCCTTACCTAGCAACTCTCGGTCTTAAGCCGAAGCGTGCTTACATGAAGCCGCAGAAGCGACCGATGATGCCGACGGCGAAGAGAGCCAGGATGATGACGATCGGGCTGACCTTCTTCTTGAGGAGCTTGCAGACCAGCAGGGTCAGGCACACGGCGGCAAGGCCGGGGATGAGCTGATCGAGGTTGGCCTGAAGCGTGGTGACCTTCATCTGATCAAGGGCGGTAGCACCGACGGAGTTGTACATCGTCAGCGCTTCCTTGATACCCTCGGAACCGGAGGGCAGGCTAGCCCAGTCGATAAAGGCGCCAGCAGACTGCTTGACCGTGGAGACGATCGGGGTGAAGGAAATGGACACCCAGCGCTCGACCAGGGCGCCGATGATGAACATACCCAGGATGGAAGCGCCCTCGGTGACCTTGCCCATCAGACCACCGGAGAGGTCCTTGGCGATGGAGGAGCCGACCTTGTAGCCAAACTCCTGCGTGTACCACAGGAAAGCGTAACGGATGATGTTCCACGCGAAGAAGAACAGCAGCGGACCGACGATGCTGCCGGACATGGCCAGGGAAGCGCCCAGAGCGCCCAGAATCGGGCGAAGGGTGAACCAGAAGACGGGGTCACCGACGCCGGCGAGCGGGCCCATCATACCGACCTTGACGCCCTGGATGGCGACGTCGTCAATCGGGGCACCGTTGGCGCGCTCCTCCTCGAGAGCGAGGGTAACGCCAATGACGGGGGCGGAAACATAGGGGTGGGTGTTATAGAACTCCAGGTGGCGCTTAAGAGCGGCAATCTGGTCATCCTTGCTGGTGTAGAGCTTCTTGATCGCAGGGATCATTGCGAAGCACCAGCCGCCGTTCTGCATACGCTCGTAGTTCCACGAGCCCTGAAGGAACTGATGACGGAAGCAAACCTTCTTGCGGTCAGCCTTGGTGAGCTGAATCTTGTTCTCTGCCATATGTATCACTCCCCTCCTACTCGTAATCGTTCAGAATGTCGCCGAGCGGGTCGCCGGAGCCACCGCCCATGCCGCCACCCTGCTTGGCCAGATCCTTAAGGCCAAGGTAGATGAGGGCAAGGGAGATGCCGATGAGACCAAGGGCGATCAGCGTGAGCTGAGGGATGGCAGCAAGGACAAAGCCGAGGACGAAGAACGGCCAGGTCTCCTTGGTGGCCATCATGTTGATGACCATGGCGTAACCGACGGAAGCGACCATGCCGCCGCCGACAGCCATGCCGCCGGACAGCCAGTCGGGCATAGCGTTAAGCGCGTTGGTAACGGCCTCGGCCGGGATGACGCACAGAAGCACTGCCGGGATGGCGATACGAAGGCCCTGCATGAGGATGGCAGCATACTGCCAGCGCTCGATGCCGGAGAAGTCGCCCTTCTCGGCGCAACCGTCCATGGCGTGAGCGATAGCGGTAGCAATGGTACGGCAGATCATGGTCAGGAACAGACCAGCGACCGACAGCGGGACGGCGACGGCGATAGCGGTGGTAACGGCCTTGGCCGAATCGGTGGCGCCACCGTTGAGGGCGAGCACCATGATGATCGAAGAAGCGACCGAGGCCAGAGCGGCGTCAGGCGCGACAGCGGCGCCGACGTTAGCCCAGCCAAGGGCCATCATCTGGAGCGAACCGCCCAGGAGGATGCCCTCCTGAAGGTGACCGGTTACGAGACCGATAAGCGTGCATGCCACGAGCGGCTGATGGAACTGGAACTCATCCAGAATGCCTTCCATACCGGCAAGCAACGCGACAATCGCAACAAGCAGAATAGTGATTGCAGACATGTATCGGACCCTCCTTTACTATGCTTGAGCGGCCAGTTCGGCCTTAGCTTTCTTCAACATGGCGTCGAGATCCTCGGAGGAATCCGAAGGAACCTTGCGGACCTCGAACTTGACGCCCTTGGCCTTGAGGGCCTCGAGAGTCTTAACGTCATCATCGCCCATAGCGACGGCGTTGGTGACGACGACCTTGCCCTTGGAGTGAGCCATGGAACCGATGTTGACTTCCTTGATGTCGACACCGGCCTCGATGGCCTTGAGCAGATCCTGCGGGTTCTCAAAGAGCAGCATGGCCTTGGTGTCACCAAAGCGCGTGTCCTTGACGACCTCGGCCATCTTCTTGATGGGCACGACGTTGGCATGGACTCCCGGAGGGGCAGCCTGCTCGATCATGGTCTTGCGGAGCTCGTCGTGAGCAACGCCGTCGGAAACCACGATGATGCGGTTGGGGTTGATCTGCTTGGTCCACGTGGTGGCCACCTGACCATGAAGCAGACGGGTGTCGATACGGACGTGGGCGATCTTGATGTGCCCATCGCCGATGACCGTTCCCGGAGGGATGGCGCCTGCAGGAGCAGCGGCGGCCGCAGCCGGCTTCTTCTCCTCGGGCTCCAGAGACTCGGGCTTGACACGCACGCCAGCCTTAGCCTCAGTCACGAGATGTTTTGCGATCGCATGTGCAGTGTTCTTTGCGTCAAAGCGCTGCGAATATGCCTCGATGAGCATAGGCAGGTTGACACCGGTGACGATAGCCCAGGAATCGTGGCCCTCGATGAGCCCGCTGATCTGGTTGAACGGCGTGCCGCCCCACAGATCAACGAGGAAGAGCACCTGCTCCTGGTCCTCGAAGGAAGCGACTGCTTCCTCGACCTTGGCACGGAAGTCGTCGGGGCCCATGCTCGGCTCGAGCGAGACCACGGCAACAGACGGCTGATCGCCAAAGACCATCGAGCCCGTCTGCTTGATTCCAGCTGCCAAGTCCCCGTGGCTAGCAAGAACAATACTTACCATCACATAACCTCCTTTTTGTCTACGTATTTCCTACACGACATGAAAGGAGTATACCTGTTTGGATTGTGGAATTATAGCTAAATCCGCAAAAGGTTGGATTATTTGTTTAAACGTCTAGGTTTGTTACAAGTTGATTACGTTACTGCTTTTTGACTCATTACACGACAAGGCGTCGCTCATCAAGCTATGTATTTTATAGATACAAGCAAGCTGTTCATTAATATCGATATTAAGCAAGTGCGAATGTGCTCGTACTGTCACTATTTTGTTTAAACAGACATGGCTTGACTATTTGCACGACTTATGCTCAACAAAACTACTCAAAAAAGTTGCGGTGAAATAGTTCTTGTTTAAGAGTCAGAAGGCTGGATTTAGGAACTATTTCACCGCAACTTATAGGGGATCCTAGACGATGTGGAGTGGGTTGGCGGCGTCGACGGCATCGGGCGCGTCGGAAGGGCCGTCGGGGGCAGCGCCTGCCGGATCCTCTTCGGGGGTCTCGATCTGTTTGATCATGACCTCTTGGCCCTGCAGCAAATAGGTCTCGCCGCTACCGCAATGGGGACAGGCCTTGCCGTGCTCGACCGTCGCGTAGTCGCAGCCACACGCCTCGCAATGTGTCACGGCCTCAACGGGCTCCACGATAAGCTCTGCACCCTCGGTGATGGGCTTTTTATCTGCCGCCCAGCGCCAAGCGTCGAGTAGCAAGTCGGGAACGACGCCCGAGACCTCGCCCAGCAGCAGCGTGACGCTCGAAACGCGACGCACGCCATTGGCGCGCGCCACGTTCTCGACATCGCGAATGATGTGATAGACGATTCCCAATTCATGCAAGGCGAAACCCTTTCTGCAGAGGTTGATTCGATGCAAACTCAAAGCAAGGGGACGACGAGATCTAGTCTGCGCCGTCCCCTTACCCGCCATGGCTACCTATTTACGACCAAATTTAATCTTGATGGCACGCTTTAGAGCATACTTGCCAAGGCTTGGGAGCTTTTGCTCGTATTTGACCATCGTTGAGCACTCGGGGCGGTCGCGATCCAGATGGATGGCGTCGAACGCGCACTTGGTGGTGCACAGGCCGCAGCCGATGCACTTGTTGGGGTCGACGATCGAGGCGCCGCAGCCCAGGCAACGGGCGGTCTCGGCGCGCACCTGCTCCTCGGTAAAGGTCTCAACATACTCGCTAAACGGCGCAGACTTCTCGCGTTCGCGGTCCACATGCGCAACCTCGCGGCTCGCGTTGTCGTAGCTCTCGAGCACAACGTCGTTGCGGTCGAGCGCGGTGTAGCGGCGCTGGTTGCGGCCGATGGTGAGCGTGGAGCCCGGCTGCACGAAGCGATGGATGGACACGGCGGCCTCGTGACCGGCGGCGATGGCATCGATGGCAAAGCTCGGACCGGTATAGACGTCGCCGCCCACAAAGATGTCGGACTCGGCGGTCTGATAGGTCTGGGGATCGGCAAGGGCACCCTGGCCGCGGCCGAGCTCCACCTTGGAGCCAGCCAGCAGGTCGCCCCACACAATGGACTGCCCGATCGACATGACGACACGATCGGCATCGACGCGGCGCAGATCGTTCTCGTCGTACTCGGGCGCAAAACGGCCTTCGTCGTCAAAGACACGCGTGCAGCGCTTGAAGGTGATACCGCACACACGACCGGCCTCGTCCAAGTGAATCTCCTTGGGGCCCCAGCCACAGCTGATGTGAGCGCCGTCCTCAACGGCCTCGCGACGCTCCTCCTCGCTGGCGGGCATCTGGGCCTCGCTCTCCAGGCAGAACATCTCAACATGCTCAGAGCCCAGACGGCAGGCGTTGCGGGCAACGTCGATGGCCACGTTGCCGCCGCCCACCACAATGGTGCGGCCGGGCAGCGCGTCGATCTTGCCACTGTTGACCTCGCGCAAAAAGTCGACGGCCACGGCCACGTCCTCGGCATCCTCACCCGGAATACCGGCGAGGCGGCCGCCCTGGCAGCCAATGGCAACGTAGAAGGCCTTAAAGCCCTGCGCGCGCAGCTCGTCGAGCGTCACGTCTCGACCGACTTCCACGCCATAGCGGAACTCGGCACCCATCAGGCGAATGACCTCGACCTCGGCCTCGATAACATCCTTCTGCAGCTTAAAGCTGGGAATACCGTAGGTGAGCATGCCGCCCGGGTGCTCGTTCTTCTCGAATACGACGGGCTTGTAGCCCTTCTCGGCCAGATAGAAGGCACAGGACAGGCCGGCCGGACCGGCACCGATAATGGCAATCTTCTGATCGAAGCCGCCAGCGCGCGTCGGCGTCACCACAGGTGGGACATAGCGGGTCGCGGCATCCAGATCGCGCTGGGCGATAAACTTCTTGACCTCGTCGATGGCCACGGCGGCGTCCACACGGCCGCGGGTGCAGGCATCCTCACAGCGGCGGTTGCACACACGGCCGCAGATAGCGGGCAGCGGGTTCTCGCGCTTAATGAGTGCTAGGGCCTCGTCATAGCGACCCTGAGCCGCGAGCTTCAAATAGCCCTGAACGGCAACGTGCGCGGGGCAGGCCGTCTTGCAGGGAGCGGTGCCGGACTCATGCGTCTCGATACGGTTGTCGTTGCGGTAGTTGGGCGACCACTTGGTGTGATCCCATTTGGTGGCGTCGGGCAGCTCCTGGCGCGGATACTCGGGCACCTGTCCGCCGGCCTTTTTGCTGCAGAGCTTCTGGCCGAGCTTGGCGGCGCCGGCCGGGCACACCTCAACGCAGCGACCGCAGGCAACGCACTTGTCCTTCTCGACCTTGGCGACATAGGCCGAGCGCGACAGGTTGGGCGTGTTGAACAGCTGAGAGGTGCGCAGGGCATAACACACGTTGACGTTGCAGTTGCAGATAGCGAAGATCTTGTTCTCGCCGTCGATATTGGTGATCTGGTGCACAAAGCCGTTGTCCTCGGCCTGGCGCAGGATGTCGTAGACCTCGTCGCGCGTCACGTAATGGCCGCGGTCGGTCTCAACCACATAGTCGGCCATATCGCCCACGGCAATGCACCAGTCGGCGGGGTCGTCGGCGCAGCCCTCACCCATCACGCGACGGCTCGCGCGGCAGCTGCAGGTGCTAGCGGCATATTTGCCATCGTATTTGTCGAGCCAGTGCTCGATATGCTCGATCGGCACCGAGGTGCTCGCGGCGTCGATGGCCTTCTCGACCGGAATGACGTGCATGCCGATGCCGGCGCCTCCGGGCGGCACCATCGGCGTGGCCTTGGACAGCGGTCCCTTGGACGCCTGCTCAAAGAACTTGGCATAGACCGGGTGCTCCTCGAGCTGGCTCACGCGCATGTTGAGGAACTCGGCGGAACCCGGTACCAGCATGGGCAGCACCCACTGCTTGGCGCGCTCGGGATTTTCCCAGTTGTACTCGAGCAGACCCGTGTAGCTCATGTCGTCGAGCATCTTCTCAATCTGGGCCTCGGGCATGCCGGTGAGCTTGACCATCTCGGGCAGCGTGTAGGGACGACGCATCTTCATCTTGCAGAGCACCTCGGCCTGTTCATCGGTCGCGGCCTCGGCAAACGACCAGTACTCGTAGCCCAGCAGCTCGTCGCGATGCAGCAGACGGTTAGTGCAGTGCTCGCACAGCTTGACGATTGCCTCGCGCGGATGTTCCGGCAGCGGCGGCACGAACTCCGAACCGATGTCAGGCTCGGTGTAGCTAATTCCCGGTCCATTGAGAATCATGGTTGTCCCTTCTCTTGCCGCAGTCCGACGAGGCCGCAGCACCCCTCTTTTTTGCAGGCCGGACATGCCCCCATGCCGTTCACCCGCCATTAGTTGACATTGTGTCAAAAATAGTATTGACGAACCGTCAACAATATTCAAGACTGTTAGGCGAACGGTCGGGCTCAAACGGATGAAAGGCGGCAAGCGCATGAGCGATAATGCAGCGAACACTTCTGTAGCCGACGCCGTCCCCGCGCCCGACAGCGCGGCAAAGCGCCTGACGGGCGACGAGCGCCGTCGCGAGATTCTCGCCGCCGTGCGCACCGTGAGCTCCGAGCTGGGCGTGTCGCATCTATCCGTCTCGGCCGTGACCAAGCGAGCCGGCTGCACGCGCTCGCTGTTCTACCACTACTTTGCCGATATGGACGCCGCCGTCACCGCCGTCATGGACGAGGCAATCGACGGTTTTATCTCCGAGCTCGAGCAGTGGAATGCCAGCCGCACCGTTGGCGATATCGAGGGCGCGCTCGACACCGTCGCCCCGCTCTTTAAGCGTCTGGTCGCCAGCGGCCACGAGCTGCCGAGTACGCTCACCTCAAGCAGTGGCGCGCTCTACGGCGGTTTTTTGCACAACGTGGTCCAGCGCGTGGCGCAGTATATCTGCGACACCACCGTGGTGGATTTTGTCACCCATCATGAGCTACGCATCGACCATGTCTACGAGACGTTCTACACCCTCATCATGGGGTTGTTGATGTATATCCGCACGCACCCCGATGTGCCCGACGAGACGGTCAAGGAAATCATCGCCTCGACACTCCACATCGAGGGCTATACCGCCAAGTATCCGGAGCGCAAGCCCCAGAACTGACGACATTTGGCCAAACTGCCCGCGATCGGAAGAGGGGCCGCGGGCGTGTGAAAGGAGAGCAGCATGCTGTTCGATGTTTGGGGTAGCGATACCCTTATCCACTGGGCCGGCTGGGCCATGGTCTTTATTGGCCTGATCGTGCTCAATGAGGTCGGCCGCCGCACCAAGCTGGGCGCGGCAATCATCTTTGGCGTGGCTCCGCTGGCCATGACTATCTACTGCGTCGCCATCGCCGTGGGCGTTTCGCAGGGTGCCGAGTGGGCGCTCACCAACCCCACCCACGTGTACCAGAACAGCTGGTTCCACTACGCCAAGGTGTACGCGGCGCTGGCCGGTTGCTGGGGCTTCATTGCCATTAAGTACCAGTGGGGCAAGATCGGCAAGGCGCATTGGTTCCGTGCATGGCCGTTTGTGATCGTCGCCATCAACATCATGATCGCCGTCGTGTCCGACTTCGAGAGCGCCTATCACTTCTTTGTCCTGGGCCAGTCCACCTGGGTCACCTCCGAGGGTGCCACGCAGCTTGCCGGCTGGAACAACGTGTTCAACGGCATCGCCGGTATCATCAACATCTTCTGCATGACCGGTTGGTGGAGCGTCTACGCCTCCGAGGATCAGACCGACATGCTGTGGCCCGATATGACCTGGGTCTACATTATCGCCTACGATATCTGGAACTTCTGCTACACCTACAACTGCCTGCCCACCCACTCCTGGTTCTGCGGCTTTGCGCTGCTGCTGGCGCCCACCGTCGCCGCCTTTATCTGGAACAAGGGCGGCTGGATCCAGAACCGCGCCTTTACACTGGCTATTTGGTGCATGTTTGCCCAGGTGTTCCCGTACTTCCAGGAGGAGTCCATCTTTGTGACCCACTCCACGCTCGACCCCGGCGCCGCTACCGCGGTCTCGATCGCCGCACTGGTCGCCAACGTCGCCGCGATCATCTACATCGCCTACCGCGCCAAGAAGCTCGGCCGCAATCCCTACAAGCAGGATGTCTTTGAGGGCACCAGCGATTGGGAGAAGGCCACCGCTCGCCGCGCCAAGGTTGATTACGCTCACGCCGAGTAACATGTTGGTCGCTGTTGGCGCTTGGGCATAGGCCCGCCCGCCGGGATTTTCAATCCAATGTCTCGCAGAGCCCCCGGAAAGCGTTTCACTCGCTTTCCGGGGGCTTTTGTCGTTGCGTCTTATTCATCTATTCAAAAACATGCGCATATATAAAATCGGATTTCAAATCATACGGCGGCTCTATGGGGTCCCGTTTTTGGGTACAGTGTTGTCCCGATATTGAGCTTGGGGGATATATGAAAGATGAGACGATGGGTCAAGAGGATGCGGCCCAAGATGCAGAAGCTTGCGCTGAGGCCTTGGAGAGCTTAGACCGGATTTCACTCGATGAGATTGCGTTTGACGATTCGGGCGTTGATGTGCGGGATGAGCCGGAAATCGAGGCGCAGCCCGATGATCAGGATACAGGCGACGTTGAGCCTGCCGAGGATGAGGCAGATCACGAAGACACCGAAAGCGAGGCCGACGACCAGCCCGGATCCGACACGGGCGAGGAAACCATCTTGCTCGACAACTTGCCGGCCGAAGATTCGCTGACCCGCGAGCTCCCTGGCTTAGGCTCTGCGCCTGCCGTGGACGAGACCATCGCCATGGGCGATATTCCCCTACCGTCCGTTCCTTCGGCACGCGAAGCCGAGGTTCGTCACCGTAAGATGTCGCCCAAGCGCCGCAACCTGATGGTGGCAGGCGTCGTAGCCGTCGCGCTTGTCGCCGGCGGCGCAGGCTATGCCGCTTGGAATGGATACCGGCAAGAGCAGGCCGCCGTGGTTGCCGCAAACGCCCATACCATGATGTCGGTGCAAATTGGCGTACATGCCGCGGGGCTCGACTGCTCAACTGGCTCCAAGATTCCCGTGCAGGTGAGCGGTCAGGATTCCGACGGTTCTTCCGTGAGCGAAACGCTCTACGTTGACGAGCACGGTCGCGGCATTAAGCTGCTGCCCGGCGATTACACGTTCTCCATCGCCGCCTCCCCCATCGCGGCCGACGGCACCATCTACACCGTCCCGACCACCAAGGCCCAGGTTACGGTCAAGAATGACGGGCAGGATCTGCGCGCTCAAGCCACCTTTAAGCTTAAGGTGCCCTCAGCCGACACGGTGACCGACGACCAGATCGATGCCGCCGCCAAGTATGCCGAGGAGGGCGGTGCGAGCTCCGCCGCGGCTGCCAAAGTGCTCCAGCAGGCAGCAACCGCGCGGCGCGACGCCGCCGTCAATGCCGTGAGCGCGCAAAAGGCACAGGCGTCCCGTGATGCTGACGCTCGCCACAAGGCAACCGACCTCTACCAGCTCGATATTCCCGTCGAGTGGTACGGCAAGGTCGCAACTTGGCAAAACGGAAGCACGCTATGCATCTATCTGGGCGACGACGCCAATACGCCGCTCGTGACGCTCGTCGCCGTGCGCGATGGCGAGACCTTTACGCCCGATGACGGCGATACGGTTTTGGGCACGGTCAGCCTGGGCAACGGTTATACCGTCTATGCCAGCGGCCCCGTCTATCCGTACGTGGTGCCCCAGACCATCAACGGACGGACGCAGAACCCCGTGTCAACCTACCCCATGGACACGGCCATTGAGCTTGTCGAGCTTACGACCGGCAACCGCTACACCTATAGCCAGATCAAGAACGACCTGGTTGGCAAAGACGGCAACGCAGACGCCGCCACCAAACTCGAGACTGACTACCTCGCCCAGATTCTCCTGCCGAGCATCAAAGCCCAGGACTAGCCTGGCACAGCAAGGTGCTCCCCAACCGTGATGAAGGAGCCAGGAGGTCCTGACCCCACAGGCCCATAGATGATTAGGCAAGGAGCCACTTCCATGCGGGCATAACGTGTACCACACCGTGCTCGCATGGAATATCGGTCTGTTCATCCATGGTAACGATTGCCGACTCGCCAAGATCGAACTGGGCCATCGAGGCATCAAGCGCGGCAATTTCGCGCTCGCGCGTTTTCTCACTTGCCATATCCGCGCTCACCTGAATCAGGCTATAAGCCCGCATGAGAAGTGCGTCCCCAGCAACAAAGTCCACCTCATGGCTTTTACTCTTCTCTTTGATCAGCAGACGGCAGACCGAGCCGGTCCTCACCGCGGGAGTCCTTCTTCTTAGCGCATTGAACACTGCGGTCTCGAGCCTCTGGCCCTGGTCCAATGCCGATGCGGGAGAGAATGCTCCAAACATCGCAGGATCGACAGCGTAGACCTTAGACGCAGACCGCATGTTATTTGCCAGTGAACGCGTGAACTCCGGCACAGAAAACAACAGGTAGGCGTCCTCATAATACTCAAGTAAGTCGCTGAGCGAATTACGACTGACGGGTATCTGCCTGCTCTTGAACTCGTTATACACTTTGTTCACCGACAGCTCTCGTCCCGAAGATGCCATACACCGCGTCAGGAACAGCGATGCCAGGCGAGGGTTCTTGACGTCGTAGCGTTCAACGACGTCCATGGCGACCGTTCGCGAAGCATATTCCTGTAGCAGCTGAATCGCGTCTGCGGGCGTCTGCCCAAGTGTCGCGATGAATCCCCCTCGTTCAAGATATCCGATCAGATGATGTCGAAGCAGCGCCGCATCGCTCGGGGAAAAGGTCACATCTGGCTCGGGAACGTTCCCCGTCTTATATCGAACGTATTCCGAAAAGCTCAATGGAAAAAGCTCTCGCACAAGAGAACGACCCCTGAACTCGCTCTTAAGTTCTGAGGACAGCATCTTAGAAGAAGATCCCGTCACATAGACGGTCGCTTTCTCCGTATCGACTACACGCCGCAGAAACGCACCCCATTCGGGAATTTCCTGGATCTCGTCAAAGAAAATATAAGCGCCCTCGGTTCGAGCAGCAGGATACAGCGCATAGAACGTGTCGAGCACGTCCGCCAGCAGCGATGGCTCATACGGGCGCAAGCGCTCATCCTCAAAATTGAAGTAAAGCATCCGGTCAAGCTCGACGCCCCGGCTCTGAAGCCGCCGCATCTCCTGATACAGGCGATACGTCTTTCCACAACGGCGGGCCCCCACAATCACATTTACGATGTTGTCGCGCTTTGGCTCCTGTGGATTTCCTAGATCAAGGTCTCGCTCAAAGACCCGCGGAACCCCCTGCTGTTCAAAGTCCTTTATTTTCCGGGCGACCAAGTCGTTGAATGCCATAATTCTCCAATCTTGCTCTCTAGCTAATCAAAATTATACCTATTCTTGATTAATTGAAGAGCAAGATTGTGTCTTACTTGATTAACACTTAGGCAAGTTTTTTCACTATTACTGCTCGAAGGATGCCGAGTGGCTGAGAGGACAACCAAGCTCGAATGCGACTCCCTGGACAGTCGATTTGGGACGGGACTTTTTTGACTACCCGTCCCAGAAAATCATCGCCAAATTAGCTACTTGATGCAACTAGCGCCAGGGGTCGGCTTCGAACATCGGCTCGCGCTCGGGGCGGCGATCGCTGTAGGGATCGTAGCCGTCATCGTCCTCGTTCTCGGCACGGATGTAGGGGTCGCGCGGCTTGGGCGCCGGTTTGGGAGAAGCCTTCGGTGCGACCGGCGCGGCGGGCGCTGCCTCAGCAACCGGTGCGTGCGTCTTGTTCTCGTCTTTCATCTGCATATCTCCTTGCCATGTGCTCATGCTCAACATCATCGATTGTCGCACGAAAAAGGGCGGCGGACCCGATTGGATCCGCCGCCCTTGGCGTTTTGCGATGAGGTGCGGTTAAAGCCGGCCCCATAATTTACTCTGCGTCGGGGACCTCGTAGGTGGCCGCCGGCGTGTTGTCGCACACGACGGTAAAGCCACCGTCCTTGTCGACATCGACCGTCACCTGATCGCCCTCGCGCACCGTGCCGTCGATGATAGCGGCGGCGATGGCATCCACGACCTCGCGCTGAACCAGACGCTTGAGCGGACGGGCGCCAAAGACCGGGTCCAGGCCGCCCACGGCGAGCATCTGCTTGGCCGCCGGGGTGATGGCAAGCGTCATGCGCTCCTTGGCCAGACGCGCGCGGACGTCGGCGAGCTGGATGTCGACGATCTTCTCGATCTGCGCCATACCGAGCGGATGGAACACCACGATATCGTCGATACGGTTGAGGAACTCGGGGCGGAAGGTCTGAGCCATGGCCGCGTCGACCTGATGGCGCATCTCCTCCTCGTCCTTGCCGGAAAGCTCGGCGATAGCCTTGGAGCCCACGTTAGACGTCATGATGATGATCGTGTTCTTGAAGGACACCTGACGACCCTGGCCATCGGTCAGACGGCCGTCGTCGAGCACCTGCAACAGCACGTTGAAGACATCAGGATGAGCCTTCTCCATCTCGTCGAGCAAGATTACGGAGTACGGGCGACGGCGCACGGCCTCGGTGAGCTGGCCGCCCTCGTCGTAGCCCACGTATCCCGGGGGCGCACCGATCAGACGCTGGACGCTGAACTTCTCCATGTATTCGGACATGTCGATACGCACGAGCGCGCGCTCGTCATCGAACAGGCACTCGGCCAGCGCCTTGGCGAGCTCGGTCTTGCCCACGCCGGTGGGACCCAGGAAGAAGAAGCTTCCGATGGGCTTGTCCGGATCGGAGAGGCCCGCACGGCTACGGCGCACAGCTGCGGCGACGGCGGAGACGGCCTCGTCCTGGCCGATGACGCGCTTATGCAGCTCGCCCTCCAAGCCCTTCAACTTGTCGAGCTCGCCCTGCATCATCTTGGACACGGGCACGCCGGTCCAGGCGCTCACGACCTCGGCGATCTCATCGGAGGTCACCTGCTCGTTGAGGCCCTCGCCGTCCTGCTGCTTTTGCGCCTCGAGCGCGGCCTCGGAATCCTGAATCTGCTGCTGCAGGCCCGGAATCACGGAGTAGCGCAGCTCGGACGCACGGCCCAAGTCGCCGTTGCGCGTCGCGCGCTCCTCTTCGCTCTTGGCCTCATCGAGCTGGCCCTTGAGCTCCTGCACGTGATCGATGGCGTTCTTTTGGTTGAGCCAGCCGGCCTTTTGCACGTTGAGCTTTTCTTGGACCTCGGCAATCTCTTGGCGCAGGGCCTCCAGACGCTCCTTGGAGGCGTCGTCGGTCTCCTTCATGAGCGCCTGTTCCTCGATCTGCAGCTGGGTGAGCTGACGCGTGGTGGCGTCGATCTCGACCGGCATGCTGTCGAGCTCCATGCGCAAGCGGCTTGCGGCCTCGTCGACCAGGTCGATGGCCTTGTCGGGCAGGAAGCGGTCGGCGATGTAGCGATCGGAGAGGTCGGCGGCGGCCACGAGCGCGCTATCGGTGATGTGCACGCCGTGGAAGATCTCGTACTTCTCCTTGAGGCCACGCAGGATCGAGATGGTGTCCTCGACGGTGGGCTCGGAGACCATCACGGTCTGGAAACGACGGGCGAGCGCCGCGTCCTTCTCGATGTACTTGCGGTATTCGTCAAGCGTAGTCGCGCCGATCGCGTGCAAGTCGCCACGGGCGAGCGCCGGCTTCAGGATGTTACCGGCGTCCATGGAGCCCTCGGTGGCACCCGCGCCCACGATGGTATGGAGCTCATCGATGAACAGGATGACCTTACCTTCGGACTTCTGCACCTCCTTGAGCACGGCCTTTAAGCGGTCCTCGAACTCACCGCGGTACTTGGCGCCGGCGACCAGCGCGCTCATGTCAAGCTCGATAAGGTCGCGGTCGCGCAGCGTGCTCGGCACGTCGCCGGCCACGATACGCTGGGCGATGCCCTCGACGATGGCCGTCTTGCCGACGCCCGGCTCACCGATGAGGCAGGGATTGTTCTTCTGACGGCGGTTGAGGATCTGCACCACACGCTCCGTTTCGACCTCGCGGCCGACGACCTTGTCCAGCTCACCGGCGCGGGCACGGCCCGTGAGGCTCAGACAGTAAGTGTCGAGGAACTTGTGTTTCTTCACCTTGGGCTTTTCCGTCTTGCCGTTCTGCGTCTCCTTCGGCTCCTCGCGCGGGGCGACCTCACCCTGATTGCCAAACAGGCGGTTCATGTGCGGGAATGTCGCCGTGCGGCTGCCGATGTCGTCCTCGTCGGTCTCGTCCGGCTCCGGCTGCATCATGGCCATCATCTCGCCGTTGAGATTGTCCAGATCCTCATCCGTGATGCCCATGCGCTCGACGATGTCGTCGACCTGCTTGATCTTCAGCTCGCGGGCGCACTTCAGGCACAGGCCCTCGTTCGTGCTCACGCCGTTTTCGACCTTCGTAATAAAAATCACAGCGATGTTCTTCTTGCATCGGCTGCAGATGGTAGGTTTCATAAGCTCACTCCTCCCGGAAGCAGTCGCGCCTCCGCAAAAGTCCCGCA
>CALFDJ010000007.1 GCA_937950325.1 uncultured Collinsella sp.
TTAAAGAGGTGCTGGAGGACATTCGGCACGACATGACCGACGAGGAGGTGCTTAGCCTGCTGGCAGGCAGACAGATCTCGGTCAAGCCGGAAAACGCGAGGGAAAAGTATACGCTAGGACAGCGCGCGGCGGATACCATTGCAAAATTCGCCGGGAGCTGGGCATTTATCTTTTCCTTTACGGGAGTTCTTGTGCTTTGGATGATCGTCAATGCGGTGCTGGCGCTGAAAGCGTTTGATCCGTATCCTTTCATACTGCTGAATCTGGTGTTGTCCTGCGTGGCGGCTATTCAGGCGCCGCTCATTATGATGAGCCAGAACCGGCAGGAGGAAAAGGATCGCCAAAGAGCCGAAAACGATTACAAGGTCAACCTGAAAACTGAAATTATGATCGAGGATCTGTACGACAAGGTGAATGCGATCCTTGCTAAGTAAGCACTTGAATTGTAACCCAAGTCCATGTCATAGTTGAACCACTCATCGAACTGATCGAACGGATCGTAAGGATTGTCAACTGTAGTGAGCATACACTGAGCCATAGCATTCACCTCCTTAAGAAGACGTTAAGTACTTAGAGATAGTGCTGGTTGAATAGCCCATGTTCTCTGCTATCTCAGCTATTGTATAGCCCATGTTTTGCATATGCTTAATCTTATTCTGCTTAGCCGTAGATAGAGTTGTAGTAGCCTTTGGCATTGCAAGTTTCTTAACTTCTTCATCATCCATGTACCTAAGAATACTTTGCAATCTATGATCGCTTATTGCACCTGCTTGTATTGCTTTCCATTGATTCTCAGTAACATGGATTCGAGTATTTCTACCACTTGCACCAACAACTGCTCTAGCGTCGTCTATAGCAGAAGAACGAACTTTAGCCAAATCTTTCCTGTTTGCAGGCTCAGATAGTTCTGGATTGGACTGTATTTTAGCCTTGATTACAGAATTGGCTATAGCTTGAGCTCTTCTTTCTCTAGGAGCATTCTTTTCCGCTACAGCTAAAGCACGTAATAGTTCATCAACCTCTTGTTTGTACGCTTTGTTTGCGGTGGGGCTGTACTTTAAAGGCTTCGTGTTAGCTGACTCTTTTCTAGCTTGATCAGCAAGCGCCTTCATTTGGTTACCGTATCTGGCATATGCATTCTCAGGTTTAGTTCCTGTAGACAGTGTCATCATGTCGTCAACTGTAGAAATGAGAGGCACTCTTTGCATAGCCTTAACGGTATTGCCCTTTGCATCTGTGTATTCTCTGCCAGATTCCTTGTAAATTAACTTACCAGTTTCAGGATCTACTCTTGCAGAGCCTCTTCTTTCTGGTACAGAAACGGATTGTTTCCTTCTAGATAGAAGGGTCGATGCTCCACCACTACCAACAACATTACCTTCTGAATCATACTTAGGCTGCCATCTTTTCTTTAGTGTGGCTATGTCGTTGTCTATTTCAGACTGCTTCCAATCAAGCTTGTGCTTATGCGCATCAATTACAACCATACTATGGCGAACCGCTTTTTCAATGTCTGATTCAGGGGCTCCTCTTAAAGTCATGTCGGTAATTAAGTTAGAAACCTTGCCCATTTCGCTTTGAGTCTGGGCTTTGGTCATAACTTTCATGCCTTCATGATAAGGGTACTCTGACTTGGGATCAAAATCCTTAAGACCTTCCAGAGGTTTGCTTGTTTTAATGCGTACTTTACTGTTTGTTGGAATTACTATTACAGTATCGCCATCGAAATCTGCACCAGAAAGTCTTTCCGCAACCTTTGAATTAATTCCAACTGCATCAACGGCGTTTCCTAAAATACTCTTAACTTTAGGGTTTCTGTTGTTTACAGTCAATTCTGGAATCTCAAAGGTTCCGCCATGAGGATATCTAACAAGACATACCGTTTCTCCATTCTTAAGGTATGGAGCATAAATCTCATTATCCTTAAGTTGGGTAACTGGAAGAATAACTCTGGTCTCCTGACGAGGAAGAGCAGCAGCCTTTAAATGAATAGTAGCAGAATCGCATTCTCCTGCAAATTCTTGTAGCATCTTCTTTCTGACCGTCGGATTAGGAATCTTCAAAATATCATCATACTCAGATTTATAATCCGCAAGAGTCGCACTAAGCTGTTGGTTGATTAACTGCATAGGCTGCTTTGATAAAAACTGCTGAGACAGATTTCGACTTGACTTGTCCCAGTCTCCTTCTTCCTTGAGCTTGTTTATGGCAGAAAGGGAACATTTTTCACCTGTGACCGGATCGGTATATTTCCCTTTAGGATCAGGATATAAACTCTGTCCATTTCGCTTAATATATGCGCCAAAGGGATTATCTGGGTCGTCCTTAATCGGCTTAAGTACGCCTTTGTCGCCCTCGATCATAGGCGTTCCCTTTTTCTTGTTTGTATTAAACACAATGTCGTATCCATCGGGAATATCATTAGAATACATTGCCATTCCCTTTAGATAATGTGTTCCGTCGACAAGAATTCTAACCTGTGCGTAATGGGAATTGCCAAGATCAAGGTCTTTTACGCCAGGACGAATTTCTATAACGCCATCTTTATCAGAACCAGTGTCTCCTTTAGGACCTTCATCTCCGTATTTAATCTTGACTCTACTCGAATCAATTGAAGCAGGGTATTTTCTCTTATCCCAATGCTCTCCTCCATCCGGAGAGTAATAATCGCTAAGACTTTGAATTTTAGAATAATCTTGATAAAGTTCTCTCGTTGAAATATCTTTGTCGTGAATTACTCGAACCGTTGTTCTCTTAGTCTTATCTGTAGCCTGAGGAATACCAATTCCCTCAACTACATAGCCCTCGGCCTCAAGAATTCGCAAGGCTTCGTCAAGTTTGCCCTGAGAGATGCCTAATTCGCGTTCTACGCCACTTCCGACATCGATGGCGTGCTTTTCCTTGAGTTCGTCTCTAATGGCGTCAGCGGCCTTCTCAGCCCGTCTCTGATTGATTGCTCGATTCTCGTTAAACCATGAGCGAACTGTAGACTCGTTAACACCCATTTCCCGACCGATTTGAGAAACGCTTAGACCATCATCACGAAGGGCCTTCGCTCTTTCGACCTGAAGACGCTTTTGCTCGTGTTTCGCTTGCTTTACTGCTGCTCGAAGTTCAGTAGTGCTAGGAAATTCCATAGCTTTTGCTATTTCAACTTCACTAAGACCACTCTTCTTAAGCTCGTCAAACCGACTTGCCAGATCGCCACTATGCTGATAAGGATCATCTCCAGAACCCCAAGGATACCGACCAGAGCGACGCTTAACACCGTAATGGCACAAAATATCTTCTACAACATCGTTCACGCCTATTCCTCCAATCGTATTCTCGTAAGGATCTTATCAAACTTGATGATCTTTTCACACACGTCTTTTATTTCGGCAGAAGTGGGTTCATACTCCTGATAATCGTTATTCTGATAAATTCGCAAAACTATCGAAATATCTTTTGGATCAACAGAATACTCCAAACAGAACAAAGCCGCATAAATGATAAGTTGCTCCATTCGGGCCGGCGTAGTTCCCGTCTTTAGATCATGAATCCTCAACACGTTTCGTCTAAACGAAATAGCATCAGCAGTTCCGAAACAATTATAAGAATAGAACAAAGGCTGCTCCGGCTTCATTCTATACTTAATTGCATCGTTGACATACTGATTAAGAGTTTGCTTATTTGCCGGAAGTTTCTGTCTTAACTCAATTGCATCCTTGGCAAACCCATGCAAACGAGTTCCGTACTCCTTTGCAAAATATCTTTCGTATGCCCGAACGAGGTGATCTTCGTCATAATTAAGCCAACTGTACTTACTTGCTCCAAGAAAAGCATGCTTGTCCTTAAGCTCGTAATGCGGATTGAAGTTCACGAAGTACCTCCTCTTTATTTTCCGGACATATGAAACTTCCAAACGACATTTCTTTAGCTTTCGAAATATAAAATTCTTGGTTTGGTCTTTTTGATGCAGAGGACGATCTTTTACATTCTAAAAGAGCCCACTTGTCGTTAAATAAAATTAAAAGATCGGGGAAACCCTGAATGTAATCCGGATCATTCTTAAGAACAATACAACCTGGAAATATCTTTTTAAGCTCTTTTATTAAATTTGCTTGAAACGAACTTTCCAATTTTCCTGACATAACCCATGGATCTCCCTTCGAATCGTCGCAAAAAATAACAAATCATGTTATTTTTCGGAGCACATTGCTCCTTCCCTTCATAAAAGACCATGTTTTTTTCGCGAGGGCCCTTTTACCTGCGGTTTTATAAGGGGTATAAATCCCAAAAATTGACTTTTAGCGTTTTTGCCAATAAAACCACGTTATAAGCCTTCGGAGATGTCCAACCTCGAGAATATCTATAAAGAACATTTGGATCGATTCCTGTCTCTCGACAGATCCTACTTTGTGACAATCCGCATGCCTTGATCAGTCTCAAAAGGTTCTCTCCGAACTTCTTTTTTCTAGCCTCTTCGTCTTCCATGCGAAGTTTTTTCGTTTCAGCTCTGCGCCGAAGTTCCTCGTCTGAAACTTTCATAAATATCAATCCCTTCTATCGGATCATCGACAACATATTCTCCAAAATTAATTAGCGTGTCTGTATCAACATCTAACGCTTGTGCGAAATTAACAATTGTAATGCAATCAGGAACTCTCCCTTGATTTAAATATCTATAGACATTTACCTTACTGACATTAGACAGTCTTGATAAATCAGCTTCTGTAAGCAATCTATTATACATCAAATTTCTTATTCTTCGAACAAAATTTTTATGCCATTCACTCTTTGTCATAATTCTCCTCAAATTCGCGAATTTTGCAAGAAAATATCATTTTTGCAAAAAAGTACGTGTTTATTTAATTATAGATTTTTACCCTCACTCCCATTAATATGGACTTTTTCTGATTTTTTAATAAAATTTTTATAAAAATGCAGGTAGAAGTATAAATTTGGTCGAAAAAAACCTTGCGCTAAAAAAGTTGAAAAATACCGTTTTTTGCAAAATTCGCGAGATTTGGTTTCCATATGGAAACAAATCTTCACAATTCAACCGTTTTTACGAAAAGTCGGAACCATGTTTTTTTCGCGAATTCTTAAAATTTATCATTTTTGTCATTTTTTCGCCAAAAATCGTCATTTTTAAACTTTTTTAGCGCAAGGTTTTTGAGAGCAAAATGTCGAAAATTTTTAAACTTTTACTTTAATATTCACCCTCGATGATTTCCGCTCCAATCGGCATCGCCCCATCCATTTGAACATACCCCTCGAACAAATCAAACCACTTTTTCTTATGAGTATTGTATCCACGAAGCACACTTTTCTCAAAATGACAATTGATCATCTTGTATCTTCTTCCGTTGATCATATATACCATTTCTCCATGAGGTCGAGGATAAGAATTAGGATCAATGTCACGATAATACCCACCGATAAAGATTTTTCCCATTTTTCACCTTCCATTAAAACAAAAACACCTAGAAAATATAAAGGGAGCCGCAGACTGCTCAAATCTACGACTCCCTTCTAGCAAGCTACTTAGAAAATTCCACCCCGAGATTTTTCAAGAACTTAAGTCCCAACTCTCCCGGAAAAGCCTCCAAAATACGGATTCTCTGCTCAATTCCCAGGGGATCTTTATCTCCAATCGTAACGATACCATCCCCCTTATCGTCATAACTCCAAGATATAATAATCGAATCTACCTTATTCTTCTTGATCATTAGTTCTCCCATTCGTCGAACATCATATAGTACTCGTTCAGAGCCCTTATAGCAAGTTGTCGTGTAGGATATCCAACAGAATTTGTAGGAATTTTTTCGTTGTCAGGGAATGCAAACCAACGCTTAACAGTCTTTATTTCGTCTTTTTCGAAATCAACTGCAATGTCCAAGTCTCGCAAACTAACGAAGCCTTCAAATATCGAACAATTCTCAGCCTTATCAGAATTTTTGTAATAATAAACTTCGCAATATCCCGGTTGAATGTTTGATAAACGTATAATCATAATTTACCCCGAAATTGATTCCGTGCAACCCGTGATGAGTTCCGAATAAGGAAGATCTGCAAATATCCATCTGCGGAATTCCAACCATTCATCAGGAACTCCTTAAATATAAAAGGTCCCGGCGGAGGGATTCGAACCCTCACGTCTTTCGACATTGGATTTTAAGTCCACCGCGTCTGCCATTCCGCCACGCCGGGATTAATTTATTTTGTTAGCATATCATAAAGTCGATCCATCCGCTTTTGATAGCCTTCTGATCCTTTCGGAAAGTCGATAGGATCTCCGACCAAAATATCTAGTGCCGATTCTGAAAAATCTGGATACCATTCTTGACTATATCTACTCCACGCTCTATCCACAAGTCTTGCTGCCGCATACGTCCTCAGTTTTTCAAACCTGTCGTGTTCTCCGGTTTTCTTTTTCTGAATTCGATCAATATAATTGCAAACCTTGAGAAACAACTTAACCGTTCCAAGTATGCAAACTATTCCGATACAAAGAACCAGGATAACAGAAAACGCATACCCGAAATCAACCATTAGTCCTCCAAAGCATCCAATACTTCAAATATCTTTTCAAGACTCTCGTACTTAATCGTGTGCTCTCCATTAAGCCACTTTCGAACCGTATGCTCGCTCATGTGCGCTTCGATGGCTATCTTTTTAACTGAAGAATAATTTCTAGCAATCGCGTCTTCAACAATGTCCCGCATAGAATCTTCGTCGTAAAACCTATACGGACCCGTTGAGTAAATTGGTTCTATTAGGGGTGGCATCGTCTTCGTCTTCCTCCGCATCAAATATCTCATACTCGTCAGGGTTCAACTCAATAGCGTTATTACCGATCAAATCGCCCTCTAGAACTTTGTTTAATTCAGAGAAAGCATCGGCAAGTGCCGTAAATGATCCTACGACACCTTGCATGGCTACCCGACCGCCTCTTCCGAAATATCGTTCTCATCGTCAGAAGAATCCGAGAATAGATCGTGCCACTTATTGAGATACCACTGAGCCTTCTCGATGTCCTCAAGAGTCTTTCCCTTGTAAAGACAACGCCACAAGTACTTAAATGCATTGCATAAGCAATAGTCCATCACATACTCGGTTCCAAACGCCGAAACCATAGCGTCGATACATTCGATATTACCACGAGTATAGTGAGCGGGATGGTTGACCGGATCGTTAGACATTTCAAATATCCTTTCTATTCTCAAATATGTATTGCTCAATAACGATAGATTCGCCAAGAGTAAGAATTCCGAAAATGATAGAAAGAACGAAATCTCCTCTGACAAGAACCTCAAAGAGTCGAGACGAAAGGGCTATTGCTCCGAATACCATAAATATAACGACAACTTTATAGTTCATTGTCTTCACCGAATTCCTCATCAAGTATTCTGTTTAATCCATCAAATTGGGAATAAGTCATACGGCACACGATCCAACCGTCGAGTATATAATAGTCTAATCCTATCCCTGTCAAATATCCACGAATGTAATACTCTTTCTTATCATCTAGATTGGTATCGATCCAATGCCACTCTCTCATGCGAACGTCACCAGCGATCGAGTAAACCCACTTTGATCCTTGGAGAACAAGCCCTTCTCAAGACGGTTCTGGAAAAGCTTCCACTGGTTGTCGGTCATTCGAGTTGAGATCTGAGCTTGAATGACATATCGGTCTCCCTCGTAATGAGATGAATCATTAAGCTCTCGATCGACACCCATTCCGCAAATAGTTCCCTCGATGAAACAAATAGCTGAATTGACTACTACGTATTCTTGAATAAATCGACCGGTATCTTTCGACACTTCATAGTCAAGTCTGACGAGATGCATGGTTTTGTTCATAAATATCACTTCCTTGTTATCCATAATACGAGTGCGGCAAGTACGTAAGCTCCGAGAATAAACTTAAAATCGAGCGTCCAGCTAAAGCACCATGCGAGAAGACTCATTAGTGCGTAAAACGGAATAAAGGTAATGGCAACCCAAAATATTGCAATCCCGACAATTATTGCTAATGAAGCCATGACAACAGTGAAAGGTTTAGTTTGCTTATTCGAATCTGCCCAAATCTTAAACTTATCGTTAATCTTCATCGTCGTCCTCTTCAAAACAGACCGGCTTATGGGAATACTCGTTCGAAGGATTCTCTAAACAAATATCACAAGGATCTTCCCAATCAGGAGTCGGATAGTGCTTGCATTTCGGACAATAAATGTCGAAGTAAACTTCCTTGTCTATAAGAAGCGGCATAAATGTTCACCTCCTAAAATATAAATTGTGGTCTTATGCCATAATCGTACATGTTTTGTCCTCGACAAGCATCTTCAAGCTCATCTTTGATTTGATTGTACGAATTTTCCCCCTCGAGAAAATTTAGATTTAGCTTTGCCCCGAGATCTCCAAAAAACTCAACTTCGAATTTGGAGTTAACCTCACACTCGCTACAATGTTCGAGCCAAGCGAGAAGTCTTAAAAACTCGCTCATCTGAGACCAATCGGGACAAGTTATATTTAGAGTGATATCATTCGTCATCGTCGTCTGGTTCAATTTTTTCCTCCTTTACGTGTATTCCAAAGTCCTTAGCCGTCTTAATAATAAATTCAATAAAGTTCTCAGTCGCCTGTGCAATATCGGGAACGTGATAGCGATTCGAAACTCTGTCATCATAATCGGTAGATCTATAATACGGAGTATCTGCTGTAATATTAACACTAGTTTCGTGCTTTGGATCGATACAACGAGCAACATAAAGCTCGCTTACCTTATCGCCATACCGATCATGAAGAAGATTGAAATTGTCCATACAGTGAACACAAATATCATTAGTAAATTGGGACTTTGGATTGTCCTTTGTCAGCCCGTGAACCTTGTAGTATGTTCCCGTGATTCGACTTTTACAAATATCACAAGTTCGATACGTACAACTTACAAGGTCGGTCTTCCGAATCAGAATCTCCGGGATGCCCTTCTGAATCTCTCGAACCAGCATTTCCGAATCCTTTCCTTTGGGCGAATTTTCCTTCATTAAATATCTTTTTAGTTTTTATTGCTTTTGCGATTGACTTGTCTATGTCGGCGTCTGAGACAAGATGATAGTAATACAAATATTCGAACGGCGTATTGAGTCTATCGATTCGTCCGATGGCTTGCTGCATAACCTTATACGAATAATTTTGTGAATAGAAGACTATTGTGTCAGTTTTGACGCAATTCCAGCCTTCACAGCCTGCTGTGTATTGGACCAAATAAATCCATTGCTTTCCTTCTGGTAGATCCTGATGAGCGTGGCCCGACCATTCGGAAAATCGGATGGCATTATCGGTGCAATATGCGATGAGCCTGTCTCTTTCATAGTCGAAGTTATAGAAGACAATAAGCTTTCCGTGCTCCCGTATAATAGACGAGATTCTATTCGTTCGAGATCGGGTATCATTTACTATCCTCCTTAAAACATAACAAAGCGAACCCGCATTTTGCATTGGTTCTTCTTTGAACGGGTCCCATCGCTTCTTAACAGCCTCGTTATACATCTTCTCGTCATAACTGCACGAAATATAATAGTGTTTCGCTTTGGTCTTTCGATTGAAGTCCATGTCGACAAGGATTCTATTTCGCATTCGCTCCAATCTTTTTATTCCAACATATCGATCTATTTTTGGGTATTTAACGAATCGGTTAAAAACACAATGGTTCTCATAGAATTCGGTTCTATTCTTAAAAAATCCATTTGCGAGAAAGACGGGAAGGTAATCCATCCAAGTGTCTCCCGGTGTTGCTGAAAGAAGAATCCATAGATTGGATTTTGTTATCTTGAGAAAACTCTTAACCCAAGTTCCCTTTCCGACAACTCGCTGTTCGTCAAATATAAAGAATGCATTCTTTACATCAACATACTTGGTTATATTATTCCAACTATCTATAACCACCTTATTCTCATAAGGAGAATCTTCTGGATTGGTCGAAAGAAGAAAAGGAATGAGCTCTTTATCCCATTCCTTTGTATCCCTCTTTCTTGCCGTGGTGATTATGTACAGATCAAGCGGAGGATTGTCTCGCATAACAGTGTATTTATCGCCATAAATATCACCGCCGTTGATCAAGTAATAATAACCAAGCGCAGTGAAAGACTTCCCTGATCCAACACCTCCGCATAAGATGCAACCATTCGACATCTTTTTAATTGCATCGATCTGATAATCATAGAATCTTATTCCAGCCATAATCACCTCCCAAATATCAAGATGGCTGCTGCTCTATTGTTTACGGTCGAGCCATTTAACCGACAACCGCACGCCCATTCGGTAAAGAGTCGAATGTGTTTGTCGGCACCAAAGAAAGAGAAGAGAATGAAATATCCATCCTCTTCATAAAACGCTTTGAAATTTTCGCGAACTTATTCCTCTATTACGAGTATCGTAGCTTCCTCGAAGAATCCTTTATTACTATTCTCTAGTTCTATAAGATTCTCGCAGGAAGTGTATAAGAAAATATACATCGCTACCATGAGTTCGCAAAGTAACAAAACGAGTAGGGTATTTCTGAGGTTGACCAGAGAGGACTTAGAAAGGAACCTCCTCGTTACCAACGCCCTCATCCTCCTCAGGATAGTCATCCTCGAACTCGTCCTTCTCGACAATGAAATATCCAGTGGTCAGATACGCCTTGATGCCCTGCTCGCCTCGAGAATTCGTCCAGACACGAGGATTGAGGGTGGCATCACAATATGCAATGCGAGCGCTATCGAGAACATCAATCGTCTCCTCGTTGAGAGGGGTACGCTTGAAATATCCGTCGTGCGTCGGAGTCACCATCATAACCGTGGGACGATACTTATCGATGTCGTAACGAACCGCAACCTGGAGCGTGTTCCTACGAGAACCGTCATCAAACTCACGAATCTTAACATTCCAACCATCGGCGCTCATCTTATCCGCAGTCTCGTCGTCAAGAACGATGGAAAAGTTGCGATTGCCAGCGCGGTTATACTTACCGTCAGCACGACCAGCAAAGTTGCGGAAAGTAATCTCGAAGTGCTTGAGCTTAGCGCGATCAGGAAGGTTGTTCTTAGCCATGGTAAAATATCCTTTCGTTTGTTTAGGCCACAAAAGCCTCAAAGTCGCCATACTGCGAAATACTCTTAACTGCCTCGTCTACAAGTTTGCGATAATATTTCAGGTCAATGTCATCTTCCTTTCCCAACTCACGAACCATTTCAGATTCGAGCCAACGATATCCCTTTGTACCGGTAGCGGCGTAATAGTTTCCATTTTGCTCCCGCATGAGAAGCCCGCCTCCGCACCCCGGCGTAATTGGGCAGAATTGACCGACTCTTCCCACGAAAATATAATTGTGACTATTGTCGATCATGGAACGAAGTTCGTCATCGGATACTTCCTTGAATACAGGATTCTTGTATCCAATAAAGTCGTCAACAACATCGCGCTTATCTCTGTATTCTATCTCTTTCAGTATTGCTTTCTCAACATTCTCCTCAAGAGCAACGTCTTCGTTCATATCAAGATATAGTGCCGATTTCACCTGGAAACTTTCGCACTTATCTTCGAACGTGATCGGTTCCTTACTGAAGAGTGTCTTGAAAACATACGGGACCTGAAATTGCTTACCTGTGGCAGTCCACTTTCCAGCATGAGACCCATTGATGTTTTCATCTTTAGAATATCTTGCGATGTAGACGGCATCATTAACCAAACAAATTCGGTCATAGGTTGCTTCGTGTTCAAATGTGTATCCGTATTTCTTTGCGAAATCAAAACAGAACTGAATGATCTCGGGAGTTGCATTGGCGATCTTGATGGAATCCGTCTTGATATGAACAACGGTAAAACCTCTATCGGCAACCTCGTCTTGCAGAGTCTTCATAAACAAAGCTCCACGAAGCGCCACGATGTTGTTCTTATTTCTCGGATCCCGGAACGGATTATCAAAGCTAGCCGAGGTCAAACCATAAACCGAATTGATTGCAATTTTGAGCGCCTGTGTTAATTGTTTAGCTGTTGACTCGTCATCGAGGTACTTCGCAAGACGGCCTCCAAACATGTGGCGAACTGCTTCGAAGTCGCCATGCTTGATGTGTATTCTTGCATTAACGAGGTCAGCGAAGTGCTCAGTGTATTTGCCGAAGAGGTTGAGAGCAATGATCGAATGCGGATGCAGCGAGGCCACGTCCAAAAGCGCAGTATCTCCAGTGTACATTTCACGCTGTGCATAAACGTATCCACCAAAGCCAAGATCAACCCCCCTATACATGTTATGCGGTTTGTTGTCATCTCCGAATTCGTAAGAATATCCAGGAAACTCTTCCGATAGATCCGTATAGACCAACTGCGGATGCTTCTCGTTGCCAAATATAATTCTTGTAGTCAGCTGATTTGTTGTATCATTGACACTCATTCCAGCAAGATCAGCAAGAATCTCTCTGGCTGTGAAATCTCCTTGTAGATGATTCCAAACTGCTTCAGTGGCTGTCACATCATTTACACAATACTCGGCAACCTTGGTCCACATCTTCTCGTCGACTGGCTTATCCCAAGGAAGACCTAGTTCTTGGTGATGAATCCCAAGCTCAATCTCCCACTTCTTAAGACCCTGCTTTTTGGAAGCGAAGTCGAAAATATCAGTGTAACTGATGTTGTATGCTTCACCAAAGAATCCGGTCTTTCGCTCAATCATGTCTTGAGAAAGCTGGTAAAGACGAGCGTTAGAATATCCGATAAGCCTGCCGTAAAGAATGTGGTTATCGTACTTTCTGTTGTTAAAACCGACAAGACGGAAGTTGAGAAGCTTCTCAATGTCATTGCTTGTTGGATTAATAAGCTTTACCGGGGTTTGCTTATCTCCAGCTGCCTTATAAACAAGCACGAACAGATTAGGAAATACCTCAACGTCGAAAAATACAATCGGTTGTTCGTCGTTTCTACGTGCCTCGGATGGTTCCTCAGATTTAAACTTCATCTGGGAAACCTTCTTGAGACAATAATCGGATTGATGGGAACTCTGCGCAGCAAACACAATCACAGAATTTCTCATGTCTTCGACATCATAGGGCATTCCGGATCTATACGCATCCTCAAGAAGCTTAAATATAAAGTCGATACTCGGCTTAGTATTCGGATGATACTCCTTGCCGAGATTCTTCTTTATCATTCTTCTCAATTGCTTCTCGTTTTTAACTGTATCGAAATTCACCACCTTATCCTCCTTCAACGGAAGACCCGAACTGATAACAGCGATTGGAAGATCGTTACATAGGGTCAACTTTCTTCTGAGAGAGCTCTTCCCACTAAACACCTTGATCTCAACATGATCTTTATAGAGAGTTGAAAGCTTATCTGGGTTGCCCTTGTAAATATAATGCAGATGAATTCCCTTACCGCTTTTACTCAGCTCAGCATACGTCTTTGGCCATTTACTAGCCTCACGTAAGTTCTTCTCAAAACTCTTTTCTCCACTTTCGTCGGGAATATCAAAGTCGATTACGATGTGGTTTGCTGGAACACGGACATAGTGAAGTTTCGAGGTGTCGAGTTCAGAAAGTTTTGAATCGACCGAATCCCACGATCTTCTTGGGGTTCCGTCTTTGGTAGCGTATTGAGCTAAACAATCCGAATACGTCTCGTCAAATATCGACTTCTGCTTTTTGAACTCGATCAAATCCTCTTTCTCAACCGGTTCCTTGGAAATATCAACCACGTCGAGCATCTGAGATTTAAACCCGTAAAAGTAATTTTTCTTAGCATCTCCGTTTTCGTTTGTGTAAATATCACTGTACTCTCTGAAATAAGTTCGAAGCTCTTCTCTGAACTGTCTCCTTGGAAGCGGATAGGGAACATTTGCGTCGTCGCAGAATGTTTTATACATCTCCCAGGCAACTTTTAGAGTAACGCCATCTTCGTCTTTAAACGTGAAATACGATTCCA
Organism: uncultured Collinsella sp.; assembly: GCA_937950325.1. Taxonomy (GTDB): domain Bacteria; phylum Actinomycetota; class Coriobacteriia; order Coriobacteriales; family Coriobacteriaceae; genus Collinsella. The sequence goes on from CALFDJ010000007.1 coordinate 13,945, forward strand.
CCATGAAATTGTAGAAATCGTTGGATGCACCAAGCATTATGGTAGGAATATAATTGTCATAGCGATTCGGATTGTCCTTATAAAAATCCAAACAATGCTTCGCTATTGCTCCAAGCTCAAAAGGGATTTGACTCATCAGCTTTTTATATTCCGAATTTGGAACTTTGTTGCCGCTTGGTTGCACGTCTATAAGACGCCTGATGAGACCGGACTTAGAGTCAGTGATCTTTACTGGCTTATTCGTTCCCATAAACAGAAACGCATTAAACCGATTCGAATAGGTACTTTTAAACTTCTCGTTCACCGTCATAAGCTCGTGAGATACAAGACTGTTCAACCTAGTATTATCTTCAATCCTACTAAGGTCGCCATCGTGCTGGATTGCAACGAGAGGATTTGTCTTGAAGGCTTCAAGGGCGAACGAATTGCTTGATGAACCGAGGGCTTTTGCATCAAACACTGAGTAATAGCCTTCAAACAGCATCTGAATGACATTAAGAATCGTGGATTTTCCGGTTCCGGCAGCTCCGTATAAAACCAGGAATTTTTGTACTGTCTTGGAATCTCCAGCGACCACCGACCCGATTGCCCATTCGATCTTAGCACGCTCTTCTGGTTCGTAAAGAACTGATACAAGTCGATCGTAAGAAGGACATCTTCCTCCCTCCAGAGGATAGGAGAGTCTTTTGCTTGCATAATCCTCCTTACAAATGGGCGAGTTTGAAAATATCAGCTTCTCATCAAGTTGGTGAAAGTTGTCACGACTCTGACGCTGACAGTACTTGTGCCATCGGTCAATCGTACCCGTATCCGAATCCCACATATAGAGTCGAATCGGAGGGTTATCATCGAATGTTGCCTTGTTTTCTTCGATGAAAATATCAATCTCGTGATCGACTAGGTCAATTACATCTTGCTCATCTGTAGACCACAACCCCTTCGATTCAACCCATACAGCATAGAAATCTCCTCCTCGAATCATTAAATCGGATGACTTTTTAATAATAAACTTCGGATAGACTTCTATACGGCCACTTTTTTGTCGTCGAGTTGCTATTTTAAGAAAATCTAGCATCGCATTGGCTACCTCCCTTCTAGCTTATAGAAATTGATTAAAATATAAAACCTTCTAGTCCTCGAAGATTATACGATGACGAAGGTATGCAATATCGTCTGCGAGCTTACGCCTCTTTTCAATTCTCTCGTTCCGCTCCTTCTCGCGAGTCTCCATCGTGATTTCGTTCTTTCGGAAGTAGGCATCGTCCAGAAGCTTGCAAAGAGCAGAATATCCCTGTCCATCGGTGGCCTTCTTAATCACACAAAGGAGAAGGCCGATTACCGGATCATACGAATCCTCGTCGTGACACTTAATGGTTGTCTTGCTTCCATCATGCCAGATCACGGTCGTGGCAGGATCGTTGTAAATAACCTTCTTAATTCCAGAAATATAACCCGAGGTTCTTCTCTCTCCACACGAATCGTAATATCTTCTTGTCGCATTTCGAATAAGCTTATCGAGATCAAAGTTATCAATCATAACATACTCCTCATCACGAAATATAATTTTGTCTCCGAGTGCATAATGGTTTTTATTGTAAGCGAAATCAGTCAATACCATTTTTAAACCCCAATCGGCATCTGGTCAGTGACCACGCCGTCTTATCGAGACACTGAAACAAATAGTATTGCTTCTCTGTTGTTACAACCTTTATTGTTGGAACACTAGATTCTTTAACCGGAACCCACTTTTCAATTACTAATCGTGGAAACAATTCTTGAAATAAGTCGACAAGCTGTCTTGATGTCATCTAATCTCCATCCAGTTCGTTTAGGTAATAGCACATCTGATACCACAAGTCGACTCGCCTCATGTCTTTCGACTTATCGTGTATGGTAAACGCTCCCCCCTTGCCATTTTTCTTATATGTTCTATTTAAGAAAATATAAATCTTATGTCCAACAAGAGAAGCGTTAAATACCTCGTCAGTTTGGTTCGAGATACCAATACTCGAGAGCATACTCCAAAACCATTGTGCGGTTCTGTCACCAAGTTTCGTATTACTCATGATTGTGTCTTCGCATCGATACGCCAATGCCGCAAGCATCTCCAATACGGAACAAGGAGAGTTCCCAAATGTTTCGTCAATGGTCGAACGAGAAATGCTATACAAATATCCAAATTGGTATCTGAAATTCTTCCCGTCAATCGCTCGGCTTGCATCCTCAGGAATGGTCCAAACAAACTGACAATTATACAGATAGTCGAAAAGTTGATAATAAGACTCGTCAAGCCCGTCGCACATCATTTCATAGATCCAGTTAAAGTAATCGTTTAAAATCCGATCACTTATCATGCGTAACTGGTCTCCTTAATAATAGGGTGTCGCTCGACAAAACCTTCCCAAGGCTCATCCTGCTTCTCGATAATGTAGATACAGTGGCGAGCATCAGATCG
>CALFDJ010000008.1 GCA_937950325.1 uncultured Collinsella sp.
GGGCTTGCAGCGACGGACCTCAGGACACTCTTACACCACGTCTGCGCGCGCCACCGCGATTTAGACGCCAGGGGTCCTACGGCGAAAGAATTGCAGGCGTTTATCAGCTGAGTACTTGGACATATGTTGCGTAATACTGCATATTTTGCAAAAAGATAATGCTACAGGACTTGTGACAGTACTCATATTTGACGTTTTTTGCCCACGGCCCCTTATTACGTGGGCGAATCAGTTGCAAAACGGGCTTCAAAGCGCCCTTCGCAAACAAAAGCCGGGGCCCGCGTAATGCGAGCCCCGGCTTTCAACAGTGACGGTATGTTGTCCCAGTCCTACACGTAGAACAGGATGTCGTCGTAAGTCGGGACCGGCCAATAGTCGGCAGCCACGATCTCCTCCATGGCATCCACGGCAGCGCGCAGCGTATCCATAGCGGGAACGACCTCGTGCGCGTACACGTTGGCCTGCTCCTGACCATCGAGGCCCTCGGCCTTCTGATGCACGGCGTCAAGCGCCTTGATGGAGTCGTTGATGGTGGTGATACCGTTGCAGAGCTTGTTGAGCGTGTTCTGCTCGCACTGCATGGCGGCCTCGGCGCCGGCGGCACGAATAGTCTCAAGGCCCTTAGCGACCTTGGTGGCATAGGCGGTAATGACTGGGCGATAGGTACGACGCGCCTCGCGAACCATCGTGGTGGCCTCGATGTTCATGAGCTTGTTGTACTTCTCGAGCTTGCAGTCATAGCGGCACTGGGCCTCGGCCTTGGTCAGGACGCCCGTCTCCTCAAAGAGCGCAATGGCCTTATCGGAAACAAAGGCGGGCAGGGCGTCGGCCGTGGTCTTGTTGTTGGCAAGGCCGCGCTTCTCGGCCTCGACGGGCCACTCGTCGGAGTAGCCATCGCCGGAGAAGAGGATGCGCTGGTGGTCGGTCAGGACCTTCTTGCAGTACTCGAGCGCGGCGTCCTGGAACTCATCCTCGGGCGTACCCTCAAGCGCGTCGGCGAAGGACTTGAGCGACTTGGCCACGGCGGCATCGAGCACCAGGTTGGAGTCGGAGACGTTCTGCTCGGAGCCGCAGGCACGGAACTCGAACTTATTGCCGGTGAAGGCAAACGGGGAGGTGCGGTTGCGGTCGGTGTTGTCCTGCATCAGCTTGGGCAGGGTATCGGCGCCCAGGTCGAGCACGCCGCGCGTGGCATGGACGGAAGCCTTGCCATCGATGATCTTCTCGACGACCTCGGTAAGCTGGTCGCCCAGGAAGATGGACATAATCGCCGGAGGAGCCTCGTTGGCGCCAAGACGATGGTCGTTGCCGGCCGAGGCAACGGAGGCACGCAGGAGCTCCTGATAGTTATCGACGGCCTCGATCACCGCGGTGAGGAAGACGATGAACTGCAGGTTGTCGAGCGGGGTGTCGCCCGGATCGAGCAGATTCTCGGACTCGGTGCCAAGCGACCAGTTGTTGTGCTTGCCCGAACCGTTGATGCCCTCGAAGGGCTTCTCGTGCAGTAGGCAGACCAAGTCGTGGCGGGAGGCGATAAGCTTCATCTTCTCCATCATGACCAGATTCTGGTCGATGGCCTCGTTGACCTCGCCATAGACCGGTGCGAGCTCATGCTGGCAGGGAGCGACCTCGTTGTGCTTGGTCTTGGCGGGAATGCCGAGCGCCCACAGCTCATCGTCCAAGTCCTTCATGTAGGCCGAGACGGTGGGGCGGATAGCGCCAAAGTAGTGCTCCTCGAGCTCCTGGCCCTTGCAGGGAGCAGCACCAAAGAGGGTGCGACCGGTGATGACCAGGTCCTTGCGCTTGCGATAGGCGTCCTTCTTGATCAGGAAGTACTCCTGCTCGTCGCCCACGGAAGGAACGACCTTCTTGGGGGTCTTGCCAAACAGCGCCAAAACGCGCTTAGACTCACGCGAGAGCGCGGTCATGGAGCGCAGCAGCGGGGTCTTCTTGTCCAGGGCCTCGCCCGTGTAGGAGCAGAAAGCCGTGGGGATGCACAGGACATCGTCCTTGATAAAGGCGGGGCTGGTGGGATCCCAAGCGGTGTAGCCACGGGCCTCGAAGGTGGCACGCAGGCCGCCGTTGGGGAAGCTGGAGGCGTCCGGCTCGCCCTGGATGAGGTTCTTGCCCGTAAACTTGGTAATGGCGGTGCCGTCGTGGTTGGGCTCCAGGAAGCTGTCGTGCTTCTCGGAAGTAATGCCCGAAAGCGGCTGGAACCAGTGCGCGTAGTGCGTCGCGCCCTTGGAGATGGCCCAGACCTTCATGGCATGGGCAACGGCGTTGGCCACATCCAGGTCGAGCGGCTCACCGCCCTCGAGGGTTGCAGCAAGGCGCTTCCAAATGTCCTTGGGGAGGTAGTCCTTCATGACTTCCTCAGAGAACACCATGGTCCCGAAGCGGTCAGTAAGATCGGCCATACGGAACTCCCTTCGTATCGGCACCGCGTGAGAAGCGGTGTTGATTACTAACGAACGAGTCATAGCTTAGACTCGCCGTGTTTCCGCGACATTACCGTTATGTTGCTGTCGCGAAACCAATCAATGAGGTTACCCTATCGAGGCGGCGTTGCCACCCTCAACAGCCAATCAACTGTATAAATAGCAGACCTCTCTCCATGGTTTAAGGGTAGTCAATTTGGGATGGAGCTCTATTAACTGGTATTTTGCATCAGATACCAGTCTTTATAGTCCGTGCCTAGATTAGCCGCTCTGTTATAGATAAAGCCGATAGCAAGGCATCTTTGATTGGTATCCTCAAATAGCGAGTGAAACTCCACCGTGACACAGTGGTGCTGTAGAATCCTTACAACACATCACACTATTACGTATCTAGAGGAGCACGATATGCGCGTCGACGAGGTTTTTAAGCAGGCAGCATCCCAGGGCACCGCGCCCGTTTCGTTTGAGATGTTCCCGCCCAAGGGCGAGCTCACCCTCGACACGGCTCGCGAAGTGGCAGGCAATCTGTGCAAGCTTTCGCCGAGCTTTGTCTCGGTCACCTGCTCGGCCGGCGGCTCGGGCAACGGTGCCGCCACCGCCCCCATCGCGCATATGATTTCGAGCGAATTCGACACGCCCTCGGTGGCACACCTTACCTGCGTGGGCCGCTCGCATGCCGATATCGCCGCCAAGATCGACGAGTATCGCACCGCCGGCGTTGAAAACATCCTGGCCCTGCGCGGAGATCTCCCTGCCGGCGCGACCGAGGACGACAAGCCCGCCTCCGACTACGCCTACGCCCGCGACCTCATCCCCGAGCTCGTCGACGCCGGCTTTTGCGTGGGCGCCGCAGCCTACCCCGAGGGCCACATTGCCTGTGAGGATCTCAACCTCTCGGTCGAACACCTCAAGCAAAAACAGGACGCCGGCGCAAGCTTCTTTGTGACGCAGCTCTTCTTTGATAACGAGTGCTTCTACCGTTTTCGCGAGCTTGCCGACAAGGCCGGCATCACCGTGCCCATTACCGCGGGAATCATGCCGTTTATGGGCAAGTCGCAGATCAGCCGCATGGTCTTTATGTGCGGCGCGTCGCTGCCCTCCCCCGTCATCAAGATTCTCGCCAAGTACGAGAATGACCCCGAGAGCCTGCAGGCAGCTGGTGTAGATTATGCAGCCCGCCAGCTTTGCGACCTCAAGGAACACGGCGCCGACGGCCTGCACCTGTACACTATGAACCGTCCTGCGATCGCCGCGACCATTATGGAGCGCCTGGGGTAATGGAAAAACCGCACATCGATACAACCGCTGTCGAAGTGCCGGCCGACCTTGCGTCGCCGGCGCTTTACCGTGTCGATGCTGCGCACCATCCCCGTGTCGACCGTGCCGAGATGCTGCGGTATCTGGGTTACGGCGGCCAGCAGATTGAGCCCGAACTGTCACGACGTATTGAGCTTGTCGTTGAACGTCTGGAACTGGACATTGAGCCCCGTGGCGTGCGACGCGTGTTTGCCGTCGATGCCACGGGCGTTGACGAGCAGGGCGAGCCCAGCATCCGTCTGGTTGGCACCAACGTTGAGCTGCGAGGTCGCGATATCTATCGACATCTCAAAGATGCCCGCTTTGCCGCGCTCATGGCATGCACCCTCGGCATGGACGCCGAGCGTCGCCTGCGCACCACGGGAGCCCAACATCCCCTGGAGGGCGCCGTGCTCGACGCCGCGTGCTCCGCTTACGTGGAAGCCGCCGTTGAGCAAATGGACCAGCAGGCCAAGACGGACGCCGCCGTTCATGGGCTCGCCGGCAACTGGCGCTTTAGTCCCGGCTACGGCGACTGCCCGCTCTCGGCCCAGCGCTCGATCGTCAATACGCTCAACGCCACGCGGCTCATCGGCCTGACCGTCACGCCCACCAGCCTGCTTATGCCCACCAAAAGCGTGACCGCGGTGATCGGTCTGTTTGACGGCGAGGTCCACGACGCCCAGAGCCGCCCCACCTGCAATATCTGCCGCATGCGCGAACACTGCCGCTTCCGCGCCGCCCACACCACCTGCTATTCCAGCCATTAGGAGCCCCGATGTTTACTCCGCTTATCACTCATGATTCTGACGGCACTGCATTGGCGGCACCCGTTGATGCCGCACGTCGCAACGGTGCCACGTACAAGACGCGCACGATCGACGATCTGCGCATTAAGGACGATCGCCTGCGCGCCGCCATCGAGGGCACGGGGCACTTGCTGTTCGACGGCGGTATGGGCACCATGTTGCAGGCCGCTGGTATGAAGGCGGGCGCCCTGCCCGAGCTGCTCAACTTTGAGGAACCCCAGGTTATCACTGATATCCAACGTCAATATGTCGAGGCCGGCTGCGACGTGATTACCGCCAACACCTTTGGCGCCAACGCCCACAAGCTCGACGGTGCCGCCACCGTGGCAGACGTCTTTGCCGCGGCCGTCGCCTGTGCCCGCGAGGCCGGCGCCCGCTACGTCGCCTGCGATATCGGCCCCATCGGCGCGCTGCTTCGCCCCCTGGGTACCCTGAGCTTCGACGAGGCCTACGACCTCTTTGCCGAGGAAGTGCGCGCAGGCGTCGATGCGGGCGTGGACCTCTTTATTATCGAGACCATGACCGACCTGGCCGAGATCAAGGCGGCTGTCCTCGCCTGCCGCGAGAACTCCGACCTGCCCGTCTTTGCCACCATGACCTTTGAGGAAGACGGCCGTACCTTCCTAGGAACGAGCCCCGAGGTCGCCGCCATCACGCTCGACGCTATCGGCGCCGACGTTTTGGGCATCAACTGCAGCCAGGGACCGGCCGAGCTACGAGGACTCGCCGCACGTATGCTCACCGTTTCCGATAAGCCCATTATGGTGCAGGCCAACGCGGGACTTCCCCATGTGGACGACGACGGCAATACCGTCTTTGACATCCAGGCCCCCGAATACGCCAAGGCCGTCGCCGGCATGATCGCCGACGGTGTGAGCGTCGTGGGCGGTTGCTGCGGCACCACGCCGGCGCACATGGCGGCCTTGCGCACGCTTATCGACAACCACACGCCCAGCCCGCGCCGCCGCAAGCCCAGCATGTCGGTCACGAGCGCCCAAACGGTCGTGGACCTTCCCTGCGACGGCCACAAGATCGCCGTCATCGGCGAGCGCATCAACCCCACCGGCAAAAAGCGCCTGCAGCAGGCCCTGCGCGACGGCGACCTGGACTACGTCGTGAGCCAGGGCATCAGCCAGCAGGAACAGGGCGCCGACATCCTGGACGTTAACGTGGGCCTGCCCGAGATCGACGAAGTCAAGATCATCCAACAGGCGACCGAACAGCTCCAGGGCTCCACGCTGCTGCCGTTGCAGATCGACTCCACCGACCCCGCAGCCGTCGAGGCCGCCGTGCGCCGCTACGCCGGCAAGCCCATCATCAACTCGGTCAATGGCAAGCAGCAGATCATGGATGAGATCTTTCCGCTGGTCGCCCACTACGGCACCAACGTTGTCGGCCTTACGCTCGACGAAGGCGGCATCCCCGATACCGCCGAGGCTCGCTTCGCCATCGCCGAGCGCATCGTGGCCGAGGCTGCCCGTTACGGCATCGGACCGGACCGCATCCTCATCGACTGTCTGGTCATGACCGCCTCGACCAATCAACGCCAGGCTGAGCAGATCCTGCGCGCCATGTCCCTGTGCAAGGAGCGTCTGGGCGTCAAATGCGCACTCGGCGTGTCGAACATCAGCTTTGGCCTGCCTGCCCGCCCGCTGCTGGGTTCGGTCTTTTTGGCCGCCGCCTTTGGCGCGGGCCTGGACGTCCCCATCATGAACCCGGGTTCCAAGCGCTTTATGGACACCGTCTACAGCTATCGCGTCCTGAGCGTTGAGGACGAGGGCTCGACCGGATACATCGAGCGCTACGCCGGCTGGACCGATCCGTATAAGATCGCCGCAAACCCGGCAGCAGCTCAGGCCACATCGAGTGATGCCGCGCCTGCCGCAAGCGCCCCCGGCACCGACGGCAACGACGACCCGATTCGTCGCATGGTCGTCTCGGGCCGCAAAGGCGAGATCGCTGCCGAGACCGAGCGCCTGCTGGCCGACCACGACGCCATGGACCTCATCAACAATCACTTTATCCCCGCCCTCGACGAGGTTGGCGTCCTCTTTGACCAGGGAAAGTTTTTCTTGCCGCAGCTCATGGCCTCGGCCGAGGCCGCACGCGTGGGCTTCGACACCATCAAGCGCCTGATGCCCGCCGGCGAGATTGCCGACAAGGGCAAGATCTGCGTGGCCACCGTCAAGGGCGACATCCACGATATTGGCAAGAACATCGTCAAAATGCTGCTCGATAACTACGGCTACACCGTCTTTGACCTGGGCCGCGACGTCGACCCGCAAGAGGTGCTCAAGACCGTCAAGGAGCGCGATATCAAACTCGTCGGCCTCTCGGCGCTTATGACTACCACGGTCGTCGCCATGGAGGAGACCATCAAGCTGCTCCATGCCGAGGTGCCGGGCGTCAAGATCATCGTAGGCGGCGCCGTACTCACCCCCGAATACGCCAAGCAGATCGGCGCGGACTACTACGCCAAGGACGCCGCCGAAAGCGCTCGTATCGCCGAAGAGGTCTTTGGGCAGTAACACAACGGAAACAACCGAGCACCAAAACGTGCCGCATGCGCCACTTGGCACGTGCGGCACGTTAAAATAGATAAGACTATGCTCGTTTTGGCAGATAGGAGCGCAAGGATGGCGATCACGCCCGCAGAAATCGCGGAAACCCGCGGCATGGTTGAGGAGCAGAACCTCGACATCAGGACCATCACCATGGGTGTTTCGCTCATGGGTTGCGGCGACGAGAACCTCGACCGCATGTGCACGAAGATCTACGACCACGTGACGCACACGGCTGAGCATCTGGTCGAGACCGCCGAGAACCTCGAGCGCGAGTACGGTATCCCCATCGTCAACAAGCGCGTTTCCGTCACCCCGGTGGCGCAGATTGCCGCGTGCTGCAAGGATGAGGACCTCACCCCCATCGCGCATGCCCTCGACCGCGCGGCCGAGACGCTCGGCATCGACTACCTGGGCGGCTTCTCCGCGCTCGTCCAGAAGGGCATCGGCGACGCCGACCGTCGCGTCATCCAGTCCATCCCCCAGGCGCTCGCCACCACGAGCCGCGTCTGCTCCAGCGTCAATGTCGCCAGCCTGCGCGCCGGTATCAACATGGACGCCGTGCTTATGGCCGCCCAGACCATCATCGATGCCGCTAAACTCACGGCCGACCAGGACTCCGTCGGCGCTTCCAAATTTGTCTGCTTTGCCAATATGGTCGAGGACTCCCCGTTTATGGCGGGCGCCGTCCACGGCGGTGGCGAGGCCGACGCCGTCATCAACGTAGGCGTCTCGGGCCCCGGCGTTATGGCCGCAGCCCTGGAGACGCTGCCCGATTCCGCATCGATGATGGAAGTCGCCGAAAAGATCAAGCAGACCGCCTTTAAGATCACCCGTGCCGGCGAGCTCATGAGCCGCGAGGCCGCCCATCGTCTGGGTGTCGAGAAGGGCATTGTCGACCTGTCGCTGGCTCCCACGCCTGCCATCGGCGACTCCGTCGCGCGCATCCTCGAGATCATCGGCGTGGGCACCTGCGGTGGCCCCGGCACGACCTGCGCGCTCGCCATGCTCAACGATGCCGTCAAGAAGGGCGGCGTCATGGCCAGTTCCAGCGTGGGCGGTCTCTCCGGCGCCTTTATCCCCGTGTCCGAGGACGCCGGCATGATCGCCGCCGTCGAAGCCGGCGCGCTTTCCGTCGAGAAGCTCGAGGCCATGACCTGCGTGTGCTCCGTCGGCCTGGACATGATCGCCATCCCCGGTGACACCCCGGTCGAGACCATCGCCGGCATCATCGCCGACGAGATGGCCATCGGCGTCATCAACAACAAGACCACGGCCGTGCGCGTGATCCCTGCCATCGGCAAGGGCGTGGGCGACTGCGTCGAGTATGGCGGCCTGTTTGGCCGTGCGCCCATCATGCCGGTGAACCCCAACGCCGGCACCGTGCTTGCCCACCGTGGTGGACGCTTCCCGGCGCCGCTGAACTCGCTGAAGAACTAGCTGAGGGGTTCGGGCGAGGAGCCCCGGGGAGGGCAAATATATAAGGTCGCCTGCTCGGACAGTCCTGACTCGCACGGAGAGCACATTAAGTGCTCTCCGGCTCGTGCGGAACTCGCGATCGACCTTATATATTTGCCCTCCCCGGGGCTCCCGCACAACGGGACCTCGGTTGGGTTCTATCCCTTTGGCAGTCGCTTCGCTCCTGCCCGCCTTGGTTGTGAGGGCTGTTTGGCGTTGGAACGGTTCTTTCTGATATATGCTGGTTGCGGCTCTTCTTTTGGGAGGAGTCGCTTTTTTGTTGCTAGGAGGTTGGCCCGTGGTTGATGGGGAGAATCGTTCTGAGCTGCTTGCTGCGGATTGGAATGGCGAATGGATGCGTCTGCAAGCTGATCGGCGGCGGGCTGATGATTCTTTTGAGTGGGATAAGCGGGCTCGGCATTTTCGGCCGCTTGAGACTGCCCCTTATGCTCGGGATTTTATGAAGCTGTTGGCGCTTGAGCCAGACGAGTCGGTGCTTGATATGGGGTGTGGGGCTGGGTCGATTGCTATTCCGCTTGCTCAGGCTGGGCATTCCGTGATTGCTGCCGACTTCTCTCCTGCCATGTTGGGCACGCTTGATGCCGGCATTGAGTATTACGGGCTCGAAGATCTTATTACGCCGCTTGAGCTTGCTTGGGATGATGATTGGGATTTGGTTGGACCGGTCGCGAAAGCGGTGGATGTTGCCTTTGCCAGTCGCTCTGTCACCACGACCAACCTAAAAGGCGCGCTTGCCAAGCTCGACCGCACGGCTCGCCGGCGTTGTGCTGTCACGATGGTCGCCAACTCCAGCCCGCGCTACGACCTGCACGTGATGAACGCCATCGGCGCCTCGGTTACCTGCAGTAATGGCTTTGTGTACGCCTTCAACATCCTCATTCAGATGGGTGCGTTGCCGCAGGTTACGTACTTTGAATCGCCTCGTCGCGACACCTTCGATAGCCTTGAGGCAGGTGTGGCAGACTTCTCCCGTATGCTTGAGCATGGCAACGAGGATAAGGTCGACCGTCTGCGCGACTACATCGCCCAGCACATGATCGAGAATCCCCATGCCGGTGAGCCGGGCTCCAAGGGCGTGCCGCAGGGGCGCTATATGCTCGATCATGTCCGCAAGGTTCGTTGGGCGTTTATTGCATGGGAGCCGGTCTCTGCGCCCAGCTCATAGCCTGTTCGCAGCCCGCACCGCCCACTCACTCGGCATCCGCATTCTTTTTGAACTGGGCAAACGCGCTCCACACCGCACCGTTCCTGCGCTATCGTGGGACAGCTCACGTAAATTAAGGCCCCGTCGTGGGGCGCCCCATACATAGAAAGCGAGAACCCATGGCACTGACAGGAGCACAGGTCAAGCAGCTTCGCAGCATGGCCCATCACCTCAACCCCGCCATCATCATCGGTAAGTCCGATGTCAACGAGGGCACCGTCGAGCAGACGGTCGCCTACCTGGAGAAGCACGAGCTCGTTAAGTGCTCCGTGCTCGATGGCTCCAGCCTTTCCGCCCGCGAGGCCGCCGAGGAGCTCGCCGAGCGTTGCCACGCCGAGGTCGTCCAGGTCATCGGCCGCAAATTCTCGCTGTATCGCGAGTCCTCGCGCAAGGATATCGAGAAGATCAAGCTCGTCTAAGAGCCAATGATCCGGCGAGCCAACACATAGCAAGCTTACGGGTGCCCAAGTACTTCGGGCGCCCGTTTTTTATCGCTCGACCAGCACGCGATTGAGCCGCCCCTCCACCAAGCGCTCGTATAGACGCCGCGTCTCGGGCTCGGGCACGCCATTGACCTGCTCCCTCAGATGGTGCATATGCCCGCTGTACAGCTCGACGATATCGCGCCGTCGCCCCGCCGCACTGTAGACGCGCATGGCGCAGCGCACCATATCCTCACGCGCCGTTTCCTGCCGAAGCCCCGACTCCGCCAGCCAAATCGCCGACTGCAGATCGTTTTCTTCTAGAGCGGCATTTGCTCCCTTAATCATGCAATCGATGTACTTTGACTGCATAATGCGCCGCATGCGCAAAAAGTAGGTGGGATTACAGCCATTGGGAACATACAGCGGTCCGGCATAAAGCTGCTCAATCTTAAGGCACAACTCGACCAGATGGGGCCCGCGCGCACCCGTGCGATTTCCCAAAACCTCGCGGCTTATCTGGTCAAACAGCCGTACATCGGTCTTGACGTAGTCGCCGTTGAGCCCAATGCATTCATTTTGGATGAGCACACATGACTTGCCATCCGGCGTCGGCCCCAAAGCCGACCGCAAGCGCGATATCGTCGAGTACAGGTTGTTGCGGGCGCTATTAAACTCGGCGTGGGGCCACAGCTCCATGGCCAGCGTCTCACGATCGACGAGCGCATCCATGCCCAGCGCAAGCCGCTCGGCAAGTGTCGCCGCCTTCTTGCGGCGCCACATTTTGTCCGTGATGGGAAACCCGTCGCGCTCGGCGCGAAACGCACCAAACATGCGAATCTCGATATGGTCGATGGTATCGACGGCTTCAACCTCGCCGGCCTGGAATAGGCACTCGCCCTCCCCTTCCAAATCGTCGCGCAGCGAGTACCGCGACAGCTCGCGCACGGGAAGCTTCTTGCGTATCCTGGCCGCCGGCTCGCCCAGACAATGCATGGCAAGGCGCGCAAAGAGCCGATACGATGGCTCTAGAATCCCCGCACGATTCATGGACATCCAGGCCGCAAGATCGCTGTCTCGGCCCGCACAGGCCAAATGCAGCGCCACCATCCAGGCCTCCGCTCCACCAACCTGCGTCTGGCTTATATCGAGCAACTCCGCTTCCTCGCGCACCGAAACCATCGAGGTGTTACGCAGATATGCCGCGCGTTCCAGCAGCAATGCGTTATCGCGCATGTACGCAATCGACTCCTCGGCAAGTTTGAGCACTTGGACCGCACGGAACTTTGCATTAACCGGCCGTCCCTCTGCCAGCGACTGCCAGCCTTCTAGCAGCAGGCCAAACAGGTGAATCTGGTTGTCGCGCATGCGCACGGCAAAACGATCGAGCTCGTTGAACGCCGCGTCGTCGGTTACCGGCAAGCCGGAAAGGAGCCGCCGTGCCGCAAACACCATGCGCACCCAGATAGCCATCGCCTTAAGCCCGCGTACGTCGAGCGCCTCCCGCACCACCGTCATCTCGTCGTCGCGCTCGTCGGTTCCCGCAAACGACCCGTCAAAGAGCTCCACCAGCATACTATCGGCCCGTATAACAATCCCCGCGATGTCGAGCTCGCAGTCGTAGGCCTTGCTCGTTTTGAGCTGCTGTAGAACGCCGCCGTCATCTCCCCGCTCGGTCAGGCACCGCTTGACCTCGATATGCGCAGACAACATATCGAGTGCGGTATGGGATGTCTCGATTTCTGGCACGGCCAGGTTCGTAGGGAGCCCAAGCCCGTTGTCCCCATAGCAAACAGCCGTCAGTGTCTGGGCCACCCTCCATGAAACAGGGTCTATTTCGCAGGCCGCCCGTTCGCCCCCGCGCTCGATGACCGATGCCATATAGCGGGCGAGCTTTGTGTTGGACACGCTGACCGCTGCCAGATATACGCCGAGCGCCTCGGCAGGCGTTGGCTCTAGAGCCGGATCGTCGGCATCGATCGTGCCCAGCGCTGCTCGGCAGATATCGGCCCCATGCCCCGTCAGAGCAAGATCGACCCCATACTGTCCAGCAAGTTCAAGAACCGCTTCACGGTCCAAAAAGGCGTCCGCCAGGCCCATCGCCGTATCGCATCGGCCCGCCTTAAGCAAAATCCGGGCCGCCCTCGGAACAAGTTCGGGGCGAACCTCGGCCACCAACTTACGCAAACGCAAGCGTCCGTTATCCTCCGTGCCCAGACACGTAAAACTCCGCTCGGCGGGATCCAAGCCAAAGATCGGGTAGTCGCGTACAAAGTAGGACTGGTCGACCATCGACAGCCTCACCCCACAGGCCTCGAGTTCTGCGATATTGCCCTCGCCCATCAAAACCATGAGACATGCCACGCAAAACAGCGCATTATTGTCGAGTGAAGCCAGATCGGCAAGTGCCGCGCCATACACGTTGACAATCTCGTTTTCGAGCAGGCCGGCTACGTCGCCTTGGCCATACAGACCTGTCTGCAATGCCGAAACGAGCTCGGGCACGCCCTGCGTGAGCTGATAAAAGTCGAGCGATGTGCTGATCGAAAACGCCGATGCCCACGCCGAATACTCATAGGCATGCACCTTGAGCATCTGCGCATTGATCTTAACCGAATCGCCCAGCCCATGAATCAGCTGACGATTTGAAGGACGGCAGGAGATAAAGACCCCTACCCCCATAGCGCGCAGGCCGCGAATCCTGTCGATGAGGTCTTCGGTATCGTGCTGATCGAGGTTTGGCACATTATCAATCGCGATAAGGGAGTGCGGTTTGTCTTTGAGTTCTTCGGTAACCACCTCGAGCTGCATAAACACCTCGCGCCCAGTGGCACGATCGGCCTCGATAATCCGCACGGGGCCTCGCGTCGGGTCGCATTTAACCTCATGGGTGTACTGCAGCAACACCGAGGTCTTCCCAAACCCGTCGGGCGCATAAAGAACCACGATGCCGGCCTTTCGGCCCTTGGCGATAAGCTCATTCATCAAGCGTTCGCGTCGCACCATATAGCCTCCACCCAGCGGCATCAGCTCGAGGTCGTCTATACCGCTCAAATCGTTTACCATGCCCGCTCCTCAACTCGACCGTATGGACACTGTAGCCGCAAGACCATACAAGCCGCGCTATGAATAGAGCGACCTTGTGTTTTAGGTTGTCTTTTGGTACGCAAGCGGCAAGTTTTTGTACAGCGAGGGCCGATTGTTATTAATCCCCCGACTAATCGGTCTTTAAGCAGGTAAATGAGCTTGTCAGCTTGTCCCATCTAAGCGGCAGTGTAACGCAGATGAACAAGGTTCAGCCATGTCATTCAACTCGCCTAGCACCCGCTACCGTCTACGACCTTCTAGTGGCATTTTTGCATAGAATCTGGTATAGAATGAATCAAGCTGTTGGACATCCGGCATTCATCAAGCTTGCGGCAAGTTTTTGGTCAAATGGGCGGAAAGGGATAGCAAAAAGGCCCCCGCAAAGCGGAGGCCTTAGGCAAGGCTATGTCGAGCTGCAGGATTCGCGTTACTCGCAGAGCGAAAGGGCGGCCTCGTCGGCAACGACAACGCAGTTGGTGTGCAGCTGCAGGATCGAAGCCGGGCACTCGGGCGTAACCGGACCATAGCACATGTCATGCACGGCCTGAGCCTTGGCCTCGCCATTGGCGACGACCAGGATCATGCGGGCATACATGATGGTCTGGGTACCCATGGTGTAGGCCTGACGGGGAACATCGTCGATGCTGTCGAACAGGCGGCTGTTGGCCTGAATGGTGCTCTCGGTGAGGTCGACGCAGTGCGTGCCCTTGGAGAAGTGGTCATCGGGCTCGTTGAAGCCGATGTGGCCGTTGTTGCCAATGCCGAGCAGCTGCAGATCCGGGTAACCGGCGTCGGCGACGATCTTGTCGTACTCAGAGCAGGCAGCGGCGGCGTCGGGGTTGGAACCGTCGGGCACATGCGTGTTGTTCAGGTCGATGTTGATGTGATCGAAGAAGTTCTCACGCATGAAGTAGTGATAGCTCTGGGGATCGTCGTGCGAAAGGCCGCGATACTCGTCCAGGTTGTAGGTGCTGACCTCGGCAAAGTCGACGTCGCCCTTCTTGTACCAAGTAGCGAGCTGCTTGTAGGCTCCGATCGGGGTGGAGCCGGTGGCAAGACCCAGCACACAGTCGGGCTTGAGGATAACCTGGGCCGAGATGATATTAGCGGCCTTGCGGCTCATATCCTCGTAGTCTTTAGCTTTAATGATCTTCATTACGCGTCCTTTCTCGTACAAGAGAGGCAAGGCTCCCTTACAAGCACTTGCCCGCGGCCCGCGTCGGCCGCAACCAACGTGTGCGGCCACCAGGGCGAGGTCGCGTAATGTATGTGTCTCGTGTCTAGCCGCGTCGAGGCCCCTGCCCGTCCACGGTGACCCAAAGCCTTTTAGCTTCGGACAAATCCCATCTTGCCACTGAGGGCGTCCTCTTTCAAGGGCGCCCTCCGTAAACGTGTTTGAATTGTAGACTAATGGCCACGTGCACTTGCTAGCGCTCGCGAGCAACGATGAGCTGGTCCATCTCTTCGACATGCACGCCAACGGAGCCCTTGATGCTCGAGAACTCAACGGAGTTGCACACCAAGATGGGAACCGTCACATCGTAGCCCTCGGCAGCAATTGCCTCGCGATCGAACTCAATGAGCACATCGCCCTTATGGACGATGTCACCCACTTGCGCATGTACGGTAAAGTGCTTGCCCTCGAGCTGAACAGTGTCCAAACCAACGTGGATGAGCACGTCCAAGCCATCGACCGTGTTAAGCGCAACGGCGTGTCCCGTGGGAAAAATAGCCTCGACCTTGGCATCAGCCGGCGCGATCACGCGCGTACCCGTAGGCTGAATGGCAACGCCCTGGCCCAAAAGGCCGGTGGCAAACGTCTGATCGTTTACCTCGGAAAGCGGAATGACATCGCCCGAGATGGGAGCATCCAGCGTAAGGACTCGACCACGCATACCAAAAGACCTTAGGACTTTAGTGAACATGCTCCCCCTCGGACATACCAATCAATCAAAATAACCTTAACAGTTTACCACTTGGCAACGGTTTTTGACCATTAGGGAAGTTCGCGCTTGACAACCTCGACGATGTCGTCGACAACGCGCTGGGTCAGCTCGTGCGTCTCGGCCTCGGCCATCACGCGGACCAGCGGCTCGGTGCCGCTCGGGCGCACCAGAATGCGGCCGCGGCCGTCAAGCTCCTTCTCGGCAGCAGCAACGGCATCCCAGATGGGCTGGCAATCGTCCAGACCAGCCTTGTTGTCGGAATGCACGTTGACGAGTACCTGCGGGTACTTCTTCATGATGCCGGCAAGATCGGTGAGGGTACGACCGGTGCGCTTGAGCACGGCCAGCAGCTGCAGAGCCGTCACCAAGCCGTCACCGGTGGTGTTGTGCTCCAGGAAGATGATGTGGCCGGACTGTTCGCCGCCGATGACGGCGCCGTCCGCGAGCATGCGCTCCAAAACGTAGCGGTCGCCCACGGCGGTCTGAACCATCTCGAAGCCCTGCTCCTTCATAGCAATGGAGAAGCCCAGGTTGCACATGACGGTCGAGACGATCTCGGAGTTGGCGAGCTTGCCGCGAGCGGCGAGGTCAGAACCGCAGATAGCCAGGATGTAGTCACCGTCGATCTCATTGCCCTCGCTGTCCACGAACAGCACGCGGTCGGCGTCGCCGTCGTGGGCCAGACCGATGTCAGCATGGGTGCGCAGCACGAGCTCGCGCAGGGGCTCGAGGTGCGTAGAGCCGCACTCAACGTTAATGTCGGTGCCGCAGTAATCGGTGTTGATGGCATGGACCGTGGCACCCAGGCGCTGCAGCGCGGCGGGCGTAGTCTGGCAGGAAGCACCGTGACCGCAGTCGACGGCAACGACTAGGCCGTCGAGCCTCAGGCCATCGAGCGTATCGATGGCGTGGTCGACGTATGCCTTGCGAGCGTCCTTCATCTTGATGATATGGCCCACACCGGCGCCGGTCGGCAGCGTGTCGGCAGCCATGGCTTCCTCGGACATGACCCAGGCGCTGATCTCTTCCTCGACAGCATCGGGAAGCTTCATACCCTTGCGGCTAAAGAACTTGATGCCGTTGAACTCCGGCGGATTGTGCGAAGCGGAGATGACAATGCCGCCATCGAGCTCGTTTTGAACAGTGAGCAGCGCCACGGCGGGCGTGGGGATAACGCCGCAGCAATGAGGACGGCCACCCTCGGCCATAATGCCGGCGGTCAGAGCGCTCTCGAGCATGGTGCCCGAAAGGCGCGTGTCGCGGCCGATGCAGATATCCGGACCAAGAAACTTGGTCGCCGCACGGCCCAGGCGAAACGCGAGGTCGCACGAGAGGTCGGCATTGGCGACGCCACGGACGCCATCGGTACCGAAGATGTTCTGGGGCATAGGATCGCTCCTTCCCTAGCAGGCGATATGCAACCGCCCACCCTAGTCGAAAAAGAAAAGCGGGACCCGCCGAGGAATCGGCAGGCCCCGCTTGTACATTGTATCTCGAAAGGAGATAAAACCTTAGCGCTTGGAGAACTGGGGAGCGCGGCGGGCCTTCTTGAGGCCGTACTTCTTGCGCTCGACCACGCGAGCATCGCGCGTAAGGAAACCGGCCTTCTTGAGGTCAGCACGGTAGTCGCCAGCGTTCAGAAGAGCGCGAGCGATGCCCAGGCGCAGAGCGCCGGACTGACCGGAGATGCCGCCGCCATCGCACAGAGCGATAACGTCGAACTGACCGGCGGTGTCGGTCACCTTGAAGGGAGCAAGGGCGTTCTCAACGAGCTGATGGCGGCCGAA
The DNA here is from genome assembly GCA_937950325.1 of uncultured Collinsella sp. Lineage (GTDB taxonomy): Bacteria > Actinomycetota > Coriobacteriia > Coriobacteriales > Coriobacteriaceae > Collinsella. The sequence goes on from CALFDJ010000008.1 coordinate 17,030, forward strand.
ATACTGCTCGGCGTCACGCTTGTTGATGGTCACCTTGCCGGTGCCGGGGACGAGACGGACGCGGGCGACGGCGTTCTTACGACGACCGGTACCCTGGTAGACAACGGTGTTCTCAGCCATCTTTAAGCCTCCAGCTCAATCTTCGTGGGGTTCTGGGCAGCATGCGGATGCTCGGCACCAGCGTAGACCTTAAGCTTGGTCATCTGGGCACGGCCGAGGGTGGTCTTGGGCAGCATACCGCGAACGGCGCGCTCGATGACCTTCTCCGGGTGCTTCTCCATAGCCTGGCGGAAGCTCTCAGCCTTGAGGCCGCCGTTGTAGCCGCTGTGGCGATAATAGGTCTTCGTGTCGGCCTTGTTACCGGTAAGCTGGACCTTATCGGCGTTGATGACGACAACGAAGTCGCCGCAGTCGCTGTTGGGCGTGAACTGGGGCTTGTTCTTACCGCGCAGGATCATTGCGATCTGGGTGGCAAGACGGCCCAGGACAGCACCATCGGCGTCGACGAGAACCCAGTTGCGCTGGACCTCGCCCTGCTTGGCGTAGTGAGTCGATTTCGAAATCACTTAGACTCCTCCATGTACAGTACGTGTTGTTACAGAGATTCACGGGGCTCTGCAAGTAACCCGTCCATATTACCCCGCTCGCCGTACGAGTCAACAGGTATTTTGGCTCCGACCAGAGTTTCTGCACATGTCATCCACGAGCCGTGATTTTCCAGCTCTTTAGCTGTTGTCATTTTTTGAGGGTTCGCCGTCGCTAGCGCTCAACGAACTCTTGGATTTCCGCGAGCAGGCGCTTTGCCTCCTGGCGGCCCTGGATATACAGGTCCAGAAGCTTTGCCGGATCGTGCTCAACATGGCCGACCTCGACCGGCTTTTGCGGAGCGACGACCAACGCACGGCCCTCGCGCTCATACTTCCACAGGTGCATGCGCTGGATGTTGTAACGGTCGTGGCGCGTCTCGATAGCCTCGAGCAGATAGGGGTAGTCGGCATAGCGGGCGCGCGCGGCCGGCAAAAACTCGTAGGGCTTTTTCTCGTACGAGCGGTCCTGCGTGACGATGACGACCGCACGGTCGAAGCCCGCCTCCTCCAGCACATGCTCGATAGGAACCGAATCGGCCACGCCGCCGTCGACGTATTTGTGCCCGTCTATCTCGACCGGCGGTGTCACCAGCGGCAACGAGGTCGATGCGCGCACAGCGTCGAGGTCGAGCACGGCGCTTTTGACCGGGAGGTACGTGGCGGTTCCAAAGAGCATGTCCGTCGCGACGGCGTACATCTCGATGGGGCTCGCATCGAACGTCTCGTTGTCAAAGGGGTCCAGGCGGTCCTGGACATCGTTGAAGATAAAATCGTAGCCGACGATAGAGCCCGTGGCCGCAAACGACGCGGCGCCCATGAAGCGGTTGTCGTTACAGAAAGCCAGGTTGATGCGGTTGGCACGGCCGATCTGGTGCGATTTGTAGTTCACGCCGTTGAGGGCGCCGGCCGATACACCGTAGACAGCCGGAATCTCGACGCCAGCCTCCATGAGAACGTCGAGCACGCCTGCGGTAAATTGCCCGCGAAAGCTACCGCCCTCCAGGACGAGCGCGACCTTGCCGGCGTTCTTTGCCTTATCTTCTGCAGTCATGTTGACCTCCTGCGATTGCGTTTTGGCTTTCTTCTACCCAGTTTTGGGATGGCGAGAGCGCAGGTTTTTTGAGGCGGCAAGTGAAGCGGAAAGTGTGTCCCAGTTTGAGGCGAAATTCCGGGACGGATTTTCCGCTGAGCCCGTCATCAGGAAAATGAATCCCATTCCGAGCTTAGATTCCGGGATGCGCTTTCCGCTTGAGCTGCCATTGGGAAAGCATGTCCCACTCTACGGCTCGATTCCGGGTCGCGGTTTCCGCTTGATGTGTCATCCGGAAACTACGTCCCAGTCTGAGCGCGGATTCCGGGACGTACTTTCCGCCTGGGCTGCCATCGGGAAAGCGTGTCCCACCTGCGCTGCTGCGACGTTTTCTTTACGCCCGCACCCTGCATAGAGTTCGATTCTCCGCGGTTTGGGGCTTGCGTTGGCGCGGGGCATGGGCAGCCGGAGCTTAATCGGCATCGCATCTATATCTGGTCGCGACTTTGCGCGGAGAATCTGCGTATTTGCTTCGCAAATACGCACCGGCTTCGGCCGCCTGTCGGCGTCCTCGCCCGCGGGCTAAAAACGCTTACGCGTTTTCTTTACGCTCGCGCCCTGCACAGAGTTCGATTCTCCGCGGTACGGACTAGAAATAAAAAGGCAGGTAGATACGAATATCTACCTGCCTGTTGCTTATGGTGGAGGCGCGGAGAATCGAACTCCGGTCCACGAAAGCCCCCTGATTGGCATCTCCAAGCTCAGTCGCTGGTTTAGTCTCGGACGCTTTGCGCGCAGCGACACGCTCGCGGCGTCCTAACCGGTTCGGTCTTAGCCTGCGCCATACCGATTACGTGCGCAGGAGCATTCCCCTAAAATGACGTCGCACCGGTGGCGGGGAAATCACCGGGTTGACGCGCCGCTATAAATTAAGCAGCGAGAGCCATAGGCTCAAAAGAAGAGTTGTTGTCAATTCAATTTGACGGTACCCCTGTTTAACGAGGCGAGGAGACCTCGGCTTGCTTCCTCTCTCAGAGCTATCGTGTCGAAACCAGTCGCCCCCGAATGTCGGGAAAGTCTGGATGGCATTGGGCACGAGCACCCAACACCCGTCGACTTTTCAAGGAACATGCGGGGCGAGCCCCGCTTGTGGAGTGTTATCTTACCACGTTCTGAAAGCGGACAGCTGTTCTATGCACGAGCTGTGAAGACCCCAATGTGCGCCGCACTTCGCACTTTTGCTACCGATCGCGTCACGTATATTTTCGCCAAGCAAAATTGCCCCGTCGAAAGGACCGTTATGGATGCCAAGCAGCAACTCGTCAATGCCCTCGCAGGCCTGGGCTCAACCATTACCGAAGCTATGGATGTCATCGAAGGCTTTGTCCCCTGCGGACATCCCGCCCTCACGGTTTCGAACGCACTCGTCGCGCTGGACGCTGACGATGATGCGGCTCTCGCCCAGCAGCTTGAGACCGTCGGGGGCTTTATCGACCACGTGAGCGAAAACCGCGGTGTGACCGCCTACCACGGCATCGAGGTCGAGCTCGCGGGTCCCAAAGCCGATCTGCTCGCAGCAATCCGCGAGGTAGGCGCCCTTATGCAGACCGCAGGCGTCAAGAACACCCAGGTCGACGAGTGGGTCTACCGCAGTCTGGCAGCACTCGACAGCTCCGACGATAAGGCAGCCGAGCAGCTCGCAGAAAGTCCCGCCATCAAGGCCGAGCTTTTGTAAATAGCAAACGCGGGTCCCTTGGTGCATCGTCGTCCAAGAGGCCCGCAAGCAGTTCGCGTTAACCGATAGCCGCGCCGCCGCGTTCGGCCAGAGCAAGAATCGGCATCATTCGACGCGGGGTCTTTGCTGCAAGATCGGCATGTTCGAGCAGTTTGCGATCGTTAGTCACCAAGTAATCGACCTGGGCGCGCTTGCACGCGGCGAGCACCAAGTTGTCCTCGTAATCGCGATGGAGCGCTAAGTATTTGTCGGCCAGCCAAAGGTCCGACGCATCTGCACCCACGGCCGTGGCGTTTTCGGTCATGTTCCGAACAAACGCCAACGCCGCATCGCCAATTGCACGGGCAGACGCCTCGTCGAGCGCTCCCCCGCTGGCAAGAACGCTGCGCTTCAGCTCATGTTGGACAACGTACAGCACGTCCTTGGCGATATGAACCGGGAAGAACAGCAATGCCCCCGCCTCCGCCGCCTGCCCAATAAACGCACGCGCGGCAAGCGACTCGGCATGGTCGACGCAAAACGAATCAACCCATACGTTGGCGTCCACCATTATTTTGAGGGGAGCCCCGCTCACAGGATCATCCCCTTTTGGCGATAGCGCTCGTCCATGGCTTCGGAATAGATTGTGTCCCAATCGCGATCATCGGATGCAGGCGACGCATCGATACCCAAGTCCGCGTAAAGTTGATCAGCCGCCGCCCATGATGCGGCGAACGGAGTATCGTGCGCGACGGTCTGCTGCCGGCCATCAACGGCAAACAGTACTTCCTCACACTGCCCGCCACCCTGTGCGACCTTGGCCACGACCTTTTTGATAAGCTCGGGCAGTGATCTGCCCGAAAGCCGCAGTGCCTCCTCGGCACGGTTCTTGACCTGGCGATCCACGCGAACGTTCACCTGCGCCATGCCGCCAACAGCACCCACGTCGATCCCGCTCCCTTCAATTGCTAGCCTTGCTAGCAACACTATATAAAGAAGCTAGCAAATGGTCAAATGCAAAAAACCTGCGCCCGGACGACACCGATGCCGTCTGGGCGCAGGCCAGATAACGTGGACGAACACGCCTGCTAACGCAGGTAAGCCTTCGCGTTGCCCAGGCTGTAGGCGATCGTTGAGCCGTTGTGCAGCAGTGACGACGTCTGCGGGGTGATCGCGCCGGTAATGCCAAGCGCCAAAAGCGCCGAGTTCGTGAGCATCACCTTGGAATATGAACTCGTCAGACGGTCGATAAGCCCCTGGCTCATGCGGCGCAGGCGCACGATTGCGGCCAGATCCGTATCGGTCAGGATGATATCGGCGACCTCCTTGGCGATGTCGCTTCCGCCGCCCATGGCCAGCCCCACGTCGGCCAAACCGAGCGCCGGCGAATCGTTGACGCCGTCGCCCACCATGGCAACGTGGCGCCCCTCGCCCTTAATGCGCTCAACATACGCGTACTTGTCCTCGGGCAGCAGCTCGGCCTTAAACTCGTCGATACCTGCCTCGCGAGCAATGCGCTCGGCCGTGCGCTCGGAATCGCCCGTGAGCATGACCACGTGCTTAACGCCCAGCGCGTGCAAGTCGGCGATGGCCTCGCGCACGCCAGGTTTGAGCGGATCCTCGATACCGAGCACGCCCACAACCGTGCCGTCAACCGCCAGGTACAGCGGCGACAGGCCCTGCATCTGGGACTCAATGCGCTCCTTAATGTCGGACTCGAGCTGCGCGCCCTCGTCCTCAAATACAAAGTGCGCGGAACCGATGATGGCGCGACGCCCCTCGATGGACGAAGCGATGCCGTGCGCCACGATGTACTCGACGGCGGCATGGCGCTCGCGGTGCTCGAGCCCGCGCTCGCGGGCGGCGTTGACCACGGCACGCGCCACCGGATGAGGGAAATGCTCCTCCAAGCAAGCAGAAAGGCGCAGAATCTCGTCCTCGCTCCAGCCATCGGTCGTCAGCACACAGGCAAGACGCGGCTGTGCCTCGGTGAGCGTACCGGTCTTATCAAACACGATGGTGTCGGCCTTGGCAAACGACTCAAAGTACTTGGCGCCCTTGACCATAACACCCATCTTGGCGGCATCGCTCATGGCAGTCATGACGGCGACGGAACCCGTGAGCTTGAGTGCACACGAGTAGTCGACCATCAGCGCCGCCGAGGTCTTGATGAGGCTACGCGTGGTGAGAGCGACAAGGCCCGCGAGCAGGAAGTTCCACGGGACGATCTTGTTGGCAAGGTCCTCCATATGCGACTGACCCTCGGACTTGAGCGAGTCGGCCGTCTGCACGAGCGAGACGATCGAGCGCAGCTTGGTCTGCGCCGTGTTGGCGCGCACGCGCACCAAGATGCTGCCGTCTTCCACGACGGTGCCGGCGAACACGTCGTCGCCCGCGCTGCGCTCGACGGCCAGCGGCTCGCCGGTCAGGGTCGCCTGGTTGACCATAGCGCTCCCCTGCTCGACCACGCCGTCGATGCAAATGGACATGCCAGTGCGTACGGCGACCAGATCGCCGGGCTCGAGCTCGGTGGCGGCAACACTTACCTCGGTGTCACCGACCACTTTTTGTGCCTTGTCGGGCACGTCGAGCAGCGAGTTGATGAGCTCGTTTTCGCTCATGGCGCGCGTGTAGTCCTCGAGCAGCTCGCCCACGTTGAGCAGGAACATTGTCTGGCCCGCGGTGTCGACATCACGTTTGATGAACGAAATGCCGATGGCCGAAGCGTCGAGCACGGGAACGGTCAGGCGCGGCTGCGCGAGCTCACGGAGGGCGGTGCGCAAAAAGGTCATGTAGCCGGCCACGACAAACATCGCACGCAGAGGCGTCGGCAAGAACCAGCGGCGCGCGTAGTGGGCGCCGATAAGTGTGGCAAGATCCATGACGAACTTGTGCTTGCGTGGCTCAAGCTGCATCACGTAACCCGTCTTTGCGTCGGCAATGGCCTGGGCATCGAGCGCACCCAAGGCGTCGAGCACGCTCGCACGACACCGCTCGTCGTATTCGAGCGCCATCTGGCCAATACGGCCGTAAACGCGCACCTTGTGCACGCCGTCGATATCGCCGCTGAGCTTAAGAAGTGCATCGAGATCGCTCTCTGGCACAGGACCCGCCAATTGAAGACGGGTCCTGCCGGGGATCTCGCTAATAATCGAGAATCTCATAGTTTGTGCCTGGGAGCGTTACTCGGCTGCCTCGTCAGCAGCGGCCTCGCTCTGGGTGATGTAGGCAGCCTCGGCAACCATGTCATCGACATTAGCCTTGGCCTGCTCGACCATGTCCTGGTAGCCGTTCTTGATGCGCATGCCGCACGCAATGCCCTGCACGCAGGCCTTCTTTACCGGAGCGCTGGTGAGCAGCTTGATACCAGCCGTACCAAGCAGAAAACCGCCACCGACAAGCAGGGTGTTAAACGTCGACTTCTTCATGTTGCTTCTCCCTTTTGCCGCATTGGACACGGCACGGTGCCTCAGCACCCGAGTAAATAAGTTTGCTCGAGCACACTTTTGAAATATCTCAATTTTATCTAACTATCTAGGTCAGCCATGGCTAACCTTTTGAAAATTAACGATGCGGAGTAACCGATTGTCAATGTGACAAATGGACTGTCCCTTTGCCCCTTCTTACAACTGCCAGGTAGCTGCTTCCTTTTGCAGCGCCACCATGCGGGCGAATTCTCCACCTGCCGCCTTGAGCTGCGCCGGAGTGCCCTGCTCGGCAACCACACCATCCTTGAGTACAACGATTTTGTCGGCATTTTCCACCGTACGCATACGGTGGGCAATAACGATAACCGTCTTACCTGCAAGCAGACGGGAGAGCGCCTGCTGAACCACGGTCTCGTTCTCCACATCCAAGCTCGCCGTCGCCTCGTCCAACAGCACGATAGGCGCGTCTTTGAGCAGCGCACGGGCGATAGAGATGCGCTGGCGCTCACCGCCGGACAGCTTGGAGCCGTTCTCGCCGATCATGGTGTCATAGCCCTGCGGCATGCGGCTCACAAACTCGTCGCAGTTGGCGGCACGCGCAGCCGCAAGCACTTGCTCATCGGTGGCGCCACGACGCCCGAGGCGGATGTTTCCCATCACCGTGTCGTCAAAGAGCAGCACGTCTTGGAACACAATGGCGTAGTCGCGCAGCAGCACCTCGGGATCCACGCTCGCAACATCCACGCCGCCCACGGTGACCGTGCCTTCGGTGGCGTCCCAAAAGCGCGCGGCCAGGCGGCTCACCGTGGACTTACCGGAGCCCGAAGGACCGACCAGTGCCGTGACCTCGCCTTCCTTGGCGGTAAAGCTCACATCGGTAAGAACTTTCTCGCCGGCGCGGCCGTCCTCGCCCGCACCATAGCCAAATGCCACATGATCGAACACCACATCGTGACCCACGGGTTCAAATTTCTCGTTGCCCCGCGCCACGGGCTCTTCCATGATGGAACGCATGCGCTTGGCCGACGACTCGGCGGCAAACAGCTCGGACATCAGCATCAGCGCCTGATCAAAGGGCGCATAGATGCGGCTCACCATAAGCAGGAAGGCAAACATCATCAAAAAGTCGACCTGGCCGGAGGCGACCATCGCAGCGCCCATGACCAACGTGGTGGCAATCCCCAGGCGCAGGATAGCAAAGGCGGAGTTGACCAAAAGCCCATTGGCGAGCTCGCCCTTGGTGGTCTCGCGCTCCTCGGCATCGATCACGGCGTTGAGCCCCTCAAGATAATGAGCCTCCTGGTTGGTGGCGCGGATCTCGCGCACGCAGTCGAGCGTCTCCTGGATCGCCTCGGTAACCTTGACCTTCTCGGCACGCACATGGTCGAACACCGGGGTCATGGGGCCGCGTGTCAGATACAGCACGGCAAAGGCCACGGGCACGCTCCAAAACGCCGCGATCGCCAGCTGCCAGCAAAAGAACAGCGACTCCACGAACACAATGGTGCTTGCGATGATGGCACCCCAAAGCTCTCCCAGCACGTGGCTGTAGGCGTGCTCCATGGCCTGGACGTCGCCCATAATGGTCTCGGTTAAATCGGCCAGATCACGACGGCCAAAAAACGACAGCGGCAGCTTGCGCAAGCGCTCGGCGATCTCCATACGCTGCTTGCCGCACTCCTCGTAAAAAATGCAGTAGGTGTAGTAATACTGCTGCCAGTTAGAGGCAAAGAGCAACACGAAAAAGACCAGGAGGCCGCCCACGATCGGTAGGGCATCCGGCAGGTCGGCGCCGGTGGCGAGATGTTCGACAAAGCCGGCCATGACCAGGAACAAAAAGCCCATGCCGGCCATGGTCACAAGATTGGTGAGCGTGGTCCAGAAAATGCCGCGTTTTACGCCGGCGACACCTTTATCGGATAGGAAATACTTCTTTTGGAATGAGGCGAACATTTAGGCCTCGCCTCCCTTCGTGATGGCGGCATCCGCGGTCGCAGCAGTGATTTTCCAGCTCGCGGCCTGTTCGTATTCGGCCCACATCTTGGCGTACAGGCCGTTTTGGGACAGCAGCTCGGCATGAGTGCCAGCCTCCTGCACGCTACCCTGGTTGAGCACCACGATCTTGTTGGCCCCCACCACGGTCGAAAGCCGGTGCGCGATCATAATGACCGTGCGGCCCGCCGCCAATTTGCTAAAGGCGCGCTGGATGAGCGCCTCGTTCTCGGGGTCGGCAAACGCCGTGGCCTCGTCGAGCACCACGATGGGCGCGTCCTTAAGAATTGCGCGGGCGAGCGACACGCGCTGGACCTCGCCGCCCGAAAGGTACGCCCCGCCGGCGCCGAGCATGGTGTCGATGCCCTGCGGGAGCTTGGCCACGATATCGTCGCACTGGGCCGCGGAGAGGGCCGCGCGCACTTCGTCGTCAGTGGCCCCAGGCTTGGAGGCGCGCACGTTATCGGCAAGTGTTTGCCGGAACAGCTGGTTGGTCTGGAACACGAAGGCGACCTGGTCCATGAGCTCGTGCGGGTCCATGTCGCGAACGTCCACACCGCCTACGAGCACTCGACCCGAGGAAACATCCCAAAAACGCGGGATCAGGCTGGCGCAGGTTGACTTACCGCCGCCCGAGGGACCCACCAACGCGAGGGTGCTACCTGCGGAAACGCTAAAGCTCACATGGTTGACGGCAGGTGCCTCGGCACCCTCGTACGTAAAGCTCACGTCCTCAAATCGCACGTCGCCGCCGACAGGGTGCTTGGGTTGGGCGGGCACGGAGAGCTGCTTGGAATCCATAACGCTTCGGATGCGCGCCAGCGAATCGGCACTCATCTGAGAGGCCTCGCCCACAAACATGAGCTTGGTCATGGCCGTCGGCACCACGGCCGAAAAGATCGCGTAAAACGTGAAGTTGACCATAAAGTGCGCGAAGTCCGTCTCGCCCGGCGCCAACAGCAACGCCACGGGCAAAAGAAATGCCACGAGGCCATTGAGCGCGGTAAGGTTGAGCACCTGCGGGCCTCGGCAGAACGTGCCCGCATAGCTTTGCGCCATGTCGGCGTATTCGGCGATCGCATCGTGAAACGCCTTAAAGGAGTAGACCGTCTGCTGGAACACCTTGACCACGGGGATGCCGCGCACGTATTCGGTGCCGGTCTTGTTCATCTTGACCAGCGCGCCCATGTAGGCCTTCATAAACTCGGCGCCCTTGCCGCTCATCATGGTGGCCATGGCGCAAAACGAAACGACGACCGAGATTAAGCATGCCGCGCCCAAACGCCAATCGAGGGCAAATAGCAGCACAAGCAGGCCCGCGACCATGGCAGTGGCGCCGGCGATATCGGGCAGCATGTGCGCGAGCAGCGTCTCGGTTGAGGCGGCGCATCCGTCTACGATACGGCGCAGCTCACCGGTGGCGTGCGTGTCAAAGTAGCCGAGCGGCAGCTTAAGCAGATGCTCGCTCGTAGCCTTGCGGATATTGGATGCGCAGCGAAACGCGGACAGGTGCGTGCACATGAGTCCCACGAAATAGATCACGATGCTTGCCAGGGCAAAACCGACAGCCCACCAACCATACATCGCGATGTCGGCGGCCTCGCTCCAGTTAGGCGCCACAGCGATCAGGTCTCGCGCAACAAGCCAGATGCACACGTACGGGCCAAAGCTCAACAGCTGCGAGAACGCCGAGAGGGCCATGCCCAAATACGTTAGGAATTTACGGTCACCAGCATATGCAAGTAGCTCGCCGATGCCGCCACCTTCCTTTTTCGATCCCTTTGCCATGAGATTCCTTTCTAACGGCTTGAGAGTTAACCGTAAGAAACTTATCATGGGCGTGTTAGCCAAGGCACACAATTGGGCCAGGCGTGGACGTTTTCGCAAATGAAGGGGACGCTTTTGAAAATGCGGCGGGCGGCAACCGATATAACCGAGCTCTACGCACCGCAGTTTGAGCAGTTTGGCCTGCAGCTTTCCGGCAAGGGCGCCGTCTTTACCGGTGAGGTGGCAAACGATCGGGCGCACGGACGCGCATGGATCATGCCCCTTTCCCCCACCTGCATCGTCATGGAGCATTTCATTACCCCGATGCACAACATGCACCTAGCCGAGTACACACCCGAACCGTACGCGTGCGTGAGCGAGGTCAGCGCGCCCACGCTCATGTGCATGCCCGAGGCTGGCATAACGCCTGCAAACCTTAAACTCTTGCATGGACCGTGGCCAAACAATGCCGTGTGCAGCTTTATCCAAGATAACTGTGGCGAGGAGTTAAGCCCGCTGTTTGCAGGGCAGCTCTATCACTCGCGCTCGGTGCTCTTTTTGCCTGGATATTTTGACGAACTGGAGCACCGCTATCCCACCGAGTTCGCAGGGGTCTTTGAGGCGTTTGCCGAGCCATGGCACGAGGAAGCGACGTCCGCCATCTGCCACACACTGCACCGGATTAACGAGGACCGCGCCCGCACCGTAGGCGGACACGTCTATATGCAAGGCATCGTGGAGACCATGGTCGCGGAGCTCGCCTGTTCGCGCGCGGCCCACAAGCAGGCGCAGCAGGCGGCAGACACACGCGCCAGCATAACCATTACCGAAGAAGCAACGGCAATGATTGAGCGCGAGCTCGACAAAGGCAGACGTGTGGGTATCAACGAGGTGGCCGAGAGGCTCTACACAAGCCGCTCCAAGCTATGCGCCACCTTTAAGGCCCAAACTGACGAGTCCCTGGGCGCCTACATTCGCAGACGCCGTATGGAGCGAGCACAGGACCTTTTGGCCGATAGCGCGCTCACGATAGCGCAGGTGGCAGAGCGTCTAGGCTACCCTCAGCAGGCCGCCTTCGCCCAAGCCTTCAAGCAACACACCGGCACCACCCCCACCACTTGGCGCTCCCAACATATATAAAGAATGAGGGCGCCATCGGCGCCCTCATTCACCAAATTCAATCCAGCCCGCCTGACCCGAACGGCCGAGTCGTCACAGAACCCAAGAGCCCCGGCAGGGCGGTTGCTTGCTCAAAATGAGTTCCCTTCAAAACAATGGGCACGCCAACGGCGCGCCCATTCACTCTATTCCATTCAGCCCGCCTGACCCGAACGGCCGAGTCGTTGCAGAACCGAGGGGCCGGGCGCAGGGCCTTGCCTCTCAATGAGTTCCGCACGAACAGGAGGCGCCAGTGGCGCCTCCGTCGTGAGTCAGGACTGTCCGAAATTGAGAGGCAAGGCCCTGCGCCCGGCCCCTCGGTTCCCGTTTACGAGAGCGACGTTCTCAGCAGCTCGTTGAAGAGCTTCGGGTTGCCCTTGCCGCGGCTCGCCTTCATGCACTGGCCCACCAAAAAGCCGATGACCTTCTGGTTGCCGTCACGATACTGCTGCGCCTGATCGGTACAGTTTGCCAGCACCTCGTCCACAATCGGCTGCAGCGCGCCGGCATCGCTCACCTGACGCATACCGCGCTCGTCGACGATCTTGTTGGGGTCGTCGCCGGTCTGGGCCATGGCCTCAAAGACCTCGTGCGCTTGGTTGGAGCTGATGGCATCGGTCGCCAGCAGCTTGGCAAGGGCTGCCACCTGAGCCGGTGCAATACCGGACTCTGTCAGCGAGACACCCGCACCCTTAAGGTAGGCGATCATCTCGTTGACCAGCAGGTTTGCGACCGTCTGAGCCTCCTTGCCAGCCATACCGGCAGCGGCAGCCTCAAAGAACTCGGCAAACTCCGGGTCGCCAGCAATCTGCTCGGCATCGGCCGCCTTAATACCAAAGTCGGCCTCAAAACGGGCGCGCTTGGCATCGGGCAGCTCGGGGATCTCGCCACGGCAGCGGTCGATGAACTCGTCGTCCAGATCGAACGGCGCCAGGTCGGGATCGGGGAACAGGCGATAGTCGTCGGCCGTTTCCTTCACACGCATGACTACGGTGCGCTTGCGACTGGGCTCCCAGTGGCGGGTCTCCTGATAGATGATGCCGCCCTCCTCGAGCACCTCGGCCTGGCGGCAAATCTCGTAGGCAAGGCCGTCATGCAGGCTCTTAAACGAGTTGAGATTCTTAAGCTCGGTCTTGGTACCGAGCTTGGTCTCGCCACGGCGGCGCAGCGACACGTTGCCGTCGCAGCGCATGGAGCCCTTCTCCATGGAGCAGTCCGAAATGCCCAGCGTCACAAAGATACGACGGAGCTTCTCCATAAACAGGCGAGCCTCCTCAGGCGTGCGCAGGTCGGGCTCGGTGACGAGCTCAATCAGCGGCGTGCCGCAGCGGTTGTAGTCGACAAGCGACTCTGCCGCGGCGGTAATGCGGCCCTCGGCGCCGCCCACGTGCACCATCTTGGCGGCGTCCTCCTCCATGTGGATGCGCAGGATGCGAATGGGCACCGTGTAGGAACCGTCCTCGCGACGCTCGGGCATCTGCAGGTTGGACGCATCGTAGCTGGCCAGGTGGCCGGCGCGCTGATTGCCTTCGCGCATGGTCGACGTCATGGACGTGGACAGGCCCTCGGCGTTGGCCGAAGCGCTCGCCAGGCTCTGGGCCTCGGCCTCACCAAACGCGCAGTCGGGGCGCTCGGCGGCACCGCGACCGGTCACGTCCAGGTCCAGGTGGCCGTACATGGCAAAGGCGACCGGACCCTGCGTGGTCTGGAAGTTCTTGGCCATGTCGGGATAGAAGTAGTGCTTGCGGTAGAACATCGAGTGGCGCTGGATCTCGCAGTTGGTAGCGAGACCGGCCTTGACGATGCTCTCGATGGCGCGCTTGTTGGGCACCGGCAGGGCACCAGGCAGGCCCAGGCACACCGGGCACACGTTTGCGTTGGGCTCGTCATCGTGGCTGAGCTTGCAGCTGCAGAACATCTTGGTATCGAGTGCGGTGAGCTCGGTATGGATCTCCAAGCCGATCACGGCCTCCCAATCCTGCAGGACCTCGGAAAGCTCCTTCATTACAGCTCGCCTCCCTTCCCGGCAAAATCGGGCGCGACGGAAAGCGCGGGCGCTCCCGTGGCGGCATCGGCAAAGCCGCGCTCCAGGGCGCGAGCAAACGTGAGCAGTTGACGGTCCTTAAAGGCCGGACCAACCAGCTGGGCAGAAACGGGCAGCTGAGTATCCTCGCCCAGGCCCAGCGGCACCGAGATACCACCGTTGCCGCAGATGTTGAGCGAGATGGTGTACAGGTCCGAAAGGTACATCTGCGTGGGGTCGCTGATCTCGCCAAACTTAAAGGCCGTGCGCGGCGAGGCGGGCATGAGGATGGTGTCCACCTTGGCATACGCGGCGTCGTAGTCCTGCGTGATGAGCGTGCGGGCCTTTTGCGCAGCGTAGTAGTACTTGTCGTACACGCCCGAGCTCAGCAGGTAGGCGCCGAGCATCTGACGGCGCTTGGCCTCGGCACCAAAGCCGTGGGCGCGCGACAGCGAGCTCTGGTCGGACAGGTTGGCGCAGCCCTCCTCCTGGTAGCCGTAGCGAATGCCGTCGAAGCGGGCCAGGTTGGAGAACGCCTCGGCCGGGCCGATGACGTAGTAGGCGGCGATGGCGGCGTCCAAGTGTGGCAGGTCGACCTCGACCAGCTCGGCGCCCTGGTTCTGCAGCTCCTGGGCGGCGCGCTGAACAGCGGCCTTGACCTCGGGCGTCAGGCCCTCGGCCTCCATAAACGCGGGGATGATGCCCACGCGCTTGCCCTCGATACTGTCGTTGAGATGCTCGGTAAAGTCGACGGCGCAATCCTGGCTGGTGCAGTCGTACGGATCGTGGCCCGCGCCGGTAAGCGCGTTCATGGCCAGCGCGACGTCCTCGACCGTGCGGCCGAAGGGCCCCACCTGGTCGAGCGACGAGCCAAAGGCAACCACGCCGTAACGGCTCACGGCGCCATACGTGGGCTTAAAGCCCACCACGCCGCACAGCGACGCCGGCTGACGGATGGAGCCGCCGGTGTCCGAGCCCAGCGAGAGCGCGACCTCGCCCGCGGCGACGGCTGCAGCGGAGCCGCCTGAGGAGCCGCCGGGCACGCGCTCGGTATCCCAAGGGTTGTTGGTGCGGTGGAACGCCGAGCTCTCGGTGGAGCTGCCAAAGGCAAACTCGTCCATGTTGGCCTTGCCCATGGGCAGGCAACCGGCATCGAGCATGCGCTGGACGCAGGTGGCGGTGTAGACGCTCTGGTAATCCCCGAGCATGCGGGAGGCGCAGGTGGTGCGCGTGCCCACGAGGTTCATGTTGTCCTTGATGGCCAGCGGCACGCCCGCGAGCGGGGGCAGCGGCTTGCCTGCGGCGCGGTCGGCATCCACGCGCGCGGCGGCCTCGAGCGCAAGCTCGGGCGCCACCTGCAGGAATGCCTGGACCCCGCCCTCGCGCGCCTCGATGGCGGCAAGAGAGGCCTTGGCCACCTCGGTAGCGGTAAAGTCGCCGGCGGCAACGCCCGCGGCGATCTGGGCGGCGGTAAGGGAATCGAAGCTTAGCGCCATTACTCGCTCTCCCCCTCTCCCAAAATGGACGGCACGCGGAAGTAGCGGTCGCGCGCGCTGCCGGCGTTTTCGAGCGCGACGTCGAGCGGCAGGTCGCGCTCGGGCTCGCGCAGGTCATCACCCATCACGTTGGACAGGCTTCCGATGGGATGGAACGTGGGCTCCACGTCGGGCAAGTCATATTGCAAGACGGGCTCGAGCATCTGGACGGCGTCGTTCATATAGGACGTCATCTGGGTGAGCTCGTCATCGGTCAGTGCGATCTTTGCGTACTCGGCGATGCCGCGCACGTCTTTCTCGCTGAGTGCCATAGGCGCTCCCTTCCGCATAACAGATAAACCGCTCTAGTATACAAGGCAACGCCGACTTGGAGCAGGCGCTTTACCCAAATGCAGCGAAAACGTAACGAGGGCGGCGGTTGGCAGGCGGCGGGCTGGCGGTTCTGCAGCGAAACCGCACCGTCCATAGCGAAAACCGTCTCGCCCACAACGAAAACCGTCGCGCCCGCAACGAAGACCGCACTGTCCGCAACGAAAACCATCACAACATTCGACGCTTTTCGCCAAAATCGCGATTTTCATCGAATGTTGTGATGGTTTGGAAGCCCCGACCACCACAAAGGTGCCTGTCCCCATTGTGGTGGTTCTGGAGAATGTCCTATGCCGAGGCCTTGGCCTTGCGGCGCTTGCGGACCGCGTGGATCACGATGTCGAGCAGCAACAGCACAATGGCTACAACCACGATGAGCACGGCAAACTCGCGCTTGCCCCAGTGGCGGCCGGCCAGCGACTTTTGCTTGTCGACGTCCTTCTTGTTGTACTTGGTGCGCACGCAATGCACCAGCAGGCGATGGTCGTTCACGCCGTAGGGCGTGCAGGTGACGAGCGTCACCTTGTCGGCGCCGGGCTCGATGGTCAGCGACTCCATCTCCTCGGGCAGCACGACCTCGGAGTCCACCATTTTGTAGGCGAGCGTCTTGTTCATGGTGTGCAGCAGCACCAGGTCGCCGGGCTCCAGCGAGTGGATGTCGTCGAACATGCTCAGGTTGCGCATGCCCGAGTGCGCGGTGAGCACGCAATGCGTCGAGGTGCCGCCCACCGGCAGGCTCGTGCCCTCCAGGTGGCCGACGCCCGCCATAAGGACTTCCTCGCTCGTGCCGTGGTAGATGGGCATGCTCACGTCGATGGAGGGGATCTCGACCCAGCTCATCATGGGGTCTCGGTCAAAGATGAGCTGCTGAGCGTAGGGCTCGATCTGGTCGGCGGGAAGCTCGGTGGCCTCGCCCGCCAGCTGCTCGTTAAAGGAGCGCGCCTGGAGCAGGATGCGCTCGCGCTCCTCGGCAGACAGCGCGTCCACGGTGCTGGACACCGTGCTGATCTGGTTGAACACGCCCGAGGCCTCGAGCCGGTCCAAGATCCACGGCCAGGTCATAAGGCCCACGCCAATAAGGATGATAACGATGGTGATGAGCCGGTCGGCCCAACGCGGCAACCGCTTGCGACGGCGTTTGGGTTTTGGTTGAGGTTTGGGCTGGGGGTTTGAGCCGCCGTTGGCCGCGGCGTTATTGCTCTTCATATGTTTGGCGCCCTGCACCATCGCCGGTCACTCCTCTACAACTCAAGTTGTCTAAACAAATAATAGCCGATTAGCGAGCTCCCGCGCCAGACAACGCAGCCTGGCAGCATTGCGCAGCGCGAGTATGGGCCCGCATTTGAGTTTTCAGAATGTCCCGGATCGGCGGGGCGATTCGGGATACAATGTCAATAGAAAACGACGCATCCCGCGTAAGTGTACGAGAGCGCGGGCGGCCTAGTTTTCAGCTTTTGTTAAATGCCCGGGATCCGACCCCCGGGCATTCTTATTTGCGCTTTCGGCGCAAATGCCTTCTACCGTCCGCACCGCGCGTGCGCCTACGGACCTTAAACCGAACCTCATACGAGTCAAGAAACGCGATGACGAACGTGCCCACCGCCGCGAGGGCGGCGAGCGCGTTAAGGAATTTCAGCATATGGTGACCTCCGATCGAGTCGTCGGCCGCCCGCGCACGGGATGCGTCGCAAAGCCATTTTACTGCGAGCGTATGCACCCGCAGCTGCTAAACGCGATTTTGACAAACATTTGTTCGATAGTTACCCAAACGGTTCCTCGTCCGGCGGAACCTGGCCGCATCGTCCGGGCTTGCCCGACGTGTTTGCGTTTTTAAAATGTCCCGAATCGGCGGGGCGATTCGGGATACAATGTCAATAGGAAACGACGCATCCCGCGTAAGTACTTTGGAGCACGGGCGACCAGTTTCCGGTGTTGTTAAATGCCCGGGCCTCTAACCCCGGGCATTCTTATTTGCGCTTGTTGCGGCGCAAATGCCTTCCACCGTCCGCGCTGCGCGTGCGCCTACGGACCTTAAACCGAACTTCATACGAGTCAAGAAACGCGATGACGGATGAGTCCGCATCGGACGGTGGAGGCTGCCTGTGTTATCCAAAAAAAAACGGGGCAGACTCCAGTACGGAGTCTGCCCCGAAAAGAGAATGGCAAAGCAAGAACGTGGATGGACGAGAAAAGTGTCCGCAAGTCTCATGGCCATCACATCCCACCTGCCAAAGGATGGGTGAGTGAGCGCTACTCCTGCTCGGACTCCTCAGCCTGCTTACGGCTGCGGATGAGGTGCGCCACGCCGATGCACAGCACCGCGCCACCAGCGATCCAAGTGAAGGTCACGCCGTTAAGACCGGTGAGCGGGAGGCCAACCTGCTTGGTATCGCCGACGGTGATGTTGAAGGTGCCATCATCGGTGTTGATAAGGGTGTTTTCTTTGAAATCAAGCTTATTATCACCAACCTTTCCGGCACTTGTATCGTTGAGGCCAGCGATGACCTTGGTTTCCTGGCTGGTTTTAAGCTCACCAGTGACTTTGCTGAGGCCAGCGGCCGGGCCATCGATGGTCATGGTCGGCTTGATCTCGAAGGTGAAGGAATCGACCTTGGCGTAGCCAGAGGGGGCAGAAACCTCCGTGACGGTATAGGTGCCGGCGTCGAGACCAGTAAGTTGAATGGCACCATTGACGTTCGTCGAAAGAATTACCTCGCTGTCGCTCAACATTCCGTCATCATTGACATATTTATCGCTTTTGTTGCTCTCGTCTCCCTTGGTTGTGATGGTGAACCTGGCGCCTTCGAGGGGCTTCTCGGTGCCCAGGTCGACCTTGTTGATCTTGAGGCCGTAAGTGTAGTCCTTGACCTTATCGGGCGGAGTCTGGCCCTTACTTTCCTTGTTCATGGGATTGTTGGAGTACTTAAGTACCACGGCGTTGTCGTTACTCCCAGTGCCAGCAACAATAGCCTGCTTGTTAATCTGTGCCGTATAAGAGACAACGATGTAGGAGTCCTTGGTGACGTCATTGACATTCTTCAGGTTATCGCAGGTCCACCTCGTCGTCTTGCTGCCATCTTCGGCAGCTTCGTCGTTCGACTCCTTGAATTTATCAGTAATATTCGTACCCTCCGTGCGGGCGAGATCGCCCTTCGCGTCAGCCTTGTTCTTATACAGGTAGACCTTAGCGCCCTTCTGCAGCGTCAGGCCCTTGGAAATCTGATCGGAGAACTCGTAGAAATACGTGTCGTACTTATCGAAGTTCTCGGCGACGGTACCGTAGAGGTTGTACGTCACGTCCTGGCCGATCTGGGAGTCAGCGGCATCGTGTTCTGTGTTGTCGGCATCACTCACGATCTTTTTCTCGACGGTGGGGATGCCGGTTTTCTCGCTGACGTTAACGGGAGTGCTTCCCACGACAGTGAAGATGGGGGACGTACCCGCCTCGCCCCCATTAATGGTGTCGGCTTTGGTCACAAAGAGCCAGTAACCGTGCGCGAGACCGGAGGCAGCGCCGTTTGTCGTTGTCGTCTTTTCAGTAAGATTGTCTACGGCAGCAGCAATCTTATAAGCAATGTGATTAGAGTCAACACGGGTTGTCTCATCGGTACCTGTCACCTCATTCGTGATCCAGTCTGCAGCATCCTGAGCAGTCTTACCCTTGTAATTCGGCTCCTTTTCCTTGATAACTTCCTCGACAGCCGTCTTCACGCTACCGTTTGCCCAAGTGATGTTGCTCGCGACCGTCTTGCCTTCAACCGTAGCGAAATCAGCGCTGAAAATCTGATAGCCCTCGAACTCGGTAGTGTTACCCTCAACGTTCTCGATAGTCACCGAGCCGTTCGCAGTCGTCGCACCCTCAGCAAACGCCATGGTCACCGGTGCCATCACGCCGCCGAAGCTCAGCGCTGCTGTGAGGCCGGCGGTTACTGCCAGGCGTGCGATGTTCTTGTTCATGCTCATCTTCTTTTCCTCCGTTTTCCGGTTAGTTCTCATTCGATCGGTCATCATCTGTCTGTACCTTAGCATCTACTTCGCTACGTCTCGCCCCGCTCTCTGTGGGGCTGCCAGCTACTCTTTATGGCTGCCACCTCCCCGCTTGACCAGGAGCGCGACCACGATGAGCGCGGCTCCGGCGACCGCTGCGGCGGCCGCGGCGTACATTGCCATATCGCCAGTCGAGGGCATAAAGCCTCCGGTGGCAATGCTAGGGGGTGTGCCGGTGGGTGTGTTGATAAGCGACGCCTCCAGGCTGCCCGTCGACCCGTCCGCGCTGTCGGCGCGCAGGGGCGACTCAGCCGTGATGGTGAGTTTGGGCTTAGCGGCGGCCACCTGGTCGACGTCCAGGCCCTCGGCCTTGACCGTCACGGAGCGCGCGCCCTCAAAAGCGGTGTAGCCCTTGGGCGCCTTGAGCTCGCGGACCTCCAGCTTGCCCGAGTCCACGCCCGAGACGGTCACGCGGCCGTCCTCGCCCGTGGTGACGGTGGCCTTGCCCTCCGCATCCCACGTGCCGTCGGCCGCCAGTGTGCGACCGCGGTCGTCGGCGATGCTCAGGACCGCCCCGGCAAGCGGCTTGTCGCCGTCGCTGCCGCGCTTGGTGAGCGCGAGATCCCAGGTGTAGGCGCACGCGTCGTCGCTCGGCGTGCGGGTGAAGCCGGCGTCGCCGGACTGGTCGGCAAAGGGAGAGCGCGGGTAGCGCAGGTAGACCTCGTTGGGGTTGCCCTTCGCGATGCCGTGGTTGCACGCGCTGTTGAGCGGCGCATTGTACACGGCGACCACGCGGGCGCCCGCGGCGAAGGCGTCGGCCCCGCCGAGCGCGGCGATGAGGTCGCCGGTGCGCACGGTGAAGGTCTTACCGTCGGCCGCTACCTTGGTGGCGCACTGGGCCGTGATGTCGGTCCAGCCCTTCGCGGGCTCGGTGCCGGCGCAGCCGTCCTTACCGGTCGAGACGGCACCGAAGCCGCCGTCCGCGCCCGCCGCCACGTACACGCGCATGCTCGCGACCACCTTGGAGGGGTCGAGCCCCGCGCTCATGGTGTCGACGAACTGCACCGTATAGGTGTCGTAGGCGGTGAGGCCCGCCGGGACCGTGGCAGAGAGGCGCCAGTACAGGTCGTCGGCGACCGTGGCGTCGGCGGCCTTCTGCCATGCGGCGGTGCCGTCCTCCAGCACGTGCTTGGCGACCTTGGGGGTCGCGGCCTTGGGCTTGACGGTGACGGCGCTGCCGCCGACCAGCGCCATGATCGGCGCAGTGCCGGCCTCGCCCTGGTCGATGGCGTCGTCGTCGGCGACGATGAGCCAGTAGCCGCAGGGCAGCTCGGCCGTCGTGCCCGCGTTAAGGGCCACGGACACGGCGCCAGAGCTCTGGAGGGAACGAGCGAGCTGTGCGCTCAGCGCGCTCGTAAGGTGGGAATCGGTGTTGAGCCACTCGGCAGCTTCCTGCGCGGTGGTCTGGGAATTGGGCATGCCGGCGCTGTGCAGCACAGGCAGCGCGGCGTCGCGCACGGCGTCGCTTGCCCAGGCAAGGTCGGTGGCGGTCTTGGCGTCGCCGTCGCCGTCGACGACGTTGGCGCTAAAGATCTGGTGGGCGTCGTAGCTGCTCGCCACGGTGCCGCTCACCGTGATGGAACCGGTCGAGGTTGGCGCGGCCTGCGCGGAAGCGGGGAACACAACCGCGCAGGTGCCGATCAGGAGGGCAAGCAGCGCAAACAAGATCGGGAAGGAGCAAACTTTCTTATTCATGACGCTTACCTCCCTTCGCATTCGCCTTGCGACGAATGTGCATCCAGGCCGCAGCAGCGCAAAGCACCGCCGCGCCGGCAAGGTACGTCAGAGTGACGCCCGACATACCAGAAAGGGGCAAAGAGGTGGAGTAGGTGTTGGTGAAGGTGGGGGTGGAGGTTGAACTCGTGCTCTCATTACCGTTGGCGCCGACCTCGTAGTAGGCCGGCGTGCAGGCCAGGTTACCTTTGCCGTCGTCTTGAGCCGTCACCACAACCTTGAAGGTCTTGGTGTCGTTCTTGTAGCCTTCGTGCTCGGTGCCTTCGTTCTCGTTGGCGGCACATTCACGGATATAGTAGGTGACTGTTGCTTTGCCTTCAGTGAGATCTTTGACGCCAAGTGGGCCAATTGTCTGCTCAGCAAACGTCACCGTTGCCTCATTGCCCGTCCCCTTACTAGTGTATTGGGTATTGAGCACCTTCTCATTGCCACTGGCATCCTTGGTGCACAACTCGAACTTGAACCTCTTCATCTCGCCACCGTCGACCTTCTTGGTCACCTGAGGTGTCCAAGTGCCCGAGGTCTGGTAGGGCGGGAGCTCGTTCGTAAACGCAGGTTTGGAGCTGTTGCCGATTTCTACGGTCGAGATTGTACTGTCATTCGGATCTACACTCCAGTTATAGAACTCAAGAGATTTACACTCGGTGAAGTCCGCTGCGCCTTTCCTTTTAACGGATACTGTGGAAGCGCTCTTATCAACTCCATAACGATTAATATCGATCCCCAAGAGCTTGGTCGTATTAACTGGTGTCGTACCAACCTTTATATGTATTTTGTAAATGGCCTTATCAAAGGTCGTGCCTTCCTCATTGATAGGGACTTCAACAAGGTAGAGGTCGTAATTGCCCGACTGGTAGTTCGCGCCCGTGTCAATGAGAATCTCTCCGTTTTCTTCATTAACGTTGACCGTGGGCGTCGCCTCACACCCGTTTTCGTTAAGCGTGCCGTCCGTATTCCAATACGGCTCCCCAGCTGAATCGGCGGCTTTACCCAACAGCTTGAACTTATAGCCGTGGCCCGTGAGGCCTTGCGGTTTGCCGTCCTTCATGAGGACCTTGTTAGCCTTGACCTTGATTGCAGGATACACATCCAGGGAAGTAACCTCACCGACGATGAGGTCGCCGTTGGTCATGATGCCGCCGCCGTGGGTGTAAGAGTAGTTACCGCTGATGATGGTCGTAGCCGCTGACTGTGCATCAATTTTAGCCTGATTGGTAGGATGGGCCTCAAGGCCGAACATCCACTTAGCCTCGGCGCCGCCGTTGGCATCGATCTTAATCTCTTTGCCATCGCGGGTGCCCTTCCAGCCAGCCGAGCCGCCACCGAGCATCTTGCCAAGAACGACAGCGATTGTCTTATCCGCGCCAGTCTTATTACGGACCAAGAAGAAATCCTCATGACCGGAATTTTGGAAGAGATGAGTAACGTAATTTACTTCATCGCGGTCTTCAATTTTGTTGTCGCCGCCAGCGGAATAATGAAACGCTGGATGTTTATGTTCATTTTGATCAAGGTCTGGCAGCTTTTTGCCATCTTGATCAACGTTATCTGCGTTGTCATAGATAGCAGCGCCATTTGAGTGCGAAACGATTGTCTCGCCCGTAGGACAAGCACCGACGCCACCGCCCCAGCCACCGGCGCGATTATTAGTGATCAGCGTCTTGAAAATATTGAGCCTGCCGCCCTTCTGGATAAAGACACCGCCACCGCCCCAGTCGCCGCCACGTTTGCCGCCACGCTCACAATCTACGCCCGTCATAGTCTTGTTATTCGTGATATAAATCTTGCTATTGGGGCTAGCTTCAATTTTCGCCTGCATACCAGGGTTGTTGCCGCCAGCGATACGCAAACCGCCGCCCTCGCCGTTAAGAGATTCGTTGCCCGCAATCGTGCCACCTGTCATGGTAAACTGAATTTTTTTGTCCCAGAAACCGGCATAAATACCGCCGCCGGCTTCTTTGGAGTAGTTAGCTGTAACGGAGCCGCCCTCCATGGTTAGTGTGCCGCCGTCAACAGATGCAATGCCACCGCCGCCAAGCAGGCCCTTGTTATAAATGTTCGAGTCGTTGATATACGAATCAACACGGTTGTTTGTGATGTTGGCCGAACCACTGATGTTAACGTTGACGCCTTTGGTAAAGACACCGCCGCCATAGCCATTGCCGGGACTCCCGCCTTCGTTATAGACGCCGTCATACGTGGCGTTACCCGAAATAACTCCACCAGAAAAATTCAGTTTGGCGCCTTTGTCAGCATAGATACCGCCGCCAGAAGCAGCCTTGTTTGCAGCGATTACGCCGTTGGTCATTTTGAGCTCGGCATTTGCGCCCGTCACGCACATGCCACCGCCCCAGCCGCCGCCGTTACCGTTGGTGACATACCCGCCAGAAATATTGACAGTGCCCCGAGAGAAAATAACGTGACCGTCGTAGCCCAGGGTACGAGGCGTTGTGATCATGCCACCCTTAAGGTTGAGCGTACCGCCTTCCTGAACGGAAATGACTTGATTTACAAAGCCCGCTTTGCATGCAACGATAGCGCCGAAATTGGTAACAGTGTGCTGATAGGTCTTTTCGCTTGTACCAAGACTGTTAGGCGTGCTTTCAGTTACGTAGTATGTGAGTGATTGTGGAACACTTTCATCATCGAACTGCATCGTTGCTGGCCGATCAGGATCACCATTGGCAGCTTCAGTCCGCGAGTCATTCGCCTTACCATCGACAGTTAGCGTAAAGCCACTTTTAATTGTGATAAATGTACAAACAGAATTTCTGTCGTCCTTGTTAATGTTACCGTTGCTGTAATAAAGCTTGT
Organism: uncultured Collinsella sp.; assembly: GCA_937950325.1. GTDB lineage: Bacteria > Actinomycetota > Coriobacteriia > Coriobacteriales > Coriobacteriaceae > Collinsella. Next base: position 41,189 of record CALFDJ010000008.1, read on the forward strand.
GACCCGCAAGGTCGATCGTAGTGTCTTGTTCGATGGTGATCGGCGAGCTCGAACTAACATCAGCAGCCAGACGCAGCTGTGTGGGCTTGTTCCCCGCGGCAAGGTACGCTGTCAGGTCTCCGTCACTCGTCAGCAGCGTGTACCCATCCTTATCTTTTTTAAGTCCCGGAACCTCACCTTCATTTGCAACAGTAGCGACCTTATAGACAGACTGTCCATCATCCGCGGGCTGCGCAGCGCTCTCGGCTTCCGTGTCATCAGACAACGGGGCCGTCTCGAGAGCGTCGTCGCCAGTCTCGTCGCCCTCGGTCTCGTCACTATTCTGGTTTTCGGTATCCCCGTTGTTGGTGTTGTCTACATCAGTAGACTCACTTGAGGAACCCCCCCCCATCACAGTTTCCTCGGTAGAAACCGCCGGGGCATCGTTGGCAATGGCCTGCGAGATCGGAGGCATGACGAGCGACAGTACCAGGCTCAACACGGAGGCTCCGCACAAAACGCCTGCCAGTACACGGCGCGTCGCTTTTTTACTCTGCTTAGTTTTTTCTGAATTCGCTTTCATCGATGTCTCCTCCCCAAGAGACCGCGATCTTGCTCTTTCACTATCAAACGTATCTGCGCAACCTGTAATTGCGCACGCTTAGTAATACTATTGTAACTATCGTTTAAACATCTGAGCGACTAAACCGACATTTTTGTAGCAAGTTCTCAATTCTCTTGACATTTACTCAGATTTGCCTTCGTTTATTCGCTATCTGTTTTTTGTTTCTGCTGGTAATTTAGTTGCCTATTATTTTTTAATAGCATTAGATTTATTTGCACAACATTTTGCTCAAGAGCAAACATCCTGTGAACGGTAGGTCATTAACCGGGAGGAATAGACTACCAAATTGATGGGAATATCTTTAACTCATCGGTAGTTAGAAGCGCAATGTTCAGACAACCATATCTGAATTTTCGCGCAGATTTTAGGTATCAATTCGCCCAAATCGCCTGAGGCCACCGCAAAGGCGCCTGTCCCCTTTGCGGTGGTTCTCCCCCAGCGCTACAGCAGATGTTCCTCGATAAAGATCGCGATGCCGTCTTTGTCGTTGCTCGTGGTTACAAAGTCGGCGGCGGCACGAGTGGCGTCGCTGCCATTTGCCATGGCCACGCCCACGCCGGCGTCGGCCACCATGCAGGTGTCGTTATCGGCATCGCCAAACACGCAGATGTCCTGGAGCTCCATGTCGTTGAGCTCCGCCACGCGCACAAGGCCGCGCGTCTTGGACACGCGCGGATCCATGAACTCGTAGAGCCGCTGCGTGGTTTGCAGAGCCGCCGCCTTAACAGTGTCATCGGAAAACGTCGACGCCCGCTCAATCACCTGCGGCATCACCTCGGGCGCCATGGTAAACATCACCTTGGGCTGCGGCTCGCGCAAAAACTCGGCAAAATCGACCACCTGGTAGGGCACGCCGTCGACGCGCGACAGGTGCTCAACGCACGCGTTGCTCTCGGGCACGTAGAACACGCCATCTCGGGGGCAGACGGGCGTTGCCGGAAGGTCCGCCATGTGCTTGCAGATGCGCGCGATGGTCTCGCCCGGCAGCGGATAGCTCAGCTCGTTGATGTCGTGCGCGCGGTCGATGACCTCGGCGCCACCGCAGCCCACCATCACGTCTACCAGGCCTTCGATGCCCCAGAGCTCGTACATGGCCTCGGTCGCGTGGGCGTCGCGCCCGGTGCACAGACCAAAGAGCACGCCGCGCTCGCGCAGGGCGCGAATCGCCGCCACGGTGCGCGGGGACACCGTGTGCTGGCTCGTGAGCAGCGTGCCGTCGATATCGCAGAACACGGCTTTGATGTGGCTGAAGGTGGTGTCCATGGGGGCCTTTCTGGGTTGTGCGGCGGTGTGGAGTGTATTCGTGAACGGCGTACATGGTATACCAAGGCGCGGGCCGTTGGGGCCCGATCACCACAAAGGTGCCTGGCCCCTTTTGTGGTGGCCGAACCCGAAGGGTGGCCGGACCCGGGGCGCAAAGCATCACAACATTCGACGTTATTCGGCAAAATCGCGATTTTCATCGAATGTTGTGATGGTTTTTACTGCTTTGCGGCACGATCCAAGTGCCAGCGGCCAAACAGCAGCAATGCCGCGGGAACCGCCGTCACGACCATACCCGCCCCGATGAGCGTCTGCTGCACGCCAAACGTCGCCGCCAGCCACGGGGCAATCGCCAGCGGGGCCACGCCGGCGAACATATTGCCAAAGCCCATGACCGAGTTCACGCGACCGAGCTGCTCGAGCGGGGCCGTCGTTTGCACGATCGTGTTGTGGAGCGGGTTGACGACGCCCCACGCCACGCCCAGGACAATCTGGCCGATAAGGGCCACGCCCACGTACGGTGTCCCCACATAAATCAGACTTCCCACGCCCACGGACATGAGTGCCACGAGCAGCGTTTTGAGGCTGACGAAGCGCGGCGTCAAGCGGAGCGCGACCACGGCGCCCAGCACCGCGCCCACACCGCTGGCCGAGGAGAGCCAGCCCATCCATTCGACACCGACGTGCAGGACATCGCGGTAGAAGAACGACTCCAGCGGGTCAAAGGCACCGTAGCCAAAGTTCGAGAGGAAGATGATGCAGAACAGCAGGGCGAGGACGCTGTTGGTGAAGACTGTCTTGATGCTGGTCGCGAAGGTGACGCGGGTGGATTTACTGGAGTCGGAGCTTTGACTGGCAGTACTTGCCGTTATGCTGCTATCCGCGGGAGTACTTTCGCGCGCGGCGACGCGACCTGCTTGCGGCCTAAAGCCCCAACCGGCGACGAGCGCCAGTACGGTAAAGATCATCATGAGCACGAACACCGCGCGCGACGACGCAGCCGCTGCAACAAAGCCGCCCAGCGTGGGGCCAACGATGATACTCACGTTTGAAAACATGGCGATGGCGGAGTTGATGCCTTTGAGCTCGACAGGATCGTCGGTGAGGTAGGCTGGATAGGATGTGGCGATGGGCTGGGCGAATCCCATCACAAAGCCCAGGAGTACCGCGCCGAGCAGGACGATGCCGGTCGCGCTGCCAAAGGCGAGGATTGCCGCACCGGTTGCCAACGTGCCGACGATACTCGCCCGGAAATGCCGGCACGGACCCCAAGCGTCAAGCGCCGCTCCGCCCGCAAAGGATCCCAGGATCACAAATACATTCATAAACAGGACGGCCAGCGATGTCGCGACGACCGAAGCGCCGTCCGCATAGGTGAGCGTTCCGATGACGCCGATAAAGTAGCTGGTCTGGAAACTGGTGTAGATGAGAAAGCGCATCGCCACCAGGCGCTTGGCCTGCACGGATAGCGATGGTTGAGGCTTTGAGAAAAGAGAGGAGAGCATGGAGACTCCTTGTTTCATACGAATACGGGCGGCGGGCATTCGCCACCGTCTGTCAAATCGATCTATCCGCATGAAACATTAAGGACGCATCAAGCCCCTTCTCTCCGTTTTTCGCCCGTCATGAACTACTTGGTAGATTGTAAGGCATGTCCCACACATCTACCAAAGCAAAAACCACCACAAAGGTGCCTGGCCCCTTTGTGGTGGAAATGACGTTTGCCCAGATAAAACCTGGCATGTCAGCACAGCGAGCCGGCCCCAAGCCTTAAAGGTGGTCTTGAATCAGGTCGCAGATGGCTCGGGCGTCGTTGATGTTGATAGCTCGGGTCGCAAAGCCGGCGTCGAAGGCCTGACGTGCCAGGGCTTCGTTGCAGGCAAGGGCCAGCGTGTGACCGTCGACTAGGTCAAGCGAGCTCTTGCCGCGCAGACGGTCGACACCCGATCGCGCGACCACGATGTTGTCGAAGCCCTCGGTCTTGTAGCCCTCGATGATCACCACATCGACATCGTTGTAACGCGACAGCAGCTCGCGCGCGGGCATCTCGTCCTCCTCGCGCGTATCGGCGTACTCCGCCCAGCGCGTGGCGCAGATGAGGCCCACGTGCTTGGATCCGGCCTGGTGATGGCGCCAGGTGTCCTTAGCGGGCACGTCGATATCAAAGCCGTGATGCCCATGATGCTTGAGCGAACCCACGCGCAGGCCGCGGCGGGTGAGCTCGGCGATAACCTTCTCGACGAGTGTGGTCTTGCCCGAGTTCTGGTAGCCGATAAACGCGATCGCGGGGACGGCCGGAGTGGGAGCTGCGGGCGCGACGGCGACGGGTACGTTCGCGGGTGCGGCACCGTCAGCGGCCACGGCCTCAACAGCAGCAGCCTGACGCTCTGCGCGATCCCACACGCCCGAGCGGCCGCCCTCCTTGTGCAGCAGGCGCACGTCGACGATCTCCATGCCGCGATCGACCGCCTTGCACATGTCGTAGATGGTCAGACATGCGGCGCTCGCGCCGGTCAACGCCTCCATCTCGATACCCGTCTTGCCCGTCACGCCCGCCGTGACCAGCACGTGAAAGCCGACCTGCCCGTCCGCGCGCGCCGGCACCCAGCCCTCGGGCATGTCCTCGGCCGGCGTCCCCGCCGGAGCGATGGGCGCAATATCGCACTTGCTCTTGGTAATGAGCAGCGGATGGCACATGGGGATGATGTCGCTCGTGCGCTTGATGGCCATAATGCCCGCCACGCGCGCGCAGGCAAGCACGTCGCCCTTTTTGGCGCGGTCCTGCAGCACCATGGCCTGCGTCTCGGGGTGCATGAGGATGGTGCCCTCGGCGATGGCAATGCGATGGGTCTCGGCCTTGTCGGACACGTCGACCATGCGTACCTCGCCCTTGGCGTCCACGTGCGTTAGCTCGTCGCGACGGGCGTCGCGGGCGGGCTCGGTGGCAGCGCTGGCAGTCGGCTGTGCAGACCCGTCGGCGTTGCCAGCATTCGCCGCAGCCGTGACTTTGTGGGCAGACATCGCGGCCCTGCGAGCGGCCTTGGTGGCATCGGCGTACCTGCTCTTGGCCATATGATCATCCTCCGATTTGGGACATAAATCGTTGCGTGCCCTCAATTATCGCGTGTTCCTGCGGTTTGTGGGCCACGGCATCGCGCCAAATCGAAAGTACCTGCATATCATCACCACGGCGCAGCGCCTCACGCACCGAATACTCGGCATCGCTGAACAGGCACGGACGCACGTTGCCATCGGCCGTCAGGCGCAGACGGTTGCAATTCGCGCAAAAATGGTTGGACATGGCGCTAATGAAGCCGACCGTTCCCGCCGCGCCCGGAAAGTGCCAATAGCGCGCAGGGCCCGCGCCGGCAGGAGCGTCGTTGATGTCGAGCGGCTCGAGCTCGCCCAGTCCCGCCGCGGCGGCCCCGGCATTGATACGCGCCCGCAGCTCGTCGCTCGGCACGGTATCGCTCGCATCCCACAGCTCGGGATTGAGCGCGGGAGCATGCGGATCCACAGCGCAATGCGAGCTCGTGCGCTCGTCGCCAATGGGCATGTATTCGATAAAGCGCAGGTGGATGGGGCGGTCGACGGTCAGGCGCGCAAGGGCCGCCACATCCTGGTTGAGTCGGCGCACCACAACGCAGTTGACCTTAACGGGCTCAAAGCCCCAAGCCAGCGCCGCATCGATGCCAGCCATGGTCTGCTCGAGTCGACCCAGGCGCGTGATCTTTCCGAACAGCGTAGGGTCGAGTGTGTCGAGCGAGATATTAACGCGGTTAAGCCCGGCATCTTTGAGCTGCGGCGCCAGCTTGGGCAGCAGGGCGCCATTGGTGGTGAGCGAGATGTCCTCAATCTGCGGGATTGCGCGAATGTCGCGAATGAGCGGAATGATGCGGCGGCTGACCAGCGGCTCGCCACCCGTCAGGCGCACGCGGCGAATGCCCTCCCCCGCCACCAAGCGCACAAAGCGGGCGATTTCCTCGGCGCTGAGCAGCTCGTCGTGCGCGCGGGGCGCCACGCCATCGGCCGGCATGCAATAGATGCAGCGGAAATTGCATTTGTCGGTAACGGCAATACGCAGGTAGTTGATATCGCGGCCAAAACCGTCATGTTGCACGTGCCCGTCCACGCAGCCCTCCCCTCGCGCGGCGTTTTATTCTTCGAGAAACATAATACCCCACGGGAAGAATGGGTCGACAACCGTACGACAGGACAGGCCACTTCGAGCAAGATGTACTTCCCAAGCCCATCCTCAGCATCCAAACCATCACAACATTCGACGGTTTTCTCGATTTTGAGGAAAAGCATCGAATGCTGTGATGGTTTGCCTGCCCACAGTGCCCCGCAGAAGGGCCAGAACGCCCCTAGAGGCTACCATTCCAGTGCCGAATCACGAATTCTCGCAGGTCGTTTTGACGTTTCTGGAACGCTTCGCTTCGGTCGCACTTGAGACCCATAGCGAGTGCGATAGCGTTCATCGCCCGATGCAATTGCAGCTGATGGGCAAACTGAGTCCCGGTGAGGACGATCATCCTAAAGCCCAGCGCGCTCAGTACGGTCATACGCTCCGCATCCGACGCGCTGCGCTGTTTATCAAGATGGTCCGAGCCGTTGTATTCAATCCCCGTACCGCTCGCAGGCGCATATACGTCGATCTCGAAATACCCGGCCTTTGCGAGATATTTGAACTCGTTGGAAACATCGACCCGATGGTTGAGCTCGATCTTGGCGTATCCCAGCCCGCCCTGGGAACGTTTTGCTACGACCATGATTGCGGTGGCCGTCTCCATGGGCGACCGCGCGCCATCGTGCACGCGCTTGAGCACGGCGGCCGCGCGTATAGCCCCCTGACGAGATCGGTTCTCATTGCAATAGGCAATCAAGTCGGCAACGGTATACCTCTGCCCCATCTCGATATAATCGCCTGTCGACAGATGATTCAAATGGTATCGGGCACAGATTTCGTAGCCATATTCCAGCTGCTCGGGCTCACTCATCCACGAACCCGCTTGGACAAAGCACATGACCTCATCAACCACCAGAAGGCCCTCTGCCACCTCGATAAGATGGCCCGGAGGTACCGGCGCCCCAAACACGTGGCACCTAAATCCAGCCGGCGTCGAGCGCTCAAAATCGAAGTTGACGAGCGTGTCGACATGATCGAGCTCTTCTCGTGGAATACCGAGCGAAACCAGATAGTCGGTAACGATCCCAGCTGCCGTTGAAGCCCTCAGCCCTTTGGCATCGAGCCCCAATTTGGGCAGGCTCGCGGTCGGCTCCGCGTCGTTGGCAAGCGAGTCCTCATCGTATAGGCTGCTTGCTCGCGAGAGCGGCTCGGACGGGCGCGCCACGTTGTGGTACAGCCAGGCAGTCTTATGGGACAGGACGATCGGCAGGTCCATGAGCCCTCCAATGGAGTCGGATAACCAACCTTATTCCCCTGCCCACGGGTCCGCACACCTTCGTGCGCAAGAAAGCGATTCCACCCGGTCGAGCGGCAGAAAAACCATCACAACATTCGATGCTTTTCCCGTTTTTGGCAAAAAACGTCGAATGTTGTGATGGTTTGAGGCGAGGTGAGGGGCGCTAAGCCTACGCGGCGCATGCCCGTATTCAAATGGAAATGAATACAGGCTCACTTATTTCGCCCCACTGCCAACACAATCCTTGACTCTACAATCGTTGTAGGGTTTTCACTACACTGGTACGGAAACAAACCCAGCCAGAAAGCCCCGCCCATGGAACACGACCTCACACGCGGCAATGTCCTTAAGACCATCGCGGTCTTTGCCCTGCCCTATATGCTCTCGTACTTTTTGCAGATGCTCTACGGTATGGCCGACCTGTACATGATGGGGCAGTTTAGCGGCGCTGCCGGCATCACCGCCGTAGGCAATGGCGCGCAGACGCTCTATATCATTACCGTGACGCTCGTGGGCCTGGCCATGGGAACGACGGTTATCGTCGGCCACGCTGTGGGCTCGCGTCGCTTCGACCGCGCCGAGACCGCCATCGGTAACACCATCACGCTCTTTATGGGCGTCTCGGTGGTGCTGGCCGCTATCCTGCTCGCGCTGTGCCCGCAAATCGTGGCACTCATTGGCACGCCGGCCGAGGCGGTCGAAGGCACCTCCGCCTACCTGCGTATCTGCTTTATGGGCATTCCCTTTATCGCCGCATATAACATTCTCTCGGCCATCTTTCGCGGGCTGGGCGATTCGCGCTCGCCCATGTACGTGATTGGCGTGGCATGCATCATCAACATCGCGCTCGACTTTCTGTTTATCGGACACATGGGGCTCGGCCCCGTGGGTGCGGCGCTCGGCACGGTAACCGCCCAGACGGCAAGCGTTGTCCTCGCGCTCGTGTGGCTCAAGAGCCGCCGCACGAACATCCACGTTAAGCGCAGCGACCTGCGCCCCCAGCCCGAGGTGCTCGGCAGCATTCTTAAGATCGGCGTGCCCGTGGCCGTGCAGGACGGCTGTATCCAGGTGGCGTTTATGTTTATCACCGTCATCGCCAACCACCGAGGGCTCGTCGACGCCGCCGCCGTGGGCCTGGTCGAGAAGATGATCAGCTTTTTGTTCATTGTGCCGAGTTCCATGGGCGCCACCGTCAGTGCGCTCACGGCACAAAACGCCGGTGCGGGCAAGGGCGACCGCGCGCGTCAGGTGCTCAAGGACGCCATGACGATCTCGGTGGTGTACGGCTGCCTGATCACGGTGCTGATGTGGCTAGTGGCGCCGACGTTTATTGGCTTTTTTGCCAAGGACCCCGCGGTGGTCGCGGCCGGTACCGGCTATATGCACAGTTATATTTTCGATGCAATCTTTGCCGGCATCCACATTTGCTTTAGCGGCTTTTTCGCTGCATACGGCAAGAGCTACATCGGCTTTGCGCACAACGTGCTGGCCGTGGCACTCATTCGCGTGCCCGGTGCGTGGCTGTTGTCGAACGCCTATTCCGACACGCTGTTTCCCATGGGCATCGCTTCGCCGTGCGGGTCGATTTTGTCGGCAGTCATCTGTGTTGTCGCGTTTACCGTGCTCAACCGGCGCGGGGCTTTTGACAAGTTGGTAGCGTAGCGGGGCAACGCGAGATCGCCCTGATCGACGACATCATCAGCGACGACCCCACAACCTACGTGACGCAGATCACGGTGCCGGTTGCCCCAGCAAAGTAAGAACCGCCCAGAAAACGTTCGGCTGAAGGCAGAATCTTGACGTTATAGGCCATATTTTGCCTCAAGGTCATCGAGAGCCTCAAAGGCATCACGCGCCATGCCAGCAGCACGCTCCTGCTCGGCCACAGCTATACGAGCCATCAGACGAGCCTTAGCCTGTTCCTGAACCATGAAGTCATAGTCTTCAGATCGAAGTACAACAAATTTGCTATAGCCGTTTTTTGTAACAGTCACTGGACCAGGAGCCTCCCAACAAGCTCGCCAAACGCCGGGGACAGTCCCCGATATGGCGGTTTTACTCCTCCGGAATCGGAAACGCACGGATGAACTCTGCAGGCGAGAAGGTCTTGATGGTCGAGCGCACAAAAGCGGCGCGGTCACGCGTGATGATAAAGTCCACGCCGGCACGCTCGGCCATCGCACGGATACAGCCGTCCTCAAAGTCCGGCTCATCGGAATAGGCGGAGGTAAAACAAGCTTCTTGGTCGAGAGGCTCTACCGAGTAGCTCTTAAGACAGTCGCGCACTACCTCGCGGGCGCGCGCCTCGCCTGCCTGTTTAGTGAGAATGTAGTACGCGTCCTTGAGAGAGCAGGCCGAAACAACACCCTCGATAAGCCCCACGTCAACGAGCCCCTTGGTCGTTTGCGCCGCCCCATGCTCCGGCCGGCCCGGCAGCACGCAATCGAGCAGAAAATTGGTATCGAGAAATGCCCTCATAGGTAGCGCTCCCTCGCGACGCGCTTTTCATCTTCAACCGTCATCGTATCGAGCGGCGTTCCCTTTGGCATGTTAGCCACGATATCGAGATACTCCTGGTAGTCCTCATTCTCCGCGAGCATCTCACGGATCTCCTTCCAGGTGATCTTGGGATGCCACATCGTACCCACGTCGCGCTTGGGCTTGCCCGTGTCGCGCGTCGGTTTTGCGCCCCCACGCTCCTGGGCAGCGTCATATTCCACTGCAACCGGGCCTTGATAGTCGAGCGGCACGATCTTGAACAACGGCTTGCTCCGCTTGAAGACCACAACCTCCTCGCCCTCATTGGCAACCTTTTCGGCCACCTGCGTAAGGTTTTGGCGCAGTTCCGAAAACGCGACGGTAACCATAACTGCTCCTCTCAACATATATCTTCACTGCTAAGTATACACGTTAATGTTAATGTTTATATATAAAGACCGCCGCAATGGAGAACCGTCATTGTGAGGTCCCTCTGCCCTGCATGAATCTCTTATCGCTCTGGGACGGCACCGGTTCGCAGGATCGCCCTCATCGACAATATCGTCAGCGACGACCCCGCGACCTACGTGACGCAGATCACGGTGCCGGTTGCCCCGTCCAAATAAGAACCGCCCGGAAGGCATCGTGCTTCCGGGCGGTTCTTCAATTTGGTTATCGATGCGCTAAGCCTCCGGCACCTCACCGGTCGCAAGAATCTGCTCGAGTGCGTCCTCGTCCAGCACGGGTACGCCCAGCTGCTCGGCCTTGGTGAGCTTGGAGCCCGCTTTGGGACCGGCGACCAGATAGCTCGTCTTCTTCGACACGCTGCCCGAAACCTTGGCGCCGAGCACCTTGAGCGCCGCGCCCGCCTCGTCGCGCGTGCGGTTGACGAGTGTACCAGTGAGCACAAAGGTTAAACCCGCAAGCGGCTGTGCGTCGGCGAGCTCGCCCGCCACGCCAGCGTCGGCTGCGGCTTGCGCGTGCGCGGCGCCCAGGTCGACCTCGAGCGACAGGCCCGCCTGACGCAGGCGCTCCAGCACGGCAAGGTTTTCGGGCACGGCCAGGAACTGCTTGACGCTCGCCGCGATCTTGGGACCGATGCCCTCGCACTCGGCGATGTCCTCTTCGCTCGCCAAGATAAGTTTGTCAATCGACAGGAATCGTTCGGCGATGACCTCGCCCACGCTCTTGCCCACGTGGCGTATACCCAGGGCAAACAGCACGCGACCGAGCGGCTGACTCTTGGACTTGTTGAGCTCGGCGATGATCTTTTCGGCCGTCTTGAGGCCCACCGGAATGGGATCGCCCTTCTTGACGCCCTTTTTGCTGTTTGAGCTGGCATAGGTGCGCCCCGTGTCCAGCCCGGCGATGTCGTCAACCGTGAGCTGGTAGAAGTCAGCGACATCGTGAATCAGCCCGGCGGCGATCATCTTGTCGACAATCTCGTCGCCCAGGCCGTCGACGTCCATGCAGCCGCGGCTCACCCAGTGGAGCAGGCGCTCCTTGAGCTGCGCGGGGCAGTCGATGGAGACGCAACGGTAAGCGACCTCGCCATCCTCGTGGACCACGGGGCTGCCGCACACGGGGCAGACCTCGGGCATCTGCCAGTCGACCGAATCGGCCGGGCGCTTGTCGAGCACCGGGCCCACGACCTCGGGGATTACGTCGCCTGCCTTGTGCACGATGATGGTGTCGCCCTCGCGCACGTTTTTTCGGCGGATTTCGTCGATATTGTGCATCGTAGCGCGCGCGATGGTGGAGCCGGCGACCGTCACCGGGTCGAACTCGGCGACCGGCGTGAGCACACCGGTGCGGCCCACCTGGATGCGAATTTCGCGCAGGACGGTCTGCTTTTCCTCGGGCGGGAACTTAAAGGCGATGGCCCAGCGCGGCGCACGGGCGGTGAAGCCCAGGTCGAGCTGTTGCTGGAAGCTGTCGACCTTTACGACCACGCCGTCGATGTCGTAATCGAGGTCACCGCGATGCTCGAGGGCCTGGGCGCAGAACTCATGGACCTCGGCCGGCGTGGCGCAACGGGCAACGTTAGGGTTGACGCTAAAGCCGGCGCTACGCAGCCAGTCCAGAAACTCGCGCTGGCTGTGGACGTGCAGCGGGTCGGTATCGGCGATGGCATAGATAAAGGTGGCCAGGTCGCGGCGCGCTGTGACCTTGGGATCCTTTTGGCGCAGGCTGCCGGCGGCGGCGTTGCGCGGGTTGGCGAAGGGGTCGCGGCCCTCGGCATCGGCCTCGTCGTTCAGGCGCACAAAGCTGCCCTTAGGCATGTAGACCTCGCCGCGCACCTCAATGGTGCGCTCGCGGTCGGCGCCCATGTGGACAAGCGCCGGCTCGGACAGGTGCATGGGCACATCCTTGATGGTGCGCACGTTGAGCGACACGTCCTCGCCCGTGGTGCCATCGCCACGTGTGGCCGCGCGCACGAAGGTGCCGTTTTGGTAAGTAAGGGCCACGCCCAGACCATCGATCTTAAGCTCGCAGGTATAGGTGACGCTGCCGGCACCGAGCGCATCCTCGATACGCTGGAGCCATACGTCGAGCTCGTCCAGGTCCATGGCATCGTCCATGGAATACATGCGTGCCATGTGCGTGACCGGCGTAAACTGCTCGCTCACGTAGCCGCCCACGCGCTGGGTATAGCTATCGGGCGTCACCAAGTCGGGGTAGGTTGCCTCGATTTCCTGCAGCTCAACGAGCATTTTGTCAAAGGCGGCGTCCGTGATCTCGGGCGCATCGAGCATGTAGTAGCGATAGGCGTGGTAATCGAGCTCGTGGCGCAGCTCGGCCGCACGCGCTGCCGCCTGGGCACGGGCATCGTCCGGTGCAGCGGTATCCATGCTCGCGGGCGTTTCGGTATCGATGTCCACGCCGTCACCAAACAGGCTCGATTGCTCCATAGCGGCACTCCTTCGCTCGATTTCAAACGGATACTAGAGTACCACCGGTCACGATGGGGCCGAATAACCCTTTCGAACCGCACCGAATCGGCAGCCGCCAGACTGGGGTGGACAGTTAGTTCAGATACGTATAAATCCTAGAACTGAATCAGGCACGACCACCTCTGTTTCGACTAATTTTGACTCCTCGAGACCATGTAAACGTCCCACCCTCCCTTCCAAACGCCCATTCGAGCCCCATCCCAATCAGCAATTGCTCAAAACGCATCCCAAGCTGCCCCAGATTTATACGTATCTGAACTAACTGTCCAGACCATTACGAACCAGCCCTCTTGTCAGCCCCAAGTGATCCGTTTTCCTCCGTCCCCAACGGATCAATAAGAAAAGAGGAGCTGTCCCGTGCATGGCGGGACAGCCCCTCTGGCTTCGATCTATGAAGCGGCTCGTTAGTAACCCTGGCCGTAGCCCTGACCCTGGCCCTGCTGGCCCAGCAGCTCCTCCAGGTACTGGCGCAGCTGCTCGTCGGTAATACCGCCGTTGCCGGTGTCGGTCGAACTGTCGTCCTGCTGCTGGTTCTGCAGCTCCTCATCGGAGCCCAGCTCGACCGTGACCTTTTTCTCTTCCTTGCCACGCATGAGTGTGATCTCGACCTTCTCGCCCACCTCGTGGCTGCGCAGTGCGATGATCAGGCCATCGGCGCTCGTGATCTCGTCGTCGCCCAGCTTGGTGATGACGTCGCCCTCCTGAATGCCGGCCTTGGCAGCAGGACCGTCCTCGACGACACTTGCCACATACGCGCCACTATCGGTGCTCAGCTTGTTAGTGCGGGCGTTAAGCGCATTGACGCTCGAAAGCGTAGCGCCCATGTACGGATGCACCGGCGTCTTGCCGTCGATAATCTGGTCGGCAATGTTCTTGGCGTAGTTAACGGGAATAGCAAAGCCCACGCCCGAGCTGGAGCCCGAGTAGCTCTCGATGAGCGAGTTGATGCCCACGAGCTCGCCGTTGTCATTGACGAGCGCGCCGCCGGAGTTGCCCGGGTTGATGGCGGCATCGGTCTGGATCATGTTGGCGTAGATGGTGTTGCCGCTGGTAGAGCTCATGGCCGTGGAGCGATAGAGCGCCGAAACGATACCCGTGGAGACAGACTGCTCGTTGCCGAACGGCGAACCGATCGCCATGACCCACTCGCCCACGTTGAGCTTGGAGGAATCACCAATCTCGATCGGCGTGAGCTTGGAGGCATCGGCATCCTTGAGCTTGATGACGGCCAGGTCGCTCGAGGCGTCGTTGCCCACGAACTCGGCCTCGTAGGTGGTGCCGTCATCCATGGTAACCACGTACTGGTCATAGCCGTCGACCACGTGGTTGTTGGTGAGGATGTGGCCCTCGGTATCGAGCACCACGCCCGAACCGACGCTGCCCGAGTTGTCCGACTCGTCGGCAGACTGCGAAAGCGAGCCATTCTGGCTGCCGCTCGAAGTGGCGGTGATGGAAACCACGGAGGGCAATGCCTTGGCAGAAACGGCCTCGGCCAACGTGGTGTCCTCGGAGTCGATGGTGATCTTTTGCGTCGACGAACCCGAAGCACCCGCCGTCACGGCATTCTTTCCGCCGCCGATATCGAGCGTGCCGCTCATAATGAGCGCAATGACCAGCAGGGCGCCGCAGGCGCAGCCGGCAAGCGCCGTAATAAAGATCGGCAGCTTTTTGGTCTTGGTCTTGACCACCGTGTGCTTGTTTACAACCTGCTGACCGCCCAGCGGCTGGCCGGTCTGCGTGTCGTAAGCCTGCACGTAGGGAATGTTGCTGCCGGCAGGCGTCGACTCCACCTGCACACGCGGCTGCTGCTGTGTCTCGCCGGCGTGACCCGCATCCTGGGGGCGCTGGGAATCGTTCTCGCTCATGGCTGCGATCCTTTCGTCAAATAACCAAAGGCCCGCCAAACATGTGGCGGGCCATCATTGTTCACGTTGAGTTGTACCCCAATATGCGGGCGAACGTGTATGAGAACGCAATCTTTTAGGAAGGCTTAAGTTCTGCTGCAGATTCGAGAGGAACCCGCACCTGCGTCAAGACCACCACAAAGGTGCCTGTCCCCTTTGTGGTGGAAATCTAGTCCTTAAACAGATAGCCCACGCCGCGGACGGTGGTGATGTGTGCCGCGATCTGCGGGCCCACCTTGGAGCGGATGCGTCGGATGTGCACGTCGACGGTGCGCGTGCCGCCGCAGTACTCAAAGCCCCACACGCGGTGCAGCAGCACCTCGCGGCTGTAAGCACGGTTGGGGTGCGTTGCCAAAAAGCTCAGCAGCGAGTACTCCATCAGCGTCAGGTCGATGGGCTCGTTATCGAGTGTCACCTGGTAGGTGGCCAGGTTGATCTCGAGGTTATCGATATTGAGCATATCGTCGGCGGTAACGGTCTCCTCCTCGCCCATCAGGCGCTGCGCACGAGCCTTGAGCTCGTTGGGCGTCGCCGTGGGGCATACAAAGTCGGCATGCGCGTGATTCGGCAGGCGCAGGGTGCCAAGGGCCTCATCGTCGACGATCACCAGCATGGGGACGCCGCCACGATCGTCAAGCCACTTGGCAATCTGATCGATACGGTCGCTGCGGATGCCATCGGAATCGAGGATCAGCAGGTCAAAGTCGTGCGCCGCAGTCGGCGAATCGGGGGTTGCCAGGCTCACCTCGACACCCAGGGTGGTCGTCAAGCTGCGGGCAAACTCGTGGAAGCGCGTCGTGCGCGCCATGAACAGGGCACTCTTTTCGGACATATCGGCCTCCAAAGAAATGAGCTCAATCGTACTGGAACAAGCCAGCGCGATTAGGAGTTCGCCAGGTAGTGCTTGATCTCCCACTCGGTGATCGTAGACTCAAACTTATGCCACTCGTTGCGCTTCTTTTTGAGGAAGAAGCTGTGGATGTGCTCGCCGAGGGCATCCTTCATAAACTGCGAGTCCTCAAACACGTCGAGCGCCTCTTTGAGCGAGCGCGGCAGTGGCGTGTAGCCGGCCTCGAGCATCTGACGGTCGGTAAGCTTGAGCGTCTCGGCCGTTGCCTCGGGCGGGAGTTCTAGCTTGCGCTCGATGCCGTCGAGACCAGCCGCCAGCGTGACGGCGTTGACCAGGTACGGGTTGGCCATGGGGTCGGGACTGCGCAGCTCGATGCGCGTGGACAGCTGCTTGCCAGGCTTGTAGACCGGAATGCGGACCATGCTCGCGCGGTTGCGCAGGCCCCACGTGGCGTACTGCGGTACGGAGTCGCCACCCGTGGTGATGCGCTTGTACGAGTTGACCGTGGGGTTGGTGATGGCGCTGATCTCGCGCGCGTGCGCCAGGATACCGGCCATGTAGTGTTTGGCGATGTCGGAGAGATGGTACTTCTCGTCGTCCTCGCCCCAAAAGACGTTGTTGCCGTCGTGGTCGAATAGCGACTGGCACAGGAACATAGCACTGCCGTCCTCGCCTGCCAACGGCTTGGGCATAAAGGAGGCGTGGCAACCGCTCTCGTAGGCCTGCTGCTTAATGATGAGTTTGGCCGTGGTGATGGCGTCGGACATGCTCAGGGCCTCGGCGTGGCGCAGGCTCATGCCGTGCTGCGAGCGGCCGGCGGCATGGAAGGTGTACTCCACGGGCACGGACATCTTCTCGAGCGTGAGGACCGTGTTGCGGCGCAGGTCGCGAGCGGCATCGCTTACCGAAAGATCGAAGTAGCCCACGTTGTCGAGCGGCTCGGGGGTATGCTCGTCGGGGAAGTAGTAATACTCCAGCTCGGCGCCCACGTTGAGCAGGTAGCCGGCCTTCTCGGCCTTATAGAACATGCGGCGCAGGGCGTCGCGCGGGTCGCCGGCAAACGGCTTGCGATCGGGAGTGCACACGTCGCAGAACACGCGGGCGACGCCGTTGTGGCTCGGGCGCCACGGCAGAATCTGGAAGGTCGAAGCATCGGGAAACGCCAGCATGTCGGCTTCCTCGGGCGTGGCAAAGCCCTCGATGGCGGAGCCGTCAAAGCCAATACCCTCCTCAAAAGCGACCTCGAGGTCCTCGGGGCTAATGGCAAAGTTCTTGAGGCGGCCGAGAATGTCGACAAACCACAGACGCACAAAGCGGATGTCACGCTGCTCTACGGAGCGGAGTACGTAATCGATGTTCTGCTGGTTCATGTCGCTCCCCTTTCTTTCGGGCGGGTTTCGACTGGTCTATATCGCAGATACTATCGCAGAAAAATGTTTCCGCAGGGTTAAAGCGTATCAAGCGCTCAAAAAACGTGCGCGAACAGGCTGTCTGACTTACGCGCGATCATAGAGGATCACTCCTTCGCGCTCGATTACCACGGCAAGATCATCATCAAGATAGTCACTCGAGACGAGGTCAACCTGCTTCCCGGTTTCTTTGCGCACCGCCTCGCCAAACGCCGACAGCGCAAAAAGACCAAAGCCCTGCTCGCGATCGACTTCGAGACGCAAGTCAATATCACTATCGGCATGCGCCTCGCCACGGGCATACGAACCAAAAAGAATCACGGTTTTGATGGCGGGAATCGAGATGGCCGCCTCGCGGACGGCGGACTCAATCTGGGCAGTATCCAAAATGCCCGTCGCGGCGCTTTCGCTCGCAGAGCTTTTACCAAGTGAAGGAACAAACGGCAGCGAACGCTCGCGCAGCATCTGTCTCATAAACATATTGACCGCAACAGACGAAGTCATGCCAAGCTCTTCGCACAGTTCGGCAAATGAGTCTTTAATTGACGAGTCCACTCGCACACTCAGCACAGACGCAGCCATGGATACCTCCTGTATGACATTGTCTATATATTATCATACAGACTAGCGCGAGGTCGAGGCGCGGTGTTCGATGTGGCCGGGGATCTCGATGCGCTTGGGGGCGAGCTTTGCGGCCTCGCCCACGGTGGTGGTAACAACGTCGATGCGCTCGGAAAGGCGCTCGACTACGCGCTCGGCAATGGTGAGGGTGTCCTGCGTGGCCGTGGTGACGCCGCCAAAGAGCACATGGTTCCAGGGGTAGTCGTCAAACGTCGCGATCTTGAGCCCTGCCGGCAGCGAGGGACCAAGCTGTGCCAGTGCCTCGGTCAGGCGCAGAAAGACCAGGCCGTTGACGGCAATGAGGCCGAGCTTTTTACCTGCATAGCCGCGGATGGTCTCGTCCAGACGGCCGACGCCCGTGGCGCCCCCGTCGGCCAGGGTGACGACCTCGCCGGCAAGGCCGCGGTGCAAAAGCTCGTCGGTAAAGGCCTCGGCGCGCTTGCGACGCACGGGGCTGTCGTCGCTTGCCTCGGTGAGCAGGCACAGGCGCTCGCTGCCAGCGGCGGTCAAGGCGTCTACCAGGCCGGCGACCAGCTCACGGTTGTTAGATGTCACCAGATCGACACCGCCGTCGGCAACATCGCGGTCGAGCAGCACAACGGGCAGACGTCCCGCTGCAGCGGCGATCGCCTCGTCATTGCCTCCACAGGTGTTGACGACCAGGCCGTCCACGCCAGCATCGATAAGTCTGGCGAGCGACTCGGCCTCCTTAGCGGGGTCGTTGCCGCTAATGGCCGTCATGAGCGAGCAGCCGCGCGCGGCGGCGCTGGCGGAAAGTCCTTCAAGCATGGCGCTCGAGAACGGGTTGGCGATGTCGGCCAGGATCACACCGATGAGGTTGGTACGCGAGCTGCGCAGATTGCGCGCGGCAGCACGTGGGCGATAGCCGGTGCGCTCGATGACCTCGGCGATGCGGGCGCGGGTCTCCTCGGTCATTTGCCCGGGACGGTTGTTGAGATAGCGCGAGACCGTGGCCGGGCTCACACCCGCCTCGGCGGCAATGTCCTTGATTCTCATCTGCGCCATGGCGCACCCCGTTTCCCAATTGTCAGCAGTCTGAGCCATTTTAGGCATTTTTTTAAAAATCTCGCTTGCAAAACGCTGTAGGTGAGTATACTACAACTCGAAACGAAACCGATTTCGTAAACCGATTTCGGCAAGCGTTGGCGCGGAGGTGCAAAGAT
This sequence comes from uncultured Collinsella sp., assembly GCA_937950325.1. Lineage (GTDB taxonomy): Bacteria > Actinomycetota > Coriobacteriia > Coriobacteriales > Coriobacteriaceae > Collinsella. Next base: position 59,882 of record CALFDJ010000008.1, read on the forward strand.
GTACCCTACCGTCTTGGCACCTCCGCGCCAACGCCATATCAAAGGTGTACGCACGAGCAAGAAGGAGCTGCGCGACCATGGGTAAAACGGTTCTTACCTTCGGCGAAATCATGATGAGGCTCTCGCCCAAAGATCATCTGCGCATTGAGCAGGCAACCGAGTTTGACGTCCGCTACGGTGGCGCCGAGGCCAACACCGCTCTTTCCCTGGCCTACCAAGGCGACAAGGCCGCTTACGTATCCGTTGTCCCGGCCAACCGCCTAGGCGAGTGCGCGCTGCGCTCGCTGAAGGCCTACGGCGTCGACACAACGCGCGTCGTGCGTCAGGGCGACCGTCTTGGCTCCTATGTGTTTGAGGTCGGCGCCTCGCAGCGCGGCAACGGCTGCGTCTACGACCGCAAGTTCTCTGCCATCAACATGGCCAAACGCGACGTCTTTGACTGGAACGAGATCCTCAAGGGCATCGATGTCTTCTATTTCTCCGGCGTGACCCCCGCCGTCTCCGATGAGATGGCCGCCGCCTGCAAGGAGGCACTCGCCGCCTGCCGCGCCAAGGGCATCACCACCGTGTGCGACGTGAACTATCGCGGCAAGATGTGGTCGCCCGAGAAGTCGCAGGCCACCATGAAGGAACTCCTGCCGCTCGTCGACATCTGCATCGCCAACGACGAGGATGCGCCCGCCGGCCTCGGCATGACCTGCGTCTCTGGTTCCCTTGCCCATGGCATCGAGGAGCGCGACACCTACGTCGAGATGGCCCGTCAGATCTGCGCCGAGTACGGCTGCAAAAAGGTCGCCTCGGTCGTCCGCAACATCTCCTGCGTCGAGCGCTCCATCTGGATGGGCATGCTCTTTGACGCCGAGAGCGGCGAGCACTGGTTCTCCCCTGCTCACGACGTGCACGTGCTCGAGGGCGTTGCCGCCGGCGACGCTTTCAACGCCGGCCTCGTCCATGCCCTCACCAACGACTTTGATCCGCAGGACGCCGTCAACTATGCGATTGCAGCGTCGATCCTCAAGCTCACCATCAAGGGCGATTCCAACTTGGTGACCGCAGACGAGATCGCAGCCGTGGCATCCGCCGCCGACGGTGGCACCCGCGTCGCGCGCTAATCCGTCTCCATTCCGCGGGCCGCAGCTTTCCAATCCCATACCCCTGCGGCCCGCTCCCCGATTCCTCCGGTCGGGCAGAACCACCAGTCCCATTCCGGTTTTGCCTGGCATTCCCTACATGACTGGTCGAGCAGCTGGTTTTGGAATTGCTTGAACCCCAAGCAGTGCCTCCGATAACCAATCCAAAATCGGCTCCTGACCAGCATATTTGGCAATCACGCGCCCATGCGCGCCATACATCGAAAGGAACATTATGTTCGATCAGTTCTACACCACGCTTGAGTCCCTGGGCATCGTGCCGGTCGTTGTGCTCGACAAGGTCGAGGACGCCGCTCCGCTCGCCCACGCCCTTATGGCAGCTGGCATGAAGTCCGCCGAGGTCACCTTCCGCACCGCCTGCGCCGCCAAGTGCATCGCCGCTATGGCCGAGGCCGAGCCCGAGATGTGCGTTGGCGCCGGCACTGTCCTGACCGTCGAGCAGGTTGAGCAGGCCCGCGCCGCCGGTGCCAAGTTCATCGTCTCCCCGGGTTACAACGAGGACGTCGTGAAGCACTGCATCGACATCGACCTGCCCGTCCTTCCCGGCACCGTGACCCCCTCCGAGGTCACCGCAGCCGAGAACATGGGCCTCAAGGTCACCAAGTTCTTCCCCGCGTCCCAGTATGGCGGCCTGAACACCATCAAGGCCCTCGCCGCTCCGTTTGTCGGTCACCGCTTTATGCCTACCGGCGGCGTGAGCACCGCCAACGTCGAGGAGTACCTGAGTTCCTCCGCCATCATCGCCTGCGGTGGCACCTGGATGGTCAAGCCGGCCCTGTTTGCCGACGGCGACTTCTCCAAGGTCGAGCAGATCGCCCGCGAGGCCATGGACGTCGTCAAGAAGGTCCGCGGCTAGGTTTAGCTCTCTATCGTGAAAGGGGGCGTGCCCTAGACCTCGCCCTCTTTCTTTTAAAGCGGCTCGGAAGCGCGCCGTTTCCGTCACGAACAAGAACCAAAACCGTCTTGTATGCTGATAGAACGTGACGGAAGCGACACGCCCCCGAGCCGCTTTGCCTACTCGGCTGGCAACCGCGCCCAGTTGAGCCACATCGACAAAAACCGAGCCATCAAAACAGCTGCGGCGCCGTCTGGAGGAATGGACCCTTGTTTCCGGTCTTTTCCTCCAAGCGGCGCCGCAGCTTTTTTGTGCCCCGGTAGCGTCTCGCACTTGCGGTGAAATACGGACTGTTTACACCATCAGAGCCGCAAAACAATCCCTATTTCACCGCAACTAATGAAGGGGACGAGTTAGATGGCCGAGTCTTTGGACAGCTCAAAATAGTCGGGATGCAAGGCGATAACCGGACCTTGCTCTTCGGGCATCAGGTGCAGGTGCGTCTCTGCCAGATAGCTCGCCGCGTCGGTATCGCCCCTCTTAATGGCCTCGAGAATCCGGCGATGCTGCCGACGAATCGGCTCCCAATCCAGATCCTGCGACACCATACGCAACCAGTTGTATCGCTCAAAATGCGTGTTGATGCTCTTCATCCAATCCCACAACATGTGACGACCGGCAATCTCAAAACATGTCTCATGGAACAGGTTGTCCAGATCGAAAAAGCGACGCGTTTCGCTATGGTCGAGCGACTCGGACTCGGCAAGAATCTGCTCGAGCCGATGCTTTTGCTCGGGCGTGGCGGCAGAACAGCATTTAATGAGTACGCTTCTCTCGAGTTTCTCGCGCAAGAAACAGGCGTTCTCGGCACGCTCCATGCTGATTTTTGAGACATAGGTACCGCTTTTGGGACGCGTTTCCACCAGCTCCTGCTCGCGCAGACGCACAAAGGACTCGCGAATGGGTGTGCGCCCGATTCCCGTCTCTTTTTCCAGACCAATCGCCGAAAGGCGCGTGCCGGGCTTGAGCTCGGCATAGATGATCTTGGACCGCAATGCGTTGTACGCCTGGTCTTGCAGGCTCTGATAATGCTGGTGTTGTTCCATAAAGCCCTCGGATGAAGCCTCGGTTAATCGAATACCACTATGCAATACTATCGCATCCCCCGCCCCCTCATAAGTTGCGGTGGAATAGTTCCTGTTCAAAGCCTTCAGCAGCAAAAACAGGAACTATTCCACCGCAACTTATGGGGGGACGGGTGCGACATGCCGTTGGTATAAAAAGCAAAGGCCCGCGGACAGTTTGATAGGCAACTGTCCGCGGGCTTGCGGTGAGACACGCTTGTCTTATGCGTTTCTCGCCTAGATAAACAGGCTCAGGATTAGAACCATGATGAGGCCGACAACGGAGTTGACGAGCTCCAACAGGCCCCATGTCTTATAGGTATCCTTCATCGACAGGCCAAACGACTGCTGGAACAGCAGGTAGCCGCCGTCATACATAGGCGTGATGGTATTGGATGCGCAGGCGCAGACCAGTACTGCAAGCACCGGGTTGATGCCAAACTGCGTAACCATAGGTGCCACGACGCCGGCGGCGGTGATGGCCGAGACGGTACCCTGGCCGGTAAGCAGGCGCAGGACCACCGTGATCACCCAAGCCAAAATCAGCGGCGACACCGGCATAAGGCTCACCATGTCGGCAAGCGTCGCGCCAACGCCAGAAGTAATGATGACCTGCTTCATGATGCCGCCGGCACCGATAACGAGCAGCACGTTCGCGACGCCCTTGATAGCATCGGACATAGAGCTAGAGATCTCTCCGCCATCCATGCCGCGCGTATAACCATACGCAACCATGGCAAGAATCATCGTGATGAGCATAGTGATATCTGCGCTACCGATGCAGCTGGCAAGATCGTATGCAAAGCAACCCTCGCCCACCGTGTTCTTGATAATCGAAGCCCCAATCATGATGATTGCCGGGAACAGCGGCACCAGAATGGAAAGCCAGAACGGCGGAAGCTCGTCCGCGGGCCTGCGCTCCGCCGGCTTCATAACATTGCCAAGCGGCATGTCATCGAGACCGGGGATGAAATGGCACAGCAAAAGACCAGAGCAGATAAGTGTCGGAATCGTGACGATCAGACCAAAGATGTAGACCGGCGGAACCTCGGCACCAAAGGCACTCACCAGCGCCATAGGACCAGGCTGCGGCGGAAAAAGAGAATGGCCCATCGTGGTACCAGAAACAGCCGGGATAATCAGGCGCATATAGGGGATGTCGGCCTCTTTGGCGATGCTGATAACGAGCGGCGTAACGATAAGGAACGCCACCTCGTAGAACATGCTCATACCAAAGATAACGCCGATGATCAGAAGCGCAACAGGCAGCAGCTTAATACCGAGCTTGTCAACGATAGTGTCGGCAATCTGCTGCGAGGCACCCGAATCGGTCATCAGTTTTCCGATGGCTGCGCCAAAGATAATGATCAGCGCAAGCGACTTAAGCGTTCCGCCCAGTCCATCTTCCATGGTGGTGACAAGGTCGCCCACAGAGATGCCGTCGGCAAGGGCGATAAAAATGGCGGAAAGAATAAGCGCAATGATGCTGTTGATTTTAAACTTAACGATCATGGCGACCAGCAGGACTACGCCCACCAGCACCCAAAGGAGTGAAACAACTCCTGCATTCATAGATAAGCTCCTTTTAACTGGCAATGAAGCCAAGTGCTTCTATTCGAAATAGCAGCTTTTACTCGCTTACAGGTTGGCGACAATTGCCTGGGCGATCTCGTCGTACTGAGCCGACTCGAGCGTGACGCGACCGGGGTTCATGGCAAACACGTCGCCAAACTCAAACGGGTCGTCCTTGTACTTGGGGACGATATGCACGTGCAGGTGATGCATGGTGTCGCCGTAGGCACCAAAGTTAATCTTGTCGGGATTGAACGCCTTGTGCAGCGCTGCCGCGACATGGCGGACATCGGCCATAAAGGCGGCGGCGTCTTCCTCGGACATGCAGGAGATGTCATCGACGTGCTGCTTGGAGACCACGATTACGCGGCCCTTATGACTCTGCTCCTTAAACAAGATGAGCTTGCTGGCAGGCAGGTCAAGCATGGGGATGCCAAAGGCATCGACGAGCGTGTTGTCGGTCCCGCACATGCAGTACGAGCAATCGGTATGCTGTTCCATGGTGATCCTTTCGATCTGGACAATGATGAATGCCGCTTTTGCGGCAGGCGTAACCCCTCGTTTACACCACCAGATAATGGACAGATACAACGCATGCGTAGTCGATACGAAATCGGTTTCGTATCGACTACCGCCATGATACAGCCAACGAGTTGTTACGATTAAGTGAACGTTCACTTTTTATTGTTTTTCTCTTTGCAAATAGAATCCCGTACGTATACTAAGGCTCAAACGAAACCGATTTCGTCGAGCGTGAGCAATAGGATGCTAAGACGCACCCTACCATCTTGGCATCCTATTGCCCACGCAATGTCATTTGCTTTCCTCCCGTCTCGCTGGCTCTTCAGTCCCATTCCGGCACAGCGAGACACTTCCTAGACAACTGACCGTGGGGCCGGCTTTTCTGCTTTAACAGCAGTGCCTCCGATAACCCTCTTTTGCCGGTCCGGGTCAGTTTTTTCACACAACCGAAAGGACGGGTAGCAACATGCGACCGTTCATCATCATGAATGGCGAGAAGATCGATTGGTTCCATACCGTCATCAGGATGCTGATGTATCTGGCGGGCGTTGCAGTACTGGCACTCGGCATGAGTCTCCAGACGGCATCCGGCCTGGGTGTCGCCGCGCTCACGTGCTTTGCCACAACCCTATCCATGCTCACGGGCAAGACGCTCGGCTTTTGGATCACTGCTACCTATGTCGCCTACATCGTGGCACAATTCACTATCTTGCGACGCGAGTTCCAGCCGCGCATCCTGCTCAAGCTGTGCTTCTCAACGCTCATCGGCGGCTTCACCGACTTCTTCATGGCGGTCAACCCGCTGCATCCCGCAGCACTCCCCATACAGGTTGAGACCATGCTGCTCTCCCTCGCTGTCACTGCATTTGGCGTAAGCCTCGTCGTCAACATGGGCGTTGTCCCCAACGCGCCCGACGACCTGGTGCAGGTCATTGCCGAAAAGATTAAACGCCGCTTTGGCGACGTAAAAGTCGTGTTCGACTGCTCGCATGTCGCCGTGTCTCTCGTTCTGTCGCTCGCGCTCATGCACAACCTGGGCGGCTTTGGCGTGACCACCGCCATCTCGGCGCTGTTCTTGGGCCATGTCATCAGCATCGCTAATAAGCTGTTCGCCCAGCGCTTTGTGCGCGCGGCATTCGGGAAATAGCACCACCGTAAGAACCCGCAAACAGCGCTATACTTTGCTATATCTCACTATACTTTGCTATATCTTGCTATACTTTGCTATATCTCGCTATATCTTGAGCAAAGGTGGCTCACATGCAAACAAACCCTTTTAAGCCCACAGCAGGTAAAACACCTCCCACGATTATCGGCCGCGAAGATGTGCTCGAAGAATTCAATGAGGGCCTCATCAACGGGCCTGGTGCCCCTGGGCGCCTAATGCGCATAGCCGGCGTCCGTGGAACGGGCAAGACGGTCCTCCTTGACGAGTGCTCACGTTTGGCGCAAAGCCGTGGCTGGACGGTCATAAAAGAGGTCGCAACCGAGGGACTTTGCCAGCGCATTCTCGAACAGCTGCAGCCCAAATTCCAGGCCAAGCACGCCAGATTTGAGCCCACCGTAGCTGGCATATCCATCGGCAGCATAGACATTGAGCGAATCGGTCCATCGCTACGCGACGCCATGAGACAGACAATATCCAAGAATGAAAATGGCCTGCTCATCACTCTCGACGAGGTTCAAGACGCAGAGCTCGATGAGGTCCGAACGCTCTCCATTGCGATTCAGCAGGTTATCGGCGAAGACCTTGATATAGCCTTTGTTTTTGCGGGGCTGCCTTCGATGATTGAAAGCATCATCAACGGAAAGACACTTACGTTTTTGCGCCGTGCCCTCCCCTTTGACCTGAAGGCTGTGGCAGTAACCGAAGTGTCGTACTCCCTCGAGGAAACCATTGAAGCGTCTGGCATGGAGTTGCAGCCAGGTATTGCCGGCCAACTTGCCGAGGCAACGCAAGGTTATCCTTTCATGATCCAACTCGTTGGATACTACGCATGGCAGTTGGCAAGACGCGCACATACACCGATTATTGGAGAAGAAGAAGCCGAGCGCGGCATTGCAACGGCACGCGAACGCTTCTGTGCCATGGTGATTGAGCCCGCGCTACAGCGCATTCCGCCCACGTGCATCGCTTATCTGCTGAGCATGGCATCTTTGGGGCAGACGAGCTCGACCAGCATGGTTGCCGATGCCCTAAACAAAACACCTCAACAGGTGAGTTCCGTCCGCAGCCGCCTGTTAAGAGAATCGATTATCGAGGCTCCCTCGTACGGCAAGGTCTCATTTGCCATCCCCTACATGCGCGACTACCTCTACGAGCACAAAGCCGAACTGGAAGTTGAACTGTAGAAACGGCAACTGCCCTGCAAGACGAAAACCGTTTTCGTACGGATTTAAAGCAGACGTAAACGATTTTCGTCTTGATTTGCGTACGGAATTAAGACGTAAATTGCGCTTTCGTACGCTTATTACCAGACGCAAATTGTTTTCGTCCGGCCATGCGTCCCCAATCTAGACGAAAAGAGCCCCGAGCTCGAATCGGGGCTCGATGTAAGTTCTAGGGTGTCAGAAGTTACATCAGCCGCTTACGACCGCTCTGTCTATCTCTCCGAGCGGGACAGGCGCCGATGCCCTGATCTCTGCCATGTCGAGGTGCGAGATCAAATCCTTGGCGCGCTCGCCGGAGTGGTATGCCTTGTTCGGCGCCACCTTCCTGTAGAGCTTCTTGAGCTTCGTCTTCCCCTTGTTGCCCGGCGGCATCTCCGTCTCAGGTGGCAGCCCTAGGAAGGACAGGACGCCGGGCAGGTCGCACAGCATCACGTCCTCGATGTCGGCCTTGGCCGCCAGGTCGACGACTCTCTGCGCTGTCGGCGAGATGTTCGGGGTGCTGCTACCGCCCGCTGGTTCGGAAGCTGGCGGGCAGTAGCGGGCAGTAGCGGCAGTAGCGGTGTGGCTCGATAGGCCCGAATATCCGTAAGGAAGGTGCTCGCTCTCATATGTGCTGATATGCCTCGCCTCGCGAACCTTGGGATGCTTCCTGAGGTAATCCCTCAATTCGAGCCACTCTTTATGCTCATAACGCTTCGAAATCGTTTCCCCGTCGACAGTTTCCTTCACATAATGGTATGTTCGAACGCCTTCGAACTTGCCGAACCCGTTCTCGACGCTGAAGTTTCTGAACCAGCGCGAAAACCCATTCAGATCCATGAAGTTGACTTGGGGATGCCTGTCTTTCGTTCGTTCGAATGAGTGGACGAGCGGAGTGCCTTTGACTTGTTCCAGGCCGAAGGCTTCCATTTCGCGGGCCTGCTCCTTTTTCCAGAATTCGAGATACGACGTCAGCGTCTCGCTTATCGAGATCCTCCGCACGCTTTTCTTGCTTTTGGGCGAGCGAACGCTTCGATCGGCCGCGAACTGCTGCTCAATGAGGATGCTTCTGTTCTCGACGGAGACATCGGACCACGTCATCCCGAGGGCTTCTGCCCTTCTCATGTCGGTGTCGAGCATGAGCATCACGCATGTGATGTGCGCGTCCGGTTCTCGATTGAGTAGGATGTCGAGTAGGCGAGCGGCGTGATGGTTCCTTCGCGGTTGTCGTGGAACTTTTTTGCGTACGAGCCGACGGTGTCCCTCGATTTTTGGACGTAGGTGCCGCTGTTGAGTTCTGCCTTGTAGGCTTCGAGTGCGGCGTCGACCTCTCGGCTTTTGGTGGTATGTATGGTCTGCCACGGCGAATAGCGGTATTTGCCCGTGACCGGATCCTTGCCGAGGCTGTGACGGTAGCGCCACGTGTATTTGTCGCGGCGTTGCTTCGTTCCTTTGCCTATGACGAGAGGTCGGTCGTTCATCGTGTTCCTTGCCTGAAGTGCCTGAGAATCGCGCTCGGTTGCGCGGAATGGCGCAAAGGGCTGGGGCGGGTGGGCATTACCCTTGGTGGTGGGCCCTGCGTGGGGTCACACCCCAAGGGTAATGCTCCGCCTGACCGCTTTCAAGCTCGTTGTGGGTCGAATTTGGGTCGAATTATTCCGCGTACTTTTCTTTCGTAAATCTATGAAAACATCAAATGACCTGGAGTTATATTGACTTCAATTTGGGTCGAAATGTCTGAATGAAACAACGTCGTAGCGACCTCATAACCCGAAGGTCGGTGGTTCAAATCCGCCCCCCGCGACCATGAAACTTCAGGTCGGAAGCATAAAAGCTCCCGACCTTTTTCTTTGTCTAGGGGTTTCGGCATCTCTCGTTCTTTGGGTACCTCGAGGCGGGCAATCAGATAGATGCTTACGAGTATCATAGGGTCTTTTTACGTCGCGGTCGTGTCTCGTACTGGTGCGCCGCTCTTTGTGGGACGTGTCACTTTGCCATAGGTTGTCCGGCGGCGGGGCGCAGGTCGTTCCCCGTGGCGTCGCTCCTTTCGACGCTACGCTGCCTGGCTACTCGTTCCACTGGTGCTTTTTCATGTCGACGCAACCGTTGTCTCGGAAGGCGACTCCTTCCTCCGTCAGTAGTGCTCGCTGGTCGGGGAAGTTTGGCGCGAGGCGTCCCGCGTGGTTGACGACGCGGTGGCAGGGATAATCGCCGTAGCGATCCGCCTCGCTCAGCACCGCTCCGACCAGGCGAGAGTTTTTCTCCCTGCCGATGAGGCGCGCTATCTGACCGTACGAGGCGACGCATCCCGCCGGAATCTCTGCCACGACGGAGAGAATCTCATAAACCAAATCTTCGTCCAGGACTTTTCCCATCGTATCGCTCCCGTGTTCGCTTTTGCCTTCGGGGGCGCGGCGCCGATCACCCGTGCTGCGATTTTCGCAGCTCCCCTTACCGAAGCATCGAGGGAAAGCGCGTGCGTGTCAAGGTTGTCTGGTCCAGTTGCTGGCTCGATGCCTCGAGATGTTCGCCTCAAGTGCGACCTGCCCCTATTGGAAAAGGATGCCGAAGATGTATTTGGTGATGGCGGAGCGGCGGATGACCCCCACGAGTTTGCCCTCGTCATCAACCACAGGAAGCTTCTTGAACTTCTTCTTCGCCAGCAGCGCGGCGACGCGGGCGATGCTCTGCTCGGGACGGGCACACACTACCTTGCGCGTCGCGAAATCCATGACGCAGCGATCCTTCAGGTCTTCGATGCGCTGCTCAAGGCTCTGATCGTCGAAGTACAGCATGGACGCGTCGCCGCCCGTGAAGATGGTGTGAGCGCGATGCTGCGCGATGGCTCCCATGACATCGCCGTCGGAGATGAACCCGACCACCTGGTTGTGCTCATCGATTACGGGCATGCTGCTCACCTCGTTTTCGGCGAGCATGCGCACCACGTCGGAAATCGTGCAATCCTGCGTGCAGGTGAACGGCTCTTCAATCATGATGCTCGAAACGGGCGTCCCCTCGAGCTCGAGCGGGATGCGCTCGGACAGAATCTCGGACATCGCTTATGCCTCCTTCGTTTTCGGTGCGGTTTTCTTGGTGCGCACGCTGAATATGGCGCAGATAAGGGAAACGAGGCCGATTGCCGCGCACACCTTGTAAGCGACGCCCGCGCCCACGGCGGTGGCTACTTGGATGCTCGCATCGACGCCGGCCGACGCGGTGACGCTTGTCATGACCGTGATGATGAGCGCCGTGCACAAACCGCCGGCGACCTGGCGGCCGGTGTTCGCGATGGCGTTGCCGTGGGCGATCATGTCATTTTTCAAGGCATTGACACCCCATGTGTTCACCGGCATGTTCGCGAGCGACTGGCCGGCGGACTGCAGCATGCAGAACAGCGCAACCACCAAGATGGGCGTGTTTACCGTCGAAAGCGAGAGCAGGAACAGGGCGCCGGTCATGAGGGCCAGGCCGACGATCGAGATGGCACGCGGACCGAACTTGTCGAACACCACGCCGGAGATAGGGCTGATGATGATGCCCACCGCCGCGGCGGGAAGCATGGCCATGCCGGTTTCGAAGGCCGAAGCACCAAGCGAGGTTTGCAGCAGCAACGGCAACAGCGTGTTGGTGACCAGGCATGCGGCGTTGATGAGCGTGACGATGATGGCGGCCACGCGGAACTCGCGCGTCTTGAGCGTGCCCAGTTGAAGCAGCGGGTCCTCGATTTTGCCCTGGCGTACGACGAACAGCACCAAGCACACGACACCCGCGACGATCGAGCCGAGCACCACGGGGTTGCCCCAACCCATCGACGAGGCGCTCGAGAACCCGTAGAGAAGTCCGCCGAAGGCGATGGTGGAGAGGACGACCGAGGGCAGGTCGAGCTTGGGGTTCTTCAGCTCGCCCACGTTTTTCAGCATGAACACGCCCAGCACCAGCACGAGAATTGCGAGGGGGACGATGGCGCCGATCATGGTGCGCCAGCCGTACGTGTCGATCACCGCACCGCCTACGACGGGGCCGACCGCGGGACCCGCCGACATGACGATGCCCGCCATGCCCATAGCCGTTCCTCGTTTTCGACGGGGAACACCAGCATGGGAACCACCGAGACAAGCGGCATGAGCACGCCTGAGCCCGCCGCTTGCAACACGCGACCGATGATGAGGAACAGGAAATCAGGGGCTGCGGCGCACAGCAGCGTGCCCAGCGCGAACACCAGCGTCGCCCCGAAGAATAGCGCGCGGGTGCTGAACTTGTCGATAAGGAACGCCGAAACGGGGACCATGATGCCGCTCACCAGCGGGTATATGGACATGATCCACTGGGCAGTCGAGGCATCGATGGCGAAATCGGACATGATGACCGGCAGCGCAGGCGACATCACCGTTTGGTTCAGTAGCGCCAAGAAGGCACCCAGGACGACGACCGCGACGATGCGGATCTGGGTACCGGTAATGCGCCCATTGGCGGGCGCGACCGTACAATTATCAGACATAAGCTTCCTTCGTATCTATTCGATTCTTCGCCGAAGGCGCGCCGGCCCACGGGCGAAATAACATGCACGTGCTATGCGTGCATCAGATACGACAGGAAGAAAGCGGCTGCTCAGAGCGCACTTGGGGAACAACAGGAGAGGCCCCGTATACCAGGGGCCGCCGAATTGCGATGTATGCTTTGGTCAAATCCTTCATAGCGGGGAGGTATTCTAGCAGCCGTCTTCGCCCCTTTCAAGGGATGTAACCCAGACGTTGATTTTCTTCACCGAGGCGCCATCGTTGACGGGTGGCGTGCTTCTCTATCGCCACACCGCGGGGCGAGGGAACGCCGCGGCGAGCTTGTACATCGGCTATGTGTGCAGCTGCGAGCGTGTCGCCGGCGCGCGCTGGGCGCCAGTCCGATCCGGCCGACTCTTGCCGACGGTCGGTCGCCGTCCTCCTCCATCTCCGCCTGCTCTGTTTTTGCTCGGCTCCCTTGTCGTATCATGGACGGACGAGAATTGAGCGAAGACGGTACGTATGAACATCCAGATATTCGGCACGAAGAAAAGCTTCGATACTAAGAAGGCGCAGCGCTATTTCAAGGAACGTCGTGTGAAGTTCCAGTTCATCGACTTGAAGGAAAAGGGGATGAGCAAAGGCGAGCTCGAAAGCGTGGCGCGCGCCGTCGGCGGGATCGACGCTGTGATCGATCCAAAGGCGAAAGATGCCGACACGGTTGCGCTCGTACAGTATCTTGCTGCCGACCAGAAGTTCGAAAAGGTGCTCGATAACCAGCAGATTCTTCGTGAGCCCATCGTTCGCAACGGCCGCCAGGCAACCGTTGGCTACGAGCCTGACGTGTGGAAGGGCTGGGAATAAAGCGGCTGGGAATAAAGTGAAGCGCCCACGCCCGTGGTTTTATCCACGGACGCGGGCGCTTGCGTAAGACGTCTCTTGTCGTTTGAGTGGAGCGCCCCGGCGGCGCTGAACAACGCGCCCCGGTGACGTGGCTCGGGGCTCTTTGTGCCGCGCATCTATGAGAGGAGATATTTGATGCGCATGGGCGCTACTCCATGTAGCCACCCTGAATGGCAGAAACTGCATGCTCGGTAAAGAACTTGAGCGTGCCGGAGGTATAGCGATTAGCCTTGGGCTTCCAAGCGGCTCGGCGCTCGGCCAGGACGGCGTCGACCTCGGCCGGCTCCATCTCCTTACCGGCGATGCCCACGATAGACAGCGAGCGCTCGGGGATGTTGATCTGGATCAGGTCGCCCTCCTCGATCAGGGCAATCGGGCCGCCCACGGCAGCCTCGGGCGAAACGTGACCGATAGCCGGGCCCTTGGAGGCGCCGGAGAAGCGGCCGTCAGTGATCAGAGCAATGCTCGCGCCCAGCTCGGGGTCGCTGGCGATAGCCTCGGTGGTGTAGAACATCTCGGGCATGCCGGAACCCTTGGGGCCCTCGTAGCGAATGATGACGGCGTCGCCGGGCTTGACCTCGTGCGTCAGGACGGCGTGGATGGCGTCCTCCTCGCAATCGAACGGACGGGCCTTAAGCGTGGCCTGGAACATCTCGCGCGGAACAACCGTGTGCTTGACGACGGCGCCCTCGGGGGCAAGGCTGCCGTGGAGGATGGCAATAGAGCCATCGGTACCAAAAGCCTGGTCAAACGGGCGAATGATGTCCTCGCGCTTGAGGTTCCACTTCTCCAAGTAGCGGCCGCACTTCTCGTAGTAGCCGTTGTTTTTAAGGTCCTCGAGGTTTTCGCCGAGGGTCTTGCCGGTGACGGTCATGACGTCGAGGTGGAGCATCGACTTGATCTCCTCCATGATGCGCGGCACGCCACCCGCATAGTAGAAGAACTGCGCCGGCCACTCACCTGCGGGACGAACGTTGAGCAGGTAGTGGGCACCACGGTGCAGACGGTCGAAGTCGTCGGCGGACATCTCGATGCCAAACTCGCGGGCGATCGCAGGGATATGCAGCAGCGAGTTGGTGGAGCCGGAAATGGCGCCGTGGACCATGATGAGGTTCTCGAAGGACTCCTTGGTCACGATGTCGCGCGGGCACAGGTTGTGTTCGGAGAGCCACACGGACTGACGGCCGGCCTCGCGCGCAAACTCACGCAGATCGGAGCTGGTTGCGGGCAGCAGGGCCGTGCCGGGGAGCATAAGGCCCAGGGCCTCGGCGGTAACCTGCATGGTCGACGCGGTGCCCATAAAGGAGCAGGCGCCGCAGCTGGGGCATGCGTTGTGCTTGGCAAACTCAAGTTCCTCGCGAGAGATCTCGCCGCGCTCGTAGCGGGCAGAAATCGCACCGAGCTGCTCCAGGGTCAACAGGTCGGGGCCTGCATCCATGACACCGCCGGTAACGACGATGGAGGGGATGTTGATGCGGCCCATGGCCATAAGGTTCGCAGGCAGGCCCTTATCGCAGCTGGCGACAAAGACGCCGGCGTCGAACGGGGTGGCCTTGGCATGGATCTCGATCATGTTGGCGATCATGTCGCGGCTGGGCAGCGAGTAGTTAATGCCGTCGTGGCCCTGGGCCTCGCCGTCGCAGATATCGGTGCAGAAGTAACGGGCACCGTGACCGCCAGCCTCGGCAACGCCAGCACGGACCTCCTCGACCAGCTCGAACAGGCCGGCAGAACCCGGGTGCGAGTCGCCGAACGTCGACTCGATAATGACCTGCGGCTTGTCCAGATCCTCGATGGACCAGCCAGAGCCCAGACGCAGCGGGTCCATCTCGGGGCTGATGGTGCGGAACTTGCCGGAACGCGGCTGCAGCTTGGCAACCAAGTCGGCTGCCTCCTGCTGAATCTGTGCCTTGGTCTTCTCGTCCATAATGCTCTCCTCTTTTGGTTTGAACGGTTGTACCAATCGTTGGTTAATGAATCAGGTGAAAATGGGTACCGAGCGATGCACTCGGCGAAAGATGCTTAGCTACGCGAACTAGGCGAAGAACGAAATCACCAGGGCGCAGGCAAGACCCGAAAGGCCGATGAGCGTCTCCATAACGGTCCAGGACTTGAGGGTGGTCTTCTCGTCAATCTCCAGGAACGAGGAGCACATCCAAAAACCGGCATCGTTGACGTGCGAGAGGGCCGTGGCACCGCCGCAGATAGCAAGACAGATAGCGGCACGCATGAGCACCGAAGCACCGGCAACCGCGGGCATGGCGGCCATAATGCCCGATGCCATAGTCATAGCGACGATGGAGCTGCCGACAGAGGCACGCACCATGACGGCAATCAAAAAGGCAACAACCACCAAAGGCAGCGGTGAAGCCTCGAGCATAGGGCCAATAACCTGGCCCAAGCCGCAGTCCTGCAGCATCCAGCGAATGACGCCGCCGCAAGCGATA
Organism: uncultured Collinsella sp.; assembly: GCA_937950325.1. GTDB lineage: Bacteria > Actinomycetota > Coriobacteriia > Coriobacteriales > Coriobacteriaceae > Collinsella. The sequence goes on from CALFDJ010000008.1 coordinate 75,302, forward strand.
ACCAGCAAAATCATGCCGACGGGCTTAAGAGAGCGGTCGAGCAGGGCCTTGAGCTCGGCGCCGGAGTAGCCGCGCCGCGCGCCCAGCAGATACATCGCGACGAGCGTGGCGAGCGTCAAAGCGACAAACGGCTTGCCCAGGAAGGCGAGAATCGAGGCGAACTCGGCGGGCATGGGGATATAAGAGGACAACGTGCCCAGCAAAATCAGACAAAGCGGCGTGAGCACGATGGCAAGCACCATGCCAAAGGAGGGAAGCTCCTTTTCGTCGCTCGCACCCTCGGCAGAGGTAAAGTGCTCCGGAACATCGGTAAAAATGCGACTGCCCACGTTGCGACCCCAGATGACGCCGGCGATCGCCATAGCGATGAAGGCGGTAGGGATACCGACGAGAATCATGGTGCCCAGGTCGACACCGAGCGTGCCGGCGACCAGAACCGAACCGGCCGATGGCGGCACAAACGCATAGCCAGCGGCAAGTCCTGCGAGCAGCGCGATGCCGTAGTAGAGCGTCGACTTTTTGGTCTGCGATGCCACGCTAAACGCAAGTGGGATCAAAACGACCACGCCGGCCTCAAAGAACACCGTAGTGCCGATAACCAGACCGGTAATTCCCAGCGCCCAGCTGGAATGACCCTGCCCAAAGGTATCGATGAAGGTCTGGGCGATCTTCTTGGCGCCGCCGCTCTCTTCAAGAATCTGACCAAACATCGAGCCCAGGCCAATGAGCAGGGCGATGTTTTGCAGCGTGGTGCCCACGCCCTTGGTGACAGTGTCCGCCACCAGGTCGAGCGGCATACCGGCGCCGATGCCGATCGCGAGCGCCGAGACCATCATCGAAAGCACAGGATGCAGCTTGAACTTAATGATGAGCGCAAGCAGCAGCGCAATGCCCACGATGGCGGCGATGACCAGCCTGGTGGGGTCGGCCATAAACGTTGGGTCTGACATCTTTCCTCCAATTCATCAGACCTTTTGAATTCGTCTGATGACTATAGCGTGTTTTCAATAGGTCTGATGTTTCTTTTTGAAATTTGTTCGAAATACATCTGATGTATTTGGTGAACGGTCGGAAAAGAGCTGCGAACGGCATATATGTGGCAGATGATTCATGTCAAGCCGTCTGCATAGCGTTCGCAGTGCGCTAAAATAGCTCAGATGAATTCTTTTGATATGAGGTGAAGCGTGGCACGAGCCGATTCGGGACTCCCCGAGCAGATTTCCGAGAAAATCATTCAATTGATCTTGGATGAGCATCTTGAGCAAGGCGACCGCCTGCCCAAGGAGGCTGTGCTCGTCGAGCGCCTGGGTGCTGGCAGGAGCACCGTACGCGAAGCCATGAAGCTGCTGCAGTCGCGCAACATCGTGCGCATTAAGCAGGGCTCGGGCACCTATGTGGCATCAAACCCCGGCGTTGCCGACGACCCGCTGGGCTTTACCTTTATCGACGACAAGCAGCGTCTGGCGCGCGACCTACTCGAGGTGCGCTTTATGATCGAGCCGCAGATTGCACGCATGGCAGCCGAGCACGCAACCAACGACCAGGTCGTCTGTATCAAAGAGCTATGCGACGAATCCGAGCGCCTGGCCGAGGCCGGTGAGGATTACTCCGCCGCCGACACCGCGTTCCACAATGCCATTGCCGAGAGCTCCGGAAACCTCGTCGTTCCCCGCCTGATGGGCGTGTTCAAGGCATCCGTCCCCCTCTTTATCGACGTGACCGGCAAAAAGCTCGTCGAGGAAACTATCCGCACGCACCGCGATGTGGCCGACGCCATCGCCTCGCGCAATCCCACCGCCGCGCACGACGCGATGTATTTGCATCTGGTGTACAACCGCAACATGATCGCAGAGGGCACGCAGGAACAGAGCGAATAAACGTCCGCGCGGCAAGGGCGAGATTACCGTTTACCTTTTAAAAGTGAACGTTCACCTGATTTTAGGAGAATCTGATTTTTAAATCCTCCTCTTCTCCTATACTGACCTTGTATGAAAAGCAAGACTTATATAGATGAACGTTTCTTTTGAAAGGATCGCTATGTCTGATCTTATGGACAGCTTCCGTCTGGACGGCAAGGTCGCACTGGTAACCGGCGCCACCTATGGCATTGGCATGGCTATCGCCGAGGCGCTCGGAGAGGCTGGCGCCAAGATCGCCTTTAACGCACGTCACGCCGACAAGGTAGCCGAGGCCGAGAAGCACTACCGCGAGCTGGGCTTTGAGGCTCATGGTTACGTGGCAGACGTCACCGACGAGGCCGTCGTCGCCGAGCTCATCGCCAAGATCGAGGCCGACTTTGGCACCACGCCCGACATCCTGGTCAACAACGCCGGCGTTATCCAGCGCACCCCGATGCTCGACATGAGCGCCGAGGACTTCCGCCGCGTCGTCGATGTTGACCTCAACGCACCGTTTATCGTGTCCAAGGCCTGCCTGCCTGGCATGATCGCCAAGGGCCACGGCAAGATCATCAACATCTGCTCGATGATGAGCGAGCTGGGTCGCGAGACCATCGCCGGCTATGCTGCCGCCAAGGGCGGACTCAAGATGCTCACCAAGAACATCTGCTCGGAGTTTGGCGAGGCCAATATCCAGTGCAACGGCATTGGGCCCGGCTACATCGCCACGCCGCAAACCGCACCGCTGCGCGAGACGCAGCCCGACGGCAGCCGCCACCCGTTTGACCAGTTCATCATTGCCAAGACGCCGGCCGCCCGTTGGGGCACGCCCGAGGACCTGAAGGGCCCCGCCGTGTTCCTGGCTTCCGACGCGTCGAACTTCGTCAACGGCCACATCCTCTACGTCGACGGCGGCATCCTCGCATACATTGGAAAGCAGCCTCAATAAGCGTCACCGCAACTGCCCACATCAGGTTTCATCCACTCGTTTTTCATTTGAGTTGCGGTGAGATAAGGATTGGTTTTGGCTTCTATCAGGCAAAACAGTCCGTATTCCACCGCAAGTTAGAAATAGGAAGGTAATTCGCAATGAAAATCGCTCTGATCAACGAAAACTCTCAGAACTCCAAGAACCCTATGATCGAGGCTGCCCTTAAGAAGGTTGTCGAGCCCATGGGCCACACCGTCTTTAATTATGGCATGTATGCCGACGCCGACTCCAAGCCCCTCACCTACGTGCAGAACGGCATCCTTGCCGCCGTGCTGCTGAACTCCGGCGCTGCCGACTACGTCGTAACCGGCTGTGGCACCGGCGAGGGCGCCATGCTCGCCTGCAACTCCTTCCCCGGCGTGCTGTGCGGCCATGTTGCCGACCCGCTCGATGCCTACACCTTTGCCCAGGTCAACGACGGTAACGCTGTCGCCATGCCCTTCGCCCTTAAGAACGGCTGGGGCCAGGAGCTCAACCTCGAGTACACCTTTGAGAAGCTCTTTGGCTTTGGTTCGGGCAACGGCTATCCTGCCGAGCGTGTTGAGCCCGAGCAGCGCAACAAGAAGATCCTCGACGGCGTCCGCGCTGTGACTATGCGTCCGCTCGTCGACGTTCTGGGCGAGATCGATCAGGACCTGGTGAAGGGCGCACTTGCCGGCGAACACTTCCAGGAGTACTTCTTTGCCAACGCAACCGACGAGGCCATCATCGCCAAGGTCAAGGAGATCCTGGGCCTCTAATCGCACGACTCATTGCAGCTAACGCAAGCGGCGGTCGTCCCATGTACGGGACGACCGCCGCTTTTTGCTATCTACCGACTGACGCCGCGGGGATAGGCCTCACATGCACCAAGGGGTTGACTAGAGCTCGCAAGCAACCTTGTAGCCATCGCCGATGGCGTCGCGGATGTTGCCGCACTTGTTGGCATCACCCAACACGTGGGTGGCAACGCCGGCTGCCGCCAGATCGTCGGCCAGCTTGGTGTTGGGACGATAGCCCATCGCCAGCACCAGTGTATCGGCACCGGTGATGGTGTGGACCTCGCCATCCTTCTCGTAGCTGATGGCGTCCTCGGTAATCTCGGTCACCTTGGCCTCGGTCAGCACGTGAACGCCCTTGGAGAGCATGCGCGTGATGAGCACCGCGCGACCGGCACCGCCCTCGTTGGCGGCGAGCGTCTTGGTCATCTCGATGACGGTGACATCGCGGTTGGCCGGCGACAGGTCGTTAACCAGCGGGGCCAGGTAATCTGCCGTCTCGCAGCCAACGGTGCCGCCGCCCACAATGACGATCTTCTTGCCCGGGAAAGCCTTGCCACCAAGCAGGTCGTCAGCCGTCATAACCTGCTTAAAGCCCTGCATGAAGGCCGGAGCGATGGGCTCGGCGCCATAAGCCAGGACGACCTCATAGCCGGCATAGTCGCGCTTAATGTCCTCGGCAGTAAGCTCGGTGCCAAATATGCACTTCACGCCCGCCTCGGCCAGACGACGGTACTGATACTTGATCACGCGGGTGAGCTCCTGCTTTGCTGGCGGAACGGCCGCGATGCGCATCTCGCCGCCCGGCTCATCCTGCTTGTCCACGAGCACCACGTTATGGCCGCGCTTGGCGGCAATGTAGGCTGCCTCCATGCCCGCAGGACCAGCGCCCACAACCAGTACGTTCTTGGCCTCGGCGGCAGGCTCGTAGCCGGCCTCGTCGCGCTCAACATCGGGGTTGACGGTGCAGGAGATGCGCTTGCCAAACATAATGCCGTTCAGGCAGCGCAGGCAGCCGATGCAGGGGCGGATATCGTCGGCGTTGCCGGCAGCAGCCTTATTGCAGAACTCGGCATCGCACAGATTGGCGCGGCCCATCATGCAGATGTCGGCGGCACCGTCCTCGATCAGCTCCTCGGCAATCCAGGCCTCGTTGATACGGCCGACGGTGGCGACGGGAATGTTGACGTGCTTTTTGATCTCGCGCGAGCAGGCGGCATGCGAGGCCTGCTGGGTACCGGCGGCGGGAATCGCAGAACCGCGCTTGATGGTAGTGCCGCCCGACACGTGAATCATGTCGACGCCGGCCTTCTCCAGGCGACGCGAGACGTAAATCATGTCGTTGAGGGTCAGGCCGCCATCGGTGTACTCGTCGCCCGAGATACGGACGTCGATGATAAAGTCCTTGCCGCAGCGCTCGCGAATCTCGGCGATGACCTCGAGCAAGAAGCGCATACGGGCGTCGAGCGAGCCACCATACTCGTCGGTACGCTTGTTGTAGAGCGGAGTCAAAAAGCCGCCGAGCATGCCGTGGGCGTGTGCCGCATGGACTTCGACGCCATCGACACCGGCCTTCTGCATACGCACGGCAGCGTCGCCAAACTGATGCGTGAGCTCGTGAATCTCGTCGACCGTGATGGGGCGCGGTGCCTCGCGGGCGTAAGACGGGCCCACAAAGGACGGAGCGATCAGGCGCGGCGTGCCCGGGATGTTAAAGGCCATGTAGGCGGGGTGGAAGAGCTGCGGCATGATCTTGCAGCCGTACTCGTGGACGGCAGCGGCGAGCTTTTCCCAGCCGGGGATAAACGTGTCGTCGTAGCAGCACATGTCGCCCGGCAGATAGGTATAGGTGGGCTCGACCGTCACGACCTCGGTGATGATCAGGCCCACGCCGCCCTTGGCGCGGGCACGGTAATGATCAACCAAGTCGTCGGTCACGTAGCCATGATCGGCCAGGTTGGTGGACACCGGCGGCATAAAGACGCGGTTCTTGACCTCGGTCGTACCGACCTTGATCGGGCTAAAGAGCATCGGATAGGCGGAAGACTCCATACAAGGTTCCTTTCGTTTGAGCCGCTCGGCGGCAGTTGCTGACGTATCTATTGTACCAGCAACTGCACAACACCCGACCGCACGCACTCCCCTGCCTACGTATCGACCCACAAAAAAGTTGCGGTGAGATACGGAGCAATCGAGGCTTTTGACAGCCAAAACAGTCCGTATTTCACCGCAACTGATGGATGGGATGTGTTAGAGGCCCAGGTAGCTGGTCATGCCTTCGACGGCGAGCTTAGCACCTGCCACGGCATGAACCACGGTGAGCGGGCCGTTAACCACGTCGCCGGCGGCAAAGACGCCAGGTACGGTGGTCATGCCGCGCTCATCGACCGAAAGAAGGCCGCGATGGTCGGTCTCCAAGCCACCCGTCGTAAGCACAAGCTTGTCCTTGGGCACCTGCGAAGCCGCAATCACAACTGTGTCGGCAGACACATGGTCAAGCTCTTCCTCGTAGCCCACCACATTGTTGTCCTCGTCGAAGATAGCCGTCTCAAACACCGGACCGTTATCGTCGATGGCATAGATCGCCTTGCCGCACACAATCTCGGCACCATCGAGCTCGGTCAGCTCTACCTCGTCATCGATGGCAGAGATATGGCGCGATCGGGCATACACGGTGACCTTGCGAGCGCCCGAGCGCAGGGCCGTGCGGGCAACGTCCATGGCCACATTGCCGGCACCGATGACCGCCACGTTCTGCCCGATCGCCACGCTCGAGGGATCGACCAGGTAATCGATACCAAACAGCACGTTGCCGCGCGACTCGCCGGGAATACCCAACTTGCGAGCTCGCCAGGTACCGGTACCGACAAAGACCGCATCGTAGCCGTCGCGCAGCAGGTCGTCGATATGCAGCGCGCCACCGATGGTGGTCGAGGGGCGCACGCGCACGCCAAGCGAGCACATCACGTGACGGTACTTTTGCACGAGCGCACGGGGCAGGCGGAACTCGGGGATACCGTATTCCAGCACACCGCCGATCTCGGGGCGCTGTTCAAATACCGTGACGGCACAGCCCAGCTGGGCCATCTTAATGGCCACGGTAATACCGGCGGGACCGGAACCGACCACGGCAACCTGTTTGCCACACGACGGCGCGGGCGTCCACTCCTTACGGTCCAAATATGCTGTCGAGATATAGTTCTCGATGCTCGAGAAATGCACGGGTGTGCCCTTGCGGCCCTGAATGCAAGCACCCTCGCACTGGCCCGAATGGTTGCACACCATGGAGCAAACCGCGCTCATGGGATTGTTCTGGAACAGCAGCTCGCCCGCCTCTTCTAGACGACGCTGTTTGAACAGGTCGATGACCTGCGGAATAGGCGTCTGAACCGGGCAGCCCTTAATCTGACAGAACGCCCTTTTACAACCTAGGCAACGATTCGCCTCTTCGACAATGTGGATAGCCACGCAACTCCCCTTTTTAATGCAATCCAATGGGGCGACGATAAAGACCCTTCACCGCCGCCCCCATACAGGTAATCTCAATCTGCCGACACGGCAAAAGCCAATGCTATAACTCACGATGCGAAGCCCCGCAGCGAGCGGACATGTGCTCGAGTGTCGCCAGGCAGTCAGCCGCCGTCGCCGGCACGCTGTTCTCGACCACGCAGGGAATCCCAGGGCAGGCGGCAGCCGCCCAGGCAACCACGGGCTCAAAGTCATATCGTCCCGTCTCGCCCACGCCATGACACACCAAGCGCGAACCCGTACCGTCGCACCAACCGGCTTCGTCCTCGTTGTCGACGACCTCAAAATCCTTGGCGTGCAGCACGCGAATCTTACTGCCGCATAAGTAGAGCATGCGCGCTGTGATTTCCTGCGCTTCGTCAACGACGCTGGGGTGCAGCAGCGACACTGAGTCATAGATCACGCCGAGCGACGGGCTCGAGACGCGCTCCAGCACCTCGCGGCAGCGATCCGGCGTGTTGACCGTCTCGTTCCAACCGGGCTCGATCAGTATTTGCCCGCCCACGGCCTCGGCCCGATCGCAGACGTGTGCAAGCCCGTCTGCAAACGCATCGAGTGCCTCATCGGTCATGCGGTCGTCAGCAACGCGGTTCTGCGCATTGGGGCGACCGGTCTCGGTACCCACCGGGCAGCCGCCGAGCATCTGGGCAAAGTTCAGGCATGCCTCATACTCGGCATAGTTATCCATGAGCTGTTGTCGATCGGGCGTCGCCAGATTCTTGTAGCAGCCGAGCACGGCGACCGAAACGCCCGCCTCGTCGAGCACCGCACGCAAATGATCGGCAAGCTCGCGGGTCAGGCCGCCTCGATCGATCCCCATCGATGCGTAGAGCACCTTGCTCGGCAGCTGAATGCACGAAAAGCCCAGCTCTCCCGCCATGCGAATGCGTTCCTCGACGGTCCCCTGCGCAAGGTCGTGCAAACGTACACCCGGAGTAATAGCCCCCACGTTATTCACATCCCTTATGAGCGTTGATGCCCGGGGTGTATCCGCCAAACGGGTCCTCGATGGAGCACACGCCCGAGGGGGCGAGCGGATCGCGCTTGCCGGCCAGCTTGTCGTGATGCATGGTCTCGATATAGGCAAGCACCAGCGGCGCCACACCCTTTGCATCATTTTTGACCACGGGCTCGCTCATGTAGTAATCAAACGTGCCCTCGCGGTGCGCGGTGTTGCCCAGGCCCGCGACCAGGCAGATGTTGTCGAGCGCCAGCTGGCCATCATGCTCGGACAGGCAGGTCTCGCAGATGCCGTCGAAGGCGCGACGGCCGTACTGATAGTAACGCTCGCCCAGCACGCCCAGACGCACGCCCTTCATGATGGCGTTGGCAAAGATGGCGCTGCCCGACTCCTCTAGGTAGTTAGGGGCGATATTGGGCAGGTTGATGACCTGGTGCCACATGCCGGTCTTCTCGTCCTGATACGGCAGCATGGCGTCGATCAGATCGTGGAACATCTTGCGGATCTCGTCCTTCTCGGCTGACATCGAAGGCGGCATGAGCTCCCACGTGTCGATGAGCGCCATGGCGAACCAGCCCTCGGCGCGCAGCCAGAAGTTAGCCGAAAGGCCGGTGACCGGGTCGCACCAGAACTGTTTGCGACTCGCGTCGTAAGCGTGATAGTACAGACCGTTGAGGGGGTTGCGCATCAGGTCATGCACAACCTGGAACATATGGAAGCTGTCCGAGCAGGCACGACGGTTGTGGAAGCTCAGCTCATACTGCATGTAGAACGGCTGCGCCATATACATGCCGTCGAGCCAGATCTGGTTGGGGTAGACGGCCTTGTGCCAAAACACGCCCTCTTTGGTGCGCGGCTGGGTTTCGAGCTGGCGGTAGATGGTATCCATGGCGGCGCGATACTTGGGCTTGCCCACCAGGTCATACAGCTTGTAGAGGGTCTTGCCCGCATTGACGTTATCGAGGTTGTACTCCTGCGGGTTGTAATGCTTGATGGTACCGTCGTCCTGGACAAAGAAATCGATGTAGTCATCGGCGAACGTCAGGTAGCGCTGCTCACCCGTAATCTCATACAGCTCGATGAGCGCCTTGATCATGCAGCCGTCGATATAGTTCCAGGTGTTCTCCTTGCCGGCGCGAATCTTTTCGATATTCCAAGCCGGCGCCTGCGGCGTAGAGGTTTCGATCAACTGCTCGATATAACGGTCCAGGATTTGATTGCAACCCATTGCTGTCCCCTCTGACATAAACGATAGGTGAACGTTACCCCTAGTGTAACGCGAACGGGGAATATAGGGTGAACGTTAACCCTATATTCCCCGCAAACGGCAGACTTTTAGCGGCAAACGGCGGTGAGACCCGCGGCGATGCGATGCGCCAGGCGCTCATAGCCGGCAGGACTGTAATGCAGACCGTCCGGCATATAGAGCTCGCGGTGCTCTGGCAAAAACGGGCTGATGCCACTTTGCGCATACAGGTCAATCACCGGAACGGAGTAGCGGTCGCAGACTTCGAGCATTGCCCGCACGTAGGCGACCTGCGTCAACCCCAGGTGATTGAGCTCATCGCTTGCCGGGATATCCTTCTCGTGCTTACCGCTCGTCTTGCACGGCGTCATAAACACGAGCTTTGCCCGAGGCGAGCGTGCCGTGATGGTGCGGATCAGGTAATCGAGCGCACCGTAGAACTCATGCACATCGGTACTGCCCAACTCGCCAAGCGGCACGTTGCGGCTAAAGTCGTTGACGCCGCCAAAGACAATGTAGATATCGGCCGCATCGTCGATACCGTCCAGGCGCTCGACAAACGAATCGCTGCGGTCGGCCTTGACGGCGATACGCGAGCCCTTGATGCCAAAGTTTTCGATGACCGCGCCTCCCAGCAACGCGCCCAGATGCGAGGTCCACGAGATGTCGTTGCCTCCCCCACCGCAGCCGTTGTCGCCCCAGGTCGTTGAGTCGCCAAAGCAGCAAATAGTCGATTCACTCAAGCTCTTCGTTTCCATAATCTTCTCCTCATCCGCCCATTGGCGGCCATACAGGTACGTATCGTTTATTTGCAGCATGCCGAGGGGCTATGCACGGTCGCATTTCGCAACGTGCGAATCGAGCCATTCGATATCCTCGACAAGATGTGTCACTCCCAGATGGTGTCCACCCGGACACACCTCGTGCCGCAGAGCATCTCTGCGGCCCAGCAACTTGTAGGCATCGCGCACGATCTTGAGCTGTTCATCGACATTTTTCAGCCCGCGCGAACCGTTCAGATGATCTTCTTCGCAGCTCTGCACTAACAACGGGCGTGGCGCAATAAGCGAGGCAATATCGCCCATGTCGAGCAAGCGCCAAAGTCCGGGTGTGTAGTTGCAGCTGCAATTGCCGTTGAGGTGCAGCAGCGAATTATCGACACCGTACAGGTAGCCCGAGACAAACGTCTTGCATACGCGTGGGTCGAGCGCCGCCAGATACAGCGTCATGTATCCGCCGCCCGAAAAGCCAAAACAGCCCAGGTCGTCCATGGCAATGTCGCCGCGCGCCTCTAGGTAATCGATCAGACGCATGTTATCCCAGGCGTTGAGGCCCGCGACCGTAAGACCCAGTGGCTCGGCCATACGTGCCTGGTTTAGGCACGTCCCTCGCAAGTAGCTGTTCTCGTCATCGCCCTGGCCCTTCCAGTCACGACGGTATCCCCAACCGCGTGCGTCGGGGCAGACGGCTACGTAACCCATGCGTGCCAAACGCAGACCGTAGTCGTAATTGAACTTACGCACGGCATCATCGACCGCCGGCACGCCCGCAACACCGGCTACGCTTGCAGCACCCGCTCCCTGATGGCCATGCGGGCAGATATAGCAGCACTTGCGGCCGCGCGCATCGAGCTTAGGCGACTGCGGCTCGAGCAGGTAGAACGGCATCCAAACGTCGCGCTCCACCTGCAGCATCGCATGGGTGCGCACGATGCCGCCGGCAACCCGCACGCGGCTGAGCTCACGAATCTCAATCGGGACGCGGTCCATAAGCGAAAGGCCCAAAACATCGTACAGACGAGTCCTGGTCGCAATCTTCCATGCCTCAAAATCTGCAGGAGTCTTGCCCGTAAAAGCAGCCGAACGCCCCTCGCGCTTCAGCCGGGCACGCAGCGCAGGTTCGTCTTCGCAGTACGTCTCGATGTGCACGGTGCGGCCGTTGGCAGACAGTTCAGCCGTCTCAACCGCATCACCGTCGCCGCCCTCGGGATCCCAGCCATCCACACCGGCAAGCACCTGCTCGCGAGCGTACCGGGCGACAGCCATCACATCGAGTTCATTCGCCCACGGCACCCAGCCGGTAGTATCACCCGCCGGCCCATGCAGAATCGCGCCAGCATACTGCACGCAGTTGTGTGCCGCCGGCTTATTCCAATCCCACCAGCCTTCGCGCTTGATATGTCGCCCCAGCCAGCAATCGATCAGCACAGTTTGCGCCCATTCACGCCAAGGACGACCCAGGTAGACCGAATCCGGCGCCACGCCATCCGGAGCTGTAAACGAACAACCATGAAACACAAATCCGTACGGCTCGCCTTTAGGTGTGGAGGCTGCCGTTACATACCCGTTGACATCCATATCGCGGTTGAGCGAGCGAATCTCGCACCCCTCAAAGTAGGCACGCGCGCCGCCAAAGATAAAGTCGACATCGCCCTCGATCCGGCAACGTCGAAAATACTGGCGTCCCACCCGGCGCGGCGCATACTGTTTGGGTCCTATGAACCCGCCCGGTTTGGCCTCATGCGGCGGCAGCGGACCCAAAAACAGCGTGTCTTGGTGTCCCTTAATGCAGCAGGCATCGACAACCAGACGGTCGCCATCGGCATACAGGGCAATCGCCTGACCGACCTCGCGCCCATCGCCCGCATCGTTTTCGATCGTGAGGTTCTCGAGCCGTACGTCGTCGGCATCGACCAAAACGGTATAGGTCCTAAACGTGCCGAGCGTGCCGTCGACGCCCGAGCCGTCCTCCGAAGGCATCTTGGCACCCAGGCTGCCCACGATACGCACGCTGTCGGCCGTCTCTCCCTCAATCGTCACATGCGAGCGATGAATCTCGACCCGCTCGCGATACTCGTCCGGATCGACGTGAATCATCACCGGTTGCTCGGCATCCGGATAGAGCTGATCGGCTGCCGCCAAGGCATCGGAAATCGTTGGATACGCTCCTGCCGCAGCCCTCGAAACGCGCAGCGTATAGATACTTTCGCTCATCGTCCATCACGCTCCCAGGAAGCGAACTGCTCAGGCCAGCCCTGAACCTGTGGCTGAATATGCTCGGCGCAGCCCTTAAACGCCGTTTGGGCTGTGGCGAGCGATGCCCCGTGCTTTCCATGCGGAAAGACATGTAGGCTAAAGCCAATCCCGTGGTCGGCAAGAGTCTGCGCAAGAAGGAGGCTATTTTGAACTGGTACCGATGCATCCTCGGCGGTATGCCACAAGAACGTACGGGGGAAGCCCTCGCCCACCATATTCTCGATCGACAACTTTTGAGCCAAAGCGCCATCGGCACCCGTTAGGTGTTCAAATGAACCACGATGAGCATAGGCCCCCGAGCTTACGACCGGATAGCCCAAGCAAAGTGTGTCAGGCCGAATCGACTCAGGCGATGCCGCAATCGACTCTGCAAGCCAGGGTTGGTCCCAAAGCGCCCCGAGCAAGCCAACTAGATGCCCACCGGCCGAAAAACCCATGACCGTAATCCGATCAGGATCGACACAGTACTCTGCCGCATGGCTTCGGACGGTATCGACCGCCCGCGCGAGTTCTTGCAATGCCAGCGGATAGACAGCCGGAGCAACCGAATAGTTCAGTACAAACGCTTGGTAGCCCATCGCCAACAAACGGAGCGCTACCGGCTCGCCTTCGCGCGGCGAAACGTGATCGTAGCCGCCTCCTGGCACGACCACAACTGCAGGCAGCGGTTTTAAAGCATAAGCATCTTCGGCCGGGGCAAAAACATAAGACGTAATCGTGGCAGACGAGCCATCGACCCCGACAGGAATCGTTTTATTGAGCATGTATTCCCTTTCACCATGATGCGTAGCGCAGCGCACACGGCCGTATCGCACAAGGGCTGCATTGCCGATTTATCCGACAATGCAGCCCTGGTCATCAACCCGAGTTAGGAACGGACAACCTTGTCGACGTTCTGGAGCTGCAGCTCCTCGCCGTCCTGGCCCTCGATCACCACATTTTGCAGGTCGAGCACCTTGACGTTTTGCGCAATGATGCCCTGACGCACCATGGGCTCAACGCCGCAGGCCATGGCCGGGACAAAGGGCTCGGCATCGTCGGCAAAGGTCACGTGAACGTCTTGGAACGTCAGACGCGTCACCTTGCTCTCGGGCAGACCCGTGATATAGGCCGCGGCAGCATGGCAGTTGGTGGCCTCGATATCGCAAAACGTCGTGGCACCAAAGCTGGGCGTGTGGTCGTCGACGGGCAGTGCCTCGCGAGACTGCACGTAGTCGGTCTTGCCGTCCTTGTCGCAGAAGTAGAACGAGTTGACCACGAAGGGCGTGAGCACCTCATCCATGCGAATGTGCTCAAAGGTAATGCCCTCGTTGACGGCATCCTTGCCGCGCCCGCGGCGGGTCTTGACGCGCAGGCCGCGGTCGGTGCGCTCAAAGAGGCACTTGCTCACGGTAAGGTCCTTGATGCCGCCGGCAGCCTCTGAACCCAGGACCACGGCGCCGTGACCATCGTGCATGTAGCAGTGAGAGATCAGCACGTCGTGCGTGGCGGGACGAAGCTCGGGCTCAATGCCCAGCTTGCCGCTCTTGATGGCGATGCAGTCGTCGCCCACCGAGAACTGACAGCCAAGGATGCGGACAAAGCCGCAGCTCTCGGGATCGAAACCGTCGGTGTTGTGGGAGTTCTTGGGGCCCTCGATGGACAGGCAGAGCGCATCGACGTGCTCGCACAGGATGGGGTGGATGTTCCACGCCGGGCTGTTGCGGACGGTGAAGCCGGCCAAGCTCACGTTTTGGCACTCGGACAGGAAAATCATGCGCGGGCGGGCGACCTCGCGGCCCTCCTCAGGACGGAAGATGTTCTTAAAGTCCTTGTTCCACCAGTTGTCCTCGGCAAAATCAGTCTGACCGTCGATCGCGCCGCGACCATAGATGCACACGTCGTGCACGCTCAGACCCGTAAAGGTAGAGCAGTAGGTCGAGAAGCTCTCGCCCTCCCAGCGGCCCAGGGGCAGCATATCGGTGCCAGCATACCCAGCACCCTCGTCGCCCGTGACCGTACCGGGGATGTAGGCAAGCGCCGCACGATCGTGGCGAGCCAGCAGCACCGCTCCCTCGGCGAGCTCGATGTTGATATTGCTCTTAAGGAAGAGGGACTTGATACGATAGCTGCCGGCGGGAATCAGCACGCGCCCGTCCTTGGGACAGGCCATGATGGCAGCCTGGATGTTGGTGGTGTCATCATGCTCGGCATCGCCCTTGGCGCCACAGTCGCGAACGTTGATGGTAAAAGGCTCAGCCGGCGTGGTGACACCTACGCTCAGCTCACGCTCGCCACAAACAAAACGAACCAGGTTGCGCTTGCCGGGGGTCAGGCCGTCGACATAGGTCTCGACCGTATTCGTGGTACCGGCGGGCTCGTCGTTGACAAAGATCTCCCACGTATCGGCACAGGTAAAGTAGCCGCCGTCGTCAAGCTCGATCACGGCCGCGCGGGACTTGCGCCAGATAACGTTCGTCTCCATGGGTTTCTCCCTCAAAAAGATGCTCTAAAGGCAAATTGTACGCTGTTGAAAAAGGGCCGTGCCTGCCGGCGGAATTCCGGTGGCACGGCCCTGTGATTTGGACGATATGTCGGCCTTACTCGGCGGGAGTTACGCTACCGTCCTGGAAGCCAACGTTGTTGTGGGCAAAGCAGTCCTCGTACTTAAAGCCGGAGAGCTCCTCGCAAAGCGCCTTGACCTCGGGCTTGACGTCGGCCATCTTGCCACCCTCCTTGACTCGGTGAATCTCGTCGCAAAGGACGTCGCACTGCTCCTTGTCGATCTTGATGCCGCGGGCAAGGACAGCCGCGAGCAGGAAGAAGCCGGCGCAGCCGATGAGCATGTAGCCGCAGATGTACAGAGGCACGGTGGCGGGCTGGGTCACGGCGTCGCTGTTGCCGGCGGTCTGAATGAAGCCGGAGGCAGCAAGGACGATGGCCCATGCGTTAACGGCGATAGCCTGGGCGATCTGCTGACAGAGCTGCTGAGCGGAGCTGTAGATGCCCTCGCGACGACGCAGGGTGATGAGCTCATCGACATCGGGGATGTAGTTGAGCAGAACATCGGGCAGGTACTGGAAGCCGACGTAGAAGAACTTCCAGATGGCGAAGATGATGGGGTAGGCGATCATGGCGATGGCGACCGTGGAGGTGCCGTTGATCTGACCAAAGGCGAAGTAGTTGTAGGCGATGATGCACGCAGCGCAACCGACATTTGCGAGGTACCAAGACTTGTGGAAGCCCTTCTTGGCCATGAGGGCGACCCAGATGGCGGTGCAGACGATAGCGACGACCTTGCCAGGCATCTCCATCACGGACTCGTAGGACTTAGGAATCTGCAGGCAGTAAACGATGAAGAAGGACAGGCAGGCAGACCAGCAGGCAGCAGCGAGCTTCGTGGAGACCTGTGCGTACAGGACCTTGCGGAAGGACTTGTTGCGGAAGGTGGAGATAACGTCGATGAAGAACTTCTTGATACCCTCGCCGACGCTCTCGATCTTCTCCTGAGCGACCTCCTCGGGGGTGTGCTCCCACGTGGACAGGTACACGCAGAGCAGCGAGATTGCCATGACCGAAGCGTTGACCGTAGCGATGATGAAGTAGCTGAACGGGTTGGTCTCGCCGAAGGTGCCAAAGCCGAAGCCCACAAGTGCAGCCATCAGGAAGCCGGCGGCGTTACCAAAGAGATGCTTGTAGCCGATGAGGTACGTACGCTCCTTAAAGTCGTCGGTCATCTCGATGGTAAGCGGCGACAGGTTGGCGGTGCAGAACGTGTACGCGACGTTGTAGATCAGGTACAGCACAAAGTAGTACGGGAAGCCAAACGGCGTAGCCACGAAGATGAGCGGCTCGGCGATCATCATCGGGATGGCCAGCAAGATCCAGAAACGACGACGACCAAAGATGCGGCCAATCTTGGTGGCATAGAAGTTATCGGCCACAAAACCCATCAGCGGGCAAAGAATGGCGTTGACATAGATGGCAAACGAGCTGATCAGTGCAGCCTCGCCTGCGGACAGGCCACACTCCGTGGACAGGAACAGCACCATGTAGCTGTGCGTAAAGGTCAGGGCACCGGAATTGAGCATACCGCCCATACCAAAGCCCAAGCGCGTCCAGAATGTGATCTTACGCTTTTTTCCGATCTTATTAGTCATCGAGCTCCCTCTCTTTTCTCGATTGTCTTGTAACAAGACACTGGAGTCCATACCGACGTCTGTCTGTATGTCGTCCACTGGTAAGGTGAACGTTTAGCTAGATTATGCGCGATTACTTATGATAGGTGAACGTTCACTTGAATAATATCCTTGAACGGTCGTTTTTTATCGCTAAACGGATATATAACTCGAAACAATCTCGATTACAGGGGCATTAACTGGGTTATGCTTTTTGAGCAATTAGGTGAACGTTTATTATTTCGCCCCTCGTGCCCCTATAAAGACGCGCCATAACAGACAGAACAAAATGGCCCCGCCGGGAACACTCCCGACGGAGCCATGGTCAATAGCGCCCTATACGGACTTGTTTGCCACTACAGGCAGACGCCGTCCTTCCAGATACTGATCTCGTGGCAGCCGCGGCGCTCGGCACTCGTTAGCTTACCGCTCGCTGTATCCAGTACCAGCTGATACAGGTCGCGGGCAGCCTCGTCGAGTGTGCGTTCGCCTGTGGCAATCACGCCGGCGTTAAAGTCCATCCAGTTGGCCTTGTGGTCGCACAGACGCTGATTGGTGAACACCTTGAGGGTGGGCGCCGGTGCACCAAACGGCGTGCCGCGTCCAGTCGAGAACAGAATCACGTGACAGCCAGCAGCCGTCAACGCCGTGGTGGATACCATGTCGTTGCCCGGGCCGCACAGCATGTTCAGGCCATGCTTGGTGACCTGACCGGCATACGGCAGCACGTCGACAATGGGTGCGGAGCCACCCTTCTGCACGCAGCCGCAACTCTTGTCCTCGAGCGTGGTGATGCCACCGTCCTTGTTACCGGGACTCGGGTTCTCGTAGACCACCTCACCATGGCTAATAAAGTAATCCTTAAAACCGTTAAGCATGTCAGAGGCAGCGTTAAAGACCTGCTCGTCCTCACATCGGTCGAGCAGGATGCTCTCCGCGCCAAACATCTCGGGCACTTCGGTGAGCACCGACGTGCCGCCACGGGCGACGACCATATCGCTCACGCGACCGATCGTGGGGTTGGCGGTAATGCCCGAAAGACCGTCGGAGCCGCCACACTTAAGACCAATGACCAGCTCGGAGGCCGGAATGGGCTCGCGCTTGGACTGCTTTGCCAGGTCTGCCAGCTCGGCCAGAATCTTGTGGCCCTCGATTTGCTCGTCGGCTACATCCTGGCAGGTGAGAAAGCGAACGCGCTCGTGATCGAAGTCACCGAGCTCGTCGAGCACCTGCTGGTGTGTGCAGTTCTCGCAACCGAGCGACAGGAACAGCACGCCGGCCGCATTAGGGTGACGCGAGAGCGCCACCAGCAGACGACGCGTCTGGACATGGTCGGCGCCGGTCTGCGAGCAACCGAACGGATGCGGGAAGTAGTAGACGCCCTCCAGCGAGCCATCGACCAGATCCTGGGCCTGCTCGCACATGGCACGGGCGACTTCGTTGACACAGCCGACCGTGGGGATGATCCACAGCTCGTTGCGCGTCGCGGCACGACCGTCGGCGCGGCGGAACCCCATAAAGGTCTCGGGCTCAACCGACTCAACGACCGGATGCGTGGGGTTGTAGGTGTACTCGACCTCGCCCGAAAGGTTGGTCTTCACATTGTGCGTGTGGAGCCACTGACCGGGCTGGACATCGCCCGTCACGTGTCCGATAGGAAGGCCGTACTTAATGACGTCCTCGCCGGCGGCAATCGAGCGCACCGCCATCTTATGGCCCTGCGGAATATCCTCCGCGGCCACGACCTCGCCCACCCCGGGAACCGCGACGGCGGTGCCCTTGGCAAGCGGCGACAGCGCGACGATCACGTTGTCGGCCGGATTGATCTGGATAGTGTTCATTGCAAATGGTCCTAACCCTACAGGTTGAGCAGAAGTCGAGACGCGGGCACGCCGTCCCGCGCCCGCGTCTGCGCCGGAAATTTACGCCTGAGCGTTGGCGAAGGCCTGCTTGGCGCCCTCGGCACGCACGACAGCGAGCGCACTGACGACAAACTCCTCAAGACCGGCGATCTGCGTAAGGTCCTCGCCCCACATCTGCTCGTTGGTGAGCACGTCGTGCACCAGCTGGGCATCGTCGGCACCGGCGTGGGCGGCGTAGAAATCGAGTACGAAGGCGTCGTCCTGAGCGGTGTACTCGGTGCCGTCGGAGCGACGCAGGTGCAGGCCGTCGCCCTCGCGGGACACGAGCTCCTGCGTGTAGAAGGAGATGAGCGTAGCGAGGCTCGTCGCCAGGCACTTGGGCAGGTTGCCGGTCTCGGCAACGTAGTCCTTGAGCGTGGGCAGGTCGCGAGCGCGCCACTTAGCCGTGGAGTTGAGGCAGATGGAGAGCAGCGCATGATCAATAAACGGGTTGTCGAAGCGGTTTTCGACGGCGGCGGCAAAGGCCTTGCAGTCCTCGACATCCAAGTCGGCGGCAAGCGTCGGAATGACCTCGTCGTAGAGCATGGTGTTCATGAAGCCGCGAATGGTCTCGTCATGCATGCAGTCGCGCACGATATCAAAGCCGGCAACCCAGGAACCCGGAACGAAGGCGGTATGGGCACCGTTGAGGATGCGGACCTTGCGCTTTTTGTACGGGGTGACGTCGGGAGTCACAAAGACACCCGGAAGACCAGCCTTCACAAAGGGAAGCTTCTCGGCAAGCGACTCGTCGCCCTGGATGCCCCACATCTGGAAGGGCTCGCGCACGGCCAGGAAGGGATCCTCGTAGCCCAGACGCTCGGCAACCGCCGCGGCCTCCTTAGGATCGCGGATGCGGCCGGGGACGATGGTGTCGACGAGCGTGGTGCAGACGGTGCAGTCGTTAGCCATCCACTGCGCAAACTCGTCCTCCCAGCCCCAGTCGCTCACATACTGGTTCATGATGCGCAGCAGCTCCTCGCCGTTGTGATCGATGAGCTCGCAGGCGAGGACGATGACGCCCGGCTTACCGGCAGCCCAGCGGGTGTGGAGCACCTGGGCAAGCTTGGCGGGGAAGCTCGCAGGTGGCATGTCGTCGGCCTTGCAGGACGGGTCATAGGCGATACCGGCCTCGGTGGTGTTGGAGACGATGATCTCTAGGTCGTCGGAGACGGCGACCTCCATCATGGCGCGATAGTCGTCCTCACGATACGGGTTAAGGCAGCGGCTGCAGGCGCTGATCACGCGGGACTCGTCAACCGTGTTGCCGTTCTCCTTGCCGCGCACCAGCACGGTGTACAGGTCGTCCTGGGCATTGATACCGTCGGCAAAGCCAAAGGCACCGCTGATGGGCTGCACCATGACGACCTTGCCGTTCCAGCCGGTGGCCTCGTTGCCCATGTCAAAGAAACGGTCGACGAAGGCGCGCAGGAAATTGCCCTCGCCAAACTGCAGAACCTTCTCGGGAGCATCCTTGGGCAGCAAATAGCCCTTGTAGCCGATCTTCTCGAGCGCATCGTAGCTGATGTTCTCCATCTGTGTCTCTCCTTAGATAGCTGTTAGCGTGCAAGCAAAACAGGGGCGCCGCGTGTGGCAACGGCGCTCCCGAGTTCGATGTGATTTGATGCGGGCTTAGGCCTCGACGGTGTCCAGGTCAAAGCCAAAGTAGCGGACCGCATTGTTGTAGCTGATGTCGCGTACAACCTCGCCCAGTAGCTCCATGTCGGCCGGGTACTTGCCCTGCTCGACCCACTCGCCGATCACGCTGCACAGCACGCGACGGAAGTACTCGTGGCGCGGATAGGACAGGAAGGAGCGGGAATCGGTAAGCATGCCCACAAAGTTGCCCAGCACGCCCTCGTTAGCCAGAGCCGTGAGCTGCTCGCGCATACCGACCTCGTTGTCGTTGAACCACCAGGCGGAGCCGTTCTGGATCTTACCGGCAGTCGGAGCCTCCTGGAAGCAGCCCATCACGGTATCGATCATGGTGTTGTCGATGGGGTTCAGACTGTACAGGATGGTCTTGGGCAGGCCGCAAGTCTCCTGAATGGAGTTGAGGAAATCGGCGAGCTGGTCGGACGGCGTGTAGTTGGAGATGCAGTCGTAGCCGGTATCGGGACCGAGCTTGGCAAACATGGCGCGATTGTTGTCGCGCTTGCAGCCAAAGTGCAGCTGCATGGCCCAGCCCAGACGGACATACTCGCCAGCGACAAACTGCATAAAGGCAGTCTTGTACTTGAGGACCTCTTCCTCGGTAAGCGGCTCGGCAGCCAGACCCTTGGCAAAGATAGCCTCGATCTCGTCGGCGGTAGCCGGGACGTACATAACGTAATCGAGTGCGTGGTCGGATGCACGGCAGCCCAGCTCGTGAGCAACGTCGTAGCGCTTGGAGATGGCAGCCTTCATGCCCTCGAAGTCGCTGACCTCAACGCCGGCGACCTCGGAAAGGTGCTTGCAGTAGTCGGCAAACTCCTGGCCGCGCTCGATGCGCAGAGCGGCATCGGGACGCATGGCGGGAACGACCTGAACGTCAAAGCTGTCATCGGCAGCAATCTTCTTGTGCCACTCAAAGCTGTCGGCGGGATCGTCAGTAGTGCAGATCATGCGGACGTTGGACTGCTTGATCAGGTTGCGACAGGTAAAGCTGGCCTCGGCGAGTTTGGCGTTGGCAAGGTCCCAGACCTCCTGGGCAGTCTTGCCGTTGAGGACGCCCTCGTAGCCAAAGTAGCGCTTAAGCTCCAGGTGGCTCCACTCAAAGACGGGGTTGCCAACGCAGCGACCCAGGGTCTCGGCCCACTTTTGGAACTTCTCGCGAGCAGGGGCGTCGCCAGTGATAAAACGCTCATCGACGCCGTTGGCACGCATCAGGCGCCACTTGTAGTGGTCGCCGCCCAGCCAAACCTCGGTGATGTTCTCGAAACGTTTGTCCTCCCAAATCTCCTTGGGAGAAATGTGGCAGTGATAGTCGACGATGGGCATGCCCTCGGCAAAGTTGTGGAACAACTCCTCACCGGTCTTGGTGCTCAGCAGGAAATCCTGATCGTCCATAAAGTTTTTCATCAAACAGCCCCTTTGCTGGCAAGGCGGGCGTACAGCGCGCTCGTTATCCTTTAGATGAACGTTCACTATACTAATCCATTGCACCTCAAAAGGTGAACGTTCACCTAACCACCACGGGGTGAACGGTAGGTTTTGACCGCTTAACGGTTGCTGGAGATGTGACTTGCATGTATTGCGGACTGGTTGGCGTCCCCGAACACCGAACTTGAGCGCTTTTGCTCAGGTGGGTCATGTCCCGACGTACATTTTTGGGAGTATTCAGCATTGGAGCGCCCCGTGCGCCATCCTCAGCGTCCTATTTGGAACGCAGATAGCGCCCGATCGGCATAAAAAGTGCCCCCGATGGCAAATTACGCCATCGGGGGCACTTAAAACAGTCGTTCTGCACCTCATTCAGGGCATGCCAATGCTGAATACTCCCAAAAATGCACGTCGCAAGAGGGGGTACCTGCTCAATCGGCTAAATACCCGCAAGTTCGCAGTAGCGGTCGACATTGCTGGCAAATACCATCTCGACGGCGCCCTTCTGGACGGGCACCGTCGGGGTCCTTCCCCACAGCAGATAATCGCCCAGCGTCTTAGCGCCGCGATACGCCAGGCTCGTCGGGTCCTTATAGACAATATTGGTAAAGATACCGCGGCGCAAGGCCAGAGCACTTTCGGGAAACAGGTCGTTGCCGATCACCATGACCTGACCGGCCTTGCCGGTCGAGACGAGCGCGTCGGCAACCACTTCGGAACCAACGGCAAAAACGCTACAGATAAGTTCGGGGGCGTCCGGCGCACTCAAGCGCTTTTCGAGCTCATGCTTGAGCTGTTTGACTTGCGCATGGGCACCGGCAAGGTCCTCGACCTGCCATGGAATATCTCGTTCGCGCAGGTAATTGTGGAAGGCGCGGGCGGTTAGATAGTGCGAATCGGTATATGGGTCGCCTGTCAAAAGGAGCACGCGGGCGTCGGCCCCAGAAGCATGGACCAGGTTTGCCGCCTGCTCGGCCATAAGGCTGCCTGCCGTCGAATAATCGGCCAAGCTCGCACCCAAACGATTCAAATGCGGACGGTCGCCGTCGACAAGCTCAATCGTCACGCCCGCCTCGGCGATCTGCCCCAAAAGCTCAGTCGCACGATCGTCGCCCGGCGCATAGGCGAGCAAGCCACCAATCTTCTCGCCCACCTGCAGACGCTCGTCGATTTGCTCGAGTGCATCAGCGTAGCCGCCCACGCCAAATTCAACGCGCTCAACCGTAATGCCCCGGTCGATGACCTCCTGTTCAAAGCGATTGCAGCCTTCCCACAGGTAACGGAAAAAGTACGCTCCCTCGCGCGATGCGCGGGGCAGGCAAAACACCAGATTGATATCCTTGCGGCGCAGGCTTGAGGCACTTGTGTTGCGGTGATAGCCCATGGCCTCGGCCTTAGCGTTCACCTTGGCGCGCACGGATTCGCTCACGCCGGCCTTTCCCGTCAGAGCCTTGTGCACGGTATTGATGGAAACGCCAAGCTCGGCGGCTATGTCCTTCATGGTTACGCGAGCGCTCATGCGGTTACTCCGTTATAGATAAGTTGCCAATTAATAGTCCAGTTAACGATACCCCAAAAATACTCTTCGACTCGCCGTGCTCTCCCTCAAATGCACAAAGCGCCCCGCGAACGGATGCCCGCGGAGCGCTTGGATGTCCGGACCTTATTTGATACCGCGACCCAAGTCTTCGGCGATTTTGTCCACGCCCTTAAGTGCGGCGCAGCTCTTTTTGTTGGAGCAATGCCCCGTGCAAACGCCACCCTGTGCGCAGTCGGCACACGTGCCCTTGCGATAGATGCGCACGCACACGGCGACAAACGCAATGCCGATAACAGCCAGCACAACAATATCGATAGGTGCCATAGCAAGCCTCCTCTAGTTAACCAGCACTTACTTTACCCCATCCTCCACCTACCAAAAAGGGACAGGTTTATTTTGGTCGGTTTTATCTGCGGAAACGCCACATCTCCCCACCAAAAAGCCCGAGTGTCGCTGGGACACCCGGGCTCGTGGAAAGGGGCTAATCCTTATTCGGACTTAAGCGGAAACTGCGGCGGAAGCAGCGTTGGTCTCGTCCTCGTCGGTCCATGCATGCTTGGGCATGGGACGGAAGATCTGGAAGAGCATCGCAACCAGCAGCACGATGGCCACAACCGTCCAGATACCAAACTGCCCCAACACAAGCAGGTTGTAGAACTGGTTGATGAACAGGCCGATCACCCAAGCGAAGATGCACTCGTAACCGATGGCAATCGCGAACCACTTGCCGGAATCCATCTGGTTGCGGATGGCACCCATGGCAGCAAAGCACGGAGCGCACAGCAGGTTGAACGCGCCAAAGGCGACGCAAGCGCCCATGGTGGGGAACATGCCGGCAAACGCGGTCCACAGGCTCGGGTCGGTCTCGCCCGCGTCGGCAACGGACAGCAGCGAGCCGGCGGTGGCGACGACGTTCTCCTTGGCGACAAGGCCCGAGACGGACAGCGCTGTTGCCTGCCAGGTGCTAAAGCCAAGCGGGGCGAAGATCCAGGAGATCAGGTTACCGAGCATGGCCAGCACGGAGTAGTCCATGAACTCCTCGGAGATGCCGTCCATCGCGGGCAGGTAGCCAAAGGAACCGTTGTAGCTACCAAAGTTGGACAGGAACCAAACCACGACAGTGGACGCGAAGATGACCGTACCGGCCTTCTTGATAAAGGCCCAGCAGCGCTCCCACACGTGCAGCGCCCAAGAGCGGATCGCCGGGAAGTGGTAGGCAGGAAGCTCCATGACAAACGGGGTCGGACGGCCGGCGAAGAGCTTGGTCTTCTTGAGCATGAGGCCCGAGGCGATGACGGCAAAGACGCCCAGGAAGTAGAAGAGCGGGCTGATCCATGCGGCCGTGGTGGAAGAATCGCCAATGATGGAGCCCATGAGCAGGGCGATGATCGGCAGCTTGGCGCCGCAGGGGATGAACGTGGTGGTCATGACCGTCATGCGGCGGTCCTTCTCGTTCTCGATGGTCTTGGTGGCCATGACGCCGGGAACGCCGCAGCCCGAGGACACGAGCATGGGGATGAACGACTTACCGGACAGGCCAAAGCGGCGGAACACGCGGTCCATGATAAAGGCGACGCGGGCCATGTAGCCGCAGTCCTCCAGGAAGGACAGCATCACGAACAGCAGGAACATCTGCGGCACAAAGCCGAAGATGGCGCCCAGGCCGCCAACGATACCGTCGCAGACCAGCGAATCGACCAGGCCACCGTCCTCGGTGCCACCCGCCACGAGGGCATCGTGCACCATGGTGGTGATACCCGGGACATAGGGGCCGTACTGTGCCGGGTCGACCGAGTCGGCGTCGTCACCCGCGGCCTCGACAGCCGCGTCGTAAGCGTCGCGGCCCTGACCGAGCACGTACCAGCCGTCGGTGCCGAAGAGCTGGTCGTTGGTGAAGTCGGTCACCGTGCCGCCCAAGGTAGAAACGGCGATGTAGTACACGCAGAACATGATGACCACAAAGATCGGCAGACCCAGGATACGGTTGGTAACCACGCGGTCGATCTTCTCGGAGGTGCTCATCTTGGCCGGAGCCTTAGTGAGGCACTCATCGATGATGTGCGCGATGACGCCATAGCGCTCACCGGTGATGATGGACTCGGCATCGTCGTCGCAGTCCTGCTCGCACTGGGCGACCAGCTCCTCCACGCGAGCGGCCTTCTCCTTAGTGAGGTTGATGAGCTTGCAGGCGTCCGCGTCGCGCTCAAACAGCTTGACAGCGTAGTAGCGACGCTTGTTGGCGGGAACGCTCGCCGGAAGGTTGTTCTCGATGTGGGACAGAACGTCCTCGATGGAGGAGTCGAACTTGTGCTCCGGTACCTGGCCCTTGGAAGCAGCGGACTTCTTGACCTGCTCGAAGAGCTCCTTGATGCCCTTGTTCTTAAGAGCCGAGATCATCATGACCGGGCAGCCGAGCTTCTTGGAAAGCTTGTCGGTGTCGATCTTGTCGCCGTTCTTCTCGACCAAGTCGGCCATGTTGAGGGCAACGACCACGGGCAGGCCGGTCTCGATAACCTGAAGCGCCAGGTACAGGTTGCGCTCGAGGTTGGTGGCGTCGACCACCTGGACGACCACATCGGGCTCGCCGCTCATGAGATAATCGCGCGAGCACTGCTCCTCGGGGCTGTAGGGGGAAAGCGAGTAGATGCCGGGGAGGTCCGTGATGGTAACGTTCTTGTCGCTTAGGAGCTTGGCTTCCTTTTTCTCAACCGTGACGCCGGGCCAGTTGCCAACGTAGCCGTTGGCGCCGGTGATCAGGTTGAAAAGCGTGGTCTTGCCGCAGTTGGGGTTACCCGCCAGCGCGACATGGATCTGAGAATCCGCCATTCAATCCTTCTTCCTTGTGTGCCCGCGCTGCTTTCTCCGCACGGGCTGGATAATGTGCTTCAAAATGCTGCATTAAGTTAGAAATACCTAACTTTATCTGCAGAAATATACGCCGCGAGCCCTTATTGGACCTCGACGACGGCGGCCTCCTCCTTGCGGATGGAAAGCTCGTAGCCGCGCACGTTGATCTCGACCGGATCACCGAGCGGTGCAACCTTCACGACCTTGAACGAAGTGCCCTTGATGAGCCCCAGGTCCATAAGGTGGCGGCGAAGCGCACCCTCACCGTGAAGCTTGACGATGGTGGAGCTCTCGCCCACCTTAACGTCACCCAACGTCTTCATCCTCTTGTCCCCCTTTCGGTTTTTATCAAATGCTGCGAACTAACCGACGGTCATGATGTGCATGGCAACCTTGGAATCGATACCAAAGCGTGCGCCCAGCACCGTGACGATGATATTGGCGCCACTCGAGCTCACCACGTGAATTTCGCTGCCCTCGACAAAGCCGAGGTCCTTGAGGTGGTGCTTCATATCCTCATTGCCCTTTACACGAGACACGCGCACGGTTTCGCCCGCTTTTACCATCGAAAGCGGCATTGCCGGCATCTGCGGTCCGCAAGACATGAGTTGCTCCTAACGTCAGTTCGTCCTCAACATCGACGTGATAAAAGTTAACCACGTCTATGTTCGCTTTAGTAAACTAGCACGTGGTTAACTTTTTGGAAAGGGTCCCCATTCAGATTTCGAAAAAGTTTCCTATACGAAACAAAGGCACCGCAAAGACCGTCTCTTTGCAGTGCCTATTGATACCAATTTATGCAACAGAGGGGACTGCCCCTTTGTCACATTGTTGAGGTTAAAGCGAGAGGTTTCTGATCGACGTGACGCAGGAGGCCTCATCCACGCCCGAAACGCGGAACACGACGTCTTCGCCACATTCGCCGCAGAGTGCCATGAGCCCTATAACGTCGCGGCCATCGGTGTAGCGGTCACCAATCGAAACCGACACGTCACTACGGTGCTTGGCAATAATGTCATAGAGCAGCGCAACCGGGCGGGCATGTAATCCCAACGGATCTTTAATCGTCTTCGTAAACTCGACCATGTCCCCTCCCGCGGCATCGCACATTCGGCCGGCAAACCCAGCCACGTGGTAGTTATTGTAGCGTTAGATGCTTGTTGAGGGCGGGACGGAAATCGCATCCCATTTCGAGCGTCAATGATGGGACACAGTTTCCGCTGAGCGACCCTGGCGGAAAGTACATCCCATTCTGGAGGCAAATTCCGGGACGCAGTTTCCGCGACGCCCAGTCAACCTATGCCCTCGCAACGCCCGCGCATAAAAAACGAGGGAAGGCACGCGTCCTTCCCTCGTTACGGGCAATATGTAGCCGCTCGCCTACATCAGGCGCAGGCTGACGTCCTTGAGCTGGGCGCCACTAACGGCACTCGGGGCGCCCGACATGAGATCGGAGCCGCTGGCCGTCTTGGGGAACGCCATGACGTCGCGGATGGAGTCGGAACCGGTGAGCAGCATGCACACGCGGTCCAGGCCCAGAGCGAAACCGCCCATCGGGGGCGCACCAAACTTGAGGGCCTCCATGAGGAAGCCGAACTGCGACTCGGCGCGCTCCTCGGTAAAGCCCAGGAGCTTGAGCATGGACATCTGCATCTCGGCGTTGTGGATACGCATACCGCCGCCGCCGGCCTCAAAGCCGTCCATGACAAAGTCGTAGGTGCAAGAACCGGCTGCGAGCGGATCGGCCTCGATCTTGGCGATGTCGGTCTCGGTCGGCAGAGTGAACGGCTGGTGCTCGGCGGCATAGGCCTTGCGATCCTCGTCCCAATGGAACAGCGGGAAGTTGACGACCCACAGGAAGTCGTGACCCTCGCGCTTGATCTCGAGCGCATTGGCCATGTGGGAACGCATGCCGCCCAAGATCTCGTCGGAGAGCAGGCGCGGGCCGGCGGCGAACATCACAAGGTCGCCGGGCTCGACGTCCATGCGCTCGCGCAGGGCTGCCATCTCCTCGTCCGAGAAGAACTTGACGATGGGGCTGTTGATGGAGCCGTCCTCACGGAAGGCGATCCAGGCCAGGCCCTTGGCGCCAAACGTGGAAGCCACGCCGGCGAGCTTATCGATCTTGGCACGTGCCCAGGCACCGGCGCCCTTGGCGTTGATGGCCTTGACGACAGAGCCCTCCTCGTTTGCGGCAGTCGCAAAGACCTTGAACTTGGAGTTGGCAAAGATGTCGGTCAGGTCGACCAGGTGCATGCCATAGCGGGTATCGGGCTTGTCGGAGCCATAGGTGCCCATGGCATCCCAGTAGTTCATGCGACGCAGCGGCGTGGGCATCTCGACACCCATGCGACCGAAGGCATCGGCAAGAACCTCTTCGAGCGCGCTCATGACATCGTTCTGGTCCACGAAGGACATCTCGATATCGACCTGGGTGAACTCGGGCTGACGGTCGGCACGCAGGTCCTCGTCGCGGAAGCACTTGGCAACCTGGTAGTAGCGCTCAACGCCACCAACCATGAGCAGCTGCTTCAGAAGCTGCGGGGACTGCGGCAGGGCGTAGAAGTTGCCCGGCTGAATACGGCTGGGAACGATGAAGTCGCGAGCGCCCTCGGGCGTGGACTTAAACAGGGAGGGCGTCTCGACCTCCATGAACTCACGGTTGTGCAGCGCCTCGCGAATGGCAAAGGTGAAGTCGGAGCGCAGCTTGAGGTTGGCCATCATCTCGGGACGGCGGAGGTCCAGATAGCGATAGCGCAGACGGGTGTCCTCGCTGGTCTCGATGCCGTCCTCGATCTGGAAAGGCGGGGTGACAGACGTGTTGAGCACCTCAGCGTGGTCGGTCAGGACCTCGATCTCGCCGGTCGCGAGCTTGGTGTTGGTGGTCTCCTCGCCACGAGCGCGCACGACGCCGTGGATCTTGATGGGCCACTCGGGACGCATGGTCTCGGCGATCTTAAAGGCGTCGCCGTCGGAGTGCTCGGGGTCGAAGGTGAGCTGCGTGATGCCCTCGCGGTCGCGAAGGTCGCAGAAGATAAGGCCGCCGTGGTCGCGGCGACGGCTCACCCAACCGGTGAGGGTGACCTCTTCGCCCACGTTCTCGCGGCGAAGCTCGCCGCAGGTACGGGTGTGCATGGAATGCTCGTCGATGGGACGGGTCTGGCTCATACCAGTGATCCTCCTTTATGGATCTGTGCCGCCCCGTGTCGTTCCGGGCGGCGTCGTACAGATTTGCCCAGCCTGCGTAAACCGCGCAGCCAGACATGGCGTTCTATCTTATCGCACCTGTGTCGATGTGCCGCGGAAAAGTGGCTCCTGCCCAAAGACTTGACGGAGACGAAACAATTGACGCACCGCGGCACCCGCCCGCGCTATTCACGTGCGACAATGTGCCCCAATACAACTGCACTCAGAAAGGCCCCTCATGACCGCACGCCTCATCGTTATGGATATCGACTCCACGCTCATCAACCAGGAGGTTATCGACCTGTTGGGCGAGGAGGCCGGCGTGGGCGAGCAGGTAGCGCAGATCACCGAGCGCGCCATGCGCGGCGAACTGGACTTTAAGCAGGCGCTCGAGGAGCGCGTGGGGCTGCTTGCCGGCTTGGACGAGAGCGTGTTCGAGCGCACCTTTGAGCGCGTGACGTTTACCTCCGGCGCGCTGGAGCTTGTGCGCTCGGCGCACAGCAAGGGCTGGAAGGTCGGCGTGGTAAGCGGCGGCTTTCACGAGGTCGCCGATAAGATCGTGGCCGCCGCGGGCATCGACTTTTGCCTCGCTAACCGCCTGGAGGTCGTGGACGGCAAACTCACCGGTAAGCTGGCGGCAGACATCGTGACCAAGGAGTCCAAGCTCATCCAGCTGCTGGATTGGGCAGTTGAGTGCGGTGTCGATATGGCCCATACCGTCGCGATCGGCGACGGCGCCAACGACATCCCCATGATTCAGGCCGCGGGCACGGGCATCGCGTTTTGTGCCAAGCCCAAGACGCGCGAAGCCGCCCCGTTTGCCATCGACGAGCGCAACCTGATGCTCGCCATGGACATCATCCTGCGTGACTAGTCGATCCGTCTAACAATTGAATCAGTCTGTCCTATAGTTTCCGAACAATTTTGTCTTAGTGTTCGGAAACATACCCTTTGAGTGCTAGACTTTGCGCCGTCGAAGGGAACATATATGGATAAGCGAGATCTTGAGCAATTGCTGAGCGATGTTGCCGGCGGAGCAGTCACCCCTGCCGATGCCCTTACGCGCATCCAGACGGCTCCGACCGCCGATTTGGGCTTTGCGCAGCTCGATCTTTCGCGCGGAGTGCGCCAGGGAGCCGGCGAGGTTGTCTACGGTGCCGGTAAAACCGCCGAGCAGATTGCCGCCATTATCGAAGCGCTGCGCGATGCCGGCCAGGAACGTATCCTGGTCACGCGCCTGGATGCCGAAAAAGCCGCGCGCACCGCTGAGCTTCTCGGCAACGGCATTGACCTGGGATATGTCCCGGACGCGCAGCTCGCCCTCGTGGGCGGCAAGCCCTCCCCTACCGGCAACGGACGCATCGTCGTCGCCTGCGCCGGCACGAGCGACTTACCCGTCGCCGAAGAAGCCGCGTTGACGGCCGAGTTCTATGGCAACGAGGTCGACCGCCTCTACGACGTAGGTGTCGCCGGCCTGCACCGCCTGCTCGCGCATGCCGAGGAACTTGCCCAGGCGCAGGTGGTCATCGCCATCGCCGGCATGGAGGGCGCGCTGGCGAGCGTTATCGGCGGTCTGGTGAGCTGTCCGGTCATCGCCGTTCCCACCAGCGTTGGCTACGGCGCAAGTTTTGGTGGCGTAGCCGCGCTACTCGCCATGCTCAACTCCTGCGCCAGTGGCGTTTCGGTCGTCAATATCGACAACGGCTTTGGTGCCGCCTACCAGGCAAGTCTTATTAATCATCTGAGCGCCGGTACATCCCGCGCCCGTTAAGGAGCATTCCATGTCCAACCATCAGCATACGCTTATCATCGACGGCACCTCGGGCATCAGCGGCGATATGACCGTCGCGGCCCTGCTCGACCTGGGCGCCAGCGAGGAGCACCTGCGCGAACAGCTCGCCACGCTGCCGGTCGACGGCTTTTCGATCTCCGTGACGCGCGTAAACAAGCATGGCATCGACGCCTGCGATTTCGACGTCCAGCTTGCAGAGGAGCTCGAGAACCACGATCACGATATGGCCTGGCTCTACGGCAACGAAGCAGCTGGCGAGCACGAGCACCACCATCATGACCATGGTGAGCACGAACACTGCCATGAGCATGATCATGAGACCCACGGCCATGGCCACGAGGGCCATCATCACGCCCACCACCATCACCATCGTTCTTTGGCGGACGTCACCGCCATCATCGACGGCTCGCAGCTAAGCGATGGCGCTAAGCGTCGTGCGCTCGCCATCTTTACCGCGCTCGCCGCCGCCGAGGCCAAGGCCCACGGCAAAACGCCCGAGACCGTCATGTTCCACGAGGTAGGCGCCATCGACTCCATCGTCGACATCTGCTCGGTCGCCATCTGTCTCGATGACCTGGGTATCGAGGACATTGTCGTCGAGTCGCTCTCCGAGGGTCACGGCACCATTCGCTGCGCCCACGGCCTCATGCCCATTCCCGTCCCCGCTGTCGTCAACCTGTGCCAGGCGGGCAATATCGCCCTCACGCCTGCACCGGTCGCCGGCGAGCTCGTGACGCCCACGGGCGCCGCCATCGTCACCGCGCTGCGTACGTCCGACCAAATGCCCTCACGCTACCGCATCGAAGCCGTCGGCTACGGCGCCGGAAAGCGCCCCTACGAGGGTTGCTCCGGCACGCTCCGTTGCCTGCTTGTTCAAGTGGATGCATAACCATGGATGCCCGCAAAGAAAAAAGCCGCGCTGCCATCGTTGCGGCGTTCTCCGAGCTGCTACGCGAAGTGGACTACGGCAAGATCACTGTCGGCGACATCATCGCTCGCGCCCACGTAGGCCGCGCGACATTCTACGGCCTCTTTAAGAGCAAAGACGACCTACTGTCCGAGCTCGTGAGCGACATCTGCACCCACGCCCTCGACGACGATGGTACGCCGCTCGACGACCCACTCGTGCAAGTCGAGCATATCCTCAACAACCTCTGGGAGCGCCGTCAGGGCGTACGAGCCCTCGTAGCCGGTGCCGGCTCACGCGTCTTCGCCGACTGTCTCCGCAAGACCATCATGTCGCGCGCAGCCGAAATCGTCCCCGCCGACCCCGCAGGCCCCGCCGGCACCATGGACCGCAGCTTCTTACTACACCACATAGCCTCAAGCTTCGTAGGAATGGTCCAATGGTGGGCCTGGCATAACTTCCAAGCAGACAAAGCCGACGTAGCCAAAGACTACCTCTCAGCCATAAAACCCCTCTTCAACTAAACGCCCCATCCCATCCCAAGGCGTCGCCCCTTCCCAAAGTACCGCTTGCATTTCAAAGCACCCAACAGCCAAGCGCCCACCACATCCAAATTCAGATATATATGTTGGGTTGCTTGTTCGAACACAGCCAAGAATGCCCAGGGCTCGGTAGGGGTTAACTTTCCAACGCACTCCGCAGGACGCAAAAAGGCTCGCCGCACGAAGTGCGCAGCGAGCCTTTTTGCATGTCCGAGGACGCGTTGGAAAGTTAACCCCTACCGAGCCCGGACCTTATAGAGCCGTCCTTTGACTAGAACATG
The DNA here is from genome assembly GCA_937950325.1 of uncultured Collinsella sp. Taxonomy (GTDB): domain Bacteria; phylum Actinomycetota; class Coriobacteriia; order Coriobacteriales; family Coriobacteriaceae; genus Collinsella. The sequence continues at coordinate 107,953 of CALFDJ010000008.1, forward strand.
CCCAAGAAACCATGCACAAACAGCGCGGCCACAATAGCACCGACAAACGGAGCGATGCCAGGAACAAGCAGGCCGTACTTCCAGTTGTTGTCAGCCTTGTTCTTGATCGGCAGCACCTGATAGGCCATGCGAGGACCAAGGTCACGAGCCTGGTTCATGGCGAAGCCGGTGATGCCGCCCATGCCCATGCCAACAGCCCAAACGATCAGACCGACGCAGATGGCGAGCATCAAAACGTTCTCGCCGGCGCGGCTAGCGGCAGCAAGGATGGCGCTGATGAACACAAAGGTGCAGATGGCCTCGCAGAAGAAGTTGCGAGCATAGTTCGTGCCCTCGGTAGTAGGGTTGGTCGAGAAGATGTTGCGCTGGGCAATAGGGTCGACGACGCCCTCGGAAGCCTTGAACTCATCGGCATACATCAACCACGCGATCACGGCGCCCACAAAGCCGCCGAGCATATCGGCAATCATGAAGGGGATGCAGCTGCTCCACGGCACCAAGCCCACGATGCACTGGGCAAGCACCATGGCGGGGTTCATGCACACGGCGCCGCCAAAGATAAACAAGGCGACCGAGATGCCAAAAGACCAGGTGGTGATGGCAAACATGTGGCCGGAGCCCTGATACTTGGTGCCCTTAAGCACGGTATCGCAGTGCACGCCCACGCCAAAGATGATCATGAGGGCCGTTGCGCCGAATTCGCAGAGGAGTTTGGTAAGCATAAAACCTTATCTTTCTTGTCGGTTATAAATGATTCGTTTAGGCCGCGTACTAGTGCTGTGCGACGACAACGCCCAGGCCATCGGGAATGACGGCCACCTTGGCATCGGCACCCTTCATCTCAAAGGCGAGCTTGAGCGCCTCATCGAGGGTGTTAACCGGCGTCATGTGCATATCCTTGATCATCTGGTGATCGCACAGGTCGGTAACCATGATCACAGGGTGATGCGCCAGGATGCGGGCAAAGATCTGGCTCGTCCACTGGTCGGGCAGGGTCTCGTCCTTAGGACGGTCGATGCAGGCACGCTCAAACTCCGCCGGATCGTTGTCGGCGATGTTGTGATAGAAGCCCTCGCCACCGTGGCCGTCGGCACAACCGGCGACGTCGATGATCACGCCGCCCTCGGGAAGCGTGGCCTCGGCAGAGCACATGCCCTTCACGGCCTGATAGATGTTCTGGTCGAGCGGGTAGCCGCCGTTGGTGGTGATGGCGATCTCGCACTCGACGGGCTCAACGCCGGCAAGGCTCTTCACGAACTCGCAGCCAGCCTCGTGTGCCTTATGGATGTCGCCTGCAAAGGAGCCGATAACCTCATGCTTGCCGTTGAGCACCACGTTGAGCACAAAGGCAAGGTGAGCCATCTCGGCAGCGGCAAACATGTCCTCGCTCACGTGGTTGTGGCACAGGTTGCCGGCACGCGAATGGGAATCGTTCACAAACTGACCGTTGTGGTTGTACATGATGGTCTTGTAGCTGGCGATGCCAGGCAAGACGGACTTGCGGCTACCAGAGAAACCGGCAAAGAAGTGCGGCTCAATAAAGCCCTCGGCAAGCAGCAGATCACAATCGGCGGCAATCTTGTTGATGATGCACTCGCCACCAGAAGGCAGGGTGCCAATCTTTTTCATCATGCTGTCGTCAGTCGCGACGTGCATAACAATTTCCTCGTTGGCAACAATCTCCTCGCCATACTTGTTGACGAGTTCCTCGTGCGTCGACGGACGGTGCATACCCGTAGCAACCAAAATACGCACTCGAGCCTCGGGCGCAGCGGAATGGATGTGATGCAGCAGAATAGGCATCGTCACACGCGAGGGAACGGGGCGCGTATGATCGGAGCTAATAATGACGATATCCTTCTTGCCAGCACAAAGCTCCTCGAGCGAAGGCGAACCATAAGGGTTGGCAAGCGACTCCTCTATCAGCTCTTCCTGCGATTTCGTGGTCTTAAACTCGTTTTGATGACCTTCCATCACACCCGCGAAATTCTTATCCTCGAGCTCCAGATGCAACGTCTTGTGGTCAAACGGTAGTTCACATTCAAACAATGACGAGCGCCCTCTTCCTTTCAACTGACACACTAGATTAACCGTTGGAAGGATACGCCGCTCACCGAAAAACACCACCGTCCACCGACTCATTAACACAACGTTCATATTTGACCCACAACAAAACGGCCGCGATCCCAAAGGGAACCGCGGCCGCCTGTCAAAGACACTATAGACAGGATGATTTACGCAGCGCCGAGGCAAACATCTAGCCCGAGACGTACGCACGTAAGCCATTTTGCATAAATGCGTTAATTAATTGCATAAAATGGCGCATGGATTTCTAGCCGTAACAGGGTGGTACCCTCCGGAGCGTGTATTTTTGCGAGTATTCAGCATCGCGGGATAAGATTTTGGTGTCAAAAGTCTTTCAAAAGGTAGATAGTCCTCATGACTCGTCCCATCTGGATAGCATGCGGCGAGAAACCAGCCATATATGAACATCGCCAAAGCCCAATCGTCGTGCAAAAGCATCAACAGGGGCCGCGAACGTCACCCATAGCCTTATGCACCAATCTTTGGCTGCTGAAAACTCCGTTTTTTGCACGTCGCCCCAAGCACCACCCTCACCCAGCGGCTGATCCGCCGAAGACCGGACATCGCAGGGCCCGCCATTAGTTTACTTTTAGGCACACTCCGCAGGACGCAAGAAGCCCTCGCCGCACTCCACGCTATGCGCGAAGCGCGCCTTATTCCCTTTAGCTTTAACCCCAGAAGACCGAGGACGAAGGGATCCGATGGGTTTCCCTCTGAATGCACTCCGCAGCACGAAGCCCCCTTATCCGCAGCTCCGAAGGAGCAGGATAAGGGGGCTTCAAGTGCGAGGACGCATTCAGAGGGAAACCCATCGGGTCCCGGTGAGAGCCACAGGGCTATCGATTACCCCGTGTTCTGCAGTCCTGCCGAAACGCCGGTCACAGTCGAAAGAATCAGGCTCATGTACTCGGCCTTCTTCTCCTCGGCCATCTCGTCCTGGTTCATACGCACCTCGCGAAGGGCGCGAACCTGGGCGATGGACAGAGCGTCAACGTAGGGGTTGCGCACGCGGACGGCGCAACCGAGCACGCGACGGCGCTGAAGCGGCCATTCGTCACCGACGATGGCAAGGACCCACTTACGGGTGAGCTGCATCTCGGTAAAGACCTTCTTGGACAGATCCTGGCGATCGCCCAGGTGCAGATACATCTTGGCGATGCGCTGGTCGGTCTTAGCGATCGACATCTCGATGTTGTCGATAAAGGTGCGGAAGAACGGCCACTCCTGGTAGGCAGCCTTGAGCTGGTCAAGGTCGCCCAACTGCTCGCAGGCGGTGCCCAAACCATACCAAGCGGCCAGGTTAATACGCGCCTGGCTCCAGCTGAAGATCCACGGAATGGTACGCAGGTCGTCGAGCGACTTGGCGCCTAGGCCGCGCTTGGCGGGACGCGAGCCGATCGGCAGCAGACCGACCTCGGTCAGCGGCGTCACGGTCGAGAACCACGGAGTAAAGTCCTCGGTGTTCAGCAGGTCCAGATAGCGCTCGTGGCTTGCGGCGTTGAGCTTCTCTGCCATGTCCCAGAACTTCTGTGTGGTCTCGGTGTTGGTCTTCTCGACGCTCGGGGCCGACTGCAAAAGCGTTGCGGCGGCAACGGACTCAACATGGCGCTGAGCCAGCGTGCGGTTGCCGTAACGGGCAAAGATGACCTCGCCCTGCTCGGTGAGCTTAAAGAAGCAGTTGACCGAACCCTTGGGCTGCGCCAGCACGGCCTTGTTGGCCGGGCCGCCGCCACGGCCCACGGCACCGCCGCGACCGTGCATGAGCACCAGGTCGATATCGTTCTTCTCGGCCCACTTGGCAATGCGCTCCTGCGCGGAGTGCAGCGCGAGCATGGCCGTGGTAGGACCGGCATCCTTGGAGGAGTCGGAATAGCCCAGCATGACCTCCATGCGGCGGTTGGTCTGGGCAAGGCGCTTCTGCACCACGGGCAGCGTGAGCATCTGATCGAGCACGTCCACACAGCCCTCGAGGTCCTCGAGCTGCTCGAACAGCGGGATCACGTCGAGCTCGGGAACGTCTTCCTCGTGTGCGAAGGACAGGTGGGCCAGCTCAAAGACGTCGGCCACATGCTGGGCACTCTTGGTAAACGAGATGATGTAGCGGTGCGCCATCTTCTTGCCGTAGCGCTTTTGGATGGAACCGATGGCACGGAAGGTGTCGATGACCTCGCGCGTCATGGGCTGGAGGTCACCATGGATACCGTTCTCGTGGATATCCTTGAGGGCGCGGGCGTGCACCACGGAGTGCTGACGGAACTCCATCTCGACCATATGGAAGCCGAAGGACTCGACCTGCCAGATGATGGTCTGGACCGGACCGTAGGCGGCACGGACGGCACCGCAGGCAGCAAGCGAACGCTGGACGACGCGCAGGTCATCCAGGAACTCGTCGGCGCTGTGGTACATGGTGTCGGTGATACGGCGCACGGTGGCGTTCAGACGGTCGGCCATGACGAGCATGACGGCGCGATGCGGCTCGTGCTCGGAGATCAGCTCGGCGCGGGCCGTGTACTGGGTGCTCATCTCGACCTGATGGTTCCACAGGTTGATGAGCTCGGCCGACGGCTTGCTGTAGGTGGCCTCGAGCGTGAGGTTGCGGCCGATGCGACGGCACTTGTCCTCGAGCTTGAGCACCATGTGGGTGAAGTACTTGGCGGCGACCTCACGGCTCACCTTGGCGGTGACGTTGGGGTTACCGTCGCGGTCGGAACCGATCCAGCTGCCGGGATGGAAGAACGCCGGGCACAGCGGCGGCACGGTACCGGCCTTGTCGCCCAGCACCCAGTCGTCAAAACGACGATAGATGACGGGGATAACGTCGAACAGCGTGTTATCAAAGATGTCGATGATGGTATCGGCTTCCTCGACCGGCGTGGGCTTCTTGAGCGCGATGGGACTCGTACGCACCAGGGCGTCGATCTCCTGCAGCATATGGCGCTCGTTCTCCACCAGGTCGGAGCCGCCCAAACGCGGACGCTCCTCCAGCAGGTTGGAGATACGGCGAATCTTGCCCTCGACGGCCTTACGACGGGCCTCGGTGGGATGTGCGGTAAAGACAGGGTGGAACTCGAGCTTGCCGAGCAGCTCATTGGCACCCTCGACGCCCATCTCGTTTACCAACTGGTGATAGGCGACGGTGAGTTCGTTGGCGGGATCGACCTCGGTATCGGTCGATGCGCCGGCCTCGCGCTCGCGCAGCTGCGCCACACGGTAGTTCTCCTCCGACAGGTTTGCCAAGTGGAAGAAGCTCGTAAAGGCGCGAACGATGACCTGCTGCTTATCAAGCGGCAGGCTGTCAATCAGATCGACGACTTCGCGAAACGCCACGGCGGTGGGCTCGTCGGCAGTGGGCACGCCCTGTTCGTCAACGGACTCGTCGGCAGCGCGGCTACCGGGGTTGCCAGCATTGGCCACAATCTCGGCTGTCAAAATCTTGTCGAACAGGTCCGCGATCTCGGGATCATACTCGCTAAGCACACGACGTTCCAGGCGCAGGAACAGCGCCAGATTATCGCGCAGCTCCTCGGGGATCTCGATCTCGGCGAGACGCTCCCTGGACTCGGCATTCGAGCCGATTCGGTTAACGAGGCGGTTGACCACGGCAGCGACGCGCGCCGCGGCTTCGGGTACAGACTGGTTGCTTAGGTTCTCAGCCACGTTTCCTCCCATTCCTCCTTCTATGCACGTAACATGCGGTATTCATTATAGGCGCTTGAGAAATACTTTCGACACTGATTGCGCTTTACCACACAAAAGTATTTTCTGCATTGCAAGGGTTTTTGCCCCAAATGGTCGTATTTCTCGGTGGGCGGCATATGCAAACGAGGGCATTCCGCATAAATGCGAAACACCCCCGTAACAATAGCTCGTCGCGAGCGGGACATGTTAGCGGGTCCGCAGCTCAAAAATCATGCGCTACAGACGCTCGCGAACCGCCTCGACGACGTTGGCCAGATCGGCAAGAACCTCTTCGTGGCTCTCCATGTCGCGCACCTTGACCTTGCCGGCGGCAAGCTCGTCGCCGCCCAGGACCAGGATGAGCTTGGCGCCCACCTTATCGGCCTGCTTAAACTGGGCTTTGAGCGAACGGCCCTGATAGTCGGCCTCGGTCACGATGCCTGCGGCGCGAAGCTCCTGCGTAATGGCAAAGACGTTCTGGCGCAGCTCCTTGCCTGCGTTGGCGACATAGACGCACGGGGCCTCCTCGGCACCCAGATCGCTGCCAAAGGCCTGCAGGGCCAGCAGGGCGCGCTCAAAACCGACGGCAAAGCCGACGCCTGCCGTGGGCTTGCCACCCTCGAGCTCGACCAGGCCGTCGTAGCGGCCGCCGCCGCCGATGGAGCCGACGCCGGCGCCAGGGGCCTCGACCTCAAAGACAGTACGGGTGTAGTAGTCCAGGCCGCGCACCAAGGTGGGATCCTCGACATACTCGATACCGGCGGTATCCAAATAGCGCTTGACCTGCTCGTAGTGCTCGCGGCACTCGTCGCACAGGTTGTCGCCCATCAGCGGGGCGTCGGCCATGATCTCACGGCAATGGTCGTTCTTGCAGTCGAAGGCGCGCAGCGGGTTGAGCTCGGCGCGCTCGCGGCACTCGTCACACATCTCGTCTGCGTGATCGAGGATGAACTGCTTGACCTGCTCGCGGTAAGCCGGACGGCACTGGGCGTCACCCATCGAGTTGATGAGCAGACGAAGCTTGGAAAGATCGAAGCCCAGGCGCTTGTAGAACTCCATGAGCATGATGATGCACTCGGCGTCTGCCGCCGGATCGGGAGCGCCGAGCCACTCGATGCCCACCTGGTGGAACTGGCGCAGGCGGCCCTTCTGGGGACGCTCGCCGCGGAACATGGCCTCGGCGTAGTAAGCCTTAAACGGCGTGGAGCCCTGGGGCACCAGATTGTTCTCGACGACGGCGCGCACCACGCCGGCCGTGCCCTCGGGGCGAAGTGCCAGGCGCTGCTTGGGCTTGAGTTTGGTGTCGGTGCCCTCGGTAAAGACGCGCTCCAGGTTGGCACCGCTGAACACGCGGAACATTTCCTTGCGCACGACGTCGGTCGACTGGCCGATACCGTGGACAAACACGTCAACCTGCTCGATCGCGGGCGTCTCGATGGGTTTAAAACCAAACGGCTCGAACACGCCGGCCGCAATCTGCTGCATCTTTTGCCAGGCGCGCATCTCGGCGCCGATAAGGTCGCGGGTTCCCTCCGCCTTCTGTGCCTGCATGGGCAAACACCTTTCTTTTGTATCGCGTCATAGGTAACGGTCATTATACGGCACAAACACAAACCGCGGCGGCGCGTCTGACCGAACGAGGGTATGGGGACTCGTTCGGCCTGACGCACCGCCGCTGTTTGCGATCCGCTTTCCTCCGTCCCCTTCGGATCACGTGATCTGTTGGGGACGGAGGAAAACGGATCATTTCGTAGGCCCGTGGCCGCCTTGGAAACCGAATGACGGCACGAGCATCCATTCGGCTTCCAAGGCGGCCACGGACAGAACGGGGCGAACAGAAAAGAGCGACGGACGCCTACTCCCCCGCCACGCTTGCGCGCAGCTTGGCGGCGATGGGCTCCGAGGCCAGCAGGAATACGAGCATGACAACAGAACACACCAGGTACACGATCCAGGCGCTCGCAAAGGAGCCCGAGACGGCAAAGAGCACATAGACCTGCCAAAGCTCACCCACAAAGCTCATGCCCGCGAGCACCGCCGAGGTGGCGATAACGGTTAGGGAGCCCAAAACGCGACCGCTTACTTTATCGGCAACATGGCCAATGACAAGCGATCCGATAACGCTCACCACGGTAGAGATCGCATTGGAGACGTTGTACTGGGCAAGCGTAATCCCGAGGTTGCTGACGATCAGCAGCTGGAACATGCTCATGCAGTTGACGAAAATCGTGTAGCACGTGGCCATGATCACGAAGCCGGAGGCCACCACGAGCCAGCCGGGGAAGAACTTACGCTGCTGGGGCATACTGCTCCTTATTTAACAAACGAATAGCCGGCGCAGGGGCCGGTAGTGCCCAAGATTGCCTTTAAAGACAAGGGCATAGGCCTTACGGCCATGCCCGCAGGCTTGAAAGGCAAGGTTGGGTGCTACCGGTGGTCGGCGATATAGCCCAAAGCGACGGCGGTATAGGCCGCGGCGCCGAGCGGCAGCTCGGCATCGTTAAAACGTGCCTTGGGATGGTGCTGGGCAAAGCGTTCGTCCGTGTCGGTTACGGCCGCGCCCACGGTAAAGTACGCACTCGGAATCTCGCTCGAGATAAGCGCAAAGTCCTCACTCGCCATGGCATGGAAAAGCGGCAAGAAAGCCGCCTTGGGCAGCACTGCGCCCACGTAGCCAAGCGACGCCTGAGTCATATCGCTGTCGAGTACAAGCGGCGGAACATCCGAAAGCGTCTCGATGGTCGCCGGCGTACGATATGTTGCGGCAACGCCGTTAACGACCTCCGCGATGCGGGTCTTTAGGTGAGCTATGAGCTCGACATCGAAGCCACGCAGCGTTCCCTCGAGCACGCAGGTGTCGGGGATGACGTTGGCCGCCAAGCCGCCAGCAAACTTACCAACGGTAAGTGCGACTTCCTTGGCCGCCGGCACCTCGCGGGAGATGAGCTCCTGGAGCGCCAGGTGCACATGGACGCCGGCCGTAATGGGGTCGATGCAGATCTCGGGGCTGGAACCGTGGCCGCCCTTGCCCTGGAGCGTGATGCGGAAACCGTACACGCCCGAGAGCGCCGGGCTGCCGTAGAGCACCAGGCCAAGCGGCGACTGGCTGTTGACATGCATGGCGAAGGCCGCCTGAGGGCGCGGGTTCTGCAGCAGACCGTCGGCGATGGCGGCGCGGGCACCCTCAAAGGTTTCCTCGCCCGGCTGGAACAGCAACTTAACCGTAGCGTTGGCATCAACAAGCTCTGCCTCGCGCGCTTTGAGCATACGAGCCGCACCAAGCAGCGCCGTCGCGTGCATATCGTGACCGCAAGCGTGCATGCAGCCGTTGGTGGATGCAAAGGGCTCGCCGGATTCCTCGGCAACGGGCAGGGCGTCCATGTCGCCACGCAGCATGATGACCGTACCGGCCTGCTCATTCGTGCAGATGCCATTGCCTTGGGCCGCGGCGGCACCGGCGCCGACAAGGCCCACAACGCAGGAACCATCGACGAGCGTAGCAAATGGGATGTCCATCTCGGTCAGGCGCGCTTGGATATACGTAGAGGTCTGCGGGAGGCTATTACCCAGCTCGGGCATCTGATGTAAATCGTGTCGCCGCGCAGCGAGCTCGTCTGCAAAAGCCTGAGCTTCTGCAACAAGACCGTCACCGATAGCGGTCTGCGCCGCCGCGGTGGCCTTGGGCGCTGATTGCGGTTGAAGATCGGACAGTGCTGGTGCCATAGATGCCCTCCAGTAACGTTTTTGCAGCAAGCACTTTGATAGCGTAAAGTGCAAGGTACTACTTTAAGGGCGACGCATAAAAAATGCCGCCCCGGGAGGCGGCGCAACAAATTGTTTACAATTGCGGACGCGGCTTTCGACGCAAAAAATCGAAATGCGTCTCGCTCAAGATAATCGAAAGAAAGATGAGCGCGAAGCCGGCGAGCAGGCGCGAGGTGAGCGCCTCCCCCATCAGCAGCACCGAGAACAGCACACCCGAAGGCGACTCCATCGAAAGGAGCAGCGAGCCCGCTGAGGCCGGGACATGCGCCAGGCCGACGTTTTGGATGAGCAGAGCCACACACGTACAGCCCACCGATAGAAACGCCATCACACCGATAAAGCTCGGCGTCCACACGGACAGCGGCGCTTGGGTCTCGAATAACAGCGACGAGATCAGGCTCAGCACGCCGTTGCCCACAAACATCCAAAACGTGATGACGTTGATGTCCATCTTGCGGCCATACTTGGCGGTCACCGCCATCTGGATGGCAAAGAAGACCGCACCGCCCAGTGTGATGACATCGCCGACATTGAACTCGACGCTATCGAGCGCCACCAGACCAATGCCCGCCAGGCACAGCAACGCGGCGCCCAAGTTGTAACGGGTAAGCTTTTCGCCGCTTAGGACGTAGCTCGCAAACGGCACGAGGATGCAATAGGTACCCGTCAAAAATGCACTCTTGCCCGCCGTGGTCTGTGCCAGGCCAATCGTCTGCAAACCGTACGCGCCCCACATAAGTGCGCCCATACCAAGTCCGACGATAAGGTTGCGGGCATTAAAGTGCGCGATGATGCGTTTGTGGAAGATGGCGAACATAACCAGCGAAGCCGGAAGAAAACGAATATAGAGCAGTTCGAACACCGGAATGGTGTCGAGCGCATCTTTCATGGTGGTAAAGGAATAGCCCCAGATGACCGCCACCGATAGCAGCAAGACCTTCCAGAAGAACGGGGAACGCGCGCCGGCGCCGCGGGAGGTGCCGCCGGCGCCCAGGTCCTCCCGTGCGACAGGGCTATCGGGCATGTTTTCGATTTCGTTGGCAGCGTATTGGGCCATGGAACAACCTCACACTCAATCTGGGCGTGGTGTCCGCACGCGTATGGCTGCGTGCCGCCTCATGGTCAAATAAAAACGGGGCGCACCGGACCCCCGGCACGCCCCGCTACTGTAGCAACAACCAAGCAGCCCACGCAATTCACTACGCTAAAGCGTCTTGTTCCGCCGTTCTACCGAACGGCGGACCGGTCGACGCTGCGCGAGCCGCATTCACACCAATCTGACGTTCAATTTCAAGGGCGCGACCAGAAGGTCAGCGCCCTTTCATTTCACGTCACCTTGGCGCAAATGCGGCTCGCTCGCTGACATTGCCGCAGTATCAGCGTTTACATTGTTGCGCTAGATTAATTTAGTACTCTCCAGCTTTTCGATAATCCAGTCGTTGGCCTTGATGACCGGACGGCGGAAGACGACGCCCAGTGCCAGCGACGGAATCAGATAGCTCGCCAGAATGCCCAGCTCAACCCAGTACTCCATATGGTAGGCGCCAGCCATGGCGGCATGCATGGCGTTAATGCCATGGGTAAACGGCAGGAACGGATAGATCGCCTGGAACACAGGGCCGGTCATCTCGATGGGGAACGTACCGCCCGAACCGCCGACCTGCATGACCAGCAGCACGACGGCGAGCGCCTTGCCGATATCGCCAAACGAAACCGTAAGCGTGTAGACGATATTGGAGAACACGAGACTCGCGACCCAGCCCGCCAGCACAAACTGCAGCGGGTCGTCGCACTGGATGCCAAAGAACAGGATGTCGCCCGCGCACACGAGCGTTGCCTGCAGCAGGGCCAGACCGCCAAAGAACAGATAACGGCCCAGGTAGATCTCGTGCAAGCGCACGGGGATCAGCTCATTGATGAGTTCGTCGTCAACCGAGACCTTCATCATGGCCGCCAGCACGATCGAGCCGACCCAGAGCGACAGAATCGTGTAGAACGGTGCCATGGCCGAACCGTAGTTGCGGATCGGATAGACCGGCTTGCGATCGAGCGCGACGGGGCCGGAAAGCGACACGGCCAGACCCTCGGGATCATTGCCGATCATCGTCTTGATCGTAGCGAGGTCATCCGACATCAAGGCGCCGTCGAGCTCGTCCTTAAACGCGCTGATCTTGTCCGACGCCTCGCCCAGCTGATCAGAAGCCTTGTTGACCAGCTTTGCAGCCTTGGAGAGGCCCTTTGCCAGCGAACCGGATGCGTCGGTCAGGCCGCCTACGGCGCTATCCAAGTCGCCCGAGATGCCATCAAGCGAGTCCAAAATGCCCGAAACCGTCTTCTTGAGCTCCTTGGCCTTAACCGAGAACGTGGAATCGTAATCGGATTTGGCACCCGCGATGCCGGCCTTGGCATCGGCGATGGCCTGATCGACCTCGGCACGCGAGTTGTTGACCTCGGCCATGCTATCGGAGAGAGACTTCGCGGTGGCCGCCAGATCCTTGGCATTGTTGCGGTACTCAACGGCGATTCTGCCCAGCGACGTCGCGGCGGACTTGAGGCCGTCCTTCAAATTCTCATCGCTCACCTGGTCGGCAAGGCTGCGGAGCTGATCGGCCACTGTATCGATATCCTTGGCGCGCGCATTGAGGGCCGCAGCGGCATCGTTGAGTTGGGACACCGTAAGGTAGACATGCTGGTTTGCGGTGTAGAACGCCTTCGCGAACTCGGCAGACACATTGTCGAACGAACCCGCACTTCCATCGATTGCGGCATCGATGGCATCGTTTGCCGCCTTAAGCGCTTCTTTGGAATCATCGATACCGCTCTTGACATGCTCCATCAGCTGCTTCGTTGACTCATCGACCGTGCCCGTCTGCTTGAGCATGCCGCTCGCCGACGTCAGCGAATCGGACGTGGAGCTCAAAATGCCCGCAAGCGACGTTGCGCTGGCCTGAACGTCCTGCAGGTCCTGGACCGAATCGCCGAGCGTCGAGGACAGGTTGGCGATAAAGTTGCTGACCTGGTCGGTGCTCATGTAATCGAGCAGGCTGGACACCGTCTTAAGACCGATGCTCGTAATGGTCTCGGTAAAAGTTTTGTTAACCTGGCTCTGGACGGCGCTCGAACCCTTCTCGGTCACGATCTGCGCAATGGCGTTGGCCTTCTGATTCTCGTAGAACTCGATATCGGCATGCTTCACGTCGGTCGAGAAAAGCGTCATCATGTCAGCGCTAAACGTTTTGGGGATAACGACGGCAGCATAGTACGCGCCCGACTTAACGCCCTCGATAGCCTTTTCGCGATTGTTGAGCACAACCCAATCGAAGCTCTCGTTGCCGCGTAGGGTGGCGGTCACGTTTTCGCCCACGTTAACCTCGACGGGGATCAAATCGCTCTCGTAACCCTCATCGGTGTTGACCACGGCGATCTTAAGATTGCCGGTGTTGCCGTACGGATCCCAGCTGCCGGCGATGTTAAACCACGCGTACAGACACGGTACGATAATGAGGCCCATCACGACAACCAAGCCGATCACGGAGCGAGACACGTTTTGGACATCGCGCTTAAACAGATGCAGGATGTTCTTCATTTATGCCTCACCTCCTTTGGAGTGCTTGCCAAGCGCGGTGGTATCTCCATCATTTGTGGCTGTGCTGTCGCTGCCCTGAGATTTATGGTGCGAGCCGATATGCGGCAAGCGGCCCGTGGACTGATCGCCGCCCTTGGCACCACGCTCGCTGGCGTTGAGGCCAAACATGTGGCGGGCGGCAGGAATGGCGGCCGTGTGTTCGCGCATCTCGCGACGCAGGTCCTCATCCGAAAGCGCCGAGATGCGCATCTGGGTATTGAGGCTCGCTCGGATATATTCGATATTGATAAGCCAGCCGCAGATGGCAATAACCGAGATGATCCAAATGACAAGCAGGATGATCTTGCCGTTATTGTCGATATCGAGAACCGTCGACAGGACAAAGAGCAGGACCTGAACGCCCACCACGGCGGCAAAACCGCCCTTGATGTAGTACGGGTAGCGATGTTCAAAGGCGACCGCATGATCGAGCAGTTCGCGACGGTACGAATCGGAATCGAGCATGACGCGCATGGCCGTGCGCAGCGAGTAGCGCTGGCGCGGCAGGTCGTTGGACTCGCAAATCATCATACCGGTCGTGGAGAGCTGTTTATCAAAGAGCAGGTTAAGGTTGAGCAGCAGCGGACGCAGCTGCAGGCCGATAAAGAGCGCCACGATCAAGAACACGCCCAGAATGCACAGGTTAAACAGGTAGTTGAACGAATACATGCCGCCGACCGTCTCGCGCAGCAGATTGATGCCGTAGGTAAAGGGCAGCAGCGGGTGCAGCCACTGGAAGAAGCCGGGCATCATCTCGATGGGGTACATGCCCGACGAACCCGGGATCTGCACGATGACGAGAATGACGCCGATAGCCTTGCCGATATGCTTAAACGTGGTGGACAGCGCATAGATGATATTGACGTAGGTGAACGAAATGGCGATGCCGCCCAGCACGAACAGCAGCGGGCTGACGCACTGCACGCCAATCACCAGATCGCCTACCGTAACGATAATGGCCTGCAACGCGCCCAGGATCACCATGAGCAACCAGCGGCCAAAGTAGCCTTGGCGCGCCGTAAAGCTGCCAACACCTTCACGGTCGACCTCGAGCTTGTAAATGGCGATGAGCACATAGCCGCCCACCCAAAGCGCCAGATTGGTGTAGAAGGGGGCAATGCCCGAGCCGAAGCTCTTAACCGGATAGATCGACTTGGACGCGAGCTCAACCGGAGATGCCATGAAGTCTGCGACGTCATTGACGTCGACGCCCATCAGGTCGGCCAGCTCGCCCATGGACTCGGAGGTCTGTAGCGCCGCGATGTCGTTGGCGGCGGTTGCGAGCTTGTCCTGGACCTTGGCAAGCGAGGAATCGGTCTGGGACAGCGTGGTCTTGGCCTGGCCGAGCGTAGCGTTAAGCTGCGAAAGCGTACCGCGCGCGCTTGCAATCGTGGGCGTGAGGCCAGATACGATACCCGTCAAATCACCCGAGACGGCGGCAAAGGAATCAAGCGCGCTCGAGGCCTTCGGCAGCGCGTTTTGACCCAGGTCCGTCTGGGCCTGGCCAAGGTTGGTCGCACCGGTCTGAATTGCGTTATTGATAGCGTCGCTGGCACCCGAGACAGCCGCGGCGTCATTCGCCATGGCGCTCGACTGCGCAGACAGACCGTCCTTGATGCTCTGAAGCTTTTCATTCTGCTCTCGAAGCAAATCGATGGTCGATACAATGCGCGCGTCAATTTCCTCGGAACCTGTCGACGTGTCATTGGCGAGAATCTCTAAGTGCCCGATAACGGCCTTATTGTGGTCGATCGTCGCTTGGAGAGACTCAAGCGAGTTGTCGATACGGGTGGTCGTAGATGTGACCGTGCCCGTCAGCTTGCCGATGGCAGCGTTCGCAGAGGCCGACGTCTTGGTAAGCGCAAGGCTGCCTTCCGAGAGCGCCTTGGAGAGCGAGGCGATAGAGTTGCCCGCCGTGGTGCGAGCTTCGCCCAGCAGGTCGTTACCCTGAGAGATCGCCTGCGTCAGTGACGGCGCCTGACCCTGCAGGCCGGCAAGTGCCGCATCGGCCGAGGCGATGGCGCCACTCGTCTTATCGATGGCGGCATTCATGTCGCCAATCGAATCGTGCACCTCGCCCAAGGTATCGGATGCCTCGGAGACAGAACTTGCCAACGAATCCTGAGTCTGAGTTGCCTTGTCCTTTAAATCGACTCCGGCATCCTTGGCAATACTGGCAACGGTCTCGCCCACCGTGGAGACAAATTCCGAGTTGATCTGCTTCTCGATGGTACTTGCACCGGTGTCGGTAACCTTGGGTGCAATGGCGCTCTTCTTCTCATTGACGTAGTACGTAAGCTTGGGCTGATGGTAGTTGCCGTCGAGCATCGAAACCAGGTTATCCGAGAAGTTCTTGGGGATTACGATGGCCGCATAGTACTCACCACTCTCGACGCCCTCCTTGGCATCGGCCGCCGAATCGACGAAGGTCCAGCCCAGCTGATCGTTCTCCTCGAGCTGATCGACGACCTGGTCGCCCGCGTTGAGATCGCCCACCAGGTCGTTCTGAGTGCCCTGATCGTTGTTGGCGATGGCAATCTTGATGCCCTGGGTGTTTCCGTACGGATCCCAGTTTGCCACGATGTTGTACCAGGCATACAGTGAGGGAATAACGCACACGCCGAGGGTAACCACCAAGGCAACGGGGTTCACAAGCAGTCGCTTAATGTCGCGCTTAAATATCGCAAAGGAGACCTTTGCATTGGATAGTTTGCTGCCGAGACTCACGCTTGGACCATCCATCCTGTCGTTAAATCGAATCGTACTATCGACAACCATTGTACGTAGGCGCTTTAACGTCTCAAAGCACAATGGTGTTGAGTTTTGCGGGTAGCAATATACTACGAAGACAAATTAACGTACAGTTGTACAGTATCTATAATTTCAGCAGGTCACAAAACCACAACCCCGACAAATAATTGATCCCTTGGGGACGGAGGAAAACGAGAGTGGAAAATCTCCCACTTCAAGCCCGCATTCGAGCCAAAAGTGGGAGATTATCCACTCTCGTTCTAATCTAGTTACGGTGCCGTATCCCCGAACTACATCAAGTTGCAAACAGCCGCCGCGAAGGCTACGGGGTCCTCGGGGAGGATGCCCTCGACCAGCAGGGCCTGGTCATAGAGCAAACCGGAGTACTGCTTGATCTTGTCGGCGTCGCCCGCCTTCTGAGCGGCGACGAGCTTGGAAAAGACCGGGTGCTTGGCGTTGAGCTCGAGCACGCGCTGGCTCTTGGGCATACCGTCGGGCGCGCCCTCGGGACCCTTCTGGAGCACCTTCTCCATCTCGAGCGAAAGCGGGCCCTCGGTGGTGATGCACGCGGGAGCATCGGTCAGGCGCGCAGAGACGGCAACCTTCTCGACCTTGTCGCCGAGTGCCTCCTTCATGGCGTTAAAGAGGTCCTCGTTCTCCTTGGTGGCGTCCTCGGCCTCCTTTTTCTCGTCCTCGGTCGCCAGGTCAAGATCACCGGTTGCGACGTTCTTGAGCTCCAGGTGACGATCCTCAACCTCGGGCTCGGCACCATCGGCCACGGCCTTCTCGGCAGCCTCGCGGGCGGCATCGTCCTCGTAGATCTTGGGCATATCGGCGGCAACGTACTCACGCATAGCCTGGAAGGTGAACTCATCCACGTCCTGCGTCAGCAGCAGCACGTCATAGCCGCGGTCGAGCACGCCCTTTACCACGGGCATCTTGGCCAAGCGCTCACGCGAGTCGCCGGCGGCGTAGTAGATGGCCTTCTGATCCTCGGGCATGCCCTTGGCATACTCGGCCAGGGTAATCATCTTCTGTTCCTTGGCAGACCAGAACAGCAACAGATCGGCGAGCTCATCGGCCTTCATGCCATAGCTCGAGTAGATGCCGTACTTAAGACCGCGGCCAAAGTTCTCAAAGAACTTCTCGTAGGCCTCGCGGTCGTTGTCACGCATATCCTCAAGGTCGGCGGTGATCTTCTTTTCCACACGCTTGGCGATGGCCTTGAGCTGACGGTTCTGCTGCAGCGTCTCACGCGAGATGTTGAGCGACACATCGGCGGAATCCACGACGCCGCGGACAAAGTTGTAGTAGTCGGGCAGCAGGTCGTCGCACTTCTCCATGATCAGGACGTTGGAGCTGTAGAGTGCCAGACCCTTCTCGTAATCCTTGCTGTACAGATCGAACGGCGCGCGGCCCGGCACAAACAGCAGGGCATCGTACTCGAGCGTGCCCTCGGCATGGAAGCTGATGGTGCGCGCAGGATCGTCAAAGTCGTGGAACGTGGACTTGTAGAACTCGTCGTAGTCCTTCTGCTCAACATCGGAGCTGCGCTTTTTCCAAATCGGTGTCATGGAATTGACGGTCTCGAGCTCCTGGTAGTCCTCGTACTCGGGCTTGTAATCGTCGCCGGCGTCCTCGGGCTTGGGTTTCTGGCGGCTCTTGGACACCATCATCTGAATCGGGTAGCGCACATAGTTGCTGTACTGCTGAATCAGGCTCTTGAGACCCCACTCGGTCAGGAAGCGATCGTAGGTCTCGGCCTCGCCGTCGGCATCGAGCTTCTCGTTCTCGCGCAGCGTCAGGATGACATCGGTACCGTGCTCGGCGCGCTCACCGTCCTCGATGGTGTAGCCCTCAAGACCGTCGGATTCCCACACATGGGCGACATCCTCGCCATAGGCGCGGCTGACGACCTTCACATGGCTGGCGACCATAAAAGCCGAGTAGAAGCCCACGCCAAACTGGCCGATGATGTCGACATCCGAACCCTGCTGCTCGGCGTTCTCGGTCTTAAACTCCTCGGAGCCGGAATGGGCGATGGTGCCCAGATTGCGCTCGAGCTCCTCGGCGGTCATGCCAATGCCGTTATCCGAGATGGTAATGGTGCGGGCGTCTTTATCAAAGGAAACGCGAATAGCCAGGTCGCCCTGGTCGATCTTGACGCTCGGATCCTGCAGGCTCTTAAAGTTGAGCTTGTCGACGGCGTCGCTCGCGTTAGAGATAAGCTCGCGCAGGAAGATTTCCTTATTGGTGTAGATGGAGTTGATCATGAGGTCGAGCAGTTTTTTGCTCTCGGTCTTAAATTGACGCATGTGCAATCCTTTCGCGCTACCCCCGTCCGCAAAAACGGCCCGGTCGCCCGAGCCGCATCGCAGACCTGCTATGTTCAGACTTAGATTTTATAACCCATTAGCGCGCATATATACATACGGAATCGAAAAACTGTATGTCTAAGCGCTCCGATGCGCCAATTGCCAAGGAGCGTCCCCAACTGCCGGCAGAAAAGGAACGTCCCTATCTGCCATCTACGCGCTTGGCCCTCGTCTTCGTAATCTACCGGGGCAATTTGCGTGTAGCCCGCCTTTGCATAGAGCGGCAGCACGTATTCCTGCGCATGCAGCTTAATAAGCTTAGCGCCGGCATTGCATGCACACGCAGCACTGGCCTCGACGATCGCACTCGCCAGTCCGCGACGACGCATAGCCGGCAGCACGGCGACGCGCCCCATAATGTAGGTCTCCCCCGCCGCAACGCCTTCGTCCATGTCGCATGCCGGCAACACCGGGGGCTCTGCGTCAACCACGCGCTCAAGCTCTTCGGGAAACACGCGCGAGCAACCGGCAAGCTCGCCGTCTACATAGAGCGTCACATGAATGCAGCTCTGATCCTTGTCGATAGCGTCGAACTCATTCTCGTAGCCCTGCTCGTCTATAAAAACGACGCGGCGCACCAACGCCGCGTCATCAAAGCATCCCGTCTTAAGTTGGATATCCATGGCTGCCCTTTCATTCAATGCGAACGTTAGGGACAGATATTAGCGAAAATGAGCTCCGCGCACGCTAAACTTCGCGCGAGCCTTCGCCAGGCAGTCGTAATGACCCACGTTATGGGCATCGCTCGCGATGAAGCTGTACAGGTTCTGATCGAACAGGCGCTGTGCCGGCTTTTTCTCGCGACCAAAGCGACCGCCGGCAATAAAGTCCGCCGAAGCCTGCAGCTTGCAGCCCATATCGACCAGGCGCTCCGCCACGCTTACATCCTTTTGAACCGCACGATAGCGCTCAGGATGAGCGATAATCACCTGGTAGCCACGGCACTGCAAATCGTAAATCGTGTTCTCGTACTCTCTAAACGCATACGCATCGGCATGCGTCGAAAGCTCGAGCAGAAACTCGTTGGTCCCATCGAAATGCAAGTGCTCCGCGGCATCGATACCAAGCTCAACGAGCTTTCGATGGTTGACCTCGAAGCCCATCTGGAGCGGAAAACCGTCAGCGTTATCACGCAGCAGCTCAAAGGCATCCCACATCTTGTCGTAATCAAAATAGGGATCACGGCAGTGAGGAGTGCAAACGATTCTGGTTACACCGGCCCGCTTGGCAGCCTCGAGCATCGCCAAGCTCTCATCGAGATCGGCGGCGCCGTCGTCTACACCCGGCAAGATATGGCAATGAATGTCACGCATAGGTCAGCCTTAATCAACTAAACGTTTGCTCGGTTGGTGAAGATGCCTTTTTTTGAAGTCCCCTGATCGTCGGAGCCCTTCTTCACCTTCTTACCGTCCTTGGTGTAGTAGGAGTAGTAGTACTCGCTGGTCTCGGTCTCGCAGTAGTTCATAACGGTACCGATGAGCTTGACCTTCTCGGACTTCTTAAGCTGACCGATGGCGTTGAGCGCCTCCTCGCGCTTGGTGAAATCCTCACGCACAACAAAAAGCGCACCGTCGGTCAGACTTGCGATCTCGGCAGCATCGATGAAGGTGCCGACCGGGGGAGCATCAAAGATGACGTACTGGAACTTGGCGGACAGTGCCTTTACCAGCTTGGCAAAGCGGTGAGAGACGATGATGTCGGCAGGATTGGGAATATGCGGCTCGGCATCGAGGAAGTAGAAGTTCTTCTGACCCGTCTCGACAATCGCCTGGTCAATAGAAACCTGCTCGGAAAGGACTGCATAGAGTCCGCCGCGGGAGCGGACGCCGAGCATATCGGCAAGGGACCTGCGACGCATATCAGCCTCGACCAGCAGGACGCTCTTGCCGCTGGTGGCGATAGCCTGGGCAAGGTTGATGGAAACCGTAGACTTGCCCTCGTTGGGAATCGAGGACGTAACGGTGATGGTGCGAATGGGGTCGTCCACGCTCGCAAAGCGGATGTTGGCCAGAAGGGTCTTGGCGGCATTCTGTACAACGAGCTTATCGGTGTTCTTTGCCTTAGCCATGCCTATTTACCACCTTTCATAGCCGGAATTCGGCCAACAACGGGAATGCCCAGGAGCTCTTCTGCCTCTTCGGCACCGCGGATGCGGGTGTTGAGCATGTCTGCCAAAACGACATAGGCAACTGCGATAAAGATGCCCGCGAGGAACGCGACAGCAACGTACAGCATACGCTTGGGACCGCTGGGGGCTTCGGGGGTCTTAGCCTCGTCGATAACGTTGATGCTCTGGGCAGCGCCGACGTTCTGAGCGACCGTACTCACCGAGCTGGCCATGGCCTTTGCGACCTTAGCCGTCTCCTTGGCATCGGTGCCGGTAACCGAAAGCGTAATGACACGCGTGGTGGTCTCGGAGGAAACAGACACCTTGTAGTCATCCAGGTCAGCAAGGCCCAGCTCATTGGCAGCACCGCTCTTAACGCTATCGCTATCCAGCAGCGTGGCGATATCGTTGGAAAGCATCTGACTCGCCGAGAGATCGTTGTAGCTCATCTGACCGCTATCGTCGGTCTTGGCGAGAATGTACATGCTCGTCGTCGCGGTATAGGTGTTGTCCATCGCAACGAAGGACACGATGCCCATGGCGATCGCGCAGACCACCGGAAGGGTGATGACCAGCTTAAGGTGCTTCTTCAGCAGCTGGAACAGTTCGAGAAGGGTCATGCAGCTTGCCTTTCATTTCCCCAGTTCGGATTGACAAAACTGTCCGTATGTTATCGCATCTTTTTACCGAGACCAAACTCTATACATAAGAAACAGGCTCTCCTGTAAAAATGTCGGAAGCAATCGTAAAATTGCACAACAACGCCGCACCCGAAAGTCAAATGCGGCGTCTGCATCAATATCTATGTTGTATCGCTATGCGAATGGCTCGTCCTGCCGTATGGGAAACGTCACCGTAATGGTGGTTCCCACGCCCAACTCGCTCGACAGATCGAGCGTGGCGTGATGATACAGGGCCGCATGCTTGACAATTGCAAGCCCCAGACCGGTTCCGCCGCGCGCCTTGGACCTACTCTTGTCCACGCGATAGAACCGCTCAAATACCTTGCCCTGTTCTTCAGGCGCGATACCGATTCCCGTGTCGGCGACCGCAAGGAACGGATGGCCTTCGTCGTTGGTGCCGCACTGCAGCGTAACCGCACCG
This sequence comes from uncultured Collinsella sp., assembly GCA_937950325.1. GTDB lineage: Bacteria > Actinomycetota > Coriobacteriia > Coriobacteriales > Coriobacteriaceae > Collinsella. The sequence continues at coordinate 129,443 of CALFDJ010000008.1, forward strand.
CCGGGTCGATTGTAGCGGATGGCGTTGCTCGCCAGATTATAGATGAGCTCGTCAATCAAGCGCGACACGCCTTCGATGACCACAGGCTTGGTCTCATGACTTATCGTCACATTCGCCTGACGGGCGACCTGTTCAAGACGCTGCTCAACCGCGTAGATGGCACGCGAGAGCTCAATAGGCTCCGTGGAACCAATGGGCACCGCCTCGCCCTCAGTTGCACGCTCGGCCTCGTCCAAGTTAGACAGCGTAAGGATATCGTTGACAAGCGCTGCCAAGCGGCCCGCCTCACGATAGATGCGACCGCCAAAGTTGCGCAGGTCGCCCTCGCCCTCGACCATGCCGTTTGCGATGAGCTCGGCATAGCCCGAAATCGCCGTAAGCGGCGTCTTGAGCTCATGGGTGATATTCGCCGTGAACTCGCGGCGCATACGGTCGTTGTCCGCCAGCACCGCCATTTGGCGCTTGAGCTCCTGGCGCTGCGACTCAATACGCTCAAGCATGGGGACCATCTCGGCATAGGCGTGCTCATAGCTACGGCGTGGGTGGTCCAAATCCACCTCTTGCAAAGGCGCGATGATGGCACGGGACTCGCGGCGCGCCATAAAAAACGAGAGTACCGCACCCGCTGCTGCGATAAGCAGCATCGGCGCCACCATCGACAGCAAAATCGCCGCAACGCCAGGCTGGGCCTGCGCCAAGCGGACAACCTGGCCGTTATCAAGGGCGACGGCGCGATACAGCATAATCTCGTCGAGCGTAGAGCTTGCGCGCTCCGCGGAACCCGAACCACTCTCAAAGGCCTCGATGACCTCGGGGCGATCGCCATGGTTGGGCAGTGTGGAAGGCGACGCCTCGTTGTCGTAGGCAACCGATCCATCCTTGTTAATCAGCGTGATGCGCAAGTCCTCTCGATCGAGGCTACGCAAGAACGGGATGGGCTCCTGCTGCTCGTCGAGGGCGGCAGCAATGAGCTCGGTTTCCTGCGCCAGATTGGCACTCGTGGCATCCGCCAAGGTGTTTTGCACAAAGAACGCACCCAGCACCGTAAACGCCACGATAACCGCCATGGCGCAGACAAAGATCGTCACAAAAACGCGGTGCGACAGCGTATGTTTTCCCTGGGGGGCGAAGACCACGGGTTACTCCTCCGATGCGGTGGCCGCGGTGTCGTCACCTTCGGCACCATCACCGGCAGAAGGCTCGGCCAAGCGGTAGCCCACGCCGCGCACGGTCTCGATGGCGCTGGCATGCTCGCCCAGTTTTTGGCGAAGCGTCTGCACGTGCACGTCAACGGTGCGCGAACCGCCGTCGAAGTCCCAGCCCCACACGCTCTGCAGCAACGACTCGCGGGTAAAAACCACGCCGGGCTTGCGCATGAGGTACTCGAGCAGGTCGAACTCGCGCAGGGTGAGCTTAAGCGGCTCGCCGGCAACGGTCACCTCGCGATGGCTGGGCGAGAGCACGATGTCGCCCACGCTGAGCACATCGCTCGCCTGCTTGACCATGCCGCCGCGACGCAGCAGTGCGCGGCAGCGGCTCGCAAGCTCCATGAGCGAAAACGGCTTAGTCAGGTAATCGTCGGCACCGCCATCGAGCGCCATCACCTTGTCGAGCTCGGTATCCTTGGCGGTAAGCATCATGATGGGCACCGTCGCCGTCAGGCGATCGGCACGCAGTCGACGCATAATCGCCAAGCCATCGGTATCGGGCAGCATGATGTCGAGCAGGACGGCATCGGGTACCCGTCGCGCCACGGCAGCCTTAAACTCACCGTCGCACGAAAAGCCTTCGGCCTCAATCCCCTGCTTGCGCAGTGCATAGACCGTCAAATCCCTGATGTTGTCATCGTCCTCGACGTAATAGATCATGTTGAACCCCTTTGCGGCCGGCATGACCGCATCTTAACCCTAAAGGTACCTTTACTAGATGGTATCAGCCAAAACGCCCCGTCAAATAATCCGCCGTGCGCGGATCGGTCGGATTCTTGAAGAGTTGCGCGGTGGGCGCGTGCTCCACCAGCTCACCCAGCAAAAAGAATGCGACCGAATCGGAGATACGCGCCGCCTGCTGCATATTGTGCGTAACGACCACGAGCGTGCAGGTCTCTTTGAGCTCGCAGGCCAGCTGCTCCACCACCAACGTCGACACAGGGTCGAGTGCCGAGGTCGGCTCGTCCATCAGCAGAATGTCGGGCTGCACGGCAAGTGCGCGGGCGATGCACAGGCGCTGCTGCTGTCCACCCGAAAGACCCAGGCCCGACTCTTTGAGCTTGTCCTTGACCTCGTCCCACAGGGCGGCGCGTCGCAGGGAGTCTTCGACCAGCTCGTCGAGCACGACGCGATCGCGCACACCCATACCGCGCGGACCATACGCGACGTTGTCGTAGATGCTCATGGGAAACGGGTTGGGGCGCTGGAACACCATGCCCACGCGCTGGCGAAGGCGGCAGATGTCGTAGTCGCCCAGGATATCTTGACCATCGAGCGCAATCTTGCCCTCGATTCGGCAGTCCTTGATGCCGTCGTTCATGCGGTTAAAGCAGCGCAGCAACGTGGACTTTCCGCAGCCCGAAGGCCCGATGAACGAGGTAATCTGCTTGTCGCGGATCTTGATATTCACGTCCTTGAGCGCATGGTGGTCGCCATAGAACAGGTCGAGGCCCTCAACATCGATGCGCGTCGGCGAGGCGGCAAGATCCTCTGCCGTGGGGCGAGTCGCATCCCCAACCTCGCGCTCGTGCGCGGCCTCGGCCTGCGCTTTCATGAGTTCTTCAAGCTCCGTGGGCTCCACAGCCGCAGCAGCCGTCATACCGCATACCTCCACATCGATATCAATTCAGCAGTATCGATAGTAGGAATCGCGGCTCATATGCACGTGAGCGCATTGTCAAGTGTTTGTAAGGGCACACTGGCTATGCGGCGGGCAGCTCGATGGTGAATATCGTGTGTTCGGGCGTCGATTCACATGCAACGGTACCGCCGTGCGCGCATACGATCTCCTTGGCGATGGCAAGCCCCAGTCCAGCGCCGCCGCGATTGGTCGCACGCGCCGCATCCAGGCGATAGAACTTCTCAAAGATCACCTTGAGCTTTGCCTCAGGGATGGGATCGCCCTGATTGATAAAGCGCACGCGCACGCCACCGCCGTCCCGGCGTCTGGCCTCGATCGTGATGGTCGAGCCCTCATAGCTATAGGCAATAGCGTTTTTCATGATGTTGTTGAACACGCGAGCCATTTTGTCGCCATCCACGAGCACCGTCAGGTCCTCGCGAATATCAACTTGGACTTCCTTATGCTGCTCGTTGAGGATGGGATAGAACTCGTCAGCCACCTGAGCCAGCAGCAACCCCAGATCAACATAGCCGCGCGTGAGCACGATATCGTGGAAGTCAAAGCGCGTGATATCGAAGAACTCTTCGATGAGCGTATCGAGCCGGTGCGCCTTGTCGAGCGCCACGCCCGTAAAGTGCGCACGTTGCTCAACCGGCAGCTCGGGAGCCTCTTGCAGCAGCGAAAGATAGCCCACCACACTGGCAAGCGGGGTGCGTAGGTCATGTGCCAAGTACGTGACCAAATCGTCCTTGCGATGCGACTCGTCACGCAGAGCTTGCTGCACCTTGCGCTCACGGTCACGTACGCGGTTAAGGGCGCCCTCGACCTCCAAGAAGTCGCCGTCGATGTTATCCCAGGTGTCGGGGTGATCGATCAGGCGATCTTGAATACGAGCGGCCAGCACACAATCGGCATGCTGCTCGCCCTGCTCGTAGCCCTGGTAGTACAGGGCGCGGCCACACAAGAACAGCACGCACGCGGCAAGCGCCAGCACAAAGCCAAGCATGTTGAATACAAAGCCGGCATCGAACAGCACCGGCCCTTCGATGCCGCCGAGCGCCATGGCGCCAATCGCCAACGTCATGGCCCACGCGGCGCCGCCAATCACCATGCAGCGGCGCACGATCTCAAATCGATCGATCAGCAAAAAGCCGACAAGCAGCACCGCCAAGATTCCGACGATGTTGTCGATGCCAATCAGCAGCAGGCTCAGCAAAAAGAGCAGCACCGTTGCAAGCGCGCGGTTGTCGACGACCGACCTCACGTATTCAAAGAGCCGATCGGGCACCTCGAACGCTTGCCTATCGTCTTTTGTCATATCAAGATCCTCACAAGCGAAAAGCGTTATTCGGTGATGTAGCCGACGCCCCAGACGTTTTTGATAAAGCGTGGCTTTTGTGCGTCGTCGCCGATCTTTTCGCGCAAGTGGCGAATGTGCACCATCACCGTATTGTTGGAGCCGGGCATAAAATCCTCGTTCCACACCGCACGGAACAGGTCCTCCACGGCCACCACGCTGCCGCGATGCTCGACCAGATACAGCAAGATTGAATACTCGGTGGGTGTGAGGCGTACCGGTGCACCGTCCACCGTCACGGAACGAGCGTCGCGGTTGATCTCCAAGCCGTCGAGCTGAATGGTCGGCGACTCGGCCGCCTGTGCACGGCTACCGTAGCTGGTGTAGCGGCGAAGCTGAGCGTGCACGCGCGCGATGAGCTCCAGCGGACGGAACGGCTTAACCACGTAATCGTCCGCGCCAAGCGAAAGGCCCCCGATCTTGTCTTGCTGGGCATCGCGCGCCGTCAGCATGATCACGGGATAGGTATGGCTGGAACGGATCGTACGCAGCAGCTCAAACCCATCGATATCGGGCAGCATGACATCCAGCAGCGCCAAATCAAACTCCTGCTCCAAAATCGCCTTGGCAGCATCGGCCCCGCTATAGGCAATCTGGACATCAAAGCCCTCTTTTGTAAGGTAGATGCCAACCAAGTCGGCGATGGCCTTCTCGTCATCAACTACCAAAATGCGCTCGTTCATGCGTGCTCCTCTCGCGCTCCATTATGCCCGAGGCGACGCACGCCACACACAACAAGCGTGGGTGATTAAGTCGGCCTTAAGCACCCTTGTGCCCGTTCGGGTGCGGATGTGGGCCACGCGCGCACGCGATGATCGCCGACGCCGGCAAACGATATACTCTAGTTTCAGAAGAGACCATCCCGTCGAAAGCGAAATCTGTGAAGTCCCTCACCTCTTTTGCAAAGCGCTCAGCCCAGCTTGCCGCCGGCTTTGTCTGCGCTATCGCCCTTGCCGCTGGCGCGCCCACCGTCGCCGGCGCCCAAGTGCTCACGACCGACAATGTTTGCGGCAAAACCGCCGATGCGCGCGGCATCACGGCCGAAAACCTGCCCGATATCGATGCGACCAATGCCCTCGTCATGGGCAAAGACGGTACCGTCTACTATGCCCGCGGCGCCGATGAGCAGGTCAAGATTGCCTCGATCACCAAGGTCATGACCGCAATCCTAACCGTCGAGAATTGCAAGATGGACGAGAAGGTCACGGTGAGCAACGCCGCAGCCACCGTGGGTAATTCGACCGCTGGCTTGCTCGAAGGCGACGAGCTTACCGTGGAGCAGGCACTGCGCGGCCTGATGATTCCCTCGGGCAACGACGCCGCCATCGTGCTTGCCGAATATGTGGGCAAGAAGATCGACCCTAAGACCAAAGACGCCGAGGCCACATTTGTGAAGGCCATGAACGAGCGCGCTAAGAAGCTCGGCTGCACCGGTACGCTTTTTGAAAACCCGCATGGTCTGGACTTTGATGAGTGGGCTGGCAATATGCACTCAACCGCACACGACGTAGCGCTGATGATGCAGGAGGCTATGAAAAACGACACGATCTGCGAGGTCGTAGCGAGCGAGGATTCCTGGATCGAAGTCACGGGCGCCGACGGCACCGACCATTCGCATTCCATGGACACGCATAACTATTTGCTGGGCCAAGATGGCAACATCGGCGGCAAGACCGGCACCACCGACGACGCGGGCTATTGCTTTACGAGCGCCTACAACCGCGACGGCGACGAGATCTACACCGTCGTTTTGAACTCCACCACCACCGACCAGCGCTTTACCGATACCGCAACCCTTGCCAATTGGTACTACGGTCACAAGGTGACGGTCGCAATCGCCAACACGCAGGAAAAGACCGCCAACGGCAACCCGCTTATGGCGCGCATTGGCCAAACCGACTGGACGGATAAGACGATCGACGCCACGCTCGCCGATCCTACGGCGCAAGCGACCGTGTTTTCCCTTGCCGGCGAGGTGACCGAAAAGGTTAGCTACGACGATCTTTCGGGCACGGTGCATGTTGGCGACAAGGTAGGCAGCGTTACGCTCAAGCAGGACGGCACCGAGGTCGCCGTCATGGACCTGGTCGCCGACGAGGAAGGCGCAGGGCCCAATCCCATCGAGTGGCTGCTCGTGAAGCTCGACCGTCTGGGCCGCCGCATCGACAACCGCCCACTTGCGGCAGAGAGCGAGACCGTCGCCAAGGCTCCTGAGGTGTAGGGCCAAAGCGTTATCACATCGAACCAAATGAGACGTCCAACGGGGCGCCTCATTTTTTGAGAGTTCGAATCCCCAGCTAACGTGGTTCAACTAAAAAAGGCCCCAAATGGGACCCTTCTTTCAAGTCATACTGGCGGAGAGCTGGGGATGTCCGGGCATGCTACGCATGCCCTCCGGCTTCAAAGCCTGGCGGCTTTTCGCCCACGGGCTACAAACGCTTTCGCGTTTGCTTAACGCCCGTGCCCTCTCGGGTTCGAATCCCCAGCGTCCTTTCTCGATAATAAAAAAGGGCCCTCGATGGGACCCTTCTTTAAAGTTAAACTGGCGGAGAGCTGGGGATTCGAACCCCAGATGCCCTTTTGGGGCATACTCGCTTAGCAGGCGAGCACCTTCGGCCTCTCGGTCAGCTCTCCGTAACAGCCGTTCTATAGTAACCAAACAGCCAAGGATGGGCAAGGGGGAATTTTGGAGCGATTCCGATTTGCCAGTAGACGTCTCAGTCAATCATCTCAATCTGTAACAGTTACAGGCCGAATCTTCGTCCAGATGTTACAGATTTAGACAAACAGTCAGCGCCATCCGCAAATGTCTCAATCTGAAACACCTGCATGCCGTAATCCCCTCTAGATGTTACAGATTGAGACAAAGATGCGGGGGCAACCACAGCGGCGGCGTCGATGCCTCCAGTCTTTATTAGTCCGCTCGAATGGTCTCCAACAGATAATCGCGCATGTACGGAATTGCAAACGAAACACAGCCGTAGCCGGCAGGCTCAATCAGTCCCGTATCGATCAGACGTTTGCGATACGACCCGACTTTATTCGCCGGCAATCCCATCTTTTTGGCAATATCACCGTTCGTAATCTCGCCGCCTTCGCATTGCGCCATCGCCGCGAGATATTGAAACTGCCGCTCCGACACCCTGCGCAGCGCGGGGGCAATCACCATGGCATTGAAACTATCAAGAGCCGCCTGGACACCCTTGCGAGCCGCCTCTTCACTCACGCTCTCCGACCCGCTGCGCGCAGCAACCTGCCAAGCGTAATATCCGACCAACTGGACCATAAAGGGATAGCCTGCCGAAGCCTTTGTCAAAAGCTCAGCAACGCCTTCGTCGAGTTCCTTGCCCGCACGCCTCATCGTATCCTCAAACGATCCGCCGACTTCAAAATCTGAAAGCCGCGTGAGTTCGATATGCTTCGCCCTCTGAAGGAACGTCAACGTATCATCCACCACCACGCCATCCACAGAGGTTGGCAAACCAGCGAATGCAAAGGCGACATTCGCCCCTTGGCGAATCAAGAGCTGCATTTCATTACCCAGCTCGCGCATTTCCTCAGTTGAGGCGTCCTGAATCTCATCGAGTGTGATGAGCAAACCACCTCGCTTCGCGGCATCGTACATCGCCTCGCCCAGATGAGAGGCTGACTTCGACAGTTCCACGGAGCCAAGGCTGACTCCTAAAATCGATGGGGAAATCGACATTGATGCAAGACGAACATTTCGCTGCAGAGCCTCGAGAATTCTGTCGCAAAAACCGGCATTTGAGGCAACGTCGACAACCTCGAATCCTTTTTTGCGCGCAAGATCGCCCAATGCGTTGAGGAGCACCGTTTTACCCGTGCCTCGGACACCCGAGATGCGCATGAGTCGATCGGGGGCACCAGGGCCATTCTCAAGAGCCTCGGCAAAGTCATCCAAAACAGCGTCGCGTCCGATAAGCTCAGGTGGATTCATGCCCGCTGTTGGCTTAAAGGGATTAACAGCTTTTGACATTCGACCTCCTCTGCCAGTTTTAACAACTTTAACAAAGTTTAGCAACTTTAGCAGAGTTTAACAGTTTTAGCAGGCTCGGCGGCTTTATGCCTTACCGATTCTGTCGGGTCCTTCCGCCCGCGCCGATACAAATAGCGCGGTGCGGCCCCTCTATACCGCCCCTACCCCAGCGAGCGGTTGAGGGAGCCGAGCTCATCGTTGCCCATGGTGCGCCACATTTGATAGATGCAGCCGCGCGCCAGGAAAAAGAAGCCGTTGTCGACGAGTTGCACGGCGGCATCCGCGAGTTGATTGGTCACGGCGGGCACCGGCGGCAGCTCAAGACCTGCCTTGCGGATAGTCTCGACAGCCTCCTCAAACGTGGGCGGTTTGATGACGCCCATCTCGTTCATAAGGCCCTGCATTTCCTCCTGCGCACTGCCACCCGACTCCTCGCCGCGCGGCACCAGGCGGTAGCACGCCAGCGCCAGCTCGAGCTGGTCGCAGTTCCAGTAGGCGAATGCCAGGCGATAGAACAGGTAACCGATCGAAGTTCGGTCGCTGGCGATGCGCAGGCCGTGGCGCGCCACCTCGATAATCTCGTCATAGCGCTCCAGACGTGCCAGCACGTTGATCAGGGCAAAGTGAGACTGCATAGACGAGCGTGCCAAATCGTAGAGACGACGCACCTCGGGCAGCGCACGCTCAAAGTTCTCTTGTTCGGCGTAAAAGCTGCAAATCTCGTGCTGGGCAAAATACAGCGCATCGGGAGCGCGAAGGATACGCACGGAACGGTCCTCCTCCATCACCGGCAGCACCATGCGCACCAGCTGGTTGTCGCAGAACTGGGTCTGCACTGGGCCCGTCGCCAAAAGCTCAGCAACCGTACACTTGGCTTCCAGCTCCTCGACAAGGCGAGAAAAGCCCTCGAAAGCACCAGCTCGGTCAACTTTGAATTGCTCGCGCAGCTCGACGACACGGGCGACATACGGATCGTTGTCCTCCTCCATGACCTCAAGCTCGTCAGCCGTATCAGCGAGCAGCAAATCGCGAAGCGCAGGCGGCAATGAACGATGGTCATCACGTGGTCGGGCGTGAACCTCTGCAGGCTCAATCATGTCCGGAGCATCTGCCTCATATGCCTCGAGCAAATGCTTGCAGGGCATGTCGTCCATATCCATGCTCTCAAGATCCTTGGCGACAGAAACGCAATCAGCCAGATAGGCCGCACGGCCAAAGGAATACGTTTCGACAACGCGCTCGCCCTGCTCGCCGTCGGGAGCCGCAATCTGCACGTAGCAGCGCGTGATGCGAGTGCCCGAAGCAAAGCAAGCCGCCGCGAGTGTAAGCGCGATACGCGCATCGTGCTCAGTGGCCCATGCCGTGCGCTTAGGCTCATCCACCTCGCGCCAGGCGTCATCTTGAGCATCGTATTCGCGCTGCGGCATAGCATCGACAACCGTGCGGCCAAATCGCACCAGCATGATGCCCTCGGCAACGTTCGCTCGATAGGTATAGTCGAGCCGCGTGACCACGTTGAGCGCTTCTACGAGACGTGCAAAGCGAGTGCGAACGTCCCACTCGCCACCCGGCTGGCACGCAACCGTCCCCGGCTTGGCCCACGGGTTGTCATTCGACAGCGTTTCGAGCAAGCGAGGAACGTCGTTTGTCGTCTTGCTGATATGCCATAGGTCAAAGAGCGAGCAGCCCTCAAAGCTTGGCGACGAGGCAACGGGGCCCAACCCTGCCCCAATACGCTCAAGGATGCCCGATAGGCGGTTCAGGCGGCACTCGACGGCAAGCAGGGTATCGATCTCGTCCTGGTCCAGCAGGCTACGGTCAAAATTGAGATAGAAGAGCCTCGAGCGATCGATGCGCGCCAGGCTCATTTCGGTTTTGGCCGCGATGGTGCGCAGGCGTGGCAGATTAACTTCGCCCATCAAAGCGGCGGCATAGCGCTCAATGCCACTTGGATTATCTGCATGGTCAATGCGGTAGAGCAACGTTTCGATTGCATCGGGCAGCGGCGTGGAATCAAAACCCAGCAGTACCTCAACCGGCTCGGGGAGTTTTACAAGTTTGATCTTGTCGACGGCATTTTTCATGCCCTCGTCGAGGCCGTCACCGTCTGCCGTGCCTAAGACAGCGTTTTCAGAATCGGCAAATACCACGTAACGCAAGAACATCGAGGCCATGAACTCGCCGTAGCGAAGGCTGCGCGTCGAATTCCACGTCTCGCGATCGGATTGTTCGCGCATGGTGCCTTCGGGAGAGCCGATGACTCGCGCCCGGGAGTACATCGTCCCATCGGTACCCCTGACCGCAATCTCACCGATGTTGGAATCGGACTCGTCGAGAATCAGTTGCATGTCGGGATCGTCGGGCAGCGACATCTCGTTAACGGGACGGTCCACCTTATAGACCTCACCCGAAACGCTCACGTAGCCCAAAAGCGACACATGGCTTTTGCCGACGAATTCGACGACATAGCATGATTCATGCGGGTCCTCGCCAAAGAGCTTCCAAACCACGCCATACGAACGTCCCGCAGGCTGCTCGGGCATGGTCGAAAAGCGCTTTTTGGGATCGAGAAACCTGAGCTTGTATGTCGGACGCTCTGCCACGAAATATCACCCTGATCGATCGTCTAAAGAAAGAGCGCGCCACGGGCTCACCGAGGCGCATACTCGAAATCTTACACGAGTCGATGAGAAATAGTCCCCTTTGACCGAGGTTCGAATCCATGCGGGGTCCGCCTAAAAGAAAAGCCCCCGTTGCCGGAGGCTTTCAATTTCAATTGGTGCGGCGTATAGGATTCCGCGTATCCGCTTGCGCGGATCCGCACCGGCTTCGCCCGCCTGCCGGCGCGCTCGCCCGCGGGCTAAAAACGCTCCGCGTTTTCTTTACGCCCGCGCCTCGACCGAGGTTCGAATCCATGCGGTGTTTACGTAAAAGAAAAGCCCCCGTTGCCGGAGGCTTTAAGTTCAATTGGTGCGGCGTATAGGATTCGAACCTATGACGTTCTGATTCGTAGTCAGACCCTCTATCCAGCTGAGGTAACGCCGCAGCGCAAGACATATAAAACCACTTTAGCTCGTTAGAGTCAAGCAAAATCTCAAACTTTTTTCGCGCGGACCGCAATTTGTCACGCTGCACCACAAGCATCAGCGCTTCTCGTGCGATCGATTGGCTTTTCAATCACATCGAACCCAGCGCCAAGCTCCCCCAGAAGCGACCGCACCCGTTGGGCACAGTCGTAGTCGGCAAACGAAATGCTCAGCATTCGGGCCACCTGATTAGAAGTTCCAACGCCATAGAAGTGCTCAAGGACAACAAGCGCCTCATGCGCCACAAACGTCTCGACCACATGCGGCGACTCCTCATAGCACCATTGCGTCAATGGTCCCTCACTCGTCTGCCGAACCACCAAGCCACCCATACCCGACGGCTCGCACGTTACCAGCAGGTGCTCCCCACCCTCATCGCTCTGGAACAAAACAACCCGCTCGTCGAACAGCTCCATCGCATCCCCTTTCTCTTGCTCTTAGTTAGTAAAAGCATAGCAGGTAAATGCATGTACACAGAACGTCTGTTCGTGTGTTTTCTATCGAGCTGTCCGCACGGCATGGTATAGCCGTACACAAAAAGGGCGCCTCTAAAAGGAGCGCCCTCGCAAATCGCCTATGCAGCTAGCTTACGCGACCGGCTCGATCTTCTCGAGGCCGCCCATGTAGGGACGCAGAACCTCGGGGATCGTGATGGTGCCGTCGGCGTTCTGGTAGTTTTCCAGAATGGCAGCCATGGTACGGCCAGCCGGCAGGCCGGAACCGTTAAGGGTGTGCAGGTAGCGCGAGCCCTTGAAGTTCTCAGGGTCGCGATACTTGATGTTGGCGCGACGGGCCTGGAAGTCGCCGCAATTGGAGCAGGAGCTGATCTCCTTGTAGGCGTTGTAGCTCGGCAGCCAAACCTCGACGTCGTAGGTCTGACGGGCAGAGAAGCCCAGGTCGCCGGTGCACAGGCTAATCACGCGATACGGCAGGCCCAGCTGCTGCAGCAGGTACTCGGCCTCGGCGGTCATGCTCTCGAGCTCCTCGTCGGACTCCTCCGGCTTGGCGAACTTGACCATCTCGACCTTGTCGAACTCGTGCTGGCGAATGATGCCGCGGGTGTCGCGACCGGCGGAACCGGCCTCCTCGCGGAAGCAGGGGGTGAAGGCAGTGTAGCGGCGAGGCAGAGTGTCGGCGTCCAGAACCTCACCGGCATGCAGGTTAGTCAGTACGACCTCGGCGGTAGGGATCAGGAAGTTGTCGCCCGAGACGTGATAGGCGTCGTCCTCAAACTTGGGCAGCTGGCCCGTACCGAACATGGTCTGACGCTTGACGACGATGGGCGGCCACCACTCCTTGAAGCCACGGCTCGTGTGCGTGTCCAGGAAGAAGTTGATAAGGGCGCGCTCCAGGCGGGCGCCGGCGCCACCGAGAACGGTGAAGCGGCTACCGGAGAGCTTGTTGCCGCGCTCGAAGTCGAGGATGTCCAGATCGGTGCCCAGATCCCAGTGCGGCTTAAAGTCGAAGTCGAACTCGCGCGGGGTGCCCCAGCGGCGACGCTCGATGTTCTCGTCCTCGTCCTTACCGTACGGGGTGGCCTCGCACGGAATGTTGGGCAGGTGTGCCATGAAGTCGTACTGCTCCTGCTCAAGAGCGGTACGGCGCTCGGCCAGACCGTCGATCTTCTCGTTGACGGCGCGCACGGCCTCCTTGGCGGCCTCGGCCTCGTCCTTCTTGCCCTCCTTCATCAGGGCGCCAATCTTCTTGGACTCGGCGTTACGCGTGGCCTGGAGCTCCTCGACCTCGGTGATGACGGCACGGCGCTCGTCGTCGAGTTCAAAGAACTTCTCGCGATCCCAAGACGTCTGGCGATTTGCCATGGCGGTATCGATGGCATCGGGGTTCTCGCGAACAAACTTGATATCAAGCATTAGATCCTCCGGCGATATACATTCCATTTAGGTTGCAACCTTGTACATGTATGGGCAAGTATATACTTATGAGCGTTTACGACCCAACTCAACTACGCAAGAAGGCACCCAATGGACGCAGTTTTTTCCTTTTTGTTTGGCACCCGCACCGGTTTTGCCATCCTTTTCGCCGGCGGCATCCTGCTATTTGCGATTCTTGCCTTTGTGATGGAGAAGCGCACCCATAAGATGTATGTCGACCGCGGCCCCAAGTCCGAGGATGAGGAAGACAGCTTCTGGGACTAACCTGCCAAAAAGAGACAGGCTTATTTTGGTCGGTTTTATCTGGGCAAACGCAAGCGCCCCGCAACTGGAATTGAGCCAGTTGCGGGGCGCTTTTTGCTCAAGGTACAAAACCGCAGGAAAAACCTGCCAAAATAAATCTGTCCCTTATTGGTCAGTTTACTGGAGGGTTGCGTCGATGGCCTTGACGAGGGCGCTGCGCATGCCGGCGTCCTCGAGCGCGACGACGCCTTTGATGGTAGCACCGCCGGGCGAGCACACGGCATCCTTCATCGCTGCGGGATGCTGACCGGTTGCAAGCTGCAGCTTTGCCGTACCCAGCACCATCTGGCTCACAATGCGATAGGCATCGGTGCGCGGAATACCGTGTTTGACAGCCGCATCGCCCAGAGCCTCGATCGCCATGGCGACAAACGCCGGGGCGCAACCGCCCACGGCACCGCCCACAAACAGCAGACTCGTATCGAGCTCGACCACCGCACCGAGCTTGCCAAGCAGATCAAGCACCACTGCGCTCTGCTCATCACTAAGCGTGGAAGCCTTCTCGCAGGCGATGACGCCCTCGCCCACCGAAACCGGTGTGTTGGGCACCGTCGAGATGTGCGCGACGCCCGGCAGGACCTGCTCCCACTTGGCACTGTCCCAAGTCCAGGCAACCGACAGAACGACCTTGTCGGCAAGAATGTCCTTGAGCGGGGCGAATGCCTTCTCGATCATGTACGGTTTGACCGCAGCGACCACGATATCGGATGCGGCGACAACCTCGGCGGCATCATGGCAGGCGACCATGCCGCGCGCCTCGCAGCGCTCAACCAGTGCGTCGTAGCGACCCGCGCAGGCGCACATGTCGCTCGCAGCTACACCGGCAGCGATCCAGCCATCGGCCATAGCGCTCGCCATATTGCCAAAACCGACAAATCCAATCTTCATATCGCATAGTCCTTTCAGACACATTCCTCAAAACGAAAGGTATTGTCCCACGCCATTGTTTCGTATTGCCGACCTATTTGTGATACGGCTCGCCACGACTGATCTTGCAGGCGCGGTAGATTTGCTCCAGCAGCACCACGCGCGCCAGGTTATGCGGCAAGGTAATGCGTCCAAAGCTGAGCATCTCGTCGGCGCGGGCGCGCACGTCATCGCTCACGCCGTCCGATCCGCCAATCACAAAGGCGATGTCGCTGTTACCACGCAGCATAAGATCATCGAGCCGCGCCGAAAACTCCTCGCTCGAGCGCTCTTTGCCCTCAATGGCCAGCAGGATCACATGCGCTCGAGGCGGCAGGGCTGCAAGTATCGCCGCTCCCTCCTTGTCGCGCGCGGCATCCACGCCGCCCGCCTTAGCCGGGTCGATATCGGCCACCTCGCGGATATCCACCTTGGCATAGGCACCTAGGCGCTTGGTGTACTCGGCGCACGCGTCCTTCCAAAAGCGCTCCTTGAGCTTACCGACGCAAACGACGGTGTATTTCACGCGTGTCTACTCCTTCGAATCGTTTTGAACTTTGCTGGCTGTCAGCATCTGCTCGAACATCGAGGCCGACTGCGAGAAATCGCTCGGCAGCACGACCGTCGAGGTTTTACCCGTGCGAGCGAACTCCGTCATCATCTCGGACCACTGCGTAAACATGAACAGCTGGTTGGCCTCATCGTTGCCAACACCTGTCTCCTGGATAATCTCGAGCGAGTCCTTAATGCCCAGCGCGATCGCCTTGCGGATGTTGGCGATCGTCGCCCCGCACTGCTGCGGGTCGCCGGGGCCGTTCGACAGCATCACGCCGTCGTAGTCGATCTGCGTGAAGTCGTAGTCCCAAGGCACGCGGATCACCGTCGCGTTCCGCTTCGTCAGGCAGCGCACGATGTTGTATTTGCAGCCGCAGTCGACCAGTACGATCCGGTACTTCCCGTTCCCGTACGTTTCGACCTGTTTCGTGCTGACGAGCGCCGCCAAGTTCTCCTTGTTCGGATCGACGAACTCCGCGGGCTCGGGCGAGCCTTCGATCACGAGCTTGCCGAGCATGACGCCCCGCTCGCGGATGATCTTCGTGATCCGGCGCGTGTCCACGCCCCAAATGCCCGGCACGCCGTTGTCCTTGAGCCACTGTCCGAGGCTTTCGCTCGCGTTCCAGTGGCTGTGCTCGAACGAATAGTCGGAGACGACCAGAGCGCGGATGTGGATACGGTCCGATTCGAAAAAGCGCAGCAAACCGTCCTGCTCCGTAAACTGCGGAACTCCGTAGTTGCCGATCAGCGGATAGGTCGACACGAGGATCTGACCGCTGTACGACGGGTCGGTCAGGCTTTCGGGATAACCGGTCATGGCTGTGTTGAAGACGACTTCGCCCGAAACGGACGTTTCGGCGCCGAAGGAGTACCCTTCGAATTGAGTGCCGTCCTCGAGGATCAGACGGGCGGTTTTTTTGTCAGACATTATTTATCAGTAAGTTATGGATTGTCTTCCCTTGCTGAAACTGTCTTCTGGCTCAGAATAGTTTCTGAGTCGCAAAGGTACGGATAGATTTTCGATTGTGCAAGCCGGCGCGGGAAAGTTTTCGGGGATCGTCGCCGGTATGCCGCGCGGGTCCGTCGTATCCGTCGGGACCTTGCGGTAGGAGTTGGGGGGCGAGATTCGGCATGCCCGAGACTCGTTTCCTGCGGGAAAACGTTTCCGGTGCGATGCCCTATGGTCGGAAAGCGGCATGCGTTTTCGTATCCGGGTATCGGAGCCGACCGGCGGTTTGGGGATTCGGTCCGTCTTGTCTATCTTTGTCGGACCGCACCGGCGTTCGGGGCGGGATAATCCGATTGCCGTGATCAAGTCCGAAATAGCCTTCGTGCGCTCGCTCTCCTCGAAAAAGGAGCGTGCCGCCTCCGGCCTGTTCGTGGCCGAGGGGGAGAAGCTCGTAGGCGAGATGCTCGCCTCGGAATTCCGCGTGCGCAAGATTTTCCGTTGCGGCGAGGAAGACCGGAGCGAGGCGGGGAGTGTCGATACCGAACGCGTGTCGCCCAAGGAGATGGAGCGAATCAGCGCGCTGAAGACGCCGACGCCGGTGCTGGCTCTGATCGAGCTGCCCCGCTATCGGTTGTCTGCCGGCACGGGGACGGACGATCTGGCGCTTGCGCTCGACGGAGTGCAGGACCCCGGCAATCTGGGAACGATCGTCCGGCTGGCCGACTGGTTCGGCATTCGCGACATCGTCTGCTCGGAAAACACCGCCGATTGTTTCGGGCCGAAAGCCGTTCAGGCTACGATGGGGGCCATTGCCCGCGTGCGGGTGCACTATACGGCGCTGGAATCGTTCCTTACCCGTGCGGCGGAGCGGGGAACGCCTGTGTACGGGACGTTTCTGGAGGGGGAGGATATTTACCGGGCCGGGCTTTCCGCCGGCGGCATCGTCGTGATGGGCAGCGAAGGAAACGGCATCTCGTCCGGAACGGCCCGCTGCGTTACCCGGCGCCTTTTCATACCGCCCTATCCGGGAGCGGCGCCCACGTCCGAGTCGCTGAACGTGGCGATGGCCACGGCGGTCGTAGCGGCCGAGTTCCGGCGCCGCATCCGCTGACGGGCCGGCTCCTTTAGAACAGCAGCCCGATCCGGCTGGCGAACAGGATACCGATCACTACGGGGATGACGAACCGGATCAGGAATCGGACGACCGGGAAGACGCGGGTCCCGTATTTCAGTCCGCTGGTCATTTCGTCGCGCAGCTTTCGGGGCGATAGCACCCAGCCTGCGAACAGCACGATGAACAGACCGCCCAGCGGCATCATCAGGTTCGACGACAGGCTGTCGCACAGATCGAACAGATTTTTTCCTCCGATAGTCAGGACCGAACCAGGCATCATCGACAGCGCGCTGAGCGATCCGGTTGCGGCTACGGTACAGGCCGTGCAGACGATGGCTTTCGACCGCGTGATGCGCATTTCTTCCGACAGGTAGGCGATGATGACTTCGAGCAGCGAGACCGACGAGGTGATTGCGGCCAAGAACAGCAGGACGAAAAATACGACCGAGATCACATAGCCCCCGCTCATCCGGGCGAAAACGTTCGGCAGCGTCAAAAAAACCAGCTCCGGACCCGAGGTGGGCGAGATGCCGAACGAGAAGACGGCGGGGAAAATGGCCAGTCCCGAAAGGACGGCCACCGTAATGTCCGACAGCGAGACCATCGCCCCGATGCGGAACATATTCTCGTTCTTGCGCAGATAGGAGCCGTAAGTGATCATGCAGCCCATGCCGAGGCTCATCGAGAAGAAGGATTGTCCGAGGGCTTCCAGTACGGTCGTTCCGGTGATCTTGCTGAAGTCGGGCTTCAGCAGAAAGTCGATCCCCTGGCGCGCGCCGTCGAGCGTCAGCGCATTGAGAGCCATGCCGAACAACAGCAGAAACAGCATCGGCATCAGGATTTTATTGTACCGTTCGATTCCCTTTTCGATTCCCGAGTAGACGATGAAAGCCGAAGCCGCGATGAATACGAGCGTCCATGCGATCGGTCGCCAGCCGCTGGCGACGAAGCCGTCGAACGCCGCCGCCACCTGCTCGGGCGTGCGATCGTGGAAGCGGTTCAGCACCGATTCCTTGAGAAACTCGAGCGACCAGCCGGCGATCACGCAGTAGAACGACAGAATGATGAAAGCACAGAGAATGCCCATGTAGCCCACCCATTTCCATTTCGTGCCCGGGGCCAGTTTGCTGAACGCGCGCATCGAGTTGCGTTTGGTCGAACGGCCCAGACTGAATTCCGACAGCATGATCGGAATGGAAATCAGAAAGCTGATCGTCAGATAGATCAAAATGAAGGCCGCCCCGCCGTTCTCGCCGGCCACGTACGGGAAGCGCCAGATGTTGCCCAGTCCGATAACCGAGCCTCCGACGGCGGCGATCGTGCCGAAACGGCTCGCGAATGATCCTCTTTTCATAAGTGCGGTGCAGATTCGGTTCGGACATGCCGAACGGGAGTTTTGCAAAGATAGCAAAATTGTGCCGTTTCTTTCCGCGATGCGTGTCGTGAAATGACCGGGGGCCGGCGCATTGCGGATTTCGGCGTGGTCTGCATGCCCGGTCTGTGCCGGTTTTTTCCCGGCGCCGTTTTTCGCGTCGGATGTTTTCCGTGAGTCGGGCGGCGTTCCGTCCGGACGACGGGACGCGGAATTGACGATTGTTTGCTAACTTTGCGCCATGGGCACGGGAAAAATCGTCGAGCTGCTGGCTCCGGCCAAGGACTACGCTCACGGATGCGCCGCGATCGACTGCGGAGCCGATGCGCTGTATGTCGGCGCGCCGGCTTTCGGCGCGCGGGCCGGCGCGGCCGTGCCGGCCGACGAGATCGGCCGGCTGTGCGATTACGCCCACCGTTTCGGGGCCAAGGTCTTCGTCACGATGAACACGCTCGTCTACGAGAGCGAGCTGTCCGAGGCCGAGTGGATCGCCCGCGACATGTACCGGGCCGGAGCCGACGCGCTGATCGTGCAGGATGCCGCTTTTCTGCGTATGGATCTGCCTCCGATCGAGTTGCACGCCTCGACGCAGATATTCAATATGGACCCGGTCCGCGCCCGCTTCTGGTACGAGGCGGGCTTCACGAGGCTGATCGTGGAACGGGCGGCCTCGCTCGACGAAATGCGGCGGATCGCCGGGGCCGCGCCCGGCCTCGAGATCGAAGCGTTCGTGCATGGGGCGATCTGCGTTTGCTACAGCGGCCGCTGCTTCATGAGCCGTTCGATGGGGCCCCGCAGCGGCAACCGGGGCGATTGCTCGCAGGCGTGCCGGCTGCCGTACGAACTGCTCGACGGCCGGATGCGTTCGCAGGGGCGGGCCCGGCACTGGCTTTCGGTACGCGATCTGAACCTATCGGACCGGCTCGAGGAGATGATCGACGCCGGAGTCGGCTCCTTCAAGATCGAGGGACGGCTGAAGGATATGGCCTATGTGCGCAACGTCGTGGGATGGTACCGTAGCCGGCTGGATGAAATATTTTTCCGGCGGCCGGATTTGAAACGGGCCTCGCAGGGGAGCGTCGCGCTCGATTTCGAGCCCGATCCCGCCAAGAGCTTCTCGCGCGGCTCGACGCATTATTTCCTGGACGGACCGGCGGCCGGGGTCGCTTCGCTCGATACGCCCAAGTCGCTCGGCGAGGCGGTCGGGACGGTTGTCTCGGCGGGTCGGGAGTGGTTCGGGATGAGCGGAAAGATCGCGCTTGCCCCCGGCGACGGCATCTGTTTCGCGGACGAGACGGGCGAGTTGAGGGGGACCTATGTCAACCGGACGGAGGACGGCCGCGTCTATCCGAACCGCATGGACGGAATCGGGTGCGGGACGGCGATTTTCCGCAATTACGACCGTCGTTTTTCGGAGGCGCTGGAGCGCAGCCGTTCCCGTCGGACGCTGCCTGTCGAGGCGGCCGTTGAAGTGACTCGGAACCGGATATCGGTGACGTTCTCGGACGGTTCGTCGCAGGCGACGGCCTCGCGCGATGGCCGTTTCGACGAAGCGCTCGATCCGTTGCGGGCCGAACGGACGGTCCGGGCGCAGACGGCCAAGACCGGCGACACGAGCTATGAAGTATGCCGGATCGAGGTGCGCTGGGACATGCCTCGCTTCGTGCCCGTTTCTTTGCTGAACGAGCTGAGGCGCGAGGCGCTTTCGCGGCTCGATGCCGGGCGGGCGGCATGTTATGTCCGCCGGTCCCGCCGGGAGGAGAATCTTCGGGCTCTTTTCCCGGATACGGAGCTTTCCGCCGAGGAAAACGTCGTCAATTCGCTGGCCGCCGGCTTCTACCGCGAGCACGGTGTGCGTCGGATCGAGCCGGGGTTCGACGCGGGCCCGATTCCCGAGGGTTGCCGCGTCATGCGGACGCGTTATTGCCTGAGACGGGAGACGGGGCAGTGCCTCCGGAAGAACCCGGTCTATCGGGGACGCCTTTTTCTGGCGTCCGGGCGGCATGTGTACGAGCTGCTGTTCGATTGCGCCCGTTGTGAAATGAGCGTCGTATATCGGGGCGAGCGCGGAGAGCCGGCGCGGGAAGAAGGTGCCCGAAGGGAGCGGAAGCCCGGACGGCCCCGGCGATGATCGGGGCGCAGGGTCTCGCGTAGGACGACCCGAGGCATGGCGGCAGAGGACGGTTTGATCCGGACGGGTCGTTTCGGGGGGAAGTCTCGGAAAGTCGGCCATAGCTTCGCTTCGGTCCCTCGGAGCGGGAAAGGCCCGAAATATTTTATGAAGTGAAACGAAGCATAGCAATC
>CALFDJ010000009.1 GCA_937950325.1 uncultured Collinsella sp.
AGAAGATGACGGGGCGGAATGTCAATCCTGGTCTAACAGAGCCTTAAAAAATCATTGCGTGCCTAATGATTTTTTAATCCCCGTCCCAGAAAAATCATCCGCTCCGCCCCAAAAAACTGCCCTGGTACCGCGCCGCAAAAACGGGCTATCTACTACGTTTGACCGGCATGGGCCGAGCATACCAGCGTTTTTAGAAAATCGGCAAACCGTCTACCTGCGGTTTTAATTTCGCGAATTTCGGAATGGTTGATGGTAGTCGGCTAAACGTAGTAGATAGGCCCTTTTCGTGGCGACCGGCCCGATTCGAGGCTCAAGGTGGCCAGCTTCGGCTGGCCACCCTCAAAGTTGCGGTGGAATAGTTCCTGGAAGAGGTATCTGAACCGGAAAACAGGAATTATTTCACCGCAACTGAGGAGGTGGGGCGGAGCAGCCGATCTAGCGCAGGGAGCGCAGGCCGCCGGCGTCCTTGTCGAGCACCGTAAAGCGCACGGCATCCAGGTGCTCCAAGATGCTGATGGCGCGTTTGCGCGACACACCCAGGGCCTCGCGCAGCACGCTCGTGGTGGCTGCGCCGCCGGCTGCCTCAATGGCGGCGGCGACGAGCTCACGCGCATGGGCCTCGGCGGCGGCAGACAGGGCAACGTCGCGCTCGACCTTAACGATCGAGCGGTTGAGCGAAAGCTCGCGCAGGGCACGCGTCATGGTGTCGCGACCGAGCTGCAGCTGTTCGCCCACCTCGGGAAGCGCCGGTGCATCCAGGCCGGCCTCGTCAAGCAGCGCGACGATCCGCTCGCAAGCCTCTCGCACCACGCGTGCCGCAGCGGCGGCCGAATGCGGATCGAATACCTCGGCACCCTCGGCGGCGCACACGCCACGCGAGCAGCCCTCGGCAATCAGGGCCGCGGCAACGCCTTCATCAGCGGCAGGCCACGCAGCATGGGCAACGGCGCCGGGCGTAAAGCCCGTCTCCTTGGGAGCCGCCGCATGCATGGCTGACAGGGTCGCCGCCAGTGCATCCATCGCGGCGTCGAGCACGGAAGCATCTGCATACAGCGAGCCATCCGAGCCAGCAAGCGCGCGAGCAGCGCCCTTCGCCACCAACCCGCGCAGTGCGGCATCGACCTCGCCGACACCAAGATCCAAAGCCTCGGCAACATCAACCGCCGTTACCGGCAGCGTCTGCAGCGCCAGCCAAGCGCCCACACCGCCCGCGATATCGCCGGACTCGAGCGCCGCATACAGCGCACGCTCTCCTTCGGCAAGCTCGCGCGAGCGACGGCAGCGCGAAAGCAGCACGCGCCCGCCGCCAATGAGCATGACCGGCGAATACGACAGTACCACGGCATGGTCACCGGCGCACAACGGCAGCGGGTCCTCAAGACGCACTTGCACGGTACGGGTCTCGCCCACTGCCATGGGGGCCTCGCCCTCCATGAACATAATGCGGCCGACAACCTCGGCCGTACCCGCCATCACGTGCACACGCGCACCCGACTCGAGCACACGCGGCTTGGCTCCCTCGCGACCCAAATACGTAAACGTCATCATAAAGCGCAACGTCTGGCCAAAGCGGCCCGCCACGCCGAGCATCTCACCGCGATCGAGCGTGGCGACGGCATCGCCCACCAAGTTGAGCGCCACACGCTGACCGGGCAACGCCCGCGGCGTATCGCCATGCACCTGAATCCCGCGCACGCGACAGACCGTGCGTGACGGCAAAGCCATCAGCTCGTCGCCCACCGCGACGGGCGCATCGTGCAACGTTCCCGTCACCACGGTACCGGCGCCCTTGATCGTAAAGCAGCGGTCGATGGGCAGACGCGGTGCGGCATCGGTGAGCTCGGCACGGGCTCGGCAGGCACCCCAGCAGGCGGCAACCTGCTCGTCGAGCGCAGCCAGCAGGTCATCGATTCCCGCGCCGGTCTTGGACGACACAGGCACAATCGGCGCGTCCGCAAACACGGTACCCGACAAAAAGTCATCGACGTCGAGCTCGGCAAGCTCGGTCATCTCGGCATCGGCCAGGTCGCACATAGTAAGTGCCACCACCATATGCGTGACACCCAGCAACTCCAGCACGTGCACGTGCTCGCGCGTCTGCGGCATTACGCCCTCGACGGCAGAGACCACCAGCACGGCCACGTCGATGCCTGTCGCACCCTGCACCATGGCGCGCAGGTAATGCGCGTGGCCCGGCACGTCGACCAGGCCCACGATCTTGCCACTCGGCAACGCCAGCTCGCCAAAGCCCAACTCCACGGTCATACCGCGGCGACGCTCGACCTCCAAGCGGTCAGGATTCTTGCCGGTCAGCGCCTCAATCAATGCCGACTTACCGTGGTCGACGTGGCCCGCCGTGCCCACGATAACGGGGCATTCCACCAACGTGTCACGCTCACTCATCGGCGCACCGCCTTGGCAACGCACGCGGCAAGCGTCGATGCCGCCGTCTCGATATCGCGGTCGCCCACGAGTGTGCGGACGTCAAACAAAATGCGATCGTGCGAGGTGCGCGTGACGACCGGCGTGTCGAAGTCTTGGACGAGCGAGCGCTTGAGCGCATCGACGGACAGGCGCCCGTCGACCGGGCAGACGGCCACGCACATCGTGGGCAGCTCCACGGTGGGCAGCGAGCCGCCGCCGGGAGTCGACGACTCCTTGACGATTTCCACCTGCACGGCACACGGGCAGCCAGCCTTATCGAGGCCTGCCACCATCAGCTCGCGCAACTTGCGTGCGCGACGCTCCAGATGAGCCTGCGGAAGCGTGAGCATGTTGAGCACCGGTACATCGCGATGGGCCACATTCGCCCCATCCATGTAAATGCGCAGTGTAGCCTCGAGCGCCGCCAGCGCGAGCTTGCCCGGGCGCAGGGCACGCATGAGCGGATGCGACCCGCAGGCCTGGACCAGATCGCGACGGCCCATGATAATGCCCGCTTGTGCGGCACCGAGCAGCTTATCGCCCGAGCACGACACGATATCAAGCCCCGCCGCGACCGAGGTCGGCGTGGTCTCCTCGCCGCCGCGAACCAGGATATCGTCGGGCAGCAGCGCGCCCGAGCCCTGGTCCTCGTAGAACAGCAGGCCATGCTTATGCGCCAGCGCGGCAAGCTCCCGAGAGCCCACCTCCTCGTGGAAACCCTCGATGCGATAGTTGGAAGGATGAACCTTAAGGATCATCGCCGTATCGGGCGTGATGGCACGCTCGTAGTCGCTCAAATGTGTGCGGTTGGTGGCCCCGACCTCGACGAGTTTGGCGCCCGAGGCCACCATGACATCGGGGATGCGGAAGCTGCCGCCAATCTCGACGAGCTCGCCACGGCTCACGATGACTTCCTTGCCCGCGGCATGGGTTGCCAACACCAACAGCACGGCGGCCGCGTTATTGTTGACGACCAGCGCATCCTCGGCACCGGTAAGCGAGCGGATGAGTTGCGCGGCATGCTCTTTGCGCGACCCGCGCGAGCAGGTGTCCACGCTGTACTCGAGCGTGCTGTAGCCGCGTGCGACCTCGGCCACGGCCTTGGCGGCCGACTCCGCGAGCGGGGCTCGACCCAGATTTGTATGGATAACAACACCCGTGGCGTTGACGGCGGGACGCAGGCTCGGCAGCGCGGAGCGGTGGGCACGCCACTCGATAGCCGAGGCCAGCTCGCGCTTGGAACGCGGGGCAGCACCGGCGCGAATGGCGGCGCGCTCCTCGTCGAGCTCGGCCGTGACGGCGGCATGCACCACCGCGTCGCAGGTCTCCCCCGCCGCCTTCACCACCGGCCACTCGGCAAGCAGCTCGTTGACGGAAGGAATGGCGCGCAGGCGGGTGCGCACCTCATCGGACATGTTCTGGCTATCGCTCATGTGCAGCCTTTCAAAAGAAACGTGGATCAGTCGAATACATCAGCTGAGTCAATTACTCGTCATTATCCCCGCGTGCGACAATCTTTTCCACGCGAACGGCGTTTTCCTGGGTGAGCGCGGCACCCGTCAAAGGGTCCCAGCGCAGCGGTGTATGGTCGAGCGGCCCGACGCCCAGGGCCTGCCGGCCACCGCCCTCAGCGCCAAACGCGCGTCCACCGGGAGCGGCCGAGGTGAAGATGCACGCCGGATGCAGATAGGGCGTCGTCTCCACGCGTACGCGATCACGGCCCACGTCGCTCACGAGCTCGACGACCTCGCCATCGGCAATGCCCATGCGCGCAGCGACATCGGCGTTCATCTGCACGGCGTCCAAGTCCGATCCCGCCTCGGCGGCACCTTGGGCCGCGAGCCTGAGCGAGGTATGCGACTCAAAGGGACGGTTGCCGCTAATGAGGCGAAACATCCCTGGGCCAGGCTCCACCATGGGAGCAATCCAGTTGGGTACACGACCCAGGCCGGCTCGTTCCCACACGTCGCTTGCCAGCGCAACTTTGCCGCCATCCAAGGGAATCGCCGGCTCGCCCGTACGCGACGGCAACGCGACGCCCGTGTCGGCCCAGCCGCGTTCCTTGAGCTCGTCCAGATTGATCCCAAAAGGCGCCACCTGGGCAGCCGCCAGATCGTCAGACGTAAACTGGAAGTACTCGCCCACGCCACACGCCTGCGCCAACCCGGCAAAGATCTCCCGCCCCGGTCTCGTGTCGTCATGCTGCACAGGCAGCACGGCGTTGCGGTAGAACACGCGCGAATCGTTGGCGCCCACGACCGTTCCCACGCCGCGGTCGGCCTCCAGATACGTCACGTCGGGCAGCACGAAGTCAGAAGCACGCGCCGTCTCGGACCAGCGAATATCAATCGTCACGAGCAAGTCGAGCTGCTGCAAAATACCCAACCAAGCCTGTGCATTGCCATAGCCCGCACCGGGGTTACTGGCATAGACGATGAGCCCACGCAAATCGCCGGCAAGAATCGACTGACCGATGGTCGTGCACAGGCCGCGCACCGGATCGACCAGCGGATAGCGCTCGGACCCCAGCTTGGGCCCACGCGGCACCGACGGCGTCGCAAAGCGCGTGGGATCGAGGTCGCCCAACACAAGCGGCGTGGGCGGGTTGAGCGCGCCGCCCGCATGCCCGATACAGCCCAACAGCACATCGACCAAGCAGATAGCGCGCGCGGTCTGGGTGCTATTGGCATACGCGATACCGATGCCACCATGAAAACCCGCATCCACCACAGCGGCAGGCGCGGCGGCAGCGAGATCGTGCGCCGTGGCGACAATCTCTGCGGCCGGCACGTCGCACATCGACTCGGCCCACTCGGGAGTCCAAGCACCGGCCGCCTGCGCCAGCTCGTCAAAACCCGTGGTATAGCGGGCGACGAACTCGTGGTCGTACAGGTCCTCGGCAATCAACACGTGGGCAATACCCAACAGCAGCGCCAAGTCGCAGCCCGGGCGCACGCGGAGCCAGCGATCGGCAATAGCAGCCGAGCCGCTGCGCCGGGGGTCGACCACGATGATTTTCGCCCCGCGCCGGCGCGCATCGTTGAGTGCATCAACGGCCCCCATCGTCGACGAATCGACGAGGGAACGCCCCAGATACATGATGCAATCGGTATGCGCCAGGTCGGAGGCGGGGCTATAGCCCAAGCTATGCTCCCAACCAGTGAGACGGCTTACCTCGCAGGCGCCATCGGCACCGTACACGTTGGGCGAACCCAGCGCGTGCATAAGACGATAGCCCCAATAACGGTCGAACGAGGGCACGCCGAGCGTCATGCCCAGCGCACGAGACCCGTGCTCATCAACAATCCCCAAAAGGCGCTCGGCAATCTGCGCGAACGCCTCGTCCCACGAAATCACATCGAACCCCGAGCCATCAGCTCGGCGACGCATGGGATGCAAAATCCGGTCGCGCTCATCAAACGGCATTGCCAGGCGATGCCGTCCGCGGGCGCACAGGGCACGCGCCGCGCACGGATGCCCCGGCACCGGCAGCTCGGCCACCACGCGACCGTCCTCAACGCGTGCCGCAAAGGCGCAGTCGGCATAGCATCCCCCGCATGTGGTCACCACGGCGCGACCGTCACGCTCCACAGCAGATGCCATCTCGATTACCCCTTTCATCAGCCAAACACAACAGGCCAAAAGCCCGGCAACGAGCCCCAGACCCAAAAAGCCTCCCGCACGGCAACGCCCCGCGGGAGGCCCAACATCAAACAGACGGTACCTTACGCCTCGGACTTCTTGGCGTAGATAAACCAGTAGCCGAGCGCGATCAGAACCGCGCCGCCCACGATGTTGCCCAGCGTGGCGGCGGACAGGTTAAACGCAATGCCCGCAGCGTTGAGGGCATCGGCGCCGGCGACCTTGGCACCGTAGCCGCACGCGTGCATCACGGCACCCATGGGCAAAAAGTACATGTTGGCAACGCAGTGCTCAAAACCGCATGCCACAAAGGCGGCGATGGGCAGCAGAATGCCCACGACCTTATCGACCACGGTCTTGCCGGCGGTACCGATCCACACGGCCAGGCACACAAAGATGTTGCACAGGATGCCGCGGAAGAAGATCGTCACCCAGTCGACCGTCACCTTGCCGGCGGCGACGCTCACCATGGAATTGGCGACCGCCTCGCCGTTGAGCTTGTAAATGCCGGCCATGTACACCAAAAAGACGATGAACAGGGCACCGACAAAGTTACCGACCCATACGACAACCCAAGCCTTGAGCATCTGGACCAGGGTGATCTTTTTGCTCTTGAGCGCGCAGACCATAAGCGAGTTGCCGGTGAACAGCTCGGCGCCGCACACCAGCACCAGCACCAGGCCCAGGCAAAAGCACAGGCCGCCCACGACGCGCTGGGCACCCCAGCCCAGCGTGCTGTCGCTCAAGAACACGGTAAAGAACAGACCGCCGAAGGCGATGAACGCACCGGCGAACATTGCCAACAGAAAGGCCTTTGCGACCGGCAGGTTGGCCTTGGTCACGCCGGCGGCCTCGGTCTTGGCCTCGATCGCGGCGGGCGCCAGGCAATCGGGAGCGGGGTACTCCGCCTTGGAATCTGCCATGTCAATCACTTCTTTCCTAATCAGCAGGGACAAGCGCTCCTATTGCTCTTGTCCCAAGCGGACAAAGTGGGAAAAGTCGTTGGCGGCCACGGCGTCGTACACGGCGTCGACGGCGTCAAAGACCTCCGGGGACATGGGGTTATAGAACTCCGTATCGCCCGGCTGAATCCCTATGAAGACGATATCTTCGCACGATTGCTCGATTTCCTCGATCAGAATCGACAAAGGGAGCGAATGCGTGGTGAACATCGACTTGCGGGCCACATCGCGCTTGTCGAGCAAGCGGATGGCGCCGACGGGCAGCGCCATGTCGGCGGCATCGACCAAGACCAGACGCGGCGGACGCTCGCGCTTGACCTCGATGATGTCATCCTCGGGCGTCTGACCACCATCGATGGTGTACCAGCCGGCGATGGGTGCGTCTTCCATCTTTTTGGAGAGCACGGGGCCGGCGGCATCGTCGGCACGCAGCACGCTTCCCGCCGTGAGCACGATGCCCGCAAACGGGGCGCCGTTCACGCGACCATCAACAACGTGACCCATTACTGCAACCTCCCCGTCAGATACACGCCCGACACATCGCGCACGCGCTCAACCAGATCGCGGAACTTCATCAGAAACGCGACCTGCTGGGCATGCAGGCCAAAGTCGTCATCGAACACCGAGATGCCGGCCTTGGCCGACCCGCGAAAACCGCGCTCGTCGAGTAGTGTGTCGCAGGGCTCGAGCAGCGACGGCACCGCCGCCTTGTCGAGCTGGCACTCGCCAAAGGAGCGGATGGCCTCGAACTTGGTCTTGGCCTCCCCCTCCGGCAGCGCGTCGACGAGCGAATAGAACACATCCACCGGCACCGACAGGCGCGGCTCAAAGCAGTCGAGCACGCCGGTGTGGTGGCCCACGGCGAGCGTGTAGTACAGCACGTCGCAGGCCTCCTGGGGAACGTCTTCCTCGGTCTCCACAAACTTACGCGTGAGCTCATAGAAGACCACCTGGTCGGGCGCATGGCCCAGGCAGGGGTCGGCGACGCCCTCGGCAGCCTCGTCGCTTGCGCGCGAGGCATCGCCAAAGGAGCCGCCGAGCATGCCGGGGCCCGCAAAGTAACCAGAGCGGTCCGTGAGCTCCATCTAGCGACCTCCGGCCAGCACCAGATCCTGCAGTGCCGAGTACACCTCGACGCGGCGCGGATCGTCCTGCTTGTCGATGAGCAGCGCCATGGCACCGCGGATATCGCCCTTGGGCGCGCCCTCGAGCGTGTCCATAAACTCGTTGGCCAGATCGCGGCCGTAACGGTAGCCGCTCATGGCGCGAGCCTCGCGCTCGATGGCAACGCGCAGCTTGTACGGCACGCCGGGGTGCAGGATATCGGCCTGCTCGCCGGCGGCCTCCACCGTGGTCTCGGCATGGAGCTTTTGGTCAAGCAGACCGAGCGCCATGGCAAAGCCGTAGATGGTCTGCGCGGGGCTGGGCGGGCAGCCGGGGATGTAGACATCGACCGGCAAGATCTTGTCCGTGCCGCCCCAGACGCAGTAGTTGTCGTAGAAGATGCCGCCGGTGCAGCCGCACGCGCCATAGGACACCACGATCTTGGGATCGGGTGCGGCCTCAAAGGCGCGCAGGGCCGGCATGCGCATGGCACGCGTCACGGCGCCGGTGTACAGCAGCACATCGGCGTGACGGGGCGAGGGCACGACCTTGATGCCAAAGCGCTCGACGTCGAAGACGGGCGTGATGGAACCGAAGATCTCGATCTCGCAGCCGTTGCAGCCGCCGCAGTCGACACGGTAGACGTACACCGAGCGCTTGATCTTCTTAAGAAGGGTCGCCTTGGCCTTCTCGATGCTCTCGTCGAGCTCGATCTTGGTCGGGCGGTACTGAAGCCGCTCGGGCAAAAGCGTGGGTTCGGCCATGGTTACTCCTCCTTCGTTTCAAAATCCATGATGATGCCCTCGACCGGCGCCGGACCGGCGGGAATCTCGGGCGCATCGGGGTTGAGCTCGCGGTCGATATACTCCGGGTTCACGCCGTGGCCGCCCAGATACTCCATGCCGGGGCCCTGGGGCTCGCCGGACGCAAGCGTCTCGTTGGCAGCCATGCCGGCAGCGTTGCCGGTCTTTACGGCCGAGGCGGCGCGCAGGGCGTCGAGCTCGCGCTTGCACTCCTGGCACATACCGACGGTACGGGCAGCCTGCTCGGCCTCCATGCCGCCGGCCTTTTGCAGCAGGCGCTTGGCGTAGTCGATCTCCTTGTGAGGGGCGAACGGCTTGCCGCAGCGCGAGCAGTGCTCGAGCGTATAGACACTCTTGCTGGTGAGGTCGTCCTTGCTCATGACGGCCAGCTCAAACTCCTCGGTGAGCTTGATGGCCTCCATGGGGCAGGCTTCCTCACAGCGGCCGCAGAAGATGCAGCGGCCGTAGTCGATCGACCAGGTGATGGTATCGGCCGCAAGGTCGGTGTCCATGCGAATGGCATCGGCCGGGCACGCCACGCCGCAGGCACCGCAGGCGATGCAGAGCTCGGCATTGTGCTCGGGCTTGCCGCGCATGTCCTTGTTGGTGGGGAACGGCGCAAACGGGTACTTGACCGTCGCGTCGCCGGCCTTGGCGTTAACCTTCCAAAGCTTCAGCATATTAGAGCGCCTCCTCATCGAGCGGGGCGGCCATGGTGCCCTCGCCCGCGAGCGGCGACTTGTCGCGCCAGACGTTCTCGAACTGCTCCTTGTCGAGCACGTGGTCGCGCTTGGCGGCGACATCGGTCACCGTCACGCGGTCGGTGCAGGAGTAGCACGGGTCGAGCGAGCCGACGATCAGCGCCGCATCGCCCACGGTGTTGCCGCGGAACATGTAGCGCAGGACCGGCCAGTTGCTGTACGTGGCGGCCTTGGCGCGCCAGCGGTAGCACTTCTGGTTGTTGCCGAGCATGGCCCAGTGCACGTCCTCGCCGCGCGGCGCCTCGGTGGCACCGATGGCGTACTTGTGCGGGGTGTACTCCCAATCCGTGGTGAGGATGGGGCCCGACGGGCAGTTCTCGAGCATGGTCTCGATCATGTCGATCGAATCGTAGACCTCCTGGATGCGGACGGCGGTACGGCCGAAGGCATCGCAGGTGTCGGCCGTGGCGGCATGCATCTTTTGGACATCCGGATCGGCGTAGCCGTCGAAGGGATGGTCAAAGCGCACGTCGCGGGCATAGCCCGAGCCACGCATGAGCGGGCCGACCGGAGAGAAGTCGCGTGCGATCTTGCGGTCCAGAATGCCGATGCCACTCGTACGCTCAATAAAGTTGGGCGTGGAGAGCAAGACGTCGACGAGTTCCTGAACCTCGGAGCGCAGCTGGTGGATGGTCGTGAGCGTGGAAAGCTTCTGCTCGGCCAAAATGTCGCGACGCACGCCGCCGATCACGTTGAGGCCGTAGGTCTTGCGGTGACCGGAAAGCTTCTCGGCCAGGTCCATGGACTTCTCGCGGACGCGGAAGAACTGCTGGAAGCCGGAGTCGAAGCCCGTGTAGTGCGATGCAAGGCCAATGTTGAGCAGATGCGAGTGCAGGCGCTCGACCTCGAGCATGATGGCGCGGATGTACTGGGCGCGCGGCGGGACATGAATGCCCTGGGCGCGCTCGACGGCCTCGGCATAGGCCACCGAGTGGGCGCAGCCGCAGATGCCGCAGATGCGGTCGGCGAGGAACGTCACGGCGTCATAGTTCAGGCGCGTCTCGGCGACCTTCTCCATGCCGCGGTGCACGTAGAACAGACGGTAGTCGGCGTCGACGATCGTCTCGCCCTCAACGAACAGGCGGAAGTGGCCAGGCTCGTCGGAGGTAATGTGCAGCGGGCCCATGGGGACGAGCGTGGTCTCCTTGCCCTTGGTATCGGCCAAGAACTCGTAGTTTTCCATGTCGCTCGCGGGAGCGGGACGGAAGCGGTAGTCCATGGAGTCCTTGCGCAGCGGGTACAGGCCGCTGGGCCAATCGTCGGGCAGCACCAGGCGACGACGATCGGGCAAGCCCTCGGGGATCAGGCCAAACATATCGCGCAGCTCGCGCTCGCCCCACACGCAGGCGGGGACGAACGGCGTCACGGACGGGAACGTCATCTTGGCGGGATCGACCTCGGTGCGCACGGTCACCCAGCCGGGGTCCTCCCCCTCCATGGAGATGACGTAGTACACGGCGTAACGGCCGCACAGGCTGCGCTCATCGTTGCCGATGATCACGGGAATCCAGCCGTAGCGCTCGTAGTACAGGTAGTGGACGGCCTCGGGCAGACGGTCCAGCTTGACGGTGATCGTCAGCTGGTCCTCGCACTGCCATTCGACCTTCTCGATAGCGCCCGGCACTGCGGCGCGCAGGGCCTCGACGTGGCTTTCGCAGCGACGAGCGTAGTCCTTCTTTTCAGGTTCTGCCATGGTGCTAATTCACCTCGCTTGTCTTGGTCTGGGAGCTGAACACCATGCGGTAGAGAGGGGCCTCGTGGAGCTCTTCGACGCTCTGGTTCAAAACGACGGACGTTGCATCCTCGACGCCGCTCGTAATGGCGACCGGGGTGGCGATACCGAACCACATGACCACGATCGCGAGGGCGATCTCGGGGATGATCATGAGGGCGGGCACCTCGTGGCGCTTCATGCCCTCGGGCGCCTTGCCGAAGATGGACTTGAGCGCAATGCCGGTAAGGGCAAAGTACACGCCGGTGAGGCCGATGGCCACGAGCACGACCACCCAGATGGGACCGGACTGGATGCCGGCCACGAAGGTGAGGAACTCGGAGATGAACAGGGCGAACGGCGGGAAGGCGGCGAGCGCGAGCAGGGCGATGATGGTGAGCGCTGCCGTGACAGGAGCGATCTCGACGACGCCCTTGATCTTGTTCAGGTCGCGGGTGTGGTAGATGTGCTGGATGTTACCGGCCATGCAGAAGGCGAGCGCCTTCGTGAAGCCGTGGAAGATGCAGTGCAGCAGGCAGGCGGCGATACCGAGCGGACCACCGATACCCAGGCACAGCGCGACCACACCGACGTTGTCGACGGAGGAGTACGCGAAGCGACGCTTGATATCGTCCTGCTTGAAGATGCACAGGGCGGCCACCAGGATGGACAGCGTGCCCAGGATGAGCAGGAGCGTTCGCGGATAGGTGTCGCCCACCGTGATGATGGACAGGGAGTAGAAGCGGATAATCACCAGCATGGCGCACTTGAGCAGCACGCCCGAGAGCAGCGCGGAAACCGGGCTCGGAGCCTGGGAGTGCGCGTCGGGCAGCCAGGTGTGCATGGGGAACAGGCCCGCCTTGGTGCCGAAGCCGATGACGATGAACGCGAACGCGAGGCGCACGAGCATCGGGTCGAACTGGTCGGCGTAGGGCATGATGGAGGTAAGGAAGGCAGCCTCATGCGCGTTGGGCATGATATCGGCGGCGTTCGCGTAGATGAGCAGCGTGCCGAACAGGCCGAAGGCCACGCCGGCGGTGCAGACCATCGCGTACTTCCAAGACGCCTCGAGCGCCTGTTTGTTCTTGTAGATACCCACGAGGAACACGGTCGACAGCGTGGTGGCCTCAACCGCCGCCCAGGTGAGGATGATGTTGTTGGACAGGCAGGCGAGCAGCATCGTGAAGACGAACAGGCTAAACAGCGCGTAGTACTGCTTGGTGCGCTCGGCCGGCATGGTCTTCTCCTCGATATCGATCTTGATATAGGAGATGGAGTACACGCCGGTGATGAACCCAATGATTCCTACCAGAAGGACGAAGATCGACGAGAGCGAATCGAGATGGAGCCACAGGCCCAAGGCGTCGATATTCTGCCCGCTCGAGAGCATGGTTCCCGCGGTGACGACCGAAAGGACGAGGGTCGCCGCGACGGAGATGGTGTTGAGCCCCGCGAAGACGCTGTAGGACGTCGTCTTGGGGAGCGCAGCCATAATCAGGGAGAACACAAGGGGACAAGCGAGCAGGGCGACCGTCAGCATTGAAACATCCATGGCCTACCCCTTCAATTCGGTCAGGTCGTGGGAGTCGAGCGACTTGGTGTCGTTCCAGATCCTCACGACGACGGCGGACATGATGATG
This sequence comes from uncultured Collinsella sp., assembly GCA_937950325.1. Classification (GTDB taxonomy): domain Bacteria; phylum Actinomycetota; class Coriobacteriia; order Coriobacteriales; family Coriobacteriaceae; genus Collinsella. The sequence goes on from CALFDJ010000009.1 coordinate 13,048, forward strand.
ACGGCGAAAATGGCGTCGGTGGCGATGCCGATCTCGATGATCTCGGGGGCCGTGGGCGCGAGCAGGGCGAGCGTCACGTGGCTACCGTTCTCCATAAGGCAGTACCCGAAGATTTGCTTGAGGATGTTGCGCTGGGAGATGATGCACGTGAGGCCGACGAAGAAGTGCGCGAAGCTGATGGCGAGGGCCGGAGTAGCCACCTCAGCGGTGGGCAGGCTCAGGCGCGTGACCACCGCGAAGCAGATGGCCACCTCCAGACCGGTGAGGATGATGGTCCAGGCCGGCTTGATGGAGGAGGTCAGCGTGCTATCGGCAGGCGAACCCATCTTTTTGTAGGCACGGTTGAGAATGAACGGAACGAGGATCACCTTGGTGACGAAGGCCGACGCGGCCCACATGAGAAGCTCGGTGGCACCGGTGGTGAGGCCCAGGGTGAGCAGCACGCCCACCAGGACAACCGACTGGATCGCGTACCACTTAATGGCGGACGGGATGGTCTTCGAGACGACCACCATGGTGGAGGTCACGATCAGAAGACCGCCCAGGATATTGACTAACGAATAACCCATGTCCTACCTCCTAACCCATCCAACTAGAGGACAGAGGACCGGCGACGACGACCATGATCATGAGGACGACGAACACGAACGCCATGGCGCGCGGAAGGGGCTGGCCGGCGGCCACGGTCTCGCTCGGCTCACCGGGCAGGACCTTACCCATCCAACGCAGGAACCATGCGAAGGTGGCGACGGTCTCGACGACCATGACGCACACGAGGACGAAGATGACCGTGTTGGAAGCACCAACCGCGAAGCCACCGGAAATAATCTGGAACTTGGAGAAGAACGTGCTCATGGGGGGCACGCCGGCGATAGCGGTCGCGGCGACCGCGAAGCCCACGCCCGTGACCGGGTACTTCTTCATGAGGCCCTGGATCTTGGGCAACATACGGGTTCCCAGCGTGAAGCTGAGGGAGCCGGCGATGAGGAAGAACAGGGTCTTGGTGAACGCGTGGTTGAAGATGTGCTCGACGGCGCCGTTGAACGCCATCTGGCTTCCGAACACGGAGAGGCCCAGGCCGAAGAACACGTAGGCGAGCTGCGCGATCGTCGAGAAGGCGAGCAGGCGCTTCATATCCTTCTGGGGCAGGTACATGAGGAAGCCGAAGAGCATGGTCACGACGGCGTCGATGATGGCGACCCAACCGACGATCTCGGGGATATCGCCGGCACTCGCAAGAGCGCGGGCGAACACGCACACGCCGACCTTCACCATGGACGCGCCATGGAGGTAGGCGGAAACGGGCGTGGGGGCCTCCATTGCGGAGGGCAGCCACATGTAGAGCGGGAACTGGGCGGACTTGGCCCAAGCGGCGAACAGGATGAGCAGCAGCACGACGGTCTTCATACCGGAATCGAGCTGGGAGATCGCGCTCAGCGCGAACGTGCCGGTTCCGGCGAACAGGAAGGCCGCGCCGATGTAGAGTCCCAGAGCGCCGATATGGGTGATGATGAGCGCCTTCATACCGGCCTTCTTGGCCGTGGGCGTCATGTAGTAGCTGATGAGGCCCCAGGAGCACACGCCGGTGATCTCGAAGAAAACGAGCTGGCCGACGATGGTGGAGCTGTAGGCGAGACCGGCCATGGCGCCGATGAACGTGGAGAAGTACACGTAGAAGCGGCGACGGGGCGCGTCGGGATGCTCCTTGTTCTTATCGCTCATGTACGGGAACGAATAGATGACGACGAGCAGGCCGATAGCGACGAACGCGGGTGCGAGCAGCGTGCTCATCCGGTCGAATATGAAGCCCATGACCAAGGTCTGGCCCATACTCGCCCAGGTTACATCGACCGCGTTCATGCCGTTTCCGGCAAACGTCGCGGCCAAGCCAACGGAAGCGACCGTGGCGATGCCGCCGGCAAAGGCGCAGATCCATTTAGCGTAGGGACGCGGCAGCATGACGATGAGCAGGGAGCCCAGCATGGGGACGGCGATCGCCACCATGGCAAAGAGGGACAAGCTCGATTCGATTGACATAGTTTCTCCCTTCTCCCTACACGCCTACGACGACGAAGACGAACGCGAGGACCGCGATGCCGACGACGGCCCAGGTCTGGTTACCGAGCACCTTGAAGCGCGAACGGGAAACGGAGTTCTCGAGCACGCCGCAGACAACGAAATCGACCAGGCACTTGACAAGGAAGACGACGGCGCCCACGAGAGCGGTGACGCCGATGGTCGCGGGCTCTCCCCAGGGGATGAAGATGGAGGTGAACCAAGCGACGACCACGACCTGCTTCATGCCCATGGCGAGCTTCATCATGGCCAGGGACGGGCCGGAGAGCTCGGCGAGCGGGCCCTCCTGGAGCTCCTGCTCGGCTTCGGCCTGATCGAACGGAAGCTTGCCGAGCTCCATATAGCAGGCGGCCGCGAAGGCGACGCCGGCGAAGATGACGGCGACGACGCTCGAGACGTTGCCCGTAACGATGTGCTGACCCATGGTCGCAATGTCCGTGGAGCCGCACACGATGGCGACGGTAAACAGCGCGATGAGCATGGACGGCTCGATGAGCACGCTCATGAGGAGCTCGCGGATACCGCCGAAGCCCGCGTAGGCGTTGGAGGAATCCACGCCGGACAGCGCGAAGAAGAAGCGGGACAGCGCGAGCGCGTACATGATGGCGATGGCGTCACCAAAGACGGGCATGGGGCTCTCGAGCGTGAACATGGGCAGGCCCATGGCGAGCATGAACGACACCGCGAGGAACAGCGGCGGCATGATGCGCAGCACGAAGCTCGAGTCGGAACTCACGGACTCGGGACGCGCCATGAGCTTCGCGAGGTCCCGGTAATCCTGAAGGATGGACGGACCGCGGCGATTGTGCATCTTCGCGCGAATCACACGGGCGAGGCCGGAGAAGAAGGGCGCGACCAGCATGACCACGAGGCCCTGCGCTATCGCAAGAACGATGTTCATAATATCCTCTCCCCTCTCTAGACCATGACCACGGCGAGCACGAGGAAGACCACGAGCGCCGCGACGATGTAGCAGATGTATACGGAGTAGTTGCCGCCCTCGATCTTGGAGGCGAGGCCGGCCAGCTTATCGGCACCCTCGCTCGGTGCATCGACCAGGAAGCGGTCGGGCAGGGGCTCAACGCCCTGGGCGACACCGGTGAGCTTCTGGAACACGTGCGCGATGGACCAGCAGATCTTGGTGCATACCTCGCGCAGGGTGTAGAGCGGGCCCATGAAGAGCTCTACGTCTGACGCGAAGCTCGTGGCGACGACGGGCATGTGCTCGTTGGGCTCGTAGCCGCACGCCCAAGGGTCGGTCTTCTTAGCGGGGGCCTTGGTGCCGAGGCAGGACCTCAACACGAACGCGAGGCCGGTGAGGACCACGAGCGCGATGGCGATCGCGGGGGTGGAGGTGGCGGCACCGGAAATCTCGTTCACCAGAGACACGCCCGAGGTGGCTGTGATGGCAGAGCCGGCAAGCACGCCCTGGGCGACGTAGCCCAGAACCGGGGCGATGACGGGAGAGCCGATTCCCAGCACCACGCAGATGGCCGCGAGGAGCATCTGCGAGAACAACATCGGAGCCGGGGACTCCTTGGCGTTCGCGGTCTCCTGGGAACGAGGGCTGCTCGCGAACGAGACGCCGTAGGCCTTCACGAAGCACGTGACGGCCAGGGCACCGGTGATGGCGAGGGCGGCCGCGGAGGCGACGGCGAACACCATGACGACCGGGTCGGAGAGCGTCGAGATGTTGAACAGGGACTGGTAGGTGAACCACTCGGACACAAAGCCGTTGAAGGGCGGGATGGCCGAGATGGCAAGCGCGCCAACGAGGAAGCAGATGGCCGTTGCCGGCATACGACGGAACAGGCCGCCCATCTTCTCCATGTTGCGCGTACCCGTGGCATAGAGCAGGGAGCCCGCGCCGAGGAACAGCTCGCCCTTGAACATGGCGTGGTTGAGCGTGTGGTAGAGGGCGGCCATGAGCGCGATCGTCGCGATGACGTCGTTGCCCAGGGCGTGCGCCGTCATGGACGCGCCGACACCGAGCAGGATGATGCCGATGTTCTCGACGGAGTGGTAGGCCAGCAGGCGCTTAATGTCGTGCTCGTGGAGGGCGTAGACGACGCCCAGGACCGACGAGATGGATCCGAAGACCAGGACCATGAGGCCCCACCAGAGCTGGACGCCCGAACCCGCGAGCAGGTCGAGACCGACCTTGAGGATTCCCAGGATGCCGATCTTGATCATGCCGCCGGACATGAGGGCGGACACGTTGGACGGCGCCTCGGGGTGCGCCTGGGGCAGCCAGGAGTGCAGCGGGATGATACCGGCCTTTGCGCCGAATCCGAAGAACGCGAGGACGAAGCACGCGGAGGAGACGGCGGGTCCAAAGTCATGCGTACGGAAATCACTGAAGCTGAAGGAACCGCCCACGCCGTTGGTCATGAGCAGGAAGCTCGCCATGATAAGGACAAAGCCCACGTGCGCGATGACGAAGTAGAGCCAACCGCCCCTAATGGAGTTCTTGTTCTCCTCGATAACGACAAGGAAGTAGCTCGTAAGGGACATGAGCTCAAAGGCGACCAGGAACCAGAACACGTTGTCGGCGGTGATGACGAGCATCATCGAGGCGACGAAGGTGTTCATGAAGAAACCGGCGCGCCCGACCTTGCCCGGGTACTCATCGAAGTAGGACAGACCGTAGATGAAGCCCGCAAAGGCGAGGATTGAGATGAGGACCACGATCAGGCCCGCAAGGCCGTTGAGCAAGAGCTCGAGACGGGCGAACGGGAAAAAGAAGACCGTGTTGAGGGACGAAACGTCGCCAAGCACGGCCTCGAGGCCCGCGATGAACGACAGCACGGCCGCGACGGCGCCGATAAGGCAGCCGGCGGTCTTGGCGGCGTTATCGGCCTTGATCAGCAGAACCGAGGCGAGCGCACCGATGCACGAGACGGCAAGCGATGCGATAAACAGCGTCATGCTATCCATTGTTTACGCTCCCTTCTGCTTTCTCGGACAGGCCCTGGGCCACAGCGGTAACGTCGACGGACGGACCGTTTTCGATCGAGCGCAGGCGCTTGGCCTCGTCGAGCTCGCGATCGGCCGCGCCGCCCATGACGGTCAGCGCCTTGGTGGGGCACGCCGCCACACAATGCGGGCCGTCCGGATCGAAGGCGCACAGGTCGCACTTGACAGCGCAGGTGTACTGACCAGGAGCCCACGTAAGCAGGCTGCTCAGGGACTTAGGATACGAAGGCGTCGGGTCGCACATGCCTGCGACACCGGCGATAGACGTGCCATCGGGATGGATGGCTCCGAAGGGGCACGCGATGGCGCACAGCCTGCACCCGATGCACTCCTGCTCCTTGACGTGGATGCGATCGCCATCGTGCTCGATGGCATTCACCGGGCAAACCTCGGCGCAGGGGGCACCCTCGCAATGGTGGCAGGCAAGGGCGGCCGAAATGCCGCCGGTCTTCACGAGCGCCAGACGCGGCGTATCCTGAAGACCCTGCATCCGGTGGGCGTCGGCACAGGCGGACTGGCATGTTCCGCAGCCGATGCACCTCTCCGGGTTGATGTCGATGAAGCGGTTCATCCCCACTTCCTTTCAAAATAACGGGCCGGGCTCCCGAACGTACGGGACGCCCGGCCCAAAAAGCCAACGAGAACGGGACTACACGATTTGGTTCACGTGTGTCTCGTCGTCGAACTTGGCGGCGCCGGGCTCAACGTCCTGGGGAGCGGCGGCGTCCACCAGAGCCTGCTTGAGCTCGGTGTACTGACGCTCCACCTCGCCCTCGGCCCAGACCTGGTCGGCGATTGGATCGACCTGGCAGGCGGAGAACTTGTCCTCGGGCGTATGCGAGACCGGGTCGACCTTGTGAATGGTCAGCTCGTTGCACTTGCCAATCCACCACTGGTAGGTCATATAGACCGTGCCCTTGTTGATACGGTCGCTCACGTCGGCGCGGCTGTATACCTGGCCGCGGCGGCTGTGAATCGAGACGATGTCGCCGTTCTTGATGCCGCGCGCCTGGGCGTCCGCGGGATTCATGCGGACAAAACCGGGCTCATCGGCAAGCAGCGCCAGCGTCTTGCAGTTGCCGGTCATCGAACGGCAGCTGTAGTGGCCGACCTCGCGGACGGTGCACAGAATGAGCGGGTACTCATCGTCGGGAAGCTCGGAGGGCGCCTCCCAGTCGTGCGCCATCAGGTTGGCGCGGCCGTCCTTGGTGGTGAACTTGCCACCAGCGAACATGTCGGGCGTACCGTGGTCGTTCACATCGGTGCTCTTGACGGGCCACTGGGCGTAGCCGCCCTCGGGAGCCATCTTCTCGTAGGTCGCGCCCACAAAATTGGGGCACAGGCTAATGCACTCGTTCCAGATCTGCTCGGTGTTGTCGTAGTGCATGGGGTAACCCATACGCGTGGACAGGTCCGCGAAGATCTCCCAGTCGTGACGGCACTCGCCCTTGGGCGGAACGGCCGCGTCAAAGTGCTGGAAGCTACGGTCGGATGCGGTAAAGACACCCTCGTGCTCGCCCCAAGAGGTGGCAGGCAGGATGACGTCGGCGAGCATGGTCGTCTGCGTCATAAAGATGTCCTGGCAAATGAACAGATCCAGCTCGGAGAGCGTCTTGCGCATACCGGCCGAATCGGGCTCGGTCTGCACCGGGTCCTCGCCGTAGTTGTAGAAGCAGTGCACCTTGCCCTCGTCGACCAGGTGACCCAGGTCGGTGAGCTTGTAGCCCTCCTCGAGCGGGAGCTTTTCCTCGGGCACGCCCCAAGCCTTGGCAAACTTGGCACGCACTGCCGGGTCGGTGACCTTCTGGTAGCCAGGGTACAGGTTAGGCAGCATGCCCATATCGCAGGAGCCCTGGACGTTGTTCTGACCACGCACGGGCGCGAGGCCGGAATTGGGTTTGCCGATCTGGCCGGCAACGCAGGCGATGGAGGCGATGGTGTGCACCGTCTTCAGGTTCTGCTTCTGCTGGCATACGCCCATGCCCCAGCCAATGATGGCAGAGGGCTTCGCCGTGGCGTACATCTCGGCAGCTTGGTGGATCAGCGCGGGCTCGACACCCGTGATGTCCTGTACGGATTCGGGAGTGTAGTTCTTGATGGTCTCCCACCACTCGTCAAAGCCGTTCGTGTGCTCGGCGACGAATTCCTTGTCGTAGAGGCCATCGTTGACCAGACAGTTGGCAAAGGCGTTGAGGAACGCAACATTGCAACCGTTCTTGATCGGAAGGTAGAGATCGGCGATACGCGCGGTTTCGATATGGCGCGGGTCGGCGACGATGATCTTGCAACCCTTTTCTTTGGCTCGCACGATACGCCTTGCGACGATGGGGTGCGAATCGGCAGGGTTATAGCCGAAGAGGAAAATGCAGCCCGCATCCTCCATACCGGGGATGGAGCATGACATGCAACCTGAACCAACCGTGTCCATCAGACCGAGGACAGTAGGGCCGTGTCAAGTACGGGCGCAGTTGTCCACGCTGTGGGTGCCGATGCACGCACGCGTAAACTTCTGCATGACGTAGTTCGCCTCATTGCCGCCGCCTCGCGAAGAGCCAGTGGTCATGACAGCGTTAGGACCATATTCGTCAATTATGGCCTGCATCTTAGATGCGGTGAAATCCAGTGCCTCGTCCCAGCTTACGCGCTCAAGATCCGCGCCCTTAGTGCGGCGGATCATCGGGTGCAGTACGCGAGGAGTCAAGATCTTGGTGTCGTTGATGAAGTCGTAGCCGCTCATGCCCTTAAGGCACAGCTCGCCCTGATTGGTGATGCCGTTGAGCGGTTCGGTACCCACGACCTGGCCGTTTTGGACCAGGAGGTTAAACTGGCAACCGGCGCCGCAGTACGGGCAGATCACTTTATGCTTCTCCATGACACCCTCCTTCCTTTTTAATATGAGCAGGACATTGTCAAGAGGCAAAATCGGGCCTGGCCCCAACGAT
>CALFDJ010000010.1 GCA_937950325.1 uncultured Collinsella sp.
TGTTCATGAGGTACTCGAGCTGCATGAACTCGTCCCAGGTGCCGCCGACGCCCATCAGGAAGACGGCGTCGTAGCCCTCCTCGTGCACGCGGTCGGCCAGGGCGGTCATCTTCTTGCCGGCCTCGTAGACGTTCCTGCCGTCCTCGAGGTAGCCCTCCTGGTCGAAGTGCATGATCTCGATCTTCTCGGTCTCCTTCATTCCCGCTCCTTTCACGAGCAGTTTGAATTGTCGCACGGATTGAACGGGCTTGCCGCCCCGTCGCACCGCTTAACCTTGTGGACATCTTGTCCCAAGCTCAACAATTCAAAGGTTCTTAATACCAGTGAACGATTACAGGTTAGCCGTTTTTAATACCGATTTTTTGATTTCATCCTCCCCTCTCGGTAGACGGTCAGTTTTTGCCGCTCATCGGTCAAGCGACATATATCCGTAAAAACGAGCGCCCCCGCCGTGCGCAGGGACGCTCTAGACGCTAATAGTTGTAGGTATATCCGCCGGCGTCGCCGCGGGTAAAAGACTTGGCATGCTCGATTGCCTGCCCACTCGAGTCATAGGTCAGGCCTTCCAGCACGAGCGCAAGATCGTCCGGCTCAAGATTAAGCAAGTTCGCATCGCGTGCGCCCAGCGCCTCGATATCGAGTTTCTCTACCGACTGATCTGGCTTGCGTCCCAACATATCGTAGGTCTCGAACAGGCTGAAGACCGAAATGTCCACGCCTTCGATGCCCGGAAACAGCAGGCACGGAATCAGTGTCATCTCGATCGATACGGGCTCACCATCGATGCAGTTGAGGCGGCGCACCGAGTAAAGCAGATCGTCCTCGGCGATGCCAAACAAGTCGGCATAATACGGGCCGGCGTAGCGTTTGGAGCGCGCCAGGATGCGCACCGACGGCGTCGCGCCCGATGCCAAAACCGACTGGCGGAAGCCGCCCTTGCGTTCGTGCTCGTCAAACCACTTGTGTCCCACAAAGGCGCCTTTGCCCTGCACACGACGAATCTGGCCACTTTTGACCAGCTCGTCCATGGCGCTTCGGATTGTCAGGCGTGTCGTGCCAAACTCCTCGGCCAGCTCGTTTTCGGACGGAATCATCGAGCCCGTCGGGTAGTCGCCGCGCTCGATTCGCTCCGCAATGCAGCGGCGAATTTGTTTGTAAACCGGCAAGTCTTCTACTGCATCAGCCATTCGACACCCACCTTCGTCGCAACGCCGTCTGCCTCGCCGTTATCGGCAAAACGATACTTGGTCGGCAGAATCACGGACTTGCAATACTCGACAAAGCCATCGTTCTCGTCACGCTCGTGCGAAGCCTTGTAAAACACCGGCGTGCCCTCCTGAGCACCCAGCAACTTGGCCTCGTCGGCGTTCAGACGGCTGATGGAAATATGCTCCTTGCCGTGCGCCACATGGACATTCCCCTCTTTGAGCAAAACGTCGTAGAGGCTTTCCTGCTCAAAATCGTGATCGGGAAGCGAGGGGCACAAAGACAGATTGACGTGAGCCGTCTCAATCGACGCCGGGGAACCATTAACCACGCGCACACGTCGAATGCAGAAGAGCGGTGTACCCAGGTCGATCTGGGCTTTTTGGGCCAGATCGATATCGGCGTACACGACCTTGGACCAAACCAGGCGTGCGGTCGACTTTGAGCCAACCCTCTCCACCGCCTGCGTATAGTTCCATGTTTCCTGAAAGATATTCAGCGGTTTGGGAGGACACACATAGGTGCCCGAACCGCGGCGGCTTTCCAAAGTTCCGCACGAAATAAGACGCGTGATCGCAGCGCGCAACGCCGTGCGCGACACGCCCAGCTCTTCACAGAGCACACGCTCGGCGGGCAGCCGGTCACCACCCTGCAGGTCATAATGTTTGATATACCAAAGAATGCCCTCAAAGGCGCGATCTTTGGGCGGAATCGCATATGGTTCACTCGACATGGACAAGGCTCCTCAACCGCTTGATGCTGCGGGCATCATTGCTCCGGACGCCCCATGGCGTCGAAGGCTTCTTTGATCTGCTCCGCAACGTTCCGATACGATCGATATAGGCCGGAGTCTCGCTTGACTTCGCCCGCGGTCACCGGAATCTCAAGCTTCGAAATCTCATCCTTGCCGGTTTGCACGGCAACGATGACACCCATACCAAGGCACATATTACGCTTGGCAGCGTTGTTTTTGGTAGCCTGAGCTGGATTAATCAAAATCTGCTGAGCCAGTTCGCGTTTGCTGAGCTCCGGCACATCCTCGGGATTTCCGGTCTCGGCAATCTCGCACTGCAGCACATCCGCATAGTCAAAAATCTTCGGCTCGCCGCCGCGCTGATGCACGGCCCACTTGCGGCGCGTGGCATCCTGGTAGATAGCCGGCAAAAACGTAAACCGCGGTGGGTCCAAAATCGTATCCGTGATGGTAAACACATCGGGATCAAAGGCATCCTGCGGGTTTTTCTTCTTGAACAGCCCCATATCAGCCTCCCGTACTAGCATTAAACAACTCAAGCCGAATATAGCACCAATTTCAAGCCACCGCTTTACCGCATCGGTGCGCGGCGTCTATAGCTCGCCCAGCGGAAGAGTTCACGGACGAGGGCCGGGGTGCCTGCCTTGTTTTGAGAAGTGGGCTCCGCGAACTTCTCAAAACAAGGCAGGCACCCCGGCCCCGCCGGTAAATAGCGGACACTCCGCATGCAATCTATGCAAACAAACAAGTACGCTTAGCTACATTCGGTAAGATCGAGCACGCTGCCCTTCACGATAAGCGCCGGCTCCAGAACGACTTCTTCGGCACGTCTACCGCCCCTACCGGCAAGACGCTTGGACATGCAGCCAAAAGCATGCTCCGCGAGGATACCTGGATCCTGCTCAATCGCGGTCAGCGCCGGCTCAAAGAGAACGTCGGCGGCCGAGTTGTCGTAACTCACCACCGAGATGTCGCCCGGGATGCTCTTCCCCATCTCGTGCAAGCGCTTGAGCAGACCGAGGGCGATGTTATCCGAGCTTGCGAACACAGCGGTAGCATCAGTTGCGAGCACCGCCTCCGAGGCCTCGTAGGCACTCGGGATGTAGTACTCGCTCTCAAACTCTAAACGTGCGTCGATAGGCAAGCCAACCTCGCGCAGTGCGCGCTCATAGCCGGCAAGTCGTTTGCGACCCGTATTGGAGCGGCGTGCGTTAACCAGACAGGCAATACGGCGGTGGCCTTGCTCGATCAGATAGCGGGTGGCCATGTAGCCGCCCATCTCGTGGTCGAACATCACCTTGTCGCACTCGAGCCCCTCAATGGCACGGTCGACCATCACGGCCGGGATGGGCAGGTGGCTGACTTCTTCGCGCAGGGCACGGTCGTCGGAGAACTCGTCGCCCACGACCAGGAAGACGCCATCAACGCCGCGCGTCACCAGCTGGCGCAGCAGCTCCAGATCGTCATCGGCGCTTCCACCCGAGCTGGTAATGAAGAGCGCATAGCCATCCTCGCGGCAGCGCTTTTCCAGGCTACCGGCGAGCGAGGCAAAAAAGCGGCTCTCGATGTTAGGGACGATAAGGCCCAGCGTGCGCGACTCGCGCATGACCAAACTACGCGCAATCTGGTTAGGAACATAGTGGTTGCGCGCCGCGACCTCCTTGATGAGTTTGCGGTTTTCTTCCGAGATGCGACAGGGCCGATTATTGAGCACAAGCGAGACCGACGAGGGGGAAAGCCCCACCTCCTGGGCGATCTGCTTGAGGGTGACTTTGTTGGCCATCTCGCTCCTTCCGGGTTTACGCGCAATCTCTTGAAAGTATAGCGACTACCCCTCTACCTCGGTGATAAACACTTTACCAATCCGGTAGACGGCTGTTTTATCGCCGCCAGCGCACCAAATCCGTCCGGGTGGGGTATATTGCAATCGATTGATGACAACAACCACCAAAAGGCGGATATTCGTATGCACGAGAACGACTTTTTTAACGAGGACCTGCTGTGCGCGCTTGCTGGCGTTGCCGGCGAGGACAACGTGCTGATGAGCGAGCCCATGCGCGAGCACACCACGTTTAAGATCGGCGGCCCGGCCGACGTCTTTGTCACGCCCGATACCGAGCAGGGCCTCGTCGCCACGCTCGACACCTGCTATCGCTGCGATCTGCCCCTCACCATCGTGGGCAACGGCTCCGACCTGCTCGTCGGCGACAAGGGCATCCGCGGCGTCGTCGTGGCGCTGGGCGAGGGACTCTCCGACATTACGGTCGACGGCACGCACGTCACGGCGGCAGCCGGCGCCTTGCTTTCCGATGTCGCCGCTGCGGCAGCCGGGGCCGGTCTCACCGGCATGGAGCCCATCTCGGGCATCCCCGGATCGGTCGGCGGCGCCTGCTACATGAACGCCGGTGCCTACGGTGCCTGCATGGCCGATGTGCTGGAGTCCGTGCGCGTCTACAAACCCGCTCGCCAGCTCGACGACGGCACCCGCGGCAGCGGCAACATCATCGAATTCGATGTCGACGAGCTCAACCTGGGCTATCGCAAGAGCCGCATCGCCGACGACGGCTTTATCGTGCTTTCGGCCACTTTCAATCTCGCCCCGGGCAACGCCGCGATGATCAAGGCCGACATGGACGACTACCGTCAGCGTCGCGAGGACAAGCAACCGCTCGACATGCCGAGTGCCGGCTCCACCTTCAAGCGCCCCGAGGGTTACTTTGCCGGCAAACTCATCATGGATGCCGGCCTGCGCGGCCATGCTGTCGGCGGCGCGCAGGTAAGCGAAAAGCACTGCGGCTTTATCGTCAACGCCGACCACGCCACCGCCGCCGACGTCGACGAACTCATCCGCGACATCCAAGCCAAAGTCAAAGAGCAGTTCGACGTAGACCTAGAACCCGAAGTCCACCGAGTAGGCGAATTTTTATAAAGAGAAGGCCCCGAAAGGGGCCTTCACCATATTTATTCAGACAACCCAGTCCGGTGTGTCACGCCTCGCCCCCAGTCCCGGACCAACTTGCTTCAAACCGCAGCTACGACAGCGCAATACCGCCGAGCCAGCCCCAACGCACGCCAGAGCCAGTGCCATAGAAGCTAATAAACGAATCAAGCGACTTAGACGTAATGGCGCCCTCGTTGCTCATAACGATGCCGCCGCCAACGTAGATACCCACATGACCGTAGATAAGGCCCGGAGCACCCGTGCCGCTGTGCGAGGAATCGGCCACGATCATGCCCACCTGCAGCGCCGAGCGGTCGGAGCTATAGCACCATGCGTTAAACATATCGCACGCGTTACCGCCAAAGTAGCCAACGCCGGCGTTACGGAAGACATTGGTAACCCACGCCGCGCACCAGTTCTGACCCGGCGAAGGCGTGGAGTAGCACGCGTTGACGACGGCCTGCTGTTTGCCCGAGCCGGCATTCTGTTGCGGGGTTCCGGGCGCATACGATCCGCCACCCGAGCTTGAACCACCCGAGTAGGAATTGTTCTTGTTCGCGGCGGCAGCGGCAGCGGCGGCCTTCCTGGCAGCCTCCTCAGCCTGGGCGGCAGCGAGGATCTCGGAATCGCGCTGAGCCATGAGCTCCTTGACGTCGTCGGAAAGACCGTTCAGCACGGTCTGGACTTCTTGCTGCTTGGCCTGCATATCCTGCATCTGAGCAGTCTGCTGGTCCTTGAGCTTCTCTAAGTCAGCTTTCTGCGACTCAAGCTCGGTCTTTTGCGCATCGAGCTCTTCCTGGATGGTCTGAATGTCCTCGATGGCGTCGCGGTCGCTCTTGTTGATCTTCTCAACGTAATGCGCGTTGGCGACGAGTTCCTCAAACGAGCCAGAGGCCAGCAGCAGCGACAGGATGTTCGTGCCGCCGGACTTGTAGCTGGCGGCCACGCGATCGGAAAGGTCGTTGCGCTTCTTCTTGAGCTCGGCCTTCTTTTCATCGATCTGGGCCTGCGTGTCGTCAATCTTGCCCTGGACATTCTCGATGTCGTTGAGGGTCTGGGCATTCTTGTTGGCCAGCGCCGCATACTCATTTGCGATGCTGTCGAGCTGGGCCTGAACCTCGTCGAGCTGGGCCTGGGCGGCATTCAGTTTATCGGTGGTTTCTTTGGAAGCCTCCGCCGCATGGGCGCGAGCGGGCAGGCCAAAAAGAATTGCCGCAGAAGCGGCGCCGAACAGGGCCTTGAGGGCAGTGCGGCGCGAGAGCTCCTGGGAAAGGATGGAATCGCTGTTTGGTGACATATGTACTCCGTTACATGTTTATTTATATGTCGCTCAACTCATACATATTAGCGTACATATGGCGCGTCCCAATGATTTCCACGAACGGCAGGAAACTACAAGGTCAGCGGCTCGTAAGCAAATGCCAAAGATCAGGTTATGCGTACGCAAGCTCTTCTGATGAGTACGTCAGCACAGTCCTCTGCTTTTCCTACAGCGCACGATTTGGGCGTCCCTGCCTGCGCTATACTCCCCTGAAGAAGTGTTCCTGATTCGATAGGAGACTACATGTCCAAAGCACTCGACCCCAAAGACACCTGCGTCCTCGTTACCGGTGGCGCCGGTTTTATCGGCTCGCACACCGTCGTTCAGCTGCTCGAGGGTGGCTACCAGGTCGTCATCGTCGATGATCTCTCCAACTCCAGCGCCGTCGCCGTCGACCGCGTCAAGACCATCGTGGGCGACGAGGCCGCCAAGAACCTCACCTTCTACGAGGCCAACGTGCTCGACCGCGATGCGATGAACAAGATCTTCGATACCCATCAGATCGACCGCGTCATCCACTTTGCCGGCTTTAAGGCCGTCGGCGAGTCGGTGAGTAAGCCCGTCGAGTACTACCACAACAACATCGAGAACACCCTGGTGCTCATCGACGTCATGCGCAACCATGGCTGCAAGTCCATCATCTTCTCGAGCTCCTCGACCGTCTACGGCGACCCGGACAACCCGCCCGTCACCGAGGAGGATCCTAAGAAGCCCGCGACCAACCCCTATGGTTGGACCAAGTGGATGATCGAGCAGATCCTTATGGACGTCCACACCGCCGACCCCGAGTGGGACGTCGTGCTGCTCCGTTACTTCAACCCCATCGGCGCTCATCCGTCGGGCCTGATCGGCGAGGACCCCAAGGGCATCCCCAACAACCTGGTGCCCTATGTCGCCCAGGTCGCCGTGGGCAAGCTCGAGGCCGTTCAGGTCTTTGGCAACGACTACCCCACCCCCGACGGCACCGGCGTGCGCGACTACATCCACGTGTGCGATCTGGCCTCTGGTCACGTTGCCGCCCTTAACTGGATGAACGGCAAGACCGGCGTCGAGATCTTTAACTTGGGCACCGGCACCGGCACCTCGGTACTCGAAGTCGTCGCCGCCTTCTCCAAGGCTTGTGGCAAGGAGCTGCCCTACGTGATCCGCGAGCGCCGCGCCGGCGACATCGCTGCCAACTGGTGCGACGCTTCCAAGGCCGAGCGTATGATGGGCTGGAAGGCCCAGTACGACATCGCGGACATGTGCCGCGATAGCTGGAACTGGCAGAGCCACAACCCCAACGGCTTCGCCGACGCCGAGTAGCAAAAAACCTACATACCGCTCTTGCCCCGATCTCACGTTGTGAGGTCGGGGCTTTTTCATGGCATGTAACCATTCGCCGAAAATCGACCAACTTTTTTATCTTGCCTGTACATGTTTAAACAACATGTTTTACAATAGGCATATCGAATCAGAACATCGGAGGCGGACTGCACACCCATCGGCAGGCCGACCCCACAACAAGAAGGTTGGTGAGCGCATTCATGGAGCGTGCAAGCGGCGTCCTCATGCCCGTCTCATCTCTGCCCGGACCATACGGAATCGGCGGCTTTGGCTGGAATGCCTACGACTTCGTCGATTTTCTCGCCTCGTGCAAACAACATTACTGGCAGATTCTGCCCCTTACGACGACCAGCTATGGCGATTCGCCCTATCAGTCGTTCTCGGCCCGCGCAGGCAACCCCAACTTTATCGACTTTGCCGAGCTTATCGAGGCAGGGTATCTGGAGCAGCGCGATATCGATGGCGTGTACCTGGGTTCTGACCCCAGTAACGTCGACTACGGTGCCATCTTTGGCGGCCGCCGTCAGATTCTCGACCGCGCCGCCGAGCGCTTTGCTGCCGACAAGCCGGCCGATTTCGATGACTTTATCCAGGCCAACGAGGACTGGCTCATCCCCTACTGTGAGTTCATGACCGTCAAAGAGGAGTGCGGTCTCAAGGCGTTTTGGGAGTGGCCCGCGGAGCTCCGCACCCGCGGCGAGGCTTCCGCCAAGGTCTGCGCCGACCATCCGGCGCGTATGCTCTACCACCAGATGACGCAGTACTTCTTCGATCGCCAGTGGAGCCGCCTCAAGGCCTATGCCAACGAGCGCGACATTCTCATCATCGGCGACCTGCCCATCTACGTCTCGCGTGACTCCGTCGAGATGTGGGCGACGCCTGAGCTCTTTAAGATCGACGCCGCCGGCAATCCCGTGAGCGTCGCCGGCACGCCGCCCGACCAGTTCTCGGCCACCGGCCAGTACTGGGGCAACCCCATCTACGACTGGGACGCCATGGAGTCCGACGGCTTCTCCTGGTGGGAGGGCCGCATTCGCGCCGCCCTCGACATGTACGACGTCATCCGCCTGGATCACTTCCGCGGCTTCGAGGCCTATTGGGAGGTGCCGTTCTCCTCGCCCGATTCGTCCTACGGTTCGTGGACGCAGGGTCCCGGCCTCAAGTTCTTCAAGACGCTCGAGGAAAAGCTCGGCACGCTGCCCATCATCGCCGAGGACCTGGGCTTCCTCACCCCCGGCGTCATCGACATGCGCGACAACTCGGGCTTCCCCGGCATGAAGATCCTGCAGTTTGCCTTTGAGGGCACCAACTCGTACTACCTGCCGCATAACTACATCGCCAACACCGTCGCCTACGTGGGCACCCACGACAACGAGACGGCGCGCGGCTGGTTTGAGGGAACGGCCACCCCGCGTCAGCGCGAGCAGGCAGCCCTGTACACCCATCAGCAGGCCGGCGAACCCATGGCAGATGCACTCAATCGCACCATCGCCGCCAGCGTGAGTGACACGTGCATCTACACCATGCAAGACCTGCTCAACTTGGGCAACGAGGCGCGCATCAACACCCCTGCCACGCTGGGCGGCAACTGGACCTGGCGCATGCTCGACGGCGCCATCACCCGCGAGCTCGAGCACAAACTCACCGACTGGACCGAGACCTACTTCCGCATCCCGTCGGAAGCCGAAATCGAGCTTCCTCAATAGGAGCTACCGCGCCCGACCCCTCCCCACCGTGCGGACGCGCTTGCTTTTCCCGCGCGAGGCCACCCCAATCCCCTCGCGCGGGCTTCTTATGAATTGCAGACATGAAACAACCCATCACAGGAGAAAACATGCCCCAAATTAACCTCATGGAACTCGCCGAGCAGTCTTTTGGCACCTCGCTCGAGCAGCTCGACGACCGTCGCATTTACAAGCTGCTGGTCAAACTCGTGCAGGAGCGCTCCGCCGCCCGCCCGCTCAACAACGGCAAGAAAAAGCTCTATTACATTTCCGCCGAATTTTTGATCGGCAAGCTGCTCATCAACAACATGATCGACCTCGGCATCTACGACGAGGTTAAGGACCAGCTCACCGCCGCAGGCCACGACCTCAACAAGATCGAGGAGTTCGAGGTCGAGCCGTCACTCGGCAACGGCGGCCTGGGCCGCTTGGCCGCATGCTTCCTGGATTCCATCGCCACGCTGGGCTTGACCGGCGATGGCGTGGGCCTCAACTATCACTACGGTCTGTTCCGTCAGCGCTTTGTCGACAACCAGCAGAAGGCCGTCCCCGACGAGTGGCTCGGTGAGCAGGACATCCTAGTCGACGATGGCCGCTCCTACACCGTCGAGTTCGGCGATTTTGCCGTTACCTCCAAGCTCGTCAACATCGATGTGCCCGGTTACGGCCAGCCCACCAAGAACCGCCTGCGCCTGTTCGACCTAGCGAGCGTCGACGACGGCCTGGTCCCCGGCAGCTCCATCGACTTCGACAAGACCGAGATCGCCAAGAACCTCACCTTGTTCCTCTACCCCGACGATTCCGACGAGCAGGGCCGCCTGCTTCGCATCTACCAGGAATACTTCATGGTGAGCAACGCCGCCCAGCTCCTGATCGACGAGGCCGTCGAGCGCGGCAGCAACCTGCACGATCTGGCCGACTACGCCGTGGTCCAAATTAACGACACGCACCCCACCATGGTCATCCCCGAGCTCATTCGCTTGCTCACCACCGAGCACGACATCGAGTTTGACGAGGCCGTGACCATCGTACGCTCCATGGTCGCCTACACTAACCACACGATTCTTGCCGAGGCGCTCGAGAAGTGGCCGCTCGCCAGCCTACAGAAGGTCTCCCCTGCCATCGCCGACATTATCGTCAAGCTCGATGAGATCGCGAAGGCCGAGCACGATGACCCGCGCGTCGCCATCATCGACGAATACGACACCGTCCACATGGCCCACATGGACATCCACTTTGGCTTCTCCATCAACGGCGTAGCCGCCCTCCACACCAAGATCCTGGAGGACACCGAGCTTCATCCGTTCTACGAGATCTATCCCGAGAAGTTCTCCAACAAGACCAACGGCATCACCTTCCGCCGCTGGATCCATGGGGCCAACCCCGCGCTCGCCAGTCTGCTCGACGATGTGATCGGCACCGACTGGCGCAGCACCGGCGATCTGAGCAAACTCGCCAAGTTCGCCGACGACAAGGACGTTCTTGAGCGCCTGGCCGCCACCAAGGTCGAGGCCAAGGCCATCATGCGCCAGTTCATGGCGCTCGAGCAGGGCGTGACCATTCCCTCCAACGCCATCATCGACGTCCAGGTCAAGCGCATCCACGAGTACAAGCGCCAGCAGATGCTCGCGCTCTACATCATCTGGAAGTACCTCGATATCAAGAACGGCAACAGACCTAAGCACCCCGTCACCATCATCTTTGGCGGCAAGGCGGCACCTGCTTACACTATCGCGCAGGACATCATCCATCTGATCCTGACGCTGTCGCAGTGGATTGCAAACGACCCCGACGTGGCTCCCTACCTGCAGGTTGTCATGATCGAGAACTACAATGTCACCGCCGCCGAGCGCGTGATCCCCGCCGCTGACATCTCCGAGCAGATCAGCCTGGCCTCCAAGGAGGCGAGCGGCACATCCAACATGAAGTTCATGCTCAACGGCGCCCTAACCCTGTGCACGCTCGACGGTGCCAACGTGGAGATTGCCGAGCTCGTGGGCGACGAGAACATCTACACCTTTGGTGCCTCGTCCAAACAGGTCGAGCAGCTCTATGCCGACGGCACCTATGACGCCGGTGTGCTCTACCGCAAGCCCGGCATTAAACTGCTGGTGGACTTCATCACCAACCCGGCCTTTATGGCGACCGGCAATGCCGAGCGCCTGCAGCGCCTGCACGATGACATTAAGGGCAAGGACTGGTTTATGGCCCTGCTCGACATTGAGGAGTACATCCAGACCAAGGAGCGTGTGCTGGCCGACTACGAGGACCAGGACGCCTGGATGCGCAAGACGCTCATCAATATCGCCAACGCCGGCACCTTCTCGTCTGACCGCACGATTTCCCAGTACAACGACGAGATTTGGCACCTGAGCTAATTTCGTTTCCTTTTACCCATCCTCTTGAAAGCGGAGTCGTGGCAACGCGGCTCCGCTTTTTGTGCCCGCACGCTACCCTGTGACCCGACTCGACCGAAGAATCTCGATCTGTAACAACTACTCGGTAAAAACGGTCCCAGCTGTTACAGATTGAGACATACCGGCCCCTCCCCTTGGGTTTATCTCGATCTGTAACATCTAGCAGCTGAAATTCACCTTTGGTGTTACAGATTTAGATGAAATGGTCAGCTCAGCGGAACTGTCTCGATCTGTAACATCTAACGTCCGAAATCAGCCTCACCCGTTACAGATCGAGACAAACGACCGGTCAGACAGCCCCAACACAAAAAAGGCTCCCCTCTCGCCCAGTGGACGGGAGGGGAGCCTTATATGTGACCGCGGCAAAAGGATGGCAATACCGCAGTCGCCCAAAGGGAGGGCCTGGATGCACCGGGCCTAGATAAGGTTCTTGCCAGAGACCTTATCGAAGAGGTGGGTCGCGTTCTTCTCGAACTTGAACCAGATGGTGTCGCCAGCCTTGAGCGCGCCCTTGGCCTCGAGGTCGACGACGGGGATAATCAGGACAAACTGGCCGTCGGGAGCGGTCACGTGGACATGCTCGGTCGAGCCCATGAGCTCGGTCACCTCGACGGTACCCTGGAGCGCGCCCTCCTCGCCCTTGTCGGCAAGCAGGATCTGCTCGGGACGCACGCCGGCCGTAATCTCCTTCACGTCGCCGCCGTTCCAGTTGAGGGCAAGCTGAGCGCAAGTCTCGGGGGCGAGCGCCACGTTCATATCCTCGGTCTTGACGGTAAAGCCGTTGCCCGAGCGCACCAGCTGGGCATCGAAGAAGTTCATCTGCGGCACGCCGATGAAACCGGCGACGAAGATGTTCGCGGGATGGTTGAAGACCTCCTGCGGCGTGGCGATCTGCTGGACGACGCCGTCCTTCATGACCACGATACGGTCGCCAAGGGTCATGGCCTCGGTCTGGTCGTGAGTAACATAAATGAACGTGCCCTTGATCTCGTGGCGCAGCTTAATGAGCTCGGCACGCATCTGGTTACGAAGCTTGGCGTCCAGGTTGGACAGCGGCTCGTCCATCAGGAAAACCTTGGGGTCACGCACGATGGCGCGGCCGATAGCGACACGCTGGCGCTGGCCGCCGGAGAGCGCCTTGGGCTTACGGTCGAGGTACTCGGTAATGCCCAGAATCTCGGCAGCAGAGCGAACCTTGCGGTCGATCTCGTCCTTGGGAACCTTCTTGAGCTCGAGCGTAAATGCCATGTTCTCGTACACCGTCATATTGGGGTACAGAGCGTAGCTCTGGAACACCATGGCGATGTCGCGGTCCTTGGGCGCCACGTCGTTGACACGCTTGCCATCGATGAGCACATCGCCCGAGGTAATGTCCTCCAGGCCGGCGACCATGCGCATCGTCGTGGACTTACCGCAGCCAGAGGGGCCAACGAGGACGACGAACTCCTGGTCGTGAACGGTGAGGTTGAAGTCCTCTACAGCGAGCACACCGTCCTCGGTAACCTTGAGGTTGTGCTTCTTCTCCTCGGTCTTCTTCTTTTTGCCAAAGAAGCCCTTCTTTTTTGACTCGTTGTTGGGATACACCTTCTGAACATGTTTGAGAACGATCTCGGCCATGTCTCTACCTTTCGATATGCGGCGCCGCGCTGAGGGGCGCCGCAGAAACTTGCAAAACAGTTACGGCATCAGCCCTTGACGGCACCTGCCACCACGCCGTCGATGATGTACTTCTGACAGAGGATGTACATGATAACGATGGGGATAACGACCATCATGATGCAGGCCATCATGGGGCCGAGCTCGACGTGGCCGTAGCCGCCGCGGAAGTACTGGATCAAGATAGGAATGGTCTTGTACTTGGTGGAGTCGAGCGTAAGGTAGGGCAGCAGATAGTCGTTCCAGACCCACATGGTCTCGAGGATGCCGACCGAAAGATAGGTGGGCTTCATGATGGGAAGGACGATCTTAAAGAACACCTGGACCGGGTTGCAGCCGTCAATCATGGCCGCCTCCTCGATCTCGAGCGGGATGTTCTTTACAAAACCGGCGAACATAAAGACCGCCAGGCCCGCGCCAAAGCCGAGGTAGATAAAGCAGATGTTGAACGGCGTGTTGAAGCCGATGCGGTCCGCCAAATTGGACAGCGTGAACATGAGCATCTGGAACGGCACGACCATCGAGAACACGAACAGGTAATAGAAGAAGTTCGAGATCTTGTTGTTGACACGAACCACGTACCAAGCGCACATGGAGCAGCACACCAAGATCAGCACGACCGACGTGACCGTGATGATGAGCGAGTACATAAATGCCGAGGCAAAGCCCTGCTCGTTAAGGGCGTGCATGTAGTTTGCGAGGCCGTTGAACGTCTCGGGCGTGAGCAGATCGAATGCCGTGGTGGTGCTGATTGCGGTCGCTTTCTTAAAAGAATTAAGCGCGATCATGAACACGGGGTAGATCCACGCGAGCGACAGGATCGTAAAGAAAATCGAGAGCGCGCGGTTGATAACCTTATCGCGTTTCATTACTGCTGCACCTCCTTGGACCTCGTGGCCTTAAGCTGGATCATGGAGATGGCCACGACCAGGATGCAGAAGATAACCGCCTTGGCCTGACCGATGCCCTGCCATGCGATACCGGCACGCGAATAGAACGTGTTGTAGATGTTCAGGGCGAGCATCTCGGTGGAGTGCGCGGGGGCGCCGCCGGTAAGGGCGAGGTTCTGGTCGAACAGCTTAAAGCCGTTGGTGATGGACAGGAACAGGCAGATGGTGATGGTCGGCATCAGGTTAGGGATCTTAACCTTCCAAAACGTCTGCCATGCCGTAGCGCCGTCGACCTTGGCGGCCTCGATGTAGTCGGACGGAATGGACTGCAGACCGGCGATGTAGATGATCATCATGTAGCCGACCTGCTGCCACAGGGTCAGGATGATAAGGCCCCAGAAGCCAGCAGCAGAGTTAAGGGCGATGAGCTGGGCGCCCACGTTGGAGAGCAGGCAGTTGATCAGAATCTGCCAAATGTAGCCCAGCACGATGCCGCCGATCAGGTTAGGCATAAAGAAGATCGTACGGAAGATGTTGGTGCCTTTGAGCGCCTTGCGGGTGAGCGCCTGCGCAATGGCCAGGGCGATCACGTTGATGAGCACCGTCGACAGGAAGGCAAACGCCACGGTAAAGAAGAACGACGTGGAGAACTGCGGATCGGACAGCGCGCGCACGTAGTTCTCGATACCGACAAAGTGCGCGTTACTAATGATAATAAACTGGCAGAACGAGAGATAGAAGCCCTGGATAAAGGGAATCACGAACCCGATCATAAACGCCAGGCACGTGGGCAACATAAAGAGCGGCCACCAGCGCTTGAGTGCTTTGCCCATAATAGGGTCCTTTCAATATGCAGGGGGCGGGCAAACCAACGTCTGCCCGCCCCCTGTCGCTAATCAGATAGCTTGGGCAGCAACTGCTTACTCGGAAGCAGCCTTCTCGGTCTTCCAGCCATCGACGAAGGCGTTCTTGACGCCGTCCCACTTGCTGTTATCGGCAGCGTAGGCAATCAGAGCCTGCTTGAGGTTCTTCTTCCACTCCTCGGAGGGAATGTAGACGAAGTCCCAAGCGACGGTCTTCTTGCCGTCCTTGGCCATGGCAACGGCCTGCTGCGAGAAGACGTTGGTGGTCTCCTTGGCGCTCTTGAACGGAGCGGTCAGACCCATCTTGTCGGCGATGATACTGGTCGGGGTGTCAGCGGTGACGCACCAATACATGAAGTCCTCGGTGGCCTTCTGGGCATCCTCGGAAGCCTGGGAACTGACGCACCAGTAGTTCTCGCCGCCGGAGCACAGGCCCTGGTTCTCCTCGCCGTCAACACCGATGTAGATGGGCATCATGCCAATCTGATCGTCGGTCATGCCGGCCTTGACGAGGTCAGAGTAGGCCCAAGAGCCGTTCTGGTAGAAGACGGCCTTGCCGGTTGCGAACTCGTTGGTGGCGTCGTCGCCGGTCTTGGAAGCGAGCTGCGAAGGATCGCAGGTGGAGTCGGTGATGTACAGGTCGAAGATCTGCTTGTAGTTGTCGAGGAACTCACCCTTGATCTCGTCGTCCTCCTGGTTGTGCTCCTTCTCGAACTCGTAGTAGAGCGGCATGTTGGCAAGGTGGGTGGTGTAGCGCCAGCTGGAGGAGTCGTCCATGCCGGCGGAAGTGAAGGCACCCTCAATGCCAAGCTCGTCCTTGCGGGCCTGGATGTCATCGGCACAAGCCTTCAGCTTGTCGAAGGAGTTGATGTCCTCGGCCTTGTAGCCAGCCTTCTCGAGCAGCTGCTTGTTGTAAATAATGCCGAAGCTCTCCTGAACCCAGTCGATGCACACATCCTTGCCGTCGGACTGCAGAGCCAGGGAGTCGTCAATGAGCTCACCGCGGAGCTTGGTATCGGACAGGTCGGCGCAGTAATCCTTCCAGTTCTTAAGACCGGTGGGGCCGTTGACCTGGAACAGGGTCGGAGCGGAGCTCTTGGACATCTCGGACTTGAGCTTCTCCTCGTAGGTGTTGGAGGCGGCGGTCACGATCTTGACCTCGACGCCCTTCTCCTTCTTATAGGCCTTGGCGATCTCCTTCCACTCCTTGTCGACCTCGGGCTTGAATTGGAGGAAGTAGACCTCGGCAGCGTCACCAGAAGCAGAGGAGCCGGAGCCGGCAGAACCGCCGCAACCCACGAGACCCAGACCAAGAACCGCAGCCGCGGAACCAGCAAAGCCCAGGAACTGCCTTCTGCTCATTTCGTTCTTCATTACAATCCACCCTTTCACACCGTGGCGGCACCCTTTGCCGCCGCCTTCGGAGATTGGCTCGGGGACTTTGCCCCTTTTGCTGATTTGTACAATACGCTATTTGATTAGTTGTTTGAACAAGTATTACTAGAGCGGTAGGAAAACTTCGGTGAACGGTAATTTCAACTTGATACTTGACAAGTTTTGTATAAACAATTATTTGTTATCGAATGCAGAGAAAACGCCCGGTCAAGCCGATGCATCGTCGGTTTGACCGGGCGCTTTCGCTTTGAGGGCATGGGTTTCGTCAGGCTGCGAGCTAGCCGGCTATCGCTTGGAGTTGACGCGGTAGTGGAAGATCTCGGGATGCGTGCGGGCATGCGTGACCTCGAACAAGATGCCGTCCGAGGTGTACGACTGGCTCTCCATGACGGCAACGCAGTTGTATTTTCCGAGGTCAAGATAGCTGCAGTCCTCATCGTTGGCAAGCTCGACGCTCACTGTACGGCGACTCGCCATCACCTTGACGCCGCGTTTGTGCTCCAGATAGTCGTAAATTGACTTTGCGGCGATCTCGGGCGTCAGCCCCTTGGCGATTGACTCCAAAAAGTAACCATGGTCTACTTGGCGCGCATTGCCGTTAAGGCTTCGGACACGCACCACGCGAATCAACTCCTCGCCCACCTTAAAGCCCAGACGACGAGAGAGCTGCTCGGTGCAAATCAAATGCTCAAAAGACTTAACGTCCGTCGATGCAACGGCATTGTTGCGCTTTGCAAATTCGCCAAACGACTCGACTTCCTCGAGTGCGCCCAGCATGTCGGTTTCGCCCTTGAGCCAAATAGCGCGCACGCCCTTGCCGTGTATAGGCTGCACAAACATCTGGTCGGCCAGCATGCTCAAGGCGCGTCGAACGGTATTGCGCGTGCAGCCAAACTCCGCGGTCAGCTCGGCTTCGGTTGGCAGCATCTCCTGAAACGCATAGGTCCCATTAATGATGCGCGAGCGTATTTCTCGGTAGATTCCTTCGTATATCGCTTTTGGCATTGTTTCACCTCTACATTATTTATTTCCGGCTAGGCACGATAGCATTTCTTAAAGTTGTTTAAACCGAATATCGGTAAAGCGACAGGATTTAACCGTTGACGGTTTCTGTCATGCCCAAATCGGTTTCGCTCAAAACTGCCGGTACGACAATCGTCTGGTCCTCTACAATGAATCCATTGTTTAAACGTTTCCCCACGCGCAACGCGCCTCGATATTCGGAAGGCAGAACATGCTACAAAAAATCCAACGCTTTGGCGGGGCAATGTTCGCGCCCGCCATGCTGTTTTCTATATCGGGCCTCATGGTCGGCGTCTCCGCTCTCGCAACGACTGCGGACATCGTCGGCGATCTCGCCGTATACGGAACCCCTTGGTACGTTTTTTGGGCCATCATCCAGCGCGGCTCATGGACGGTCTTTAAACGCCTCCCGCTCCTTTTTGCCGTAGCGCTGCCTATCGGTCTTGCCCAAAAGCAACCGGCACGCTGCTGCCTCGAGGCACTCGTGGCCTATTTTGCCTATTGCTTCTTTTTGAGCGAGATCATTAAGCTGAGCGGAGACAACCTTGGGCTTAAGTACCCGTCATCTTTGACCCCCGCCAACGGTATCACCGTCATCGACGGCATCAAGACGCTCGACACCGGCATTATCGGCCCGCTGGTGGTATCGGCAACCGTCGTCGCCATCCATGACCGCTTCTACGATGCCAAGGTTCCCGATTGGCTCGGCACCTTCTCGGGCTCCTCGCTGGTCTACCTCATCAGCTTTTTTGCCGTGTTTGCCCTTGCCGCTATCTCGGCCGCCATCGTGCCCTCCGTATACGCAATGACCGAAACGCTGCGCCATGCACTTACGAGCGTCGGCCCCTTTGGCGTGGGCATCTTTGTGTTTTTGGAGCGAGCGCTCGAGCCCATGGGGCTGCACCACCTGCTCTACATGCCGATCTACTACGACAACCTGGTCATTAACGACGGCATCTACGCCACATGGAGCAGCTTGCTCCCCATCCTCTCCCATAGCACGCGCCCCCTTAATGAACTTGCGCCGTGGGCCGGTTTTACCGCCACCGGCTGGGTCAAGCTCTTTGGCCTTCCCGCCATCGCAGCCGCGTTCTACTCCACCGCAAAACCAGAGCGCCGCGCCGGCCTCAGGGTCATCCTTGTTCCCGCCATCATCGCCTCGGTGGTTTGCGGCGTTACCGAGCCACTCGAGTTTCTCTTTATGTTCACCCACCCCGGGCTCTTTTTTCTCTACGCCGTCTTATCGTCTTGCCTTGCCACAACCATGAATCTCTTTGGCATCGTCGGCATCTTCTCGGGCGGCCTCATGGAGATGGCAGCCTTCAACTTTATTCCGCTCATGCGCACGCATGCCGGTGCCTATCTTTTGGCGCTCGGTATCGGCCTTGCCTTTAGCCTCATCTTTTTTGTTAGTTTTCGAGCACTCATCTTGGTCTATGACCTTAAGACTCCGGGCCGCGAGGATCATGTCGTCAATCGCGCGGCAATCGATTGTTTAACGGGAAGCGACTTTGCCAAAGAGCAATCTCCCAATGACGAGGTCAATAGTCGATCCGATCAAGATCACGTCCTCGCTGAGCGGGTAATTCAGCTTTTAGGTGGCGTTGGCAATATCGTGGGCGCAACCAACTGCGCCACGCGCCTGCGCGTCGAGGTCGCAGGCCCTTCCATCGTTGCAGATAACGCGTCGTTTGTCGCGGTGGGCGCCAAGGGCCTCATCATTACGGGCAAGACCGCCCAGGTGATTATCGGCATCTCCGTTCCCCGCGTTAAAGAGCATTTTGACCAGATCATGGGCCTCGAGCCGGAATTTGTGCCCACCACCTCGGCCTCCCCTGCCGCCAGCGCAGCCCATAAGCGCGGCGATATCTGCTTCTTCGATATCGACGGAACGCTCGCCTGGCAAGACCCCAGGCTCGCCCAAGACCTTCCCGAAGACGAGCGGGACCTCTCCCCCTATCCCAACGAGGCGGTTTCGCAGGCAATCCGCGAGTTTGTCGCCAACGGCAACATGGCCTTCATCTGCACAGGGCGCACCCTCAGCTGCATCCACCCCAAACTTCTTGAGCTGCCCTGGACCGGCATCGTCTGTCTTGCGGGCGGTTACGCCGAGATCAACGGACATGCAATTCGCGATCTGTCGATGACACCCAGCATGCTGCAGCATCTTGCCCCCTATCTTGAGCAATCGGGCGAGGTCATCCGCTTTGAGGGCCTCAACGGCGTCGTACGCATGAGTGCCGATGCCCCCGATGCCCCCGGATACGCGCGCACCCTGGGCGACGCAGTCACGCAGCTGCAACATTACAGTGTCTACAAGATCTTGATGTCTACATCGCTCGCCAACCACATCGCTCAAGATAAGGCACTTGAGCCGCTGCTGTGCTTTAATGAGCTCGAACTCGAGGTAACCGAAATCTCGCCCCACGAATGCACGAAGCGCGGGGGCATCCAGTCTGTACTCGATGCCCTCGATCCCCACCACGGAACCGTATACGGCATTGGCGACGCCAGCAATGACATCTCGCTGATGAACGCCGTCGATGTCGGTATCGCCATGGGCAACGCACCAGACTATCTCAAGGATAAGGCCGATTACGTGACCGACACCGTCGATCACGACGGTGTCGTTGCGGCGCTCGAGCATTTTAGGCTGATTTAGGCGCGCTCCATCAAACGCACGCCCGTTGTCCTAAATCGCCAAAACTGCCGCGCCGAACGCCCTGATGTGGCAATATGTTGTCTGCATATTGCACCAATGCAACCTCAGAAAGAATGCGAGAACCCGTGTCCAGTCCGTTTACCAGCTTTTTAGCCCAGCACTTTGACCAGATTAACGACTATCTGGCCACGTTCTTTGACGGACAGGCGACCTCTGCCGATATTGAGCGCTACCTGTACGCGCCGCTCTCGGCTTTTACGGCCAACGCCGGCAAGCGCCACCGCCCGCTTATCTGCATGCTCGCCGCAACCGCAGTGGGCGGCAGCTTTGAGAGCGCCCGCAGCGCCGCGGCAGCTATCGAGCATTTCCAGTCGGGCGCGCTGATCCACGACGACATCGCCGACAACGGACAGCTTCGTCGAGGCAAGCCCTGTATGCACCTTACCGAGGGCACGGGCCTTGCCATCAATTGTGGCGACCTGGCGCTCACCATGGTCACCAAGACGGTTCTCGACGACCCCACGTTGGAGTCCGACGTGAAGCTGCGCGTGCTCCACGAGCTTACCGAGATGATCGTCCGCACCATTGAGGGTCAAGCACTCGACCTGGGTTGGGTCCGTGACGGGCGCTTTGATATCTCGGTTGATGACTACCTGGACATGGCGACGCACAAGACCGCGTTTTACAGCGGAGCCACGCCGCTTGCCGCCGGAGCCATTATCGGCGGCGGCAGCGATGAGCAAATCGAAGCGCTGCGCGCCTTTGGCCTACACACAGGCCTTGCCTTTCAGATTCAGGACGACCTGCTCAACCTTGTCGGCACTAAGGAAGCCGCCAACAAGGACTTCCGCACCGACATCACCGAGGGCAAGCGCACGCTTGTCGCCGTACACGCCCTCTCTGATAAGCGCCACCACGACGAGGTCGAGGCGATTCTTTCCTCGGGCACCGATGATCCCGCGCAGCTCGCACGCGCCGTGGAGATCTTCCAGGAGACCGGCTCTATCGATTACGCCCACACTTACGCGCTCGACCTGACCGCTAAGGCCAAAGCGGCCATCGAGAACGTTGAGCTTGATCCGCACGCACGCGAGCTGTTCCTCTCCATGGCAGATTTCTTTGTGGAGCGCCTTAACTAACGGGTGTTATAAAACCTGTCAGCAGCGTATTTAGGCACAACTTGCTACACTGTTGAGTGCATGTTTATGCATCCCTTTGCGTTGTCTATCCGACAGACGCTCAAATAGTACGAATGGTACGCCGAAAGGGGTTCGTTCATGGAACCTATTACAACGGGCATGCAAGGAGCAGCCGTCGAGGACGTGCAGTCTCGTCTCCTGCAGCTCGGCTACACGATTGATGCCGCCGAAGTCACCGACAAGTACTTTGGAGCCACCACTGAGCAGGCCGTCAGCACCTTCAGGCTCGACAGCGGCCTTGCTGCCGGTCATGCCGTCGATATCCCCTGTTGGAGCGCCCTTGTAGACGCTTCGTATAAGCTGGGCGACCGCACCCTCTATCTGCGCATGCCCAATTTCCATGGCGCCGATGTGCAGGCCCTGCAGCGCGCTCTCAACGTTTTGGGCTTTGCCTGTGGCGAAGACGACGGCTACTTTGGTCCGCATACCGAGGCCGCCCTGCAGCAGTTCCAGGAAAATGTCGGCCTGTTTGCCGACGGCATGGCCTTCCAGGACACCTACGCCTACATCAACCGCCTGCACCATGTGTGGGAGGGCAAGCCCTCGGTCACCGAAGCCGAGTCCCGCATCGGTTTTGCTCGCGCCGCCAACGTGCTCGAGCGCTTCCAGATTGCCGTTATCGGCGAGGACCCCATCGCGCGCAGTGTTGCGTCGCGCATGTGGAATATCGCCACGGCAACGACCGACAACAGCGGCATGATGCTCTGCGACTCCGAGGTCCCAACCGACGTTGACCTGGTGCTCGAAATCGCAAGCGACGAGCTGCCCGCCGACGCCGCACCGCGCGCCACGATTGCCCTCGCCGAGTGCCACAACCTGGCCCAGCGCATCCGCACTGCCAATGTCGCCGCGCAGCAGAAGCCGGCTCGCATTCGCATTGAGCTCACGGGCATGACGCGCTACAACGGCACCTTCACGGCCAGCGACGCACAGACACTCGCCGTACGCCTGCTCGATGGCGTTTGCGATGCCCTCGCAGATTAGGTAAACTAAACGAGTTGCTTTTGGGCAACACCACACATTGGGACGTAGTTCAACGGTAGAACTCCGGTTTTTGGTGCCGGCTGTTGGGGGTTCGAATCCCTCCGTCCCAGCCAAAGAAACAAGCCTCTCGAACGCATAGCCGATCGGGAGGCTTTTCTTGTGAGCAAGCGGAGGGATTCGAACCCGCAAGGAATCTACCTATATAAGACAGACGCCCCAGGCCCATAACGACCAAGAGCGCCTTGCATCTAGAATTATCAGCCCTGTTCCGAAAAGCGAGCCGCATGCAACAACCAAGTAACCACAGGCCCCGGGAGAGCGGGGACACCGGCTTAGGTTTATCGCGAGTTCCGCACGAACAGGAGGCCACTTAATGTGGCCTCCGTCGTGAGCAGGACTGTAGAGCAGGAAACCTAAGCCGGTGTCCCCGCTCTCCCGGGGCCGAACGCCCTAGTTGTTGAGCATGCGGTCGAAGCTTCCCGAGTCGCCATCCCGATAGTCTGCGGTCATCAGGATCTCCTGCGGAATACGCCCGCCCTCGCGCAGCACGTTGCAGAACTGCACGCGCGTAACCATGGGCAGATCCTTAATCGTCGCCGCCAGGTTCTGCGGCACGCCCTGGTTGGCAGCAGCGGGCTCGCACGCGCCGCCGGCCTTCACGCGACGCCTATGCTCGGCGAGCATGGCGCGGTACATGCCGGCATGCAGGCGAATCTCAACCACATTGGCATTGCGAGCCTGCTCGACGATGCGCGCGCCCTCGCGGTCGATATCGCCCACATAGTAGACGTAGTTAAAGCGATAGCCAATCTCGGCCAGATAATCGTCCAGGGCATGCGAGACGCTTGCCTTGCATCCGCCGCCAAAAATCACGCCGCCCACCTTGATGCCAAAGAGCTTGGCGTGCTTGCGGCCACGCAGCAGCTTGACGATCTCGTCGTAGGTGTCCAGGTTCTCGACCATAATGAACGGCTTGTCGGCACCCAGCGTAAAGAAACCCGTAAAGTGCACGGGGCGATTGGGAGCGACCTTGATCGCCTGCATGCTGATGCCCTTTTCGGTCATACGCCTGATCAGGCGCTCACCGTGCTTGCCGTCAAAAGCCTTCTCGTCGTTAAAGATCTGGTAGGCACGCTGGCGGCGCGAGGCAACCGGCGTATCGGCACCTCGGTTCTGCTCGATCCAAGCCTGGATGATTGCGATTTCCTCGGCAATCTTGCGGTTGGACATCTCGTTGTGCTGAGTGCGCTGCGGAGCCTTTTTGCCGTCCTTGCCCTCGACCTTAACGATTTGAGTCTGTTGCTCCTTAATCTTGGAGAGCGCCATTGGCGTGGGAACGACCTTGAGCAGCTGCCTGCCCAGGACACGGGCCAGAGCAAACGCCGAAACCTCGCCATGAGCGGGCTGCTCAGGCTGCTGGGCGGCCGCATCGTTTGCAGTCGGTTTGGGCTGCGCCTGGGATTTGTGCTTGGAATCTGCCTGAGCTTTGCGCTCTTGCTTTGGCGCGGACGAGCTCTTTTGCGAACGTTCAGGCTTGTCCCCCTTCGCCGGCTGGCGCTTGGGCTGCTCCACCGGGGTCTCAGCCTTCACATCCTTGTTTTGCGTTGTCGCCTTCTCGGCCACGGTTTCGGCATTTGAGCCACGTCCGCCACGGTGACGACGACGGCGGGGCTTGCTCGAAGCGCTCTCCCCCGCCTGTTTATCAGCGGACTGTTGAACTTTGACCTCGGTGTCAGCCGCAGGCTGCGACTCGGAAGGTTGCTGCTCGCGAGCCGCCGGCTCAACGGTTTTCTCGGTTTGTTCGGCCTTATCGACCTGAGCGGTCGAAGCCGGCTCGCTCTTCTCCTGACGCCTTACGGGATACGCGCGCCCCGCAAAACCACGTCCGGGACGGCATGAACCCGGAGCCTTCTTGGCAGACTCCTCAACATCGTCTGCAACCTCAGAAGACTCTTCAACCTCACGCGCGGCATCCTGCTGTGCAGCCTTAAAGTGAGCACCGCGACGGCGCTTGGGCTCTTGGGCCTCCACGGGCTTTTGCTCCTTCGTGGGCTTCTGCGACTCGGCAGCAACCTCGGTCTCAACAGCCTCGGCATCCGTCTCGCCCTTTTGAGCAACGGCGCGACGGAAGCGCTCCTGTTGGGCGCGGCGCTGCGCATCGCGCTTGCCACCCCCACCAAAACCGCCGCGTCCTGCCTTGGCCGTAAAGGCACGCACGACGTTCTCATCGAGCAACTCATCGGTATCGACATGCTCACGCGGAGCAGTTTCTTCCACAGCAGGCACGTCAGCGGAATCCTCGACGACAAAATCCTCGACGGACTCGGCAGGCTGCTCCTGGGCATCGCGGATCTCGGCATTGATGGTATAGAACGCCGGGCGCCCGTTAATGCCGCTACCCTCGATCTTGGTCACGATATTTGCCGCGATAAGCTCATCGCGCATCGCCTTGGTGTCACATTCCTTATCGACGGAGCGGAAAATCTGCGCCAGCGCACTCGACTTAATCTTGAGCGCCTTGCGGCAGAGCAGGTCGTAGGCAACCAGCTTGGCGCGCTCGGCAGAAAGCGAC
This sequence comes from uncultured Collinsella sp., assembly GCA_937950325.1. Taxonomy (GTDB): domain Bacteria; phylum Actinomycetota; class Coriobacteriia; order Coriobacteriales; family Coriobacteriaceae; genus Collinsella. The sequence continues at coordinate 24,934 of CALFDJ010000010.1, forward strand.
GTCTGGCTGCTCAGGCGCTCGGCCAATGCATCGACATTTTGTTGGTTATCGGAATATACCGTCTTGGCCACGGGGCCCCTTTCATATGCACACATATACGTCCTTATGGTACAACGCGCGAGCCTATCCACGCAAAACATCTGCGAGGACGCCCTTGCATCACCCGTTCTCGCAAGAAAAAAGACCGGGTCCGCGTCGTTGCGGACCCGGTCTTTCCGAGTCATATGGATGGGACGGTCAGTCCATCAAGCTGACTAGGCCTTGGCGGCCTCGGCGTCGGCAGGAGCCTCGGCGGCAGCGGCGCGACCATACTCAGCCTTGCCCATCTCGGACCACTCGGGCTCCTCGTCGGGCATGGAGCCGGCCTCCTTGCCGAAGAACTCCTTGAGGCAGTTGACGGCAACGATGAGGCCCAGGACCATCAGCAGGACGGCGAAGACGAGCTGCAGGCCCTTGGTGGCGGCGACGGAGACGGCAGCCGTGGTAGCGGTGGCCGGGATGGTACCGAAGAAGCCGTAAGCCTGGACAGCGGTCATGCAGCCCATGGCGCTCTGGACCAGCGAGGTGAAGGTGCAGCAGAGCAGGAAGGCGACGGGCACGTAGAGCATCCAGCCCTTGCGGCCGGTGCACTTGCAGAACACGGCGAGGGTGATCATGGTCATACCGCCGAGCAGCTGGTTGGAAGCACCAAAGAGCGGCCAGATGTTGGCATAGCCACCAAAAGCAAGGGCGAGACCAGGAAGCAGGGTGACAACCGTGGCGAACCAGGGGTTGCCGAGGACCTTCATGTAGCCGGCCTTGGACTCGATGGCCTGGGCGTCGTTGGTCTGGGCAAAGAACTCGGAGAACGAGGTGCGGGCGATGCGGGCGACGGCGTCGAGCGAGGTCAGGGCCAGAGCGGAGACGTTCATGGTCATGAAGACGGTAGCAAGCGTGCCGTCAACACCGAAGGCCTGCATACCGCGGGAGATACCAGCAGCGAAGATCTGGAACGGGGTGGAAGCGACGCCGGCGTTAAGGGCGCCGGTACCGGCGGTGTTCATGTCGGAGAACATGATGCCGGCAACGATGATGGCAAGGATGCCAACGAAGGACTCGACGACCATAGCGCCGTAACCGACCTTGACGGCGTCCTGCTCCTTCTCGACCTGCTTAGAGGAAGTACCGGAAGAAACGAGGCTGTGGAAACCGGAGAGAGCGCCGCAAGCAACGGAAACGAACAGGACCGGGAACATCATGCCGGAGGCACCAGAGAAGCCAGTGAAGACCGGAGCGGTCATCGTAGCCTGGCCGTGAACACCCAGGACGACGATGCCGAGGACAGCGCAGGCGATCATGACGATCATCATGATGGAAGTGAGGTAGTCACGCGGGGTCTTGAGCATCTGGATGGGCATAGCGCCAGCGAAGACCAGGTAGACCATGACGACGGCGAACCACTGGAACTTATCCAGGTAGACCGGGAACTGCATACCGACGGCGAACATGAGAACCATGAGGACCACGCCGGTGACGAACTCGGCAGCGCCGGTGAGGTTGAACTTCTTCTGGGCCCAACCAAAGGCGATAGCGACGAAGGTGAACAGGATGGAGATGGTACCAGCGCAGCCGGCGGCATAGGACTTGGTGAAGTCGATGGCACCGGTAGCAGCACCAGAAGCGTCAACGGCCGGGGTGAACATGAACGTCTTGCAGACCATGTCGGTGAAAGCGGCGATGACGATGATGCAGAACAGCCAGCAGAACAGCAGGAACAGGCGACGGCCGGTCTTGCCGATGTACTTCTCGATGAGCTGGGCCAGGGACTTGCCGTTGTTCTTCATCGAGGCGTACAGGGCGCCAAAGTCGTGGACGGCGCCAAAGAAGATGCCGCCGACGAGGACCCAGAGCACGACGGGAAGCCAGCCGAAGGCCATGGCGACGATCGTACCCGTGACAGGGCCGGCACCGCAGATCGAGCTGAACTGGTGCGAGAACGCGGTAAAGGCGGAGACGGGCGAGAAGCTGTTGCCGTCCTTCATGCGCTTGGCCGGCGTGAGGGCCTCTTTGTCAACGCCCCACTTGTTGGCCAGCCAGCGGCCGTAGCCCAGATAGCCGCAGGCGAGCACCGCCGCGGCCACAACCATGAGCAAAACTCCGTTCATTACATTTCCTCCTCTAAAAAGAACTTCCCAGACATAAAAAATGAGGGCCGTCGGTTGCGCTCGACGGCCCTCATCTTCATCAGCCGCCCGTTATCGTACGGGCTAGCTGTATGTGCTAACCCGCATCAGATAATTACTACGCTGATAATGTTTAGCTGATGCGTGAACATGTCTAAGAAATCCTCTTCAATCATGATGTGAACGATCCGTGCGTGTTCACATCCCCCAGTGGTTGAAAAGGAGTATGAAACTTTAGTTACCTAAAGTCAACGCAAATTTGTAATGAATTTTCAACTTTTTTTGGATTTCTCGGTATAAAACGCCACTGACCTCGGACTTTACCCCACGACAGTTTTTGCATGAGAGATGCCCCTGAGAGCCGTGGGAGCCGGGCGGCGCATATGAACTTTCCTGCTCTACAGTCCTGCGCAAGACGGAAAGCACATTAAGTGCTTTCCTTTG
>CALFDJ010000011.1 GCA_937950325.1 uncultured Collinsella sp.
AGGTGATGGTTGCCACCAACGCCTTTGGCATGGGCATCGACAAGCCCAACGTGCGCTACGTGATCCACAACAACGTGCCCGAGAGCATCGAAGCCTACTACCAGGAGGCGGGCCGCGCCGGCCGCGATGGCGACCCGGCCAGCTGCTACTTGCTGTGGAACGGCAACGATTTTCGCATGCGCCGCTTTCTGATCGACCGCGGCGATGCTGCCGATGAGGCGCTTGACGAAGAGCAGCGCGCGTGGGCGCTTCAGAACCGTTATCGCCTGCTCAGCCAGATGGAGGGCTACTGCAATACCACCGGCTGTCTGCGCGAATACATGCTGCGCTACTTTGGCGACGAGGCCGCGGCCGAGCATGCGGCTGCGGCCGGTGCGGGCAGCGCCGCCACGGACGATGCCGAGGGCTGCGGCAACTGCAGCAACTGCCTTACGCAGTTCGAGGCCGAGGACGTCACCGATATGGCCCGCGCCGCTGTGCGCTATGTGGCCAGGCGACCCATGCGCTTTGGCAAGTCGCTGATCGCCGACGTGCTCCACGGCGGCAACACCGAGCGCATTCGCCAGATGCATCTGGACGAGGACCGCGGCTACGGTGAGCTGTCGAGCGAATCGGTCGGGCGCATCAAGGACATCATCGGGCAGCTGTGCGGTCGCGGTTATTTGGCCACCTCGCAGGGGCAGTACCCGGTCGTGGGACTGGGTCCGCGTGCCGGCGAGGTCGAGGACGAGGCGTTCGCCTTTACCGTTAAGCGCCGCGCGTCCAAGCGCAAGGCCTCGGCCCGCGCCCGCCGCGCCGTCGATCTGCTGCGCGAGGAGGCCGAGCTGGACCAGCACCCGCGCGTTGGCGACGATGCCGAGCTGTTCGAGCGCCTGCGTGCTCTCCGCAAGGAGATCTCGACCGAGCTGGAGATGGCGCCGTATATGGTCTTTTCCGACAAGGCCCTGCGCGGCCTGTGCCGCCTGCGTCCGCAGACGCGCGAGGAGCTGATCCAGGTCAACGGCATTGGCGAGAAAAAAGCCGACGCCTTTGGCGAGCAGTTTATGGCGGCGATTGAAGAATTTGAGTCCGAGCATGCACGGAATGGAGCATAACGATGGCATCCGATGATAAAACCGAGCGCACTGAGGTGTCCGCTGTGCCGCTGTACCAGCAGGTTATGGACGACCTAAAGGGCGAGATCGCGCGTGGCGTGTACGCATCCGGCTCGCGCATTCCTTCCGAGATGGAGCTCGCGAAGTACTACGGCGTGGGACGCATCACCGTGCGCCGCGCCATCGAGGAGCTGTCGCGCGCGGGGTATCTCAACCGCCAGCAGGGGAGGGGCACGTTCGTGTGCGCGCCCAAGCTCAAGCGCAAGATTGTCCAGAAGGGTGATGTTCAGAGCTTTTCCGAGGGTTGCGCTGCCAACGACATGGTGCCGGGTGCGCGCCTGGTATCGCGCACGGTGGTTGCGGCGACGCGCGAGGACGCGGCGTTCTTTGGCGTAGAGCCCGGCTGCGAGCTTATCGTGGTCGAGCGCGTGCGCACGGCCGACGGCATCCCCGTCATGCTCGAGAACAACGCCTTTGTGCTGGCTGACCATCCCTATCTGCAGACACTTGCCGATAAGGACCTCACCGATAACTCGATCTTTGCGCTCGTTGCCGAGCATTCGGGCCGCGCGCCGCTCAAGTCCGACCCTTGCACCGTGGAGATTGCGCTTGCCGATGCTCAGGCGGCCCCGCTGTTGGAGGTGCCGGTCGGCGAGCCGCTCTTCTATATGGAGGCGTACTTTACCGATGCGGACGAGCGGCCCTTGCTGCTCGGACGCCAAAAGATCGTGGGCTCGCGCTACGTGTTCGACATCTAACGTCCATAGATAGAACAACATAGAACAAGTTTGGTGAAATGACTTCACGAGCGTCGTCGTGCGTGCTATAAATAGGACAACATAGAACGACCGCAGGTACGAGCTGTCGTCGTTCAAAACCGCCACACAAGGAGGAGCATCACCGTGAACGCACGCGATCTGGTTCAGGAAATTATCGAGCGCAAGGGCAAGATTGAGAACGTCTTTTGGATCGCCTGCGGCGGTTCGATGATCGACCTGATGCCGGCCAACGAGCTGCTCAAGCGCGAGGCCACCACGTTTGCCTCGACGGTCTACACGGCGCGCGAGTTTTGCCTGATGGCTCCCAAGAGTCTTGGCGAGAAATCACTCGTCATCGCCTGCAGCCACAGCGGCAATACGCAGGAGGTCGTCGACGGTTGCGAGATGGCGCTGGCAGCCGGCGCCGAGGTCGTGGCCATGACCGACTGCGAGGGCTCCAAGATTGATAACGGCAAGTGGACCACCTGGGTCTATCCGTGGGGCGAAGGCGTGCCGCAGGCCGAGGTTCCGCAAGGCATCGGCGTCCTGATGGCTGCCGAGCTGCTCGACCAGCAGGAGGGTTACGAGGCACTCGCCGACATGTACGCCGGCCTTAAGCAGATGGATGCGCTGTTGCCCGCTGCCCGTGAGAAGGTCAACGCCGAGCTGGGCGATCGCTTTGCCGAGCTCTGCCAGCAGCATAAGTTCTTCTATATCCTGGGTTCCGGCCCCAACTTTAGCCAGACCTATGCCATGGCCATCTGCTCGCTCATGGAGATGCAGTGGCAGCACTGCTGCTACATCCACTCCGGCGAGTACTTCCACGGCCCCTTCGAGGCCACCGAGCCCGGCGTGTTCTACTTTGTGCAGCTCGGATCGGGCGAGTGCCGCCCCATGGAGGAGCGCGCGCTGGCGTTCCTCAACACGCATACCGATACGGTAATGGTGCTCGACGCGCTCGAGTATGGCGTAGGCGACGTGCCCGCCAGCGTGCGTTCGTACCTGGAGCCGATCTTCTTCTACAACATGAGCTGCGAGCTGCGCGCCGCACGCGGCAAGGTGTTCGATCACAGCCCCGAGGTTCGTCGCTACATGGGCATCGAGCGGTACTAAGTAACGGGAAAAGCATTCACCTTCGATTCGCAAGCGTGCCGTGTGAGTCAAAAAGCGGGCCGCGCCGGTAGTATTCCGGCGCGGCCCGCTTGGTATCGCGCTTAGATTCGCGAGATTGCGGCGATTGACGGCCTACTTGCCGACAACGCCCTCGGCATCCCACCAGTCGAGCTGGGCGATGTTGTCGCGGATGTGCTGACAGCTCTTGTGGAAGCCCTCGAGCTCGTGCTCGGACAGGTCGAGCGTGTAGACCTCCTCGACGCCCTCGGCACCGATCACGCACGGCAGGGAGGTGAAGATGCCCTCCTCGCCATACTGGCCGGTCATAAGCGTAGAGGCCGAAAGCACGGCGTGCTCGTCGTGCAGCACGGCGGCGCAGACGCGAGCGGCGGAGTTGGCGACGGCGTACTCGGTGCACTGCTTGCCCTGGTAGGTTACGTAGCCGCCCTTGCGCGCGAGTTCCTCGGTCTCCATGTGGTCGAAGGCATACTTGTCGGGGTTCTCGGCCTGAAGTTCGTTGAGGCTCTTGCCGGCGATGGTTGCGGCCTTAAAGGCGGCGAGCTGGCTAAAGCCGTGCTCGCCGATCATGTAGGCGTCGATGGACTTGGGGCTCACGCCGACCTTCTTGGAGATCTCGGTGCGCAGGCGGGCGGAGTCCAGGCCGCAGCCCGAGCCGATGATCTTCTTGGGATCGTAGCCGGTCAGGTGCCACAGCTCGGTGCACACGACGTCGCAGGGGTTGGAGATGCTCACAAAGATGCCGTCAAAGCCGGCGTCGACGATGCGCTTGGCAAAGGTGCGGGCGGCGTCGGTGGTAAAGAACAGCTCGCCGTCGCGGTTGCCGGCGGCCAGCGCGACCTTGCCGGCGGCGTTGACGATGACGTCGCAGCAAGCAAGCTCCTCGTAGTGGTCGTAGCAGTTGACGATCTTGGTGTTGTACGGGACAAACGAAAGGGAGTCGCGCAGGTCCTGGACCTCGGACGTCACCTTGGCCTCGTTGATATCGCACAGGTACAGCTCATCGGCAATGCCCTGCATGAGCAGACTGTTGGCAACATGTGCTCCTACGTGGCCCTGGCCGACCACACCGATCTTACGCGTTTGGTACATATATGTATCCTTTCGGCCGAGTTTTTTGCGTCGAACCATTGTAGCGTCCTGCTGCCACTTTGCTAGGCTAAAGCGCCATAGATTTTTGGGCATGCCTTAATCTCTACTTTTGGAGCGATTTGGGCCGCTGACGGTATCGCTGGGCGATATGCTCGCGCGGACGGGGCCGCTCGTTGTACCATAGCTGCAACTGACTCGTAAGGAGCATCCATGCCCATTCGCATCCCCGACGCCCTCCCTGCCGCCGCGCAGCTCGAGAGCGAGAACATCTTTGTCATGACCGAGTACCGCGCGCTGCACCAAGACATCCGCCCGCTGCGCGTGCTCATCCTCAACCTCATGCCCACCAAGATTGCCACCGAGACGCAGATCATGCGCAAGCTCTCCAACACGCCGCTGCAGGTGGAGGTGGACCTGCTGCGCACCAAGACGCACGAGGCCACGCACGTGAGCGCCGGCCACTTGGAGACGTTCTACCGCACGTTCGACGACATCCGCGACATCCACTACGACGGCCTGATCATCACGGGCGCCCCGGTGGAGCAGATGCCGTTCGAGGAGGTCGACTACTGGCCCGAGCTCTGCCAGATCATGGATTGGTCCACCACGCACGTGCACTCTACGCTGCACATTTGCTGGGGTGCACAGGCCGGTCTGTACCATCATTACGGTATCCAGAAGTACGACCTGCCGGCAAAGGCGAGCGGTGTGTTCGAGCATTATCTGGTGAAGCCGCAAAGCCCGCTGGTCCGCGGCTTCGACGACCGTTTCTATGCCGTGCATTCGCGCAACACCGATGTGCGCCGCGAGGACGTGGAGGCCGAGCCGCAGCTTGAGGTCGTGGCCGTGTCCGACGAGGTGGGCTTGTACATCGTCAAGTCGACCGACAGCCGCCGCTTCTTTGTCTTTGGCCATCCCGAGTACGATACCGACACGTTGCGCTTGGAGTACGAGCGCGACGTGAAGCGCGGACTCAACCCCCAGGTGCCGGCGCATTACTTCCCGAATGACGACCCCACCGCCGAGCCGCGTAACGTCTGGCGCAGCCAGGCTCAGCTGTTCTACACCAACTGGCTCAACTACTACGTCTACCAGACCACGCCCTACGACCTGGCCCGCGCCGGCGAGGAGCACTAGGCTGCGATGGTACTGCTGTAGCCGTGGCTGATATGGCGGCGATTAGGCGCTGATGATGTGGGGTAGCGGCAGGTCGTGAGCGTCGGTGGGAACGCGGTCGACACGCTGCTCGTCAAAGGCGATGCCGATGATTTGGCATGCGGGCGAGAGCATGGGCAGGTAGCGGTCGTAGCAACCGCCGCCGTAGCCCAGGCGCGCGCCGGTTTGGTCGAAGGCCACGAGCGGCACGACGATCATGTCGAGAGCTTCGGCAGGCACGATAGGGAAGTGGTTGCTGTCGATGTCCGTGGCCGCAAAGGCCCGCGTAGGGTGGGCGATAAACGGAGCCGCGGACGCATCGTCGGCGGCAACTGCCCGCATACACATGCGCTGGCCACAAGCTGTGGCTTCGGCTGCCGAGAGCATGCACGGATAGGCCACGCGCCAGTCGCGTTTGGCGGCCGCCGCGGCAAACGCGGCAGGATTGACTTCGGAATCCATCGCGGCATAGACGGCAACGGTGTGCGGTGCCGCGGGATCCGAGCGACCCAGTCGCTCAACAAGCCGCGCACAGATAACGGCAGACTTCGCCGCCCGCACATCCAAATCAATCGCATCGCGCCGGGCAATCACCGCTCGCCGCAATTTAGCCTTGTCCATCCCAACCTCCTCTAGCAAACCTGCCAAAAAGGGACAGGTTTATTTTGGCAGGTTTTATCTGGGTAAACAGTAAAAACAACCACGAAGGGGACACATGCACCTTCGTGGCGGTCTGTGCTGTGATGGGCGTCTGCGGCGGTTTGTCTCGATCTGTAACAGTAACTCGGCAAAATCTGACTTAGATGTTACAGATTGAGACAAAGAGCTGGTGCCGTTCGGGAACGTCTCGATCTGTAACATCTGGAGCCAATATTGCCGCCTTAGCGTTACAGATCGAGACAAACCGCCGCGGTGGGCTGCGCCGCCTCGCCCAAGCCGCAGAAAAAGGTAGATTTCCGGGCATGTCCCAAAAATCTACCTTTGTGCGTTAGCCCAGCAGGTCGATGACGTTAAAGCCGGCGTTGCTCTTGGCGATGACGTCTCGGCCGCCAAAGACGCAGGTGGGCGACTCGGCTGCGATGCGCGTCACGTCGGCGCCGAGCGAGCGCAGCTCACCGGGCGTGGCGGCGAGCATCTGGGCGCGACGCTCCTCGCGCGCATGCGGATCGAGCCCGGCCAGGTAGGTCGTGTTGCGGCGCTTGGTGAGCGCGTACGGCTTCACCGGCGCGTCCATGCCGCTCACGCAGCTCACAATAAAGCCCTCAAAGGCGGCCTCGTCGGGCTCAAAGCTGCCAAGCCATGCGCCCGCGCGCTCCACGCGCTCAATCGAAGGATCGATCGCCGGGTCGCGGTAGGTGTAGAACGCCGTCTGGCGCTCGCCGGCTGCGCGGAATCCGCAGCCGTACGCACCGCCCTTCACGCGAATCTCGTTCCACAGGTAATCGTAGGAGAGCGCGTTGGCAGCCACGGCCCAAGCGCCTGTCACGTCAATGCCCAGGCGACGCGGATCGCACGCACGCGCGGCAAAGCAGATGTCGCTGGGGATCACGAAAGCCTCGTGGCGGTCGCACGGCGTCGGCACCGCGAGCGCGCCGCGGTCGGCACCATCGCCCGCACCCAGCCCCAGGTCACCCGCGGCATCCCAGTACGCGTCAAAGTCCTCGTCGCTGCCGGTAAAGCTCGCCATGCAGCCGTCGGCCACAAAGATGCGGCCTGCCAGCTCGGTAAGCTTGGCGCGCAGGCCGTCCAGGCGCTCGTCAAAGTGGTCGAGCAGATCGCGCAGGAACAGATAGAAATCCACGCCCGAGAGCTGCTCACGCACCACGGCCGAAGGCGAGCTGTAGCTCATCGCGCGACCGAGCGCCGCCGAGTGACCGTTGTTGATAAAGCCCTGCTCAAGCCCAATGCGAATCTGCGTGAGCACGTCGCGCACGCGGTCGGCGTCGGCATCTGCCAAAAGCGTGCTCGACCATACCTCGCGCGGCAGACTCGCCAGCGCGTCGATCTTCTCGGACAGGGCGCCGGCGCTCACCAGCAGGTAGGGGCGCACGCCGTCCACTTCGGGCTGCGTCATGACCTCGGTCGTAAAGCTCAAAAAGCCGAGCTTGCCAGCGAGCAAGTTGTCGAGTTCCTCGGCCGAGTGCTCGCGCGTGGGCAGCTGCTTAAGCAGGCGGCAGAGCAGTGTCACATAGGGCAGGTCCTCAAACGCGACGCAGTTCAGGTCGAAATACTGCATGGCGTAGGCCAGACGGTTGGTGGGGATGCCGTGGCGCAGGCAGGGGATGGGCGCGGTCGTGTCCACGATCAGTGGCGGCTCGGGGCGCGCCTCGCCAATGTCGGACACGCGCAGGCGCGGCAGCGTGGCCTTGGCCTCGGGTGTGTCTTCCGCCTCCTGCGCGGCACGCAGCGCGGCCGTGCGCTCGACCACGTCGGCCAGCTCGGCATCGGTCATGGCATCGCGCTTGGCTGCCAGCTCGGCGGCCTCGGCACCCTCCGAACCTTCGGCGGCGTCCACCGGCACCAGCTCGACCAGTGCCATGTGGTCGTTTTCCAGCACGAGCTCGCGCAGCAGGTCCTCAAAATAGCTGCCGTCCAGCTCGCTACGCAGCTCCTCGTACACCGGGCCGTACTTGAGCGCCAGCGTCGCGGCGTCGTCATCGTAGAGCCACGTGCTCAGCGCGTCGCACGCAATGGCCACGCCGTCGGCGATACCGTAGTCGCGCTGGCGCAGGTCGTATTCGTTGCTGCTGATGATGGCTTCCAGGCGCTCGCGCGGAACGCCATGCTCGTATAGGTCGCGGCAGGCGTCCTGGAACACGCGGCGCAGCTCGTGCGCCACGCCGGGCTGCGCGTTTTGCAGCATGATGAGCTCGTAGGGCTGCAGGCTTTCGGCCGCGGTGTAGCTCACCACGTTGCCGCCCAGGCCGGCGGACAGAATGGCCTTCTTAACCGGCGCTTCGTTGGAGCCCAGCAGTGCCTCAAACAGGATATCCGCCGCGATCGTGCGTTTGCGGTCGAGCGCGCTGCCCAGCACCAGGCCCAGGCCCACCAGGGCGTTCTCGGGTGTAGTGGCCATCTCGACGCGCTTGTACTCGCAGGTCACGGGTGCCTGCACGCCCAGCGGATTGGGCGCCAGCGTGGACGGGTCCTCGCCGGCGGCGACGGCAGCGTCCATGCGGCGGCTCGCGGCACTCGGCTGCGACAGATAACGCTCGTCCAAAAAGGCCAGTGCGCGGTCCACATCTAGGTCGCCGTAGAGCGTTATATAAGAGTTGGAAGGATTGTAGTGGCGCGCGTGCGTGTCCAGGAACTGCTCGTAGGTGAGCGCGGGAATCGCGCGCGGGTCGCCACCGCTCTCGTGTGCATAGGCGGTGTCGGGATAGAGCGCGGCGTTGACGGCATCGTCCAGCACACTCATGGGGTCGGACAGCGCACCTTTCATCTCGTTGAACACCACGCCGTTATAGCGCAGCGTGCCCTCGCGCAGGCTCGCGGAGCCGCCGTCGCCCTCGCCCTCGACGCTCTCCGGCAGGTCCAGCTCGTAGTGCCAGCCCTCCTGCTCAAAAATGGTGGGCTTGGTATAGATGGCCGGGTTGAACACCGCGTCCAGATACACGTCCATCAGGTTGTACAGATCCTGCTCGTTGGTGGTGGCAACGGGGTAGATGGTCTTGTCGGGGTAGGTCATGGCGTTGAGGAACGTCTGCATGGAACTCTTGATCAGGTCGACAAACGGCTCCTTGACGGGAAACTTGGCCGATCCGCACAGGACCGAGTGCTCAAGAATATGGAACACGCCGGTGGAATCGGCCGGCGGCGTTTTAAAGCCAATGGCAAAGGCCTTGTTTTCGTCGTCGCACGCCAGGTACAGCAGGAGAGCACCCGAGACAGTGTGGCGCAGCACGTAGGCGTCCGAATCGAGCTCGGGCACGGTCTCGCAACGCTCGATGGCAAAACCGTGGCAGGTGGTGCCGGGTACCAGCAGCGCGGCGGCAGCGGCGCGCGGGTCGGTTGAGGTGGTGGGCATATGCAGTCTCCTTTGACGCCCCAGCGGGGGCGAATCGAGTCGAATCCTCGAGAGTATACCCATATGGGGCCGCGACTCTGCGGCGAACTGACGACGATGCCAGCGGATTGGGCATAGGTCCCGCGTGCCCGCCGCACGAGCGTGGAAAATTGGACGCTCTCGATATCCGACCGTCCGAAAATCCTCGCTCGTCCATCACTCGCGTATCTCTCGTCTCTCATTCGTCTCTAATATGAGAGATGACAGGAAGATGAGAGAAAAATATGAGAGATAACTGAGCAGCAAAGAGACAGGTAATCATGGTATTGTCTCAATACTGATTGTTTTACCAGCAAAAACATGTTTAAATGAAACAGATGGCAGACATCTTATCTTTCATCTCTCACTTATCTCTAATATGAGAGATAGCAGTAAGATGAGAGATAATTACGAGAGATAACTGAGAGACGAAGGAAATCTATTCGCGGCATTCTCCGCCGGGCCGAGCGAAAGGACATGCAGATGAACGAAAACGAGCTGACCGGTCTGCTCGAGTCTTTAAAGCGCATGGGCTCGGACGATCTTAACGTCGAGGTCAAGGAGAGCGCCACGACGCTTTCCCGCGACGTATGGGAAACGGTTAGCGCATTCGCGAATACCGCTGGCGGAATTATCGTGCTCGGCGTGAGCGAGCGCGCGGGCTTTGTCCCGGTTGAGAACTTTGAGACCGAGAAGGTGCTCAACCAATTCGTAGCGGGCATGGGTGATGCCGGCGGTCGCGGAAAACTGGCCAATCCGCCCAAATACACCATTGAACGCGTGGAGCTCCAGGGCACCGTGGTTCTGGTCATCACGATTGAGGAGCTCGACCCGTCGAGCAAGCCTTGTTATGTCATAGAGCGGGGCGCTCAAGGCGGCAGCTACAAACGCATCGATGACAAAGATGTTCCGCTCTCGTCGACCGAGGTCCTGTCCTTGTCATCGTATGAACGGACGAGCCCCAGTGATCGCGACGCAGTGCCGGGCGCGGGTGTGGGCGACCTCGACGAGGCCCTGATCGACCGCACGATAGAGCGTGCTTTCTCGCTGACACCTCGTGCAATGCGCGGCGCGCCGGACAAAAAAACGAAGCTGGAGCGCCTGAATTTTCTCGACTCACAGGGCAATGTTACTAAGGCCGGGCTCCTGGCCGCGGGTGCCTATCCCCAGCAGTTCTATCCCAAGCTCTTTATCGATGTGGCGGTTTATGCCGGAACGCAGAAGGGCGCGGCGGGGTCGTTGAGGTTCATGGACCGTACGATCTGCGAGGGAACGTTGGGTGAAATGATCTCGGATGCCGTCGCGGCGGTCGCCAAGAATTTGCGTCGAACCTCGATGGTCAAAGGCGTCTCGCGTGTCGACTCGCTGGAGATTCCCGAGGAGGTCCTGCGCGAGGCGATTGCCAACGCCGTAATCCACCGAGAATACGGAGACCGGTTCTGTGGGCAGTCGATCGCTGTTGACGTCTTTGATGACCGTATCGAAGTGACGAACCCCGGCGGCCTATACGGAGGAAAGACTCGCGAGAACCTGTTTGACGGCAGCTCCCGATGCCGTAACGCGACGCTCGTGAAACTCATGTCGATTGTCCCGCTGCCGGATGGCGCAGGTTCGCCGGCTGAGGGCAATGGCTCGGGCATCCCGATGATGATCGATGCCATGCGCGCGCATGGTCTGGCCGAGCCCCTGTTCTGCCCGGGGTTCGATCGGTTCAAGGTCGTACTTTACCGTTCAAAGATCGAGCCGGTCGATCATGGCGGGGGCTTAATTGTGACGGCACTCAAACACTACGGCGAGCTGGGGACGCGTGAGCTGGCAGAACGCACGGGGCTTACAATTTCCCAGGTTAGGTCGCGCGTCAACGCGCTCATTGCTCAAGGCGAGCTTGAGCCCACGGCGCCGGCGACGAGCCGCAACCGCAAGTATCGACTGTCAGAGCGCGTGGAATAAATGCGTTAGTGGACGAGGCGACCCAATAATCGACCCTCAATTGGCGCCCACTAAGGTAAAGCGGTTGTTGCTCAGTCGACGGTGATGCTGAAGACTCGGCTTACGCCGGCATGGCCCCGAACCCGTCCATCAAGAACAGCCTAAGAACCAGCTTGATGACATATCCCGGTTTGACTTCTGCCGCGCCAAAGACGTGGCGCTCGGCGAGCTCGCTGCAGTATGCATAGATGTCGTGGATAAGGCCCGCGCCCGAAAGCGTAAACATGTAGCCTGCGTCTGAAAGCGCATTGGGTGCGGCGGGCAACTTGGCTATGCGGCAAAAGGTCAACAGGTCGGGCGCCATAACATTCTGGTAGTCGAGGTGGCCGTTGGCATCCTGTTCGGCAAGCTCCAATTGGCGCACAAAATCCAGCGCCGCTGCTAACACAAAGCTCGGTGTAGGCGCATTGACGTCCTGAGTGGTCGCCACAAGCCTGCCCGCCGCCTGCGTGACAAGCCAAGCGACCTCGCGCTGGCAGCGCACGGCCTTGCGCGTAACCGGCTTGATGGACGAAGAAGAAACGCTCCCCTTAGGCGGATTCGAAGCAGCCATAAGACCCTCCCATGAACAATCCGGCCCAACAGGCCCGGACGAAACACGTGCTACATCAGTATACAGGGAAGTGGGGTAGCGGGGTACAAGCACGCCAGCGGCAAACCGAGAGCATCAACGATGTGCCGATTGCGGAATGAGATCTCGTAATAATTGACTCTCGGCCATATTATTGAGGGGCATGACTCGCGTTCGTATGGTTGTAGGTGCTGGCGATGAACGACATTGACCTTGCTGTTCCGTTGATGGATGGACCAAGCTATGACCGCGCCTGCAGTCTCGTGCCTTCCGAATGCGTTGAGGCATGGGAGTGGTTTCTGGGTGAGGAACAGCGCGGCGGCGTTTGGACCAGCCTTCCGCACCACACCAAGGAAGATAGCCCTCAGTATCAGTACCGTTTGAGAATTGGCTCGGACTTCTTTCCCGTAACGCGGGATTCAGGGATCTTCTGGCCGGGCCAGGATCGGGTGAAGCAAGATCCCAATAAGATCTTTGCGCTTTCGGTCCATAACTCTAAAAAGAGCTTCTACACCGATGTGCCTCCGCTCTATTTGGATGACGGTACGTGGGTCATTAAGTATTCGGTCCAAGCGCCAGGCGCCGTTGGTTCTCGAGACCAGAATTACAACCGTAAAATGCTCAACTGCATGGAATGTGGCGTCCCAGTCGGAGTCATATTTGCAACCGAGGTGGGCTATAAGGTGCTCGGCCTTGCGTTTGTTGAGCGGTTCGAGCCCGAAAACGGATGGTTTGTTCTGCACGGTCCTGTTCATAAAGGCGGACCGGACCCTCGTTTTGCGCCCGACATGAGTTATCTGAAGCACATACCCGTCGATATTGAGTTTGCCGGACAGGGTGTGACCGACGACGAAAAGGTCCGCTATGCGTTAAGGCGCGAGCGATTGGGGCAGCAATGGTTCCGCAAGCAGCTCGTTGCCGCCTATGATGGCCGTTGCGCGGTGTCGGACTGCGGCGTCAGCGAAGCTCTGGAGGCTGCACATATCGAGAATTACTCGGGACCCAAATCGCAGGTTGCCAGCAACGGTATTCTGCTTCGGCGCGATCTTCATTCCCTATTTGATGCTCACCTGATTTCGTTTGAGCCTGTTTGCGGCGAATATCGGCTGTGCGGATCGTACCTGCTGGATAAGACCAACTACGCTTCCTTTGCGGGTGCGACGCTAAGGCAGCCGAATGAGCGTCAGTGGCGACCCGATACGGTGTTTCTTGAGGCCCATCGCATTGAGTTCGATCGCTCGGAAAAGAAGCGTGAAAAGGCGGGGCTTCTGCCGTATTAGCGTATTTGGCTTTGGCATTCTTTGACGATCGTGTTGTTTGATCGGATCGCGTGGCGATGCAATCTCGCGCCCGCCCGCCGGTGCATGCTCTTCCTGATTTGTATAGCGAGAGGGGAGCGTGTATGAGCTG
The DNA here is from genome assembly GCA_937950325.1 of uncultured Collinsella sp. Lineage (GTDB taxonomy): Bacteria > Actinomycetota > Coriobacteriia > Coriobacteriales > Coriobacteriaceae > Collinsella. The sequence continues at coordinate 13,246 of CALFDJ010000011.1, forward strand.
GCGAGGCGATATTGCGATGGGGAAGTACGGAAAACTGCCGTGTGCCCTTATAGACAACAATATGTTTCCGAGCGTAGAGGTTGATTGCGGGTCGTTTGTCGTCACCTGCCCTTGCTGCGGCTCGCAAATACCGTGTCTCGACATTCGGTTTATCGATGCGCGCGACAGACTCAGCGACGAAGTGAGAAAACGGACAGGCGTTCATATGCCGGTGTATCCGGAGAAATGCCCTGTTTGTGGCCTCGATATCGTGTACGACGCCGGCGACGAGGGATAGGTGATGCGGAGGAGTCGGCTGTGAGTGTCTTTTGCCTCTACAAATAAATCCCCTCACCGAGTTGCTTGTGGAACTCGGCGTGATGGTCGCGTGCCCAGGTAAAGAGCGCTTGGTCAAAGTCGGTACGCGTGGCCGGGACGCCAAAGACGCCGGCAACTTCGACGCGTATAAACTCCAGTGCCGGCAGCTTGTTGATGGCAGTGAGGGCAAACGGGGACGAGGGCTCCTCGAACAGATAGCGGCTGCCTTGCAGCGCGTCGCAACTGGTGCACGTGTTGCCAAGCGACGGGGCTTTGGAGGCTCGCGCGCCTACGGGCTTGTAGCCGCAGCGCTTATGAAGGTAGTCGCGGATCTCGCCCGGCACGCAGCCAAGAGCGGGCACGATGGCGAGTGCGTTGGCGTTGGCCGTGTCGATGGCAATGTACCTGGCTTCGTTGGGCGCGTGCGCGATGGCGATGCTCTCGTCGTTATCGGTTCGATAGGGAATGCCAAAGGCCGCGACCGAGGTCTCTTTGTGACACTTCCAGCACTCGCGCTTGCCCAGTACTAGATATATATACGGCGCTGAGGGGTCGGATCGGTCAACACCGGGCAGCCACTCGGCAAAGGGCTCGGGGTTGACGCCGCTGGGTACATACCAGATCTTCTTGGTCCGGTCCCATTTGGCGCCCAGCGCCTTGGCTTCTTCTTTGTGCGAAAAGGGGACATCGAGCTCGGTGCGCATGGCGGCTCCTTGGTGCTGCAGGTGCAAGTGGCTCAAGGATACCGCAGGGCGCAGACATCGCGGCGTTTTGTCGAGAAGTTGCGGCTCGGATGGGTTCGAGACGCGTTGGTCTCGGCCTCGGTGGCTATTGACGCGGTTTTGTGCATGGGCAGGGTGGTTGCTTGGGCGGTTGGAGCTGCCAGCGGATTTGGCGACATAAAACAAAACAGCCCAGAGACATAGTCTCTGAGCTGCGAACATTTGGTGGGCGTTAGAAGATTTGAACTTCTGACCTCTTCCGTGTCAGGGAAGCGCTCTCCCCCTGAGCTAAACGCCCGATCAAGGGTGCGCAAGCGCGCAAGGGATAATATAACGGAGCCTGAACTCGGTGGCAAGAACATTTTTAAAAATCGCTTACATTGTGGAATTCGGGGGCTTTGTTATATCCATTTCAAAAGAGCCTGCTGCCGCGATTTGGCTGTCGCATAATGCAAGGCCATTGCGGTATCGAGCTATGGAAAGACGCCTGCGGAATTGTCCTACCGATAAGCGGACAAGCCTCTAGCTGATGCCTTCGCCGTGGTAAGGTAAGCCGAATTGTTTCCAGGCTGTTTCGGGGGAGTGGAATGAGCAAAGAGTGTGTCGAGCAGGTCGAAGGCGCAGGGGCTTCGGTGCCGATGACCGATATATCGAACATTGATGTGCCCGAGGGAACTGACGAGCTCAGTCGCAGCACCCGCCGTGCATGGCGCGACCGCCTCAACGACGCCCAGACGCGCAAGATGATTACGGGTGTTTTAGCCACGCTGGTGGGCGGCTCGTTTTGGGGCTTCTCGGGCACCAGCGCGAGCTTCCTGTTCGATACCTACCATGTCGATACGCTGTGGCTTATGAGCATACGACAGATTCTCGCCGGTCTGCTCTTTATGGTCGTGGTTGTCACGCGCGACCGCGCACGCCTGGTCAAGCTTTGGACGACGCCCGCTGATCGCAAGCAGCTGCTGCTCTTTACCGCTTTTGGCCTGCTCTTTAACCAGTTTTGCTATCTTTCGGCCGTGCGCCTGACAAATGCCGGAACCGCGACGGTGCTCCAGTGCCTGCAGCTGGTCATCATCATGGGCTACACCTGCGTGATCGACCATCGCATGCCTCGCGTGCGTGAGGCCGTTGGCATTGGGTTGGCCCTGGGCGGCACCTTTTTAATCGCTACCGGCGGCGACCCTACCAATCTGAGCATATCGCCGCTTGGCCTGGTCGCAGGCCTCATGTGCGCGGTGAGCGCCGCCTGCATGGCGGTGATTCCCGCCAAGATTCTGCCCGAATACGGCAGCCCCATCGTTACGGGCTCAGCCATGCTCACGGCTGGCGTGGCCTCATGTGTCTTCGTGCAGCCCTGGGCGCATATGCCGGCGCTCGATGCCGCCGGTATCGAGGCGCTCGCGGTGTTCGTGGTTATCGGCTCGTTTTTTGCTTACATGCTCTATATGCAGGGCGTTAAGGACATCGGCTCGGTGCGTGCGAGCCTCATCGGAACTGTGGAGCCGGTTTCGGCGACCATCACCAGCGCCGTTATGCTGGGCACGGTGTTTTTGCCGACCGACCTTATCGGCTTTGCCATGATCATCGTGATGATGTTCCTCACGGTGTAGTTGACGCCGCCAAGACAGAAAAGGTGTTGTGCCGCATTTTCGCCAATTGATGTCCGTGTCTGGAGTTTAGCTGTCGATGCTCAAAATGCCATAAACTAGTAACGTTATGGACTTTTTCATTGCGACTCAATTGCGAGGATTTCTTTATGGCTGGTAATCACTTTAAGGGCGGCGATAGCGGCCGTCCTGCAGTTCCGCCGCGTCCGAACGGGGCTGGTAAGGCCGGCACGCCGGCCGGCGCTGGACAGGGCGGTTCCGGTAAGCGCGTGTCCCCGGGCGAGACGGCGATGTTTACCGCTCTGTACGAGCAGTCTCAAAAGGCAAAAAAGACCGGCCGTGCAAGAGGGAATGTCTTTGCGGGCGGTGCAACCTCCACGTCGCAGCCGAGCGGGGCTCCTTCGGTACCTGCGAACAACGCAGGTGCTGCCAACGCCGCGAATGGCGCCGGCAACGTTAATGCCGGCAAGGACGCCAACAATACTCCCTCTTCCGGTGGCGCGGGGCTTACAGGTAACCTTGGCACGATTTACACCGGCGCCTCCGAGACTGGCACGTTCGCCCGCCTGGATGATAGCGGTGCCGAGTTTGCGGGCTCGGGTTCCAAGGAAGATTATTACGATTTTGGCTTGAACTACGGTAGCGACGCTTCGTCGAGTTCGACCTCTGACGGTCTGGTCCGTCATCGCCATCGCAAGGGCGAGCGCAAAAAGCGTCACACTGGCGCCATTATTGCCGCTGTGGTCGTGGTGCTTCTCGTTGCGCTTGGCGCAAGCGGCTTTATGCTGCTTAACTCGGCAAAGACCGTAAAGAGCGAAGCGAAGGAGGCTGTCGAGATTGTCGGTGGCCTTAAGGACAAGGTCACGTCGGGCGATTTTTCGACGCTGCCTGACGACGCGAAGAAGATCGATGAGCTCTGCGACAGCATGAAGGCGGAGACTTCGAGCCCGCTGTGGACGGCGGCTTCGTTTATCCCGGTGTATGGCAGTGACATCAACGCAGCCCGCACCATGATTGATGCCCTGTCCGATGTCTCGAGCAACGCGCTGGTTCCCATGGCCGATAACCTTTCGCAGGCTACGCCCGGCAAGCTGTTCCAGGACGGCATGATTAACGTGTCTGCGCTGCAGGCGGTCGCCGATTCGCTTTCCAGCAGCTCGAAGGTGTTCAAGAGCGCCAACGAGAAGGTCCAGGGCATTGGCGATACTCATATTTCCCAGGTGACCGAGCTGGTCGATAAGGCCAAGGACGGCTTTGCCACCCTCAACGGCGCGGTTGACGCGGCGGAGAAGGTCGCCCCCGTCCTTCCCCAGATGCTCGGCGCCAACGGCCAGACGCGCAACTACCTTATGTACGCCATGAACAACGTCGAGATCCGTGCTTGCGGCGGCTTTGGCGGTTCGCAGGGCCTGATTTCGGTCACCGACGGCCAGATGTCGATTGGCGAGTTTGTTCCCCGCATTGGACTCAGTGAGGATGAGGCAGTCGAGAGCGTCGACGAAGAGGATGAGGCGCTGTTCGGCAACCACAGCAACCTGTACAACTCGGGCAATACCTATTCGCCTGATTGGCCCCGCAACTCGCAGCGTGTCGCCGCGCTGTGGAAGTCCCAGTATGGACAGGACGTTGATGGCGTCATCGGTATCGACCCGGTGTTCCTGCAGTATCTGCTGGGCCTGGTCGGTAATGTCTCGCTGCCCGACGGAACGGTTGTCGACGGCACCAACGCCGCAAAGGTCCTCATGCACGATGTGTACTGGAACTATCCGGTCGAGGAATCGGACGGCATCTTTGCGGCTGTTGCCAGCGCCGCCTTCGACAAGATTCTCGGTGGCATCGGTGACGTCGACGTTACAAAGCTTGTCGGTGCATTCGAGCGCGGTGCCGAAGAGGGCCGCCTGATTGCTTGGATGAGAAACGATGATGAGCAGAATGCCATCAAAGAGACGGGCATTGACGCTTCGCTGCCCGATCCGGATGATCCGAGTGCCGATCCCGTTGCCGGCGTTTACTTTAACAACCTGAGCTTCTCCAAGCTCGACTGGTATCTGAACGCCGACACGCAGATCGGCCAGGGCATCAAGAACGGCGACGGCACGTGCTCGTATCGCATCACCGTTACCCTGACGAACATCATGACGCAGGAGGAGGCTGGCAAGCTGCCCGACTACGTTGCGGCGAGCGCACCCGATGCCGCGCGTGACGACGAGCGTCTGAATGTCTCGTTGTTTGCCCCGACGGGCGGCAACATTACTGATCTGACCGTCGAGGGCACCCAGTTTGGTCTTGGCGCCGCTACGTGGCATGGAATCCCCTTCTATTCGGGCACCGTTGACCTGCATGCTGGCGAGACGACGACGATCACGTATACGCTGACCACGTCGGCCGAGGCGGGGGACAAGCCGCTTACGCTGCGTCAGACTCCTACATGCCAGGCGGCTCGCGACAGCGCGTCGGCGTAGGGTTTTTCTGGTAGCGCAGATAATCGAGTACCATTTTGGGGCGGACAGGCAATCTGTTCGCCCCTATTTTGTAAGGAGAGCGCATGAAGTACTTTGGCACCGACGGCTTTCGCGGTGAGGCCAACGTTGGGCTGACGGTAGAGCACGCTTATAAGATTGGCCGTTTTGTGGGCTGGTATTACGGCGCCAACCGCAGTGCTAAGGCGCGCGTGATCGTGGGCAAGGACACACGTCGCTCGAGTTATATGTTCGAGGCGGCGCTGGTGAGCGGTCTGGTCGCGAGCGGTGCGGACGCCTATATGCTGCACGTGATCCCGACGCCGGGCGTGGCGCATCAGACCGTGGAGGGCTGCTTCGATTGCGGCATCATGATCAGCGCGAGCCACAACCCGTTTTGCGATAACGGCATTAAGCTCGTCAATAGCGACGGTTTTAAGATGGACGAGGACGTACTGGAGCTCATCGAGGACTACATCGATGGCAAGAGCGAGGTGCCGCTGGCCACGGGCAACCACATCGGTGCCACGGTGGACTACATGCAGGGCCGCAACCGCTACATTGCTTCGCTCATTGCAAGTGCGAACTTTTCGCTGCAGGGCGTCAAGATCGGTATCGACTGCGCCAACGGCTCGGCTTCCTCGGTGGCCAAGCCGGTGTTCGACGCGCTGGGCGCCGACGTGCGCGTGATCAACGCCGCGCCCGATGGCTTTAACATCAACGTCGACTGCGGCTCCACGCATATGGAGCGTCTGCAGCGCCATATGGTGGAGCAGGGCCTGGACGTGGGCTTTGCCTATGACGGCGATGCCGACCGCTGCCTGGCCGTGGACGAGCGCGGTCGCGTGGTAGACGGCGATCAGATCCTGTACGTGTGCGGCGTGTATCTGAACAAGCACGGGCGACTCTCGGGCGGTACCGTGGTGCCGACGATTGCCAGCAACTTTGGCCTGGTCAAGTCGTTGGAGCTTGCCGGTCTGAGCGCCGTGACCAGCGGTGTGGGCGACCGTCACGTGTATGCCAAGATGCGCGAGGGCGGCTACAGCCTGGGTGGCGAGCAGACGGGCCATACGATCTTTGGCGATATCGAGCGCACGGGCGACGGCATTATGACCTCGCTGCGCGTGATGGAAGTGATTCGTGCCGAGCGTGAGACGCTCTCGCAGCTCACGGCTCCGTGCAAGCTGCTGCCGCAGGCGCAGGTGGCCGTGCACGTGGCGGACAAGGACGCCGCGCTCGAGAACATGGGCGTGCAGAACGCCATCGCCGAGGCCGAGGCGTCGCTGGCGGGCGAGGGCCGCGTGCTCGTACGCAAGAGCGGAACCGAGTCGGTTATCCGCGTGCTGGCCGAGGCACCCGACCAAGCATCCGCCGATGCCGCCATGAAGCGCATCGCCAACGCGCTCGAGGCTCTGTAGTTACGCGGTTTTACCAAACCGCGTAACTGCTCGACGCTGCAAACGGCCCCAAGCGGCAATCTGACGTTCAATTTCAAGGGCGCGACCAGAAGGTGAGCGCCCTTTCATTTCACGTCACCTTGCTCGCTTGGGGCCGTTTTCGCTGACGTTGCCAAGACATTAGCGTCAACGAACTAGTCATTGGGTACCTAGTTATTGGGTGAAAAAAGGGGACGCTGCGGATTGGTTTCGCGGCGTCCCCTTTGCGTTGGCGTGTCGGTTATGCCTTACAGCTCGTAGAGCGTGGTGAACTTGTCCTGCAGGTAGCTGCAGTAGTAGCGGGCATCGAACGCCATGCCGCACGCGCCCTTGATGAGCTCCGGCGCGTCCTTGGCGCGGCCCCACTGCCAAATGTGCTCGCCCAGCCAGGCGCGGACGGGTGTCAGGTCGCCGCTCGCACAGGCGCCGTTGAGGTCGACACCGTCGCGGCACATGGCCGGCACAAACATGGCATCGTAGGCACTGCCCAGCGCATACGTGGGGAAGTAGCCAAACGAGCCGCCGCTCCAGTGCGTATCCTGTAGACAGCCGTGCGTGTCGTCGGGAACGGGAATGCCCAGGTACTCATCCATGAAGCGGTTCCAAAGCGCGGGGATGTCCTTGGCCGTGGCCTCGCCGGCAAACAGCATGCGCTCGATCTCGTAGCGCACCATAATATGCAGCGGATAGGTGGGCTCGTCGGCCTCGGTGCGGATCAGCGAAGGCTGCGCGATGTTCACGGCGTGGTAGAGCGTGTCCTCGTCGACGTCGCCGTAGACCTCGGGTGCGTGGCGGCGCAGCACCTCGAGCAGCGGTCCCATAAAGGCACGGCTGCGGCCCACGGTGTTCTCAAAGAAGCGGCTCTGGCTCTCGTGGATGCCCATGGAGGTGCCGCCCTCCAGACAGGTGCGCGCATAGGCGGGATTGACGCCCAGCTCGTACATAGTGTGTCCCGCCTCGTGGATGATGCTGTAGACGTTGGAGATGCAATCGTCCTCGTAGATGTGTGTCGCGATGCGCGCGTCACCTACGGCAAAGCCCTCGCTAAACGGGTGCTCGGTAAAGGCAAGCGTGGTGTCGTCCAGGTTCAGGCCGACGAGCTTCATCAGGTCGAAGCTCATGGCGCGCTGGGCGGCCTCGGGCACGCGGGCGTGCAAAAAGTCGGCATCGGGCTGCTGGCCGCGCTCGCCGATGGCGTGCACGAGCGGCACGACCGTGGCCTTGACCTCCTCGCAAAACGCGTCGAAGCTCTCGGCAGAAAGGCCGCGCTCGTACTGGTCGAGCCAAACGTCGTATGGGTCGCGCTTGGGGTCCATGAGTTCGGCCTGATGCTTAAGTTGGGCGACGATTCTATCCACATAGGGCTCAAAGCTCGCCCAGTCGTTGGCCGTCTTGGCCTTGTGCCACACGGCGTCGGCCTCGCAGGTGAGCCTGGTCCAGGCTTCGGCCTCCTCGGTAGGAATAACGCTTGCCTCGCGCTGGTCGCGGCCGAGCACGCGGATCTCGTCGAGCAGCTGCGGGTCGTCGATTTTGCCGCCTGCAACCGTCTCGCGCGCTAACGAGCGTACGAGCTCAACGGACTTCTCGCTGGTCAGTAGCTTGTGATGTTCGCCGGCAAGCGTGCCCATGGCGTCGGCACGGGCGGCAGCGCCGTTGGCAGGAGCAATCGTCGCTCCATCGAACTCGGCAATCTTGAGCAGGTACTCGCGAGTCCACAGCTTGCCCTCGAGTTTGCGGAACTTTTTGACGGCCTTGTCGACTTTAGCGGCCTTGACGCCCTTGGCGGCCTTTGCCACGGCGGCCTTGGCCTTCTTATCGAGTTTCTTTCCCATACCGTATCCTTAATCTCGCAGGCCGAGCGCCGCAGGCGGGTGCGCGGCCAGTTTGCACAGCTACCTGCCTTGTACCCAGCGCGAACAAAACGGAACGCGGCGATGCGCTCGCGAAATGTGTTATCCTATAGCCCAATGCGTTGACGGAGAGGGTTTTGCCCGCCGCGTCGCCGGCAAGAGAGGGAAGGTCATGGGCTGCAAGCCTTCCTGCGGTGGCAAGGGCCAAGCGTTCACTCCCGAGCAGCGACCTCAACGGGCACGCGGCCAGTGGCAGCAAAGTCCCAGTAGGGAAGCCGTGAGCCTCGCGACAAGAGGCACAGAGTGGGCGCGGCGGGCCAGACATCCGCCGGGTCAAACAAGGTGGTACCGCGGAATTCAACCGTCCTTGGGCAATGTACATGCCCGAGGGCGGTTTTTTTTGTTACCGAACCGGGCCGCGCATCCGCAACATCGGGCGGCGTCAGCCGTCCCGGAGCGCGGATGTGCGAGAGACGAAAGGGAAGACATGAGTCTGATTGATGATCTGGTCAAACTCGAGGAAGAGGCCAAGGAGCTCGTCACTAGCGCTGACGACGCCGCCAAGCTCGAGGCCGCGCGCGTTGAGCTGCTCGGCCGCAAGGGCCGTATCACCGGCCTGATGCGCATGATGGGCAAGCTCGCTCCCGAGGATCGTCCCATGATGGGCAAACGCGCCAACGAGATGCGCCAGCTGATCGAGGGCATGCTCGACGAGCGCACCACCGAGATGAAGGCCGCCGCCCTCAAGCACGCACTCGAGCACGAGGCCGTCGACATCACGCTGCCGGGCATCCGTCCGCAGATCGGTCACCAGCACCTGATCAAGCAGATCATCGAGGAGGCCGAGGACATCTTCTGCGGCATCGGCTACACCGTCGAGTCCGGCCCCATGGTCGATACCTCCTACTACAATTTTACCGCGCTCAACGCCCCCATGGATCACCCGAGCCGTTCGGCCCGCGATACCTTCTACGTGGTCGACAACAACCCCGGCAGCGTCGCGCACCCCGAGGCTCACGCCCACGGCGAGTCCGACGTGCTGCTGCGCACCCAGACCTCGGGCGTGCAGATCCACACCATGGAGTCGCAAAAGCCGCCCATCTACATGATCTGCCCGGGCACCGTCTACCGTCCCGACACGGCCGATGCCTGCCACCTGCCGCAGTTCAACCAGATTGAGGGCCTGGTTGTTGACGAGGGCATCACCTTTGGCGATCTTAAGGGCACGCTCGACTACTTTGTTAAGTGCATGTTTGGCGAGGACCGCAAGACGCGCTACCGCCCGCACTTCTTCCCCTTCACCGAGCCTTCCTGCGAGGTGGACGTGAGCTGCCACGTGTGCGGCGGCAAGGGCTGCAACTTCTGCAAGCACAGCGGCTGGATCGAGATCCTGGGCTGCGGCATGGTCGACCCCAACGTCCTGATCAACTGCGGCATCGACCCCGAGAAGTACACCGGCTTCGCCTTTGGTATTGGCGCCGAGCGCGTCGCGGCACTGCGCTACGACCTGCCCGACCTCAGAACTCTCATGACGGGCGATATGCGTTTTCTGAATCAGTTCTAGGCTGCGGCTTGCCCAAGCACGGCACCTCGGCGCTCATTCGTCGCTTGCGTACCAAAGTACGCGGCGCTCCTCTTTCGGGCCGATCTGCCGCACTTGGACAACCCTCGCTTTGTAAGGAATGTTCACAAAGTTGAAGTTTCCACCTGCATCTCTTCGCAGGCTTTCAGTATGAAAGGAGAGCTAGATGCGTGTTTCTTACGACTGGCTCAAGACCATGATCGATATTCCGGAGGATCCCAAGACCCTTTCGGACGAATATATCCGTACCGGCACCGAGGTCGAGGCGATTGACACCGTGGGAGAATCCTTCGACCACGTGGTGACCGCCAAGGTGCTCACCAAGACCCCGCACCCCGATAGCGACCATATGTATGTGTGCTCGGTCGACGTGGGTGACAAGAACCTCGACGCCGACGGCAATCCCGCTCCGCTGCAGATCGTCTGCGGCGCGCAGAACTTCGAGGCCGGCGACCACATCGTCACGGCCATGATTGGCGCCGTGCTTCCCGGCGACGTTAAGATCAAGAAGAGCAAGCTTCGCGGTGTCGTGTCCATGGGCATGAACTGCTCCGCGCGCGAGCTCGGCCTGGGCGGCGACCACTCCGGCATCATGATCCTGCCCGAGGATACGCCCTGCGGCATGCCGTTTGCCGAGTACGTGGGCTCGAGCGACACCGTGCTCGACTGTGAGATCACGCCCAACCGTCCCGACTGCCTGTCCATGATCGGCATGGCCCGCGAAACCGGTGCCATCTTCGACCGCGATTTCCACGTTGAGCTGCCCGCCATCAAGGTCGAGACCGGCCGCGCGACCGACGACGAGCTTTCGGTCGAGATTGCCGACGAGGGCCTGTGCGACCGCTACGTCGCCCGCATCGTGCGCAACGTGAAGGTCGGCCCCTCGCCCGACTGGATGGTCAAGCGCCTCAACGCCCTGGGCGTGCGCCCGCACAACAACATCGTCGATATCACCAACTACGTGATGATGCTCACCGGCCAGCCGCTGCACGCCTTTGACCTCGACACCTTTGCCGAGCGCGATGGCCACCGCCGCGTGGTGGTTCGCGCCGCCCAGCAGGACGAGAAGTTCACGACGCTCGACGGCGAGGAGCGCGTGCTCGACGCCGGCATGGGTCTCATCACCGACGGCGAGCGTCCCGTGGCGCTGGCCGGTGTCATGGGCGGCATGGATTCCGAGATCGAGGACGATACCGTCGATGTGATGGTCGAGAGCGCCTGCTTCAATGCCGGCCGCACCTCGCACACCAGCCGTGACCTGTCGCTGATCTCCGACGCCTCCATCCGCTTTGAGCGCCAGGTCGACGAGACCGGCTGCGTGGACGTCGCCAATGTGACGTGCGCGCTCATCGAACAGATCGCCGGCGGCGAGGTCGCCCCCGGCTATGTGGACGTGTTCCCCGCGCCCAAGACCATCGACAGCATCAAGCTGCGCCTGGCCCGCGTGCACGCCATCTGCGGTGCCGACATCGAGCCCGACTTTATCGAGCGCTCGCTCACCCGCCTGGGCTGCACCGTCGAGCGCGACGGCGAGGACTTTATGGTCACGCCGCCGAGCTTCCGTCCCGACCTGCCGCGTGAGATCGACCTGATCGAGGAGGTCCTGCGCCTATGGGGCATGGGTCGCGTCACGGCAACCATTCCGGCTGCCAAGAACCACATCGGCGGTCTGACGCGCGAGCAGAAGCTTACCCGCAAGGTCGGCGAGATCCTGCGCGCCTGCGGCCTCAACGAGACCACGACCTTTGGCTTTGCTGCCCCGGGCGACCTGGAGAAGATTGGCATGTCCACCGAGGGCCGCGGCTGCCCCGTGGTTCTCATGAACCCGCTGGTGGCCGAGCAGACCGAGATGCGCCGTTCGCTGCTGCCGGGCCTGCTGCAATCCGTGGCCTATAACGAGGCCCACGGCACGCCCAACGTGCACCTGTACGAGGTCGGCAGCTTGTTCCACGGTCGCGAGAACGCCAGCCTGCCCAAGGAGACCAAGTCCGTAGCGGGCGTGCTCTCGGGCCAGTGGAGCGAGCGGTCCTGGAACATGAAGTACCGTAAGCTGCGCTTCTTCTTTGGCAAGGGCATTGTCGAGGAGCTGCTTGCTCAGCTGCGCATCGAGAAGGTTCGATTCCGTCCCGTCGAGGGCGAGAGCTATGCCTTCCTGCAGCCGGGTCGTGCTGCCGAGGTGCTCTCGGGCGGTACCGTGCTGGGCTGGGTTGGCGAGATCCACCCCGAGGCGCGCGAGGCTATGGGCATTGACGAGGTCGTCGTTGCCTTTGAGCTCGACCTGGACAAGCTGATCAAGGGCGCCCGCAACCAGGAGAACTACCGTGAGTTCTCGCAGTACCCGGCCGTTGAGCACGACCTTGCTATCGTGGTCGACAACACTGTGACCTGCGAGGATCTTGAGCGTCGTATTACGTGTGCCGGCGGCAAGCTGCTCGAGGGCGTGCGCCTGTTCGATGTCTACCGCGATCCGGTCCGCATCGGCAAGGGCAAGAAATCCATGGCCTTTGCGCTTACGTATCGCTCCGACGACCACACGCTCACCAGCGAAGAGGTCGAAAAGGCGCACCAGAAGATCGTCACCAAGGTGTGCAAGGGCGTAAACGGCGAGGTCCGCGGCTAGGTCCTGCGCTGGGGTATGGGTCAGCGGTGGCTGCTGCCGAATCCTACGTGACCGCTATGCTTGGTATAAGGCACTGCTGAGCCTGCATATATGACACGCGCATTACATAACGGCGTGCTGCTTTGTCGGCAGCGCGCCGTTTTGCTATGATAGCCCGCGGCGTGTTACGAATCTGACATTACGTAACACTGGAAAGGTGATTCAAGCGGCGTTGCAATTCCGTGCGCCGATAACCGGGAGGCGTACATGCACATTCCAGATAATTATCTGTCCCCGCAGACCGATGCCGTCATGGCAGTGGCGATGGTGCCCGTTTGGATCCACTGCATCAAGAAAGTGCGCGCCACGCTCGATCGCGAGCACATGGCTTTCCTGGGCATCTGCGCCGCGTTCTCCTTCCTGCTTATGATGTTCAATGTGCCGCTGCCCGGCGGTACCACAGGTCACGCCGTCGGCGGCGCGCTCATTGCACTGCTGCTAGGCCCCGAGGCCGCGGCTATCGCTGTCTCGGTTGCGCTGGCGCTGCAGGCGCTGCTGTTTGGCGACGGCGGCGTTCTGTCCTTTGGCGCTAACTGCTTTAACATGGCCTTTGTGCTGCCGTTTGTCGCTGCTGTCGTGTTCCGTGCGCTCAACAGCCGCCTGCACGACAAGAGCTGGGGCACCTCGGTTTCTGCCGTCGTGAGCGGTTGGGTCGGCCTGTGCCTGGCGGCCCTGTGCGCGGCAATCGAGTTTGGTATTCAGCCGATGCTCTTTACCAACGCTTTGGGCGCGCCGCTGTACTGCCCCTTCCCGCTGTCCGTGGCTATTCCGGCCATGTTGATCCCGCATATGCTGGTTGCCGGCGTGATCGAGGGCGTGGCGACGGCCGCCATCTACGGTTTCATTAAGAAGACGGCGCCGAGCGTTATCGTCGGGCCCGAGGCCGTCGATGGCCAGCTTACTGCCGAGGGCGCTGCTGCCAAGAAGACCTCGCTGGTCCCCACGCTCATCTTGGTTGCCGTGCTTGTCGTGGCTACGCCGCTCGGCTTGCTTGCCACAGGTGACGCATGGGGCGAGTGGGACGCCGAGGGCGCCGCGACCGCCGTTCAGGAGGCTGGTGACGACAGTCTGCAGGCTTCGGTCGGCCTTGATACCCCGACCTTTGCCGACGCTCTGCCTACGGGTGATTACCTGCAGGCTTATTCCGAGGAGCAGGGCCTTGGCTTTGCCGGTCAGGCTGCCATGTATATCCTGTCCGGCGTGATTGGCGTGGCGGTGCTTACCATCGCATTCCGTCTGATCTCGCTGACGGTTAAGGAAAGCGGTGCTCATGGCAATAGCCGAGTTGCCTAGCTGGCTTGCGGTCGAGCAGCGTTACGAGCCCGTGGGGGCTCGGCATCGCGTGATGCAAAAGAATGTCCTGCACCTGGCGAGCCTGCTTGAGCGGGTTCGCCTGGGTGGGGGCGCGCACGAGGGCGGGTCGATGGTCGACCGCGCCCTTTCTTGCGTTTCGGCTCCGGTGCGCCTGGTGGGGATGTTCGTCTGCGTCCTGTGCGTGTGTCTGACACAGAGCCCGCTGTACCTCATGTTGATGGCGGCCATTGCGCTGGTGCTCGTTGCCGTGCGCCCCGTACGCGGGCTGCGTGCGACCATTGTACCGGCGCTCGGCGCCACGGGGCTTGCGGTGGTTCTGGCATTGCCTGCCCTGCTGCTGGGCGCGTCTGCCACGGGCGCCATGCTCAAGATCGCGCTCAAGACCTTCATTAATGTGTCGCTGGTGCTGGGCGTTTCGTGGACGCTTACCTGGAGCCGCATGTCGGCGGCGCTCAAAATGCTGCACCTGCCCGACGAGGTTATCTTTACGTTTGATATGGCGCTCAAGCATATTGAGGTGCTGGGACGCACGGCGCACGATCTGTGCGAATCGGTCATGCTGCGCAGCGTTGGCCGTGCGCCTGAGGGATTTTCGCGTACCGATTCGATCGCGGGTATCATGGGCATGACCTTTATCAAGGCGATGGAATGCAGCCGCGCGATGGACGAGGCCATGCTCTGTCGCGGCTTTGCCGGCGCGTATCCGGCGCCCGCGCGGAGCGGCTTTGGCTGGCGCGATGCCGTTTACGCGGCCGTTGTGGTGCTGCTCGCCATGTTGTGCGCGGTGCTGTAGCGCGGGCGGCCGAGCCGTCGATGTGAGTAGGGAAGGGCGACGTTTTGGCAAACGATACGAATGACGCGATGGGCGCGAGCGGTGCTGCTGGCGCCGAGACAACGCCGCTCATCGAGTTGCGCGACGTGGTGTTTTCCTATGCGGGCCATACGGTTGTCGATGGTGTGTCACTGCAGGTCGATCGTGGTGAACTCGTTGCCCTGCTCGGTCCCAACGGCTGCGGCAAGACCACGATCATGCGCCTTATCAACGGCCTTGAACTCGCGGACGCAGGGGCATACCTGTTTGACGGGCACGTGATCGATGCGGCGTTTCTAAAGGATTCCGCGGCCGCTCGGCGTTTTCATCAGCGCGTGGGCTTTGTGTTCCAGAATGCCGACGCCCAGCTGTTCTGCGCTACGGTGGGCGAGGAAGTTGCTTTTGGTCCCGCGCAGATGGGGCTGCCGGCAGACGAGCTCGAGCGCCGCGTGCGCGATGCCATGGAACTGTTCCAGGTTACCGATCTGGTCGATGCCTCGCCTTATCAGCTTTCGGGCGGGCAAAAGAAGCGTGTTGCGCTGGCTGCCGTCGTGTCGATGAACCCCGATATCCTGGTGCTCGACGAGCCTACCAATGGACTTGACGAGGACTCTTGCGACATCGTGGTCAACTTCCTGCTGGCCTATGTTGCTGCCGGTAAGACGGTCTTGATGAGTACACATCATCAGGATTTGGTGCGACGCCTGGGTGCCCGCGCCATCTATATCGATCGATACCACCATGTGGTCGAGGCACCTTCGCCGTCGTATGGAACCGAAAGCGGTGCTACGGACTAGTTGCTGCGTAGAGCGTGCGTAGCCGCCCGCGCGGCTTTGCCGTGATGGTATAGTTATCCAGGTTTTTATGGGGGTGGCTATGCCAAGCTGGAACATTCATATCGCTCAGACGGAGCGTTTGCTGGAGCGCACCGGTGCGCTTGCCAAGAGCGTGCGCGACCGCAATGCCTTTTTGTTTGGCTGTGTGGTTCCGGATATCTTTGTGGGCTATATGGTCCCTGGCATCGCCGATCCCATTCCGTACCGCATTACGCACTTTGCCAAGCCTGAGCCCATCCCTAAGCCTCGTGAGCATGAGTTCTGGGATACCTATGTGGCACCGTTGCTTAAAAGTTCGCCCACCGGTGCGCCGGCCGCGGCGACCTCGATTATCGAGGAACGCGAGCGACTGAACCGCGTGCACTATCCCCAGCGCTACAAGGATGCCGAGCCGGTTGCCGGTCCCGGCGCCTGTGAGTTCTCGCTTGCGTCCGAAGATGTGGCGCAGTCGCTGCTCGATTTAACGCTGGGCGTCTGGTCTCACCTCGTGGCCGATACCGTATGGAACACGCGTGTGAACCAGTATCTGGAAGCACACGGCGGCAAGCCGTGCGAGGAGTTCCGCATTAAAAAGCAAGGCGACTTTGACTGGTTTGGCAAGACGCTCGGCATTGTTTCGATTCCGCGCGCGACCGATCGCCTGTATACCGCTGCGACGCGTTTTGGGCAGTATCCCATCCATAAGGAGCATGTGCTCAAGACCATCGGCGTTATGCACGAGATCGTGCGCGAAAACCCCGGCGAGCCCGATCATCCGCCGTATCGCCTGCTAACCGAGAAGTTTTTCGATGCAACGTTTACCGAGGTCATCGAGCTGACCGAGGCGGGATTTGCGGCTCGCGTTGCTGCTTCTGACGTTCCCGCAGCCCCCCTGATCGCTAGCTGCTAGCCGGCCGGCTTGACGGTGAACAGTTCACCCCAATTGACCAACGGCTCCCCTCGCAGGGCGTCTTCGGTGGTGCGCTCGGTATCGGAGAGACTTGCGACTGAACGCAAATCGATGAAGTGACATATGGAGAAGGTCTTAAAAAAAGGGGCCCGGAAGGCAATGCCTTCCGGGCCCCTTTGCAATGCAAATCTGCTTGCAAGTGCGATTTAGCGCACCTGAGCGACGTAAGCGACGTTGGTCGAGGAGACCTTGTCCTCGAGCTGGACGCTCATGCGGGGATCGCCGGCGGTGGCGACGGTCAGATCGCCGGCCTCGACGTAGCCGAGCTCCTTAGCGGTCTCGATCGCCTTGACGATCGTGCCGTTGACGGTGCCCTGGGTAATCTCGGCCTGGTGCGGGATAACGCCCCAGTACATAATCATCTGCTGGACGGCCCACTCGTGGCGGGAGAACGCGCAGATCGGCATGTTGGGACGGAAGTGCGAGATCAGGCGAGCGGTACGACCGGTGGTCGTCGGCACGGTGATGCACTTGGCCCCAACGGTGGTAGCCATGTTCACAGCGGACATACCCACAACGTTGTTGACGACGCGGGTGCCGTGAGCATCGGCCGGAACCTCGAGCGGAGCGTGAGCCGGGAGGTACTTCTCGGTCTCGAGAGCAATGCTGGCCTGCATCTTGACGGCCTCAACCGGGTACTTACCGGCAGCGGACTCGCCAGAGAGCATAACGGCGTCGGTGCCGTCGTAGATGGCGTTAGCAACGTCGGCAACCTCGGCGCGCGTCGGGCGCGGGTTTTGCTGCATGGAGTCGAGCATCTGCGTAGCGGTGATAACGGGCTTGTAGGCCGCGTTGCACTTGGCGATGATCTCCTTCTGGATGTGCGGAACGAGCTCGGGCTTGATCTCGATGCCCAGGTCGCCACGGGCGACCATGATGCCGTCGGAAGCCTCGAGGATCTCGTCGAAGTTTTCGACGCCCAGGGCGCACTCGATCTTCGGGAAGATCGTCACGTGCTCGCCGCCGTTCTCGCGGCAAAGCTCGCGGATGCCGCGGACGGACTCGCCGTCACGGATGAAGGAAGCGGCGATGTAATCGATGTTCTCGGTCAGGCCAAAGAGGATGTCCTGACGATCGCGCTCGGTGATGGCGGGCAGCGAGATGTTGACGTTGGGCATGTTGACGCCCTTGCGCTCGCCGATCAGGCCGTCGTTCTTGACGACGCAGGTCATGTCCTGGCCGTCGACGGACTCGACCTCGAGGGCAACCAGACCGTCATCGATCAGGATAAGGGAGCCCTTCTCGACCTCGGAGGGCAGAGCCAGGTAGTCGAGGGAGATGTGCTCAGCGGTGCCGTGGAAATCCTCGGACGTGGGCTGAGCGGTGACGACGATCTTATCGCCGGTCTTGACGGCAACCTTCTTGCCATCGACCAGAAGGCCGGTGCGGACCTCGGGGCCCTTGGTGTCGAGCAGGATGCCGACGGGCAGACCGAGCTCCTTGGAAATACGACGGACGCGCTCGATGCGACCGTGGTGCTCGTCGTAGGATCCGTGCGAGAAGTTAAAACGGGCGACGTTCATGCCCGCCTTGATCATCTCACGGATGGTCTCGTCGCTATCACAGGCGGGACCCATGGTGCATACAATCTTGGTGCGCTTGTACATTCAGACCTCCATCTGACATCGTCTTGCGCTGATAGATAAACCATAAGAAATAAAACTGAGATGATTATAACGAAATGCCGACCGAATACCTCAAAAAATCGACCGTATGCCGAATTAGAAGTTCATTTTTTGCGATAAAAACGGTATATGAAAAATCTTTACCAACCGTTCTGACCGCTGCTATCTGGGCGATATTTCAGTTTGATGATGCACCGAAGAAAAAACGTTTTATCAATGTTGAGCATCACACGGTCTGCATCGTTGCACTCGAGCCGTGTTTCCAATTGGAATGTTTTGGCTAGACGCGCCGCTTTGGGGTACCATAGCCCCACTATCAACTGCCGCTCAGCACGGCAGCCTTGATGAGCCCTTGCCCTTCTCCTGGGAATTATGATCGGGCATCAATCTGCTGAGTGGCCCGAATCCCAGGAGGGGACTCTATATGCAAAAGGAATACCTGTCCGCCGCGGCGGAGGTACTCAGCGACCAAGGTGTCGATGAGAACCTCGGCCTGAGCAACGACGAGGCGTCGTCGCGCCTCGCCAAGACAGGCCCTAACAAGCTCGAGGAAGCCGAGAAGACCCCGTTGTGGAAGCGCTTCTTTGAGCAGATGGCCGACCCCATGGTCATCATGCTGATCGTTGCCGCCGTCATCAGCGCGCTCACGGGCATGGTCAAGGGCGAGGCGGACTTTGCCGATGTCGCCATCATCATGTTCGTCGTTATCGTCAACTCGGTGCTGGGCGTGGTCCAGGAGGCTAAAAGCGAGGAGGCCCTCGAGGCCCTGCAGGAGATGAGCGCGGCGCAGTCCAAGGTGCTGCGCGACGGCAAGCTCGTGCACCTGCCGAGCGCCGAGCTCGTGCCCGGTGACGTGATCATGCTCGAGGCGGGCGACTCCGTCCCGGCCGACTGCCGCGTGCTCGAGAGCGCCACGATGAAGATCGAGGAGGCCGCCCTTACCGGCGAGTCCGTGCCCGTCGAGAAGCATGCCAACGTGATTGAGCTCGCCGCCGGCACCGACGATGTGCCGCTCGGCGACCGCAAGAACATGTGCTACATGGGTTCCACCGTGGTATACGGCCGCGGCCGCGCCGTCGTGGTCGGCACCGGCATGAACACCGAGATGGGTAAGATCGCCGGCGCCCTGGCCGAGGCCAAGGAAGAGCTCACGCCGCTGCAGGTGAAGCTTGCCGAGCTCAGCCGCATCCTCACCATCATGGTTATCGTCATCTGCGTCGTTATCTTTGGCGTCGATATCATCCGCCACGGCGTGGGCAACGTTCTTACCGACCCGACCGCCCTGCTCGATACCTTTATGGTTGCCGTCTCGCTCGCCGTCGCTGCCATCCCCGAGGGCCTGGTCGCCGTCGTGACCATCGTGCTGTCGCTTGGCGTGACCAAGATGGCCAAGCGCCAGGCAATCATCCGCAAGCTCTCTGCCGTCGAGACGCTCGGCTGCACGCAGACCATCTGCTCCGACAAGACCGGTACCCTTACCCAAAACAAGATGACCGTCGTCAAGCACGAGCTCGCTGCGCCTAAGGAGAAGTTCCTGGCCGGAATGGCGCTGTGTTCCGATGCCCAGTGGGACGAGGACCTGGGTGAGGCCGTGGGCGAGCCGACTGAGTGCGCGCTCGTCAACGACGCCGGCAAGGCGGGGCTCACCAGCCTGACCGCCGAGCACCCGCGCGTGGGCGAGGCCCCGTTCGACTCGGGCCGCAAGATGATGTCCGTGGTCGTCGAGACCCTGGACGGCGAGTACGAGCAGTACACCAAGGGCGCGCCCGACGTGGTGATCGGCCTGTGCACCCACATCTACGAGGGCGATAAGGTCGTTCCGCTGACCGAGGAGCGTCGTGCCGAGCTCGTGGCCGCCAACAAGGCCATGGCCGACGAGGCCCTGCGCGTGCTGGCGCTGGCAAGCCGCACCTACACCGAGGTCCCGGCCGACTGCAGTCCCGCCGCGCTCGAGCATGACCTGGTCTTCTGCGGCCTGTCCGGCATGATTGACCCGGTCCGCCCCGAGGTCGCCGACGCCATCCGCGAGGCGCACGACGCCGGTATCCGCACCGTCATGATCACGGGCGACCACATTGACACCGCCGTGGCCATCGCCAAGCAGCTGGGCATCGTCACCGATCGCGGCCAGGCAATCACGGGCGCCGACCTCGACCGCATGAGCGACGAGGAACTCGACGCGCATATCGAGGACTACGGCGTGTACGCCCGCGTCCAGCCCGAGCACAAGACCCGCATCGTCGAGGCTTGGAAGTCGCGCGACCAGATCGTGGCCATGACGGGCGATGGCGTCAACGACGCCCCGTCCATCAAGCGTGCCGACATCGGCGTTGGCATGGGCATCACCGGTACCGATGTCACCAAGAACGTTGCCGACATGGTGCTTGCCGACGACAACTTCGCCACCATCATAGGTGCCTGCGAAGAGGGTCGCCGCATCTACGACAACATCCGCAAGGTCATCCAGTTCCTGCTTTCGGCTAACCTTGCCGAGGTCTTCTCGGTGTTCATCGCCACGCTCATCGGCTTTACCATCTTCCAGCCGGTGCAGCTGCTGTGGGTGAACCTGGTCACCGACTGCTTCCCCGCGCTCGCGCTGGGCATGGAGGATGCCGAGGGCGACATCATGAAGCGCAAGCCGCGCAACGCCAAGGACGGTGTCTTTGCCGGACATATGGGTCTGGACTGCGTGGTCCAGGGCCTAATCATCACCGTGCTGGTGCTGGCGAGCTTCTTTGTGGGCGTGTACTTTGACATGGGCTACATCCACATCGCCGATATGATCGCCGGTAATGCCGACGAGGAAGGCGTGATGATGGCATTCATCACGCTCAACATGGTCGAGATCTTCCACTGCTTTAATATGCGCAGCCGTCGTGCGTCGCTGTTTAGCATGAAGAAGCAGAACAAGTGGCTGTGGGCTTCGGCCGCGCTGGCGCTGGTGCTGACGGTGATCGTAACCGTGCAGCCGACGCTTGCCGAGATGTTCTTTGGCCCTGTGACGCTTGAGCTTAAGGGCGTTATCGCCGCGCTGGGCCTGGCCTTCCTGATCATCCCGCTGATGGAGATCTACAAGGCGATCATGCGCGCGGTCGAAAAAGAGTAACGTTCCTGTCCGGGCCCGCCCCTGCGTGTTTTCTTCTTCGCTGGTCCTCGCGCTTCGCGCTGCGGGATCGCTCAGAAGAAACCCCTCCCGGCGTCGGGCCTTTGAATAGCCTCTCGGGACCATTGGCTGAGGGAAAGTGTGTGAGCCGGTCGAGCGTTTGCTCGACCGGCTCTTTTTTGTGGGTAAAATACCTGCCCAGTTGTGATTTGTGGTGCTGGGAGGCGCTTGTGGGCAAGGCGAAGGCTAAGGCGAAGAAAAAGACGACGGGGGCGCGGGCTAAGCGCGATCGTCGTCGGAAGCTTGCGACCGAGGCCCCCGCGTCTGCCGAGGAGTTGTTGGCGAGCGTGCCGGGACTTGACGCGCTGCAGGATGTTCCGGCGTTTGATGACCTGCCGGTCGATGAAGCCCAGCAGACTGCCTTCGATGATTTCTGCGCACATGCTGAGGAGCCCGAGCAGATGCAGCTTGGCGCCGTGGTGCGCTTAGATCGCGGGTTTCCGCTGGTGGCGACGGCCGACGATACCTTTCGTGCCGAGCATGCCGTGGGGTTTGCCAAGTCGCGCGGCGAGGACGAGGTGCTGCTGCCCGCCGTGGGCGACCGTGTGGCGGTGCGCCGCGCTCCCGGGCACGATATGGGCGTGATTGAGTGCGTTCTGCCGCGCCGTACGAGCTTTGAGCGTTGGCGCGGCCGTGCCCGCGGAGAGCGTCAGGTGCTCTGCTCCAACGTGGATAGCGTGCTAATCGTGCAGGCGCTCGGCGCCGGTGAGGTGCTGCTCGACCGCGTGGCGCGCTCGCTGGTGTTGGCGCTCGACTGCGATGCCGAGCCGGTGGTGGTACTCACCAAAGCTGACCGCTGCGATGCCGAGGAGCTCGAGCGCGATCTGGACCGCGTGCGCCGCCTGGTGGGCCCGGACGTGTGCGTAATCGTGACATCTTCTGCCGAGGGCCGTGGTCTGGACGAGGTGCGCACCTGCGTGCCCGCCGGGAGCTGCGCCATGATTCTGGGCGAGTCGGGTGCCGGCAAGTCGACGCTGCTCAATGCACTGCTGGGCCACGATACGTTGGCGACTGGCGGTGTGCGCGAACGCGACGACCAGGGCCGTCACACTACCGTCGCGCGCGTGATGGTGGCGCTGCCGGGCGACGCCGGCGTGATCGCCGATGCCCCGGGCCTGCGCAGCCTACCGCTCGTGGGTCACGAGCGGGGTCTGGCGTGCGCCTTCCCCGAGATTGTCGAGGCATCGCGCGCGTGCCGGTTTGGCGATTGCACGCATACCCATGAGCCGGGCTGCGCCGTTCGCGAGGCCGAGGACGCCGGGCAGATCGACAGCCTGCGTCTGGAAACGTTCCAAAACCTGGCGTCATCAATGCGCGTGAGCGCTCAAATGCTCGATCCCGATGTTCATCTGTAATTGGTTTTTCCTATGACAGCCGTCTCCCAACTGTTCGGGAGACGGCTTTTTTGCTGCGGAAAAGCCTCGAAACATGCAGTTTGCTGACGTGCTGACCAAAACCTTGCCATGAGCTTGACGGGTTGGTCAGCTTTTGGTCAGCGATTGGTTTGACATCGAAAACCAAAATCGCGATTGCGCCGCTTTGCACTCTGACCGCCCAGACAATGGTGGTACGGGCATTCGCCCGGCACTGCCATGAGAGGAGCGGCCGTGAACAAGAGCAAACGCATCGCCATCAGTCTGGTCGCGGGCGTGCTCGCTGCTCTGCTCTGCATGGTTTACGGCTCGTCGATCCGCTCGCAAGCCGAACAGGTCCAGGCTGAGACCTTGGCCAAGTACGGTGGCGATCGCGTCGAGGTATGCGTCGCGGCGCGCGATATCGATGTGGGCGAGACCCTCGATGAGACCAATGTCATAACCCAGGAATGGCTGACGAGCCTGCTGCCGCGTGACGCGGCGACCGAGCTGCGCCAGGTGCGCGGCGACGTGACGACTTCACGTATTCCCAAAAACGCCGTGATCTGCAATGTCTACACCAAGGCCGAGAGCCACAAGCTCGAGGTGCCTAAGGGCAAGGTCGCCGTTTCGGTGGCGGTCGATGCCGAGCACTCGGTCGGCGGTGCCACGGGCGTGGGCAGCTACGTGGATGTGTATGTGCAAAAAGACGGCGTAACCGATCGACTGTGCGGCGCGCACGTGATCGATACCAGTGAGGATTCCGGTGCCACGCGCGAGGGCAAGATCGAATGGGTGACGCTGGCGGCTGACCCCGAAGACGTCAAGGAACTGCTGGGAGCCTCGGGCAAGGGAACGGTCAGCTTGACGATTCCCGCCACGGCGCGCGGCAAAAAGAGCGGAGGCGACGAGTGATGAAGGCGATCTGGCTTGCGTGCTGCGCGTGCGGCGATTACGGGCTGTTGCAGCGGGAAGTCGAGGGCCGTGATGCGGGTGCACAGGTGCTTCGTGTGGGTGACCTGGACGGGCTGGTTTCCATGGCTCGGGCGTTTCCGTCGCGCCGCGGGGCTGCCATCATCGCGGCGTCTCTGTTTGATACCGAAGATGTGCGCAAGACTGTTGCGCGCCTGACGGCCGAAGGCCGCGTGAGTCGCGTGGTCGTGTTGATAGAAGCGCTCGATCCGTCGGATATCGAGGGGCTGTTTCGCGCGGGGGCGACCGAGGTCATCGCTGCGCACAGCATATGCGGCAACGGGCGCGCGGGCGAGGGAGCGGTTGATTCCGATCGGCGTATGACGATTGAGCCCGATGCTTTTGTTGATAGGGAACCCGGGGCGCCTCGCGCTACAAGAGGCCCGCGTGTTGATGATTATGGAAAAGCGGAAGCCGAGCATGGTCGGCGCCCCCGGAACCCCCTTGTATACGATGACGCTGGAGGGCCGGCACAGCATGCTGGCGACTCCCCGGCTGTAGATATGGGATACGTGCACGGCGTGAATCTGGCGGATGAACTCGACGAAGTTGAGGGCTTTGCCGGGTGCGGCGAGTTGTCGCTGATGCAGCATGAGCAGATTGCACAGAACGAGCCTGCCTTGCAGACCGAACAAGCTGCCATGCCGGCTTGGACGCAGCGTGTGGTTGCGGCGGGGGAGACGGGGACGCTGTCGCCGACGCCCGCCCCGCCGCCTCCGATGCCGCCGGCAGACGCTGCCGCTCCGCAGCATCGAGCTCCGGTCATCTGCGCCATTTCGAGTTCGGGCGGTTGCGGCAAGTCGACGATCGTTGCCACCATGGCACACACATCGTCGCTGTTGGGCTTGCGTGCCGCCGTGCTCGACCTGGACCTGATGTTTGGAAACCTTTACGACTTGTTAGGCGTCGATGCTCCGCGCGATATGGCGGCACTTATCGAGCCGGCGGCGGCGGGCGCGCTCACCGAGCCGGATATCGTAGCCACATCGATGCGCGTGGCGCCGGGCGTTACGCTCTGGGGTCCCGTTGCGGCGCCCGAGCAAGCCGAGCTCATGGCACGTCCGGTGGAGCTATTGCTTGATGTCCTGCGTCGCGAATCCGACGTGGTCTTTATCGATACCTCGGTCTTTTGGGGCGACGCCGTGGCGGCTGCGGTGGCGGCGAGCGACCGTTGCCTGGTCGTTGGCGATGCGGCGGTGTCGTCCGCGACGTCGGCGTCGCACGTCATTGAACTGGCGAGTCGAGTAGGTGTGCCGCGCACGCGCATGAGCGCCGTGTTCAACCGGTTCGGTGCGCGCGGGGCAGACGAGGACGTCGCCATGCGCTTTGAGATTGCCTGCGCGTTGAGCTCCAAGATTCGTATCGCCGATGGCGGGCAGGATCTCGCCGCGCTCATGGCGTTTGGGCGCGCTGACGAGGCAGTGGGGCAGACCAGCGCTTTTGCGACCAGCGTACGCGAGGCCACGCGCGAGATGCTCGTGGAACTGGGGTGTGCCGTCGGCCCTTGGAGCGATATGGTCGCCGACCGTGCAACGCGCACCGAACGCCCGCGTATCCGCCTTCCCTGGTCGCGCGAGGGTGATCAGCGATGAGCCTGCAAACGAGGATTAAGGCTGCCGGCGCTGCAGCGGCGGCAGCGCCTGTAGATGCGGGGCGTCGCCGCGCGGTGAAACGACGCACCAAGCGCGCCGTGATGGACCGCATGGGTTACGACGAAGTGGCGCGTATCAGCGCCTATGTCGACCCGGCACTTGCCCGCTCGGAATTGCGTCCCGCGGTGGAGGCGGCGCTCAATGTTGAGGAGCCGACCGATCTCGCGACGCCCGAGCGCGAGACCATCATCGACGAGATTTTGGATGACGTGGTGGGCTTGGGGCCGTTGCAGCCGCTCATCGAGGACGACACCGTTACCGAGATCATGATTAACGGCTGCCGCTCGGCCTTCTTTGAACGCGGCGGCGTCTTGTACCCCATCGAGCATGCGTTTGAGGATGATGAGCAGATCCGTGTGCTTATCGACCGCATCATCTCGCCACTTGGCCGCCGTATCGACGAGCGCAGCCCCATCGTCAACGCCCGCCTCAAAACGGGCTATCGCGTCAACGCGGTGATTCCGCCTGTGGCGATTGACGGACCGATTCTCACCATCCGAAAGTTCTCGGACCGCATCTGCTCGCTGGACGAGCTTGTGGGGCTGGGGTCGCTGCCGCTTTGGTATGCGCAGCTGCTGTCATGCGCGGTGTCGCTGCGACAGGACCTGGCGGTTGCGGGAGGCACGGGATCTGGTAAGACCACCCTGCTCAACGCGTTGTCATGCGAGATTTCCACCGGCGAGCGCATCGTGACGATCGAGGACTCTGCCGAGCTCAAGTTTGCGCATCATCCGCACGTGGTGCGCCTAGAGGCGCGCGAGGCTTCGATTGAGGGCGAGGGCGCGGTGACGATCCGCGACCTGGTGACCAATGCCCTGCGCATGCGCCCCGACCGCATCGTGGTGGGCGAGGTGCGCGGTGCCGAGTGCTGCGACATGTTGCAGGCCATGAATACGGGCCACGACGGGTCGCTCACCACACTTCATGCGGGTTCAGAACAGGAGACCGTGGTGCGTCTGACGTTGCTTGCACGTTATGGCATCGATCTGCCGAGCGAGCTCATCGAGGAGCAGATTGCCATGGCGCTCGACGGCATCGTGATGTCTGAGCGCCACGCCGATGGCAGGCGTTTCGTCTCCTCGTATTCGGGGGTGCGTCGCGCCGCGTCGGGCGGCGTAGAGCTCGAGCGCTATGTGACTTTCGATGCCGCCGAGCGCACCTGGACGCTTGACCGCGAGCCGCCGTTTATCGCAGAAGGCCTGCGGTCGGGGACGCTCACACAAGAGGAGGTGGACGAATGGAGGTCGCTGTGCCCCTCGTCGTAGGGGGTTTGGCAGGGTTTTCTGTTGCGACGGCGTGCGGGGCGGAACCTCGTGTGCCGCAGGTGCCGCCGGCGGAGCTGGCGCGTCAGACGCTCGAGACGGTGGCAGAGAAGCTGCCGCGTGAGCTGGTGGAAAACGATCTGCTGAAAAAGATCGCCCGTTCGTGGGCATCGCTGGCTCCGGCGCATCGCCTTGGCCTCGTGATTAAAGATGCTTCGGGGCGTTTGGCGTTTCTACTGCTATCGAGCGGTGTCTGCTGCGTTTTACTAACGATGGTGTCGTTATCGCCCCTCGGGTTTGCCTTGGGACTTGTTGCTCCGATTGCCGCTGGCGCCGCTCGGGATGGCTTTGAGAGCCGGCGCGAGCAACACGATGCAGAAGAGGCCATGCCCGAGGCGTTTACCGCACTTTCCATGTCGCTTGCCTCGGGACATTCGCTGGCCCAGGGCATGCGCTTTGTGGGCGCTCATGCGCAAGAGCCGGTGCATACCGAGTTTTTGCGGGTGGCGGCGGCGATCGATTGCGGCATCTCGGCGACCGACGCGCTCGATGACTTGCTCGTGCGCATCGACGCCCCCGGCCTTTCGCTTGTGACCTTGGCGCTTAAGGTGTCTCAGCGCACCGGTGCTCCGCTTGCCGACTTACTGTCCGAGGCGTCGAGCATGGTGGGGGAGCGCATCGAGCTCAAGCGCCGCCTGGATGTTAAGACGTCGCAGGCTCGCATGTCTGCGCATATGGTCGCGGCGATGCCGGCGGGCATGTGCGCGGTGTTGGCACTGCTTTCGGCAGATTTTCGTCGCGGTCTTGCGACGCCTGCCGGCGCGGGCGCTGTGGTGCTGGGTCTTGCCCTCAACGCCGTTGCCCTGGTGGTTATCCGGCGCATTATGCGGGTGGAGCTATGAGCGCCCCGGTTGCAGTTGCGGCTTGCCTGTGCGCCCTGAGCGTATTTGTCGCGACGGGTTTGGATCGGGCGGATGCACGCAAGATCGCAGGGGCCTGCAAGCGCGAGGCGGCGCTGGTCGCTGCCGCGGGCCGCTCGGTGGTCGATGCTCTGACCGCGCGAATGAAGGGCACGGTTGGAGCGGGCGGTCCGGCGCGAGTGTCGCTCGGCGAAGTGTCCGAGATGATCGATGTTGTGCGCTTGGGTCTTTCGGCCGGTCTTTCGTTTGATGCGGCGCTTGAGATTTTCTGCGCCAACCGCCGGTCAGTGCTGGCTCTTCGCCTTGAGCGG
The DNA here is from genome assembly GCA_937950325.1 of uncultured Collinsella sp. GTDB lineage: Bacteria > Actinomycetota > Coriobacteriia > Coriobacteriales > Coriobacteriaceae > Collinsella. Next base: position 41,025 of record CALFDJ010000011.1, read on the forward strand.
GCCTGCATGGCGTGGCAGGTGGGCGTGGGCACGCGTGAGGACGAGTTGTTGGCCGCCGCGCGCGACCTGGACGTGCGAGCGCTCGAGACCTTTGCCATCACGGTGGGGCAGGCGCTCGCCCTGGGTGCCCCGCTTTCCGAGACGCTGGCCGCTCAAAGTCGCGAAATCCGTGCGGCTCATCGCGCCGCGGTCGAGCGCGAGATCGAACGTGCGCCCGTCAAGCTGCTGATTCCCACCGGCACGCTCATCTTGCCGGCGTTGCTTCTGTCCATATTGGGCCCGCTGCTGAGAGCAGGCGGGATGATGTAGGGAGGAATACATGAACACGATGGTCGAAGTTGCTGACAAGGCTTGGAACTGGGCTTTTTGCCGGGCGATCCGCGCTCGCCAGCATGCCAAGGAGCTACTGCAGGAGGAGAGCGCACAGGGTACCACCGAGTATGCCATCTTGGTCGGCGTGCTCGTGGTGATCGCGATTATCGCCATCGTCGCATTTAAGGGCAAGGTCCAAGATCTATGGAACGCTATCAGCGAGGGCATCAACAGCCTGTAGAGGGCGAGCGCCCCATCGGGGTGCTGCTGGTGTTTGCTTGCCTGGCCGTGGCGATAGCGGCGGTGCTTTGGGGGCTTAACGCCGCGCGGCAGCAGCGTCCTGGGGCCGCCTTCGATTCGGGCTCAGATTCGGCGGTGGCGTCTCAAAAAGATGAGATGCGAGATGCGGACGATTCGGATGTCGCTGTCACGGCGCAAACCTTTCTGCGGACGCTCGACAAGCGGTCTGGCACTGCGACGGATTTGCCTGAGGACAACGCGATTGCGGTCCGGCTTGCATGGTTCGAGGACCGACCGATGACCGAGGCAGCGGCGGATATGTTACGCGCCTACCGCGAGGTGCCAACGGCCCAGCTCGCCCTGAGCGGCTATCTCGATATTAAGGGCAACGTATGGGGCGCCATCGTGCGCGATGGGCGCGGCTGGGTCGATATGGTGACGGTTGCCGCGGATACCGGCGATGCTTCGTGTCGTCTGCGCGCGGTGCGCCTGGTCCCGCAAACAATAAGCTCAAAGGAGGGATCGTGAAATGCATGGCGTTCTGCGTGAAGAGGTTGCCCAAGCGACTGTGGAATACGCCATCGTCACGGTGGCGCTGCTATCGATCGTGCTGGCGATTGCGGGACTTTGGCGTGCTGGCACCGATGGACGCTTGGCGGCGCTGGTTGAGCGGGCGGCATCCCATGGCGTTGCCTCGACGTCGGTTATCGACGCCGCTGCGGGCGCTAAGGACATCGCGTTGTATTGATATCGCGCGCGAGGACCGGGCGCAGTCTACGGTCGAGGCCGCTTTTTTGCTGCCGACGTTTCTGACGCTCATCCTTCTCGCGCTGCAACCGGTGTGCCTGCTTTATACGCGCGCGGTCATGGAGTCTGCCGCCGCCGAGACCGCGCGGCTCATGACCACGACGACGGCGGAGGACGACGATCTTAAGGAGTTCACCCGCCGCCGGCTTGCCGCGGTGCCCAACGTTTCGATCTTTCATGCCGGCGGGCCGTTGTCGTGGGATATCGAGCTTGGCCGGGCCGGTGCGGGTGGCGTCTCGTCCGTGTCCGTTTCCGGCGAGGTCAAGCCGTTGCCTGTGATCGGTGCGTTTGCGCAGGCTATGGGTGGTACCGCCGAGGGCGGCTACGTTGAGCTCAAGGTCGATGTCTCGTATCAATCGCGTCCCGAATGGCTGGAGGGAGATTATGATTCGTGGATTGCTGCATGGGATTAAGCGTTTCTGGTCTAGATGCGTTTTGACGCGCCGTCCGAGCTGCCATCGCAAGCGAGGCGGCTTTATGGGCCGCGCCGGTGTTGATCTGTTTATCGAAGACGGCGCCTATACCACGCTTTCTTCTGCCGTGGTCATCCTAGTGGTGCTCACGTTGTTGTTTTCGTCGACCGCGGCGATATGGAGCATGTCGCGTGCCGGGGATACCCAGGTGGCGGCCGATAGCGGCGCGCTGGCAGGCGCCAATGTGGTGTCGTCCTATCACACGGCTGCCACGGTGGTGGATGCGAGCATTTTGAGTCTGGGGCTGGCGGGGTTTGCCACGATCGGGACGGGTCTGGTCGCCATCCTCATCCCGGGTGCCGAACCAGTTGCCGGCAATATGGTCGACACCGGGATTGAGATCATTAAAACGCGCAACAAGTTTGCCAAAAGCGCATCGGAAGGCTTACAGAAAATCGAGACGGCTCTGCCGTATCTGATCGCCGCGCGTGCCACGCAGGCGGTGTCGGCGCAGGATACCGATAGTGTGACCTATACCGGTACGGCGCTTGCCGTGCCCAGGACGTCCGAGTCGGACTTCGCTGCGCTCAAAGGGTCAGAGATCTCGACCGATGCCATCGAGAGCACCTCAAAAGACCTTGACTATGCTGCCAAGGAACTGAAGAAAGCGTCCGAGAAAACGTCAAAGGCCAAGGAACGCGCCTGGCTTGCCGACTGCGGTGGATCGGACAGAGGCGCAGTCGGAAGCTGTTCGTGCATGTGGGAACGCGCGAAGAGCTTGGCGAAGCTTTCGGATATTGAGAATCCGCACTATGCCTCGAGTGTCACATGGGAGCCGCAAGTGGCGCTCGATCGCGCGAAGGCCTATTACCGCTTGCGCCTTGCAAACGAGGCACCTCAGGGCTCAAGCGTCGAGACGAAGGCGGAGTCGGCGGCGCGCAAGGCGTTTTACACCTATGCGAGTACAGAGGTCAATCGTGCATATGTAACCGAGGACGGAGATGAAGTCGCTTCCTATATCCCGCTGTTGCCGCGCAACACTGACGAGGTGCGAGCGACGGAACTCTATACCGATACGGTGTGGCCAACCAGTGCCATCGATGGCAAGACGTATCTGCATTACGGAACGAGTTGCCCCAACTATAAGAAGGGGGCGCCATGCGGGCTGGCCTCGGTTGCTGCTTATGACGGGCAGGACAAATGCAATAGATGCCATTTTGGTGTTTCGTCGCTCGGTGCCGTTGCGGCTCCTTCGACTTCTATCGAAAACGGCTTTGAGTACCACTTTGATCGATTCAAAGAGGCTCTGGAAGACTACGTCGAATGCCGCAACAAAGAACTCGAACTTGAGCGTCAGACCGAGGATGAGGCCGACCGTGCGGGCAATGCGTTTGACCAGGCCATTAAAGCGCTTTCCGGCGAGCGCCCGCGTATCGCCCCACCTGGCCGCAACGGCGTGGTCGCCTTTGCAGTTTCGGGTGACATTACCAGCCCCGATCAACTTAACTCCTCGTTTAACGCGGCAGTCAGGCTTGGCGATCGCGGTGCTATCTCTGCCGCGGTGCTGGCGTCCGATGAGGCGACGGCGCAAAACAACGTGCTTTCGCGATTTTTCTCGACATTGAAGGAACGCTCGGGCGGCGTTGCCGGCGTGCTCGACGGCGTCATGGATGTTTGGGGACGGCTACTCGTGGGATACGGAGACATCCAAGGTTCGGCCGACGAACTTATGGACGAGATGATTAAAGACCTAGGAGGGGGCAGCGGTGCGTTGGGCTCCATTGCATCGTGGCTCGGCGATACCGTTTCGGCGTCCGTGGCGGCGCTGGGTTTGGAACCGTGCGACTTGCGCCTGCGAAAGCCGGTGCTGACCGATTCCGCCAACGTCATTAAGAGTCCGGGGTCTGACATTGCGGGTCTCTCTCAAACGCAAGACAAACTGCGAAGTATTCCGTTGGGCGTGACCGATCCCAAGGCGCTTTGCGAGGCGTTGGAATATCAAGTCGAACGCACCATTAGCGGTACGGTGTTCACACTTGCGGAGATTCCTCTGCCCGGCGGCGGCTCCATCCCGCTCACCGTCGATGTCGCCACGCTGGTTGGCGCTTTGGGCGGTGGGTCGTAATGAGTATCCGCATGCGTCTGCGCGAGGAGCGCGCCCAAGCGACGGTTGAGATGGCAGTGGTTACGCCCGTTTTGCTGGTGCTGGCACTCATCGTGTACAACGTCATGATCTTTGCCAGCGCTGTCGCGCGCTTCGACCGCGTGGTGCCCGACATCGTGTTGGCGCACGCTGTGGCGCCGGGCGGGGAGGGTGACGAGAACTCTGCCGATGCCTCGGTGACGGTCCAGACTCAAATTCTGAATGCCATGGAAGGCTATGACTTACAGATCGAAGTGTCGAGCGAGCAAGGCGCGGAGGCATCGGATGGTGGCCTGCTCTCCCTATCCGGTACGTTTAAGACCTACACCTGCACCATGCACTATGAGCCGTGGCCGACTTCTCTCAGCATCGCTGGCGTTCCGCTGGGGGCGCCGACAACGTTGTCGCACGAGCGCGCGGTGACGGTCGATCCATGGCGCCCGGGGGTGGTCATGTGACCGCGGTCTCGTCCTACATCGCCTACGCGCGGGCACTCAATAGGCTGGGTTGGACGCCGGCCGAGTTTGCGGTGGCGGAGTCGTTTGTCGTGCGTCTGCGCGGCATGCTGGGGCGGCGTCCGGTTGCCGCCAACGGCCTGCCGCTCGTCATGGCGTTTCCACGCTGCTCTTCGGTCCATACGTGTTTTATGGCCTATCCCATCGACATCGCCTTCATCGATCGCGACGGCAATATCCTCGCGCGCTACGAAAACGTTTGTCCTTGGCGCATGTGCTCCTGCCCCGGCGCCTGGGCCGTACTAGAGCGTCCTTCAATCATTGTTTCGACCCCTGTTCTCCAACGCGTGCCGGCTTAAGGGACTGAGCGAAAAACTTCTTGCTGCCGGCTGATGCCTCTGACGTGCCGATTTATAGAACCGAGGCTGTGCTCAAAAACTTTTTTAAAATTCTCGGTTGACCGGAACGCGTCCTTGGTTATACTAATCAAGCCTTGAAACAAGGCACACCTCAAATGGCTGGGTAGCTCAGTTGGTAGAGCAGAGGACTGAAAATCCTCGTGTCAGGGGTTCGATTCCCTTCCCCGCCACCTTGAATTGACTAGGACCTCTGCAAAGGGGTCCTTTTCTTTAATCGAGAGCTCTGCGAAAAACGGGACGCGCTTTCCGGTGTCTGCCTCCGGCGCGCGTACACACCTCGTCGCACCATCCCGAGTCCGTCTGCTCCCAGACATTCCTCCCACTTTCGCGTCACTTTGCAGACCGTTCGGTCGTCTGTCCGCACGCGCGGGTATACTCAAAACGATACTTTTCCTATGCAATACGATGCAGGCTCGGCCTGCACGATCCGAAGGGGGCAGTGATGGAGAGGATACTCGGCGTTAATCTCTCTGGCTGGTTTATTCCCGAGCCTTGGGTGACCCCGTCGCTATACGCGGCGACCGGTGCATCCAATGCGGCCGAGCTGCAGGAGGCCATGGGCACCGCCGCCTATAACGAGCGCATGCGCCGTCATTACGAGACGTTTGTGAGCGAGGATGATTTCCGTCGCATGGCGCAGATCGGCCTCAACGCCGTGCGCCTGCCGGTGCCTTGGTATGCCTTTGGCTCACAGGAGTCCGATGCGTCCTACATCTCGGTTGTCGACTACATCGACCGTGCAATTGAGTGGGCTGCCAAGTATGACATCCGCGTGCTGCTTGATCTAGCAACTGTGCCCGGTGGCCAGGGCGATTCCAACGATTCGCCCGCCACGCCAGAGGCTGTTGCCGAGTGGCATTCGTCCACCAACGGTCGTCATGTCGCACTCGACGTGCTCGAGCGCTTGGCCGATCGCTACGGCGAGGCCGAGAGCCTGCTGGGCATTGAGCTGCTGGATACGCCGCAGATGAGTGTCCGCAAGAGCCTCTTCACCATGACGGATGGCATTCCGGCGCACTACCTGCGCAACTTCTATCGCGATGCCTATGAGCTCGTCCGTTCGTATATGCCCGAGGATAAGATCGTCGTCTTTTCGTCTTCGGGGCATCCCAGCGAGTGGAAGCATTTTATGCGCGGCGCCAAGTACAAGAACGTCTACATGGACCTTCACCTGTACCATTACCGCGACGAGTATGCGCTCGACATCACGAGCCCCCGCGGGCTGACGACGGCGATTTCGCGCAACAAGCGCGAGCTTAAAGAAGCGATTTCGACTGGGTTCCCCGTGCTGGTGGGCGAATGGTCGGGCGCGGCGATCTTTGCCAACTCGTCGGTTACGCCCGAGGGCCGCAATGCCTACGAGCGCGTGTTTATCGCCAACCAGCTGGCTTCGTTTGCGCCGGCTGCCGGCTGGTTCTTCCAAACGTGGAAGACCGAGAAGCGCATTGCAGCATGGGACGCCCGCGCGGCGCTCGGTACGCTCGAGCGCGGCATGATTGAATAGGTTGATATGACGCAAAACAGCGCCCATACGGGCAAACTCTATGTGGTCGGCACGCCTATCGGCAACCTGGGCGACCTGTCTCCGCGCGTTGGCGAGGCGTTTGCCGCCGCCGATGCCATCTGCTGCGAAGACACGCGTGTGACGTCAAAGCTGCTGATGCACCTGGGCATTTCCAAGCCACTTGTCCGTTGCGACGAGAATGTGATCGCCAGCCGCGCCGCCGGCCTGGTCGACCGTCTGCTGGCGGGGGAGACCCTCGCCTTTGCCTCGGATGCCGGCATGCCGAGCGTGTCCGATCCCGGCCAGGCGCTGGTCGAGGCGGCGCGTGAGGCCGATGTGCCCGTCGAAGTTATTCCCGGGCCCTCTGCTTGCGTCACGGCGCTCGTTTCGTCCGGCATTCCCTGCGAGCATTTTTTCTTCGAGGGCTTTTTGGGCCGAAAGCACGGCGACCGCGTGCGCCGTTTGCAGCGCCTTGCCGTGGTGCCCGGCGCGCTCATCTTCTACGAGTCTCCACATCGCATCGTGGCGACACTCGAAGCCGTGGCGGAGGTCTTTCCCCAGCGTGAGGTTGCCGTCTGCCGCGAGCTCACCAAGTTGCACGAGGAGGTCCTGCGCGGGCCCGCTGCCCAGCTTGCCGAGGAGCTACGTGCCCGCGGCGAGGTGAAAGGCGAGATTGCGCTGGTCATCGCGCCGCCGAGCGAGGACGAAGAGGCCGGTATCGTGCCGGTTGGCGCCGCGGCAGCGGATCCCGATGAGGCCCTGCGCGCGGATATCCGCGCCGCGCTCGAGGAGGGGGAGCCCGCCTCTGCGGTGGCCAAGCGCCTGTCTCAGAAGTATTCGCGCCGCAAGCGCGATGTCTATGCCATGGTGCTCGATATGCAATAGATGGAGGATATCCAGCCCTTGCGCTAGAATCATCCTCTGTATGCAACGTTTTTCTGGAGGACAAACCCCATGGATCAAAGCAAGCCTTCGTTCTTTATCACGACGCCCATCTACTACGTCAACGCCGATCCGCACCTGGGCACGGCTTATTCCACCATCATCGCCGACGTTCAGGCTCGCTATCGCCGTTCCGTCGGCTATAACGTCAAGTTCCTGACCGGCATGGACGAGCACGGCGAGAAGGTCGCCGAGGCCGCAGCCAAGCACAACATGACGCCGCAGGAGTGGACCGATAGCCAGGCTCCGCACTTCAAGGAGCTTTGGAGCAAGCTCGAGATTTCCAATGATGACTTCATTCGCACCACCGAGCCGCGCCAGCACCATGCCGTGCAGTACCTGTGGGAGCGCATGAAGGAGTCCGGTTACCTGTATAAGGGCAGCTACGACGGCTGGTATTGCGTGCCTGATGAGACCTACTTCACTGATACACAGGTCCAGAAGGGCGACGAGGAGTACGGCAGCGTCGGCCAGCACCTGTGCCCCGACTGCCACCGTCCGCTTGAGCGCGTGCAGGAGGAGTCCTACTTCTTTAAGCTTTCCGCCTTCCAGGACAAGCTGCTTAAGCTCTATGACGAGCATCCCGACTTTGTCGAGCCTGCGTTCCGTATGAACGAGGTGCGCAGCTTTGTCGAGGGCGGCCTCAACGACCTTTCCGTGAGCCGTACGAGCTTTGACTGGGGCATTCAGGTTCCGTTTGACGAGGGCCACGTGACCTATGTGTGGTTCGACGCGCTGCTCAACTATATGACGGCTGTCGGCTACGGTGTCGATACCGACGAGGCCCGTGCCGAGTTGGCCTATCGCTGGCCCGCGCAGTTCCACATCGTGGGTAAGGACATCATCCGCTTCCACTGCGTCATTTGGCCCGCCATGCTCATGGCCATCGGCGAGGCCCTGCCCGAGCACGTCTTTGCCCACGGCTTCCTGACCGTGCGCAATGCCGAGACCGGCAAGGCCGAGAAGATGTCCAAGAGCCGCGGCAACGCCATCGCTCCGCAGGACGTTATCGACATGCTGGGCGTCGAGGGCTATCGCTACTACTTCATGACCGACGTCGTCCCCGGCACCGACGGTGCCATCAGCTTCGACCGCATGGAGCAGGTCTACAACGCCGACCTGGCCAACAGCTGGGGCAACCTCATCTCGCGTTCGCTCAACATGAGCGGCAAGTACTTTGACGGTTGCGCGCCCGTCAAGCCCGCATCGTTCGATGCGTTCGACAACCCGCTGGCAAAGATCGCCGATGGCCTAGTCGACCGCTACATGGCCAAGATGGACGTGCTCGATTACGGTGGAGCCAAGGACGAGGTCATGGAACTCATCCACGCCGCCAACCACTACATCGAGGACTCCGAGCCCTGGGCACTTGCCAAGGACGAGGCCAAGGCTGACGAGCTGGCATTTGTGATCTACAACCTGCTTGAGGCCATCCGCATTGCCGCTCACCTGCTGATGCCGCTCATGCCCCAGACTTCTGCCGAGGCTCTGCGCCGCCTGTCCTGCGAGGACGAGGCCGCGAGCGACGACCTCAAGGGCATTTGCGCTTGGGGCCTGCTTGCCGGCGGTCAGCCCGTCGAGAAGGGCGATCCGCTGTTCCCGCGTCTGGCGTAGAGACCGCGCGAGCGCCATATCGGCAATTTGCTGTTTAGCTGTAAGGGCATGGCCGCCACGGTCCATGCCCTTTTGTTTCAAGACGCCGCCATCATGCTAAGGAGGCAACCATGACAACTTCGCCTTTGGCAAACCCCACGGCCACCAGGGAGCTGCTGGAGGAGTTTGGCCTTGCGACCAAGCATCGCCTGGGCCAGAACTTTCTAATCGACAATCATGTGATCGAGCGTATCTGCGAGCTTGCCGAGCTTACAGGTGACGAGCGCGTACTCGAGGTGGGTCCGGGTTGCGGTACGTTGACACTCGCGTTGCTGCAGGAAGCGGCGTGCGTTACGTCCATTGAGGCCGATCCTGAGCTCGAACCGGTGCTCGACGCCCACGCCGCCGACTATGCCAACTTCCGCTTTATCATGGGCGATGCGCTCAAGGTGGGCCCGGAGCAGATTGAGCAGGCCGCCGGCGGTGAGCCGACGGTATTTGTCGCGAACTTGCCCTATAACGTGGCGGCGACGATCATTTTGCAATTTTTCCAGACGATGCCGGCGCTCAAGCGTGCCGTCGTCATGGTGCAAAAGGAGGTTGCCGATCGCATTGCCGCAGCGCCGGGCAACAAGACCTATGGCGGCTATACGGCAAAGCTCGGCCTGTACGCGCAGGTGACGGGTCGCTTTGAGGTGCCGCCGCGTTGCTTTATGCCGGCGCCGCACGTGGACTCGGCCGTCGTGCGTATCGACCGTGTTGACGGCGTGGTGCCCGAGGGGCTCGATCGCGAATTTGTGGCCCGCGTGATTGATGCTGCATTTGCTCAGCGTCGCAAGACCATCCGCAATTCCATGAGCGCCAACGGCTTTGCCAAGGACGTGCTCGATGTCGCCTTTGAGGCTTGCGGTATCGCGCCCACCACGCGCGCCGAGACGCTTGATGTTGCTGACTTTGTCCGTCTGGCCCAGGAGCTAATCCATGATGCCTAATGCCGAACGCGTGACGTTTACCAAGAAAAAGAAGACGGTTGCTTGTCCCGTGCCCTTGGCACCGCTTGCCGACACGCATGCGCATCTGCTTTCGTTCTGGGGCAAGGATGTGCCTGAGACACTCGTGCGTGCCAAGGCGGCGGGCGTCGACCTGTTGGTGACGATGTTCGACCCCATCGCTGATAAACGCAGTGTGACGGACTATAGCGACTGGCTGACGCGCGAGATTCTGCCGATGCAGGATATCCCGCAGATCAAGTATCTTGCCGGCGTGCATCCGTATGGCGCGCCGGACTATGCCGACGACGTTCACGCACAGGTCGTTGCCGCACTCGATGATCCCTTATGCGCCGGTATTGGCGAAATCGGCCTGGACTACCACATGGACTATGACGACGATATCGCGCCGGCACCCCATAACGTGCAGATTGACTGCATGGCGCGCCAGCTCGAGCTTGCCGTGTGCCGTAACGTGCCGGTGGAGCTACATCTGCGTCACGAGGACACGGACCAGGAGCGTACCTCGCACGTGGACGCCTACAACGTGCTTCGTGAGGTGGGCGTGCCCCAGGCCGGTTGTGTGCTGCACTGCTTTGGCGAGGACCGCGCCACGATGGAGCGCTTTGTGGAGCTGGGCTGCTATATCGCCTATGGTGGTGCGGCCACCTTTAAGCGCAACGACGACGTGCGCGAGGCATTTGCGGCAACCCCACTCGATCGAATTTTGTTCGAGACGGATTGCCCGTATATGGCTCCGGAGCCCATCCGCGGTCTTGAATGCGAGCCTGCAATGATCTCCATTACGGCAAACACGCTGGTCAACGACCGTGTCGATCGTACCGGCGAGGATGCTGAGGCAATCGCGCGAGCAGCTTGGGAAAATGCCTGCAAACTTTTTCAAAAATAGTTCTTGCGTTCGCGATGGCGCTCCGTTATTCTAATTCCTGCACGCGGGCGTGGCGGAATTGGCAGACGCGTACGGTTCAGGTCCGTATGGGGGCAACCCCATGAAGGTTCAAGTCCTTTCGCCCGCACCATTGAATGAAAGAGCTCCCAGCAATGGGAGCTTTTTTGTTATGGGCCGTTTTTGGCAGATTTGACATATCGATTTCGCGCGGTAGATGCCCCTGTGGTCAAAAAGTGGCAAATATGAGTACTGACATGAAAATAGAGACATTTCATGAAGCCATTTTTGCTCATTTTACGCAACAGATGTACGCTAATTTGGCTCAACCTTGAGACAAAATGAAGTAATTTCGATAGACCTCGGGTTCAACGAGGCGATTTTGACCCAAATACGCTGTTACTAAACTGGTAACAGTACTCATATTTGGCCTTTTTTGACCACGGTCCTCTTGTTGGTGTCACACAGCTGCTTCGTGCGGGTATCCTAATGCCAACGTGTGCCTATCAGAGGAGAGACCATGCTGTTGTCCGGTATCATCGCCGCCCTTACCAGCCTTTTGATTCCCATCATCATTCTGTTGCTGCTGCTTCCCAACGCCTGCTATGTCGTTGAACAACAGCATGCCGTGATCATCGAGCGCCTGGGCAAGTTCAATCGCATCGTCAATGCGGGCTTCCACATGAAGGTACCCGTGATCGACCGCAAGGCCGCCACGGTGAGTCTGCGCACCATGAAAAACGGTTTTGGCATCGACGTTAAGACCCAGGACAACGTGACCATCGGCCTTGAGGTCTCTGCTCAGTACCACGTGAGCTATGACATGGGCGCCGGCCCGGCAGATTCGGGTATCTACAAGAGCTACTACATGCTGCAGGAGCCCGTCGACCAGATGCGTGACTTCATCACCGACGCCCTGCGCTCTTCGATTCCCGTCTACACACTCGATGAGGTCTTTGCCAAGAAGGATGACATCGCCAAGGATGTCAACGCTACCGTTTCCGAGCAGATGGCCGCCTACGGCTTCACCCTCGTGTCGACGCTCATCACCAAAATCGCACTGCCGACCGAGGTTGAGAACTCCATGAACGACATCAACGCCGCCCAGCGCAAGCGCGCTGCGGCACAGGAGCTCGCTGAGGCCGACCGCATCAAGCGCGTCACCGAGGCGACCGCCGAGGCTGAGGCTATGGAAAAGAAAGCAGAGGCAATGGCTAAGTATGGTAAAGCTGCTATGACAGAGATGATTATTAAAGTCCTTCCACAGATGGCAGAAGCAATTGCAAAGCCTCTTGAAAGCATTGATAAGGTTACTATTATTGATGGAGGTTCAGGTGAGAACGGAGTAGGAACTTTCAGTGGTAATGTACCGTCAGTTCTTGCTAAGACAATTGAGAGTATCAAGGAAACTACAGGTTTTGACCTGACAGAAGTCATGAAGGCTAATACATATGATGCAAAGACTACTAAGAACGTTAATTTCACAGGTCTTCCAGAAGAGATGAGTGCAGCAGCTAAAGAGCCTGAAACTGATGGTAAAACAGAATAATACTGATTAATTAAGAATCTAAATGTAAAATGTATATGCTGGTATCAGATATGGGAAACTATATCTGGTATCAGCATTTTTATAGTAAGAGCCGGTTTTACAGGTTGACTATATAAACTGTTGTGAGTTATAATTCTATTATTTGAATTGAAGGAGAATGGCATTTGAATTATACAAGTGCATGTGAACAATGATTAAATACAGATATTTTGTAAGAAGAGTTCTTGTATATGGATTGATAAGTGTTACAGTTATGTTATCTGCAGCAGTGACAGGATGTAACAACAAGAATAATATTTCAGAAGGAAGTATTAAGACAGAAGGAAGTACTAAGACAGAAGGAAAAAATCAGTCAGAAGAGTTCAGTGAGACAGATGTGAATGACCAGCCGTCAGATATTGATGTTGAGCCACCGGTAATTCATGGTATATCAGATAAGACATATTATATAGGCAGCAAAGTTTCATATATGACAGATGTATATGCAACAGATTTCTCAGGGCAGGAGATTGATGTTGAGGTTGATAAATCACAGGTTAATACTTCACAGCCGGGAAGTTATATTGTTTATTATAAA
>CALFDJ010000012.1 GCA_937950325.1 uncultured Collinsella sp.
TCAATCCTGGTCTAACAGAGCCTTTTTTAATCCCCGTCCCAGAAAAATCATCCTTTGATCCAGCTTGGGGTAGTTAAAGCAGTCCGTTCCAAATTAACTAGCCTGCTCGGTTTGGTAAAATACCGGCGCACTTGGGAACGGATGGGCTCCGGTGGGCTCCGCGGTCCTCAAAACCGTTGCGAGGCGTGCAAAACGTCTTGGATGTGTTCGATTCACATACGTTCCCGCCATACGCTACCAGCGCTTTTGTGCTCGCGGTCTTGCTGCGTGCCGCAAGGGCGCTGTTTTGTTTTTGCATGGGTTTGCCGTGCCGCCCGCTTTATCGGCGACGGTATTTGGCTTCGTGCGTCGAGTTTTGAGCATGCCGATGGGGGTGGTTTGCCGTATGACTACCGTAAGACGGGCCGATCTTTCTTGTGTCGTCCAAGCGGGCGGGTTGTCGTCGCGCATGGGCTGCGATAAGGCGCGCATGGCGTTTTGCGGTGAGCCGCTCATCGAGCGCGTGCTGTGTCGGCTGGCACCAGTTGCCGGCGAGTTGGTCGTGACGACTTCGCGTCCCAGCGAGCTTGCCTATCTTGAGGAGCACGCGTTTGGCGGCCTGGTGCCGCGTGTGGTGGCGGACCTTGAAGGACCGGCGGGTGCCATGCGCGGCATCGCGAGCTCGTTGGCGGCGGCCCGATTGCCGCTCGTGGCGATCGTCGCCTGCGATATGCCGTTTGTCTCGCCGGAACTCATCGGTGCGCTCGCCGATCGTGTTGAGGCCGAGGCGCTCGACGTGTGCGTGCCGTGCGAGGAGCGGGGGATTGAGCCGCTTTGCGCCGTCTGGCGCCGTGACGCGTGTGCGCCGGCCGCCCATGAGCTGCTCGCCTGCGACCGCCAGCGCATTCGCTGCCTGATCAATCGCGTTCAGGCTGGTTATATGGATGAACCGCAGATCGTTAAGGCCGCGGGCTCGACGCTCTGCTTCGAAAACGTCAATACGCCCGAGGAGTTTGCGGCGGCCGAGTTACTCGCCTAGACGATTGGAGTTGCGATGTCTCATGATATTTGTCCCGACACGGGAGAACCTTGTACTTGCGACGGGTCCGAACCCTGTACCTGCGGTTGCGGTGGCTGTGGACATACCGCGGAAGAGGAAGCGGCCGCCGCGGCGTATCGTGAGGCACACCGTGAAGGCCCGACCGGTGATGCCCTCGATCGCGAACGCAAAATCATCGTTTCGTTCGACAGCACCTTCGATGTGATGGAATGCGAACAGCTGTGTCTTGCCGCCGGCGTGCCCGGGCGCATCATGCCGCTGCCCGGCTCCATTACCGCAGGTTGCGGCCTGTGCTGGGCCATGCCGTTCTCGGGCGATGCCCTTGCCGCCTTCCGCGCCGCCACCGAGGGCCGCGTAACCCCCGCCGACTACCATCAGCTCGTCCTCTAACCGCCACACCACCACAAAGGTGCCTGTCCACAATGTGGTGGTTCGGAACATGTGGACGAAACAGGTTTGAAACACGGGTTTTGCACGTCAGGCACTCAAAAACGCTTCTACCTGCATCGTAATCAAAACGAAACATCTGCTCGTCGGCTTATGCGAAACTTTCCCGCAACAGTGCGATATTATCCATACTCGATAAAGTTCGCGGCGCATAGGGTGCCGCGACCAACATTTTCGTTTCCCATCATTGGAGGAAGCATGAGCTACACGCAGAAAGTTCTCGAAGAGCTCAAGGCCCGCTATCCCGAGCAGCCTGAGTTCATCCAGGCCGCAACCGAGATCCTCGGCACCATTCAGCCGGCGCTCGACGCCCACCCCGAGTACGAGGAGGCCGCCCTGCTGGAGCGCCTCGTCGAGCCCGAGCGCATCGTCATGTTCCGTGTTCCCTGGGTCGACGATCAGGGCAAGGTTCAGGTCAACCGCGGCTATCGCGTCGAGTTCAACTCTGCCATTGGACCCTACAAGGGCGGCCTGCGCTTTAACCCGACGGTCACCTTGGGTATGCTCAAGTTCCTGGGCTTGGAGCAGATCCTCAAGAACAGCCTGACCACCCTTCCCATGGGCGGCGGCAAGGGCGGCTCCGACTTTGACCCCAAGGGCAAGTCCAACAACGAGATCATGCACTTCTGCCAGTCCTTCATGACCGAGCTCTATCGCCACATCGGCCCCAACACCGACGTTCCTGCCGGCGACCTGGGCGTTGGCGGCCGCGAGGTTGCCTACCTGTTCGGTCAGTACAAGCGCCTGACCAACGAGTGGACCGGCGTCCTTACCGGCAAGGGCCTTTCCTTTGGCGGCTCGCTCGCCCGTACCGAGGCCACCGGTTACGGTCTGGCCTACTTTGTGGACGAGTACCTCAAGAGCCGCGGCGACTCCTTCGAGGGCAAGAACGTTGTCGTTCACGGCTCCGGCAACGTCGCTATCTACGCGGTCCAGAAGGTCACTCAGCTCGGCGGCAAGGTACTCGCCTGCTCCGACACCCATGGCTGGGTCGAGGATCCCGACGGCATCGACTACACCGTGCTCGAGCATGTCTACAACAAGAAGCGCTCCGGCCACGACAAGGGCGTCACGCTCGCCATGTACGTTGACGAGAAGCCCAACGCCGTGTGGCATGAGGGCGACGGCCGCGGCGTGTGGCAGCTGCCCTGCGACATCGCGCTGCCCTGCGCTCGCGAGAACACGCTGCTGCTCGAGGACGCCCAGGCGCTCGTCGCCAACGGCTGCAAGGTGGTCGGCGAGGGCGCGAACATGCCCACGACCATCGAGGCCACGACTTACTTCCAGGAGAACGGCGTCGCCTTTATGCCCGGTAAGGCTGCCAACGCCGGCGGCGTGCTCGTGTCCGGCCTGGAGATGAGCCAGAACGCCGAGCATCTGTCCTGGACCTTCGAGGAGGTCGACGGCAAGCTCGAGCAGCTCATGCGCGGCATGTTCCACAACGTGGACGACACCGCCAAGGAGTACGGCCAGGAGGGCAACTTCGTCATGGGCGCCAACATCGCCGGCTTCCTGAAGGTCGCCGACGCCATGCTCGCCCAGGGCGTCTGCTAAATCTTCGCTTCATAGCGCCAAATAAGGCTCCCAGTCATCTTGGCTGGGAGCCTTTTCTATCCCGGAGGACTCCTCATAACTTGCGGTGATATACGGACTATTTAGCGTCCCAGAACGGCTAATCAGTCCGTATTTCACCGCAACTTATGGATGGGAGGGAGGTTCTTGTCCTGCAACGGTGGACGCCCCCTCGTTTGGTACACTTAAAGGTGCTGGACAAGTGGAGAGATGGGGGAGAACGTGCTCAAGTTCGGTACCTACGTCCGTGTTGGAAACGCGGCCGAAGCCTATGAGCTCTTGCGGAAGAACCGCAACAACAAGATTGTGGGCGGCGGCATCTGGATGCGTCTGGGTTCGCGTCGTGTGGCGACGGCGATTGACCTTTCGGCCTGCGGACTCGATCAGATCGAGGAGACCGAGACCGAGTTTCGCATCGGTGCCATGTGCACCCTGCGCCAGCTCGAGCGCCATGCCGGGCTTAACGCGCTTGTCAACAATGTCTTCGAGTTTGCCGTCCACGACATCGTGGGCGTTCAGCTGCGCAACACCGCCACGGTGGGCGGCAGCATCTACGGCCGCTTTGGTTTCTCGGACGTGCTCTCGGCGTTCCTGGCGCTTGATTCGTATGTTGAGCTGACGGGTGCCGGCCGCGTGCCGCTCGCGGAGTTCGTGCGGATGGGCTACGTGCGCGACGTGATCGAGCATGTCGTAGTCGTTAAGCACGACTACCGTGCGAGCTATGAGGCCGTGCGCAAGGCCGCGACCGACTTCCCCTCGCTCAATGTCACCGCTGCTTGGTGGGACAACTCCTGGCACGTCACCGTGGGCGCCCGTCCGCTGCGCGCGACCCTGCTGCAGGGCGAGGCGTGCGGCCTGGTGAACGAGCAGCCTTCTGAGGACGAGCTTCGTGCCCTGGCCGCGTCCGTGCGTGCCCTGAGTTACGGCACCAACATGTGGGGCTCAGCTGAGTACCGCCGTCGCATCTCGGCGCCGCTTGCCGTGCAGGCCGTGCGCCGCGCCGCCGGCATCGAGCTTTCGGCCGCGCTTGCCCGCGAGCTCGAGACCGTGCAGATTCCTAAGTTTGCCACGGACGAGTATTCCTGCCGCCGCGTGCCCGGCGTCGATTTTAGCGAGGTGCGCTAATGGCTGCCAAACTCATCGATCTTTCCTTTACGCTCAACGGCCGCAAGGTCAAGGTGCAGATTGCCCCCGACACCATGCTCTTTGCGCTTCTGCGCGAGCAGGGCTGCGCGTCGGTGCGCTGCGCCTGCGAAACCACCAACTGCGGCCTGTGCACGGTGTGGCTCGACGGCGACCCGGTGCTGAGCTGCTCGGTTCCTGCCGCCCGCGTTGAGGGCCACACCATCACCACGCTCGAGGGCCTCAAGGCCGAGTCCGAGGCGCTCGCCCGCGCAATGGCTGCCGAAGGCGCCGAGCAATGCGGTTTTTGCGCCCCCGGCCTCATCATGAACGTGCTGGCGCTCGCCCGCGCCGCCAAGGAGGACCCGAGCCTCGTCGCCACGCGCGAGGAGCTCTCGCGCCAGCTCGCCGGCAACCTGTGCCGTTGCAGCGGCTACGAGAGCCAGCTGCGCGCCATCGTCCGCTTCCTCAACGAGTCCGGCGTGCAGGTGGGCTTCGAGATGCCCGAGCTGCCGGTCAACGACACCAGCTGCGACGGCGTCACTTACAAGCAGATTACCCACAAGCAGCCCAAGAAGGACTCGAAGGCTCTGCTCGAGGGCCGTCCCGTCTACACGGGCGACATGGTGCCCGCCGGCGCGCTCATTGTTAAGCTCAAGCGCAGCCCCTATGCGCGCGCCAAGATCCGCTCCATCGACACCTCGCGTGCGTTGAAGGTGCCCGGCGTCGTGGGCGTCTACACCTACGAGGACGTGCCCAAGCGCCGCTTTACCATCGCCGGCCAGAGCTATCCGCAGCCGAGTCCCTACGACCGTCTGATCCTCGAGAACCTCGTGCGCTACCAAAACGAGGAAGTGGCGATTGTCGCCGCCGAGACCGAGGAGGCCGCCGACAAGGCACTCAAGCTCATCAAGGTCGACTACGAGGTACTCGAGCCGCTGCTCGACTTTACCCAGGCACTCGATAACGACATCGTGGTCCACCCCGAGGGCGACGTGACCTTTATGTTCCCGCAGGGCGGCGACGTTGCTCGCAACCTGGTGTGCAGCGGTACCAGCGATTATGGCGACCTGGACGAGGCCTTCGCCCAGAGCGACATCGTCTTTGAGCGCACCTACACCAGCCAGGCCACGCAGACCGCGCCCATGGAGACCTTCCGTGCCTTCGCGACGACCGACGCGTTCGGCCGCATCTCGGTGACCACCTCTACGCAGGTGCCCTTCCACGTGCGCCGTATGGTCGCACAGTCGCTCGATATCCCTCAGTCGCAGGTGCAGGTCATTAAGCCGCGCATCGGCGGCGGCTTTGGCTCAAAGCAGACGGGCTGCTGCGAGATCTTCGTGGCGTTCGTCACCCAGCAGACCGGTCGTCCGAGCTACTGCTGCTACACCCGCGAGGAGACCATCACCGCGGGCAACTCGCGCCATCAGATGCAGATGACCGTCAAGCTGGGCGCCATGAACGACGGCACCATCACGGCCATCGACCTGCATACGCTGTCCAACGCCGGCGCCTATGGCGAGCATGCCACCACGACGATCGGCCTTTCGGGCCACAAAAGCCTGCCCATCTACAACCACGTGAAGGCGAGCCGCTTTAGCTGGGACGCCGTCTACACCAATACCAACCGCGGCGGCGCGTATCGCGGCTACGGTGCCACCCAGGGCCAGTTTGCCGTGGAGAGTGCCGTCAACGAGCTCGCCGACATGCTGCACATGGATCCCGCCGACCTGCGCCTTAAGAACATCGTGCGCGAGGGCGAGATCATGCCGCAGTACTACAACGAGAAGCTCAACGCCTGTGCGCTCGACCGCTGCCTGCTGCGCGCGATGGACATGATCGGCTGGCGTGACAAGCCGCTGGCCGTGGACCTGGGCGACCGCGTGCGCGCCCTGGGCTGCGCGCTCACCATGCAGGGCTCGGGCATCTCCAACGTGGACATCGCCGGCATCGACATGCGCCTGGAAGAGGACGGCTTTATTACCATCGGCACCGGCGCCACCGATAACGGCATGGGCGTCGATACAATCCTGGCGCAGATTGCCGCCGAGGAGCTGGGCGTGGAGAGCTCGCTGATCGTTGTGCGCGGCGTGGACACCGACGTATCGCCGTTCGATGCCGGCTCGTACGCGAGCTCGGGCACGTACGTGACGGGCCTTGCCGCCAAGAATGCCGCGACCGAGCTGCGCGAGAAGATCTGCGCCAAGGCTGCCCGGATGTGGGATGTGGACGCCGCCGACGTGGTCTTCGATGGCCAGTACGTGCGCCTGTCCGACGAGCGTGCTGCGCGCGAGCAGAACCGCTACCTTACGCTGCGCGACTTTGCCAACCTGTGTGTCAAGAACATCGCGGGCGGCGACGCGCTCACCTCGCATGCCTCCGCCTGCCTGCCCGTTTCGCCCCCGCCGTTTATGGCCGGCATTGCCGAGGTCGAGGTCGACAAGGCCACCGGCAAGGTGACCGTGGTGGATTACGCCGCTGCCGTTGACTGCGGCACCGTGATCAACGAGGCGCTCGCGCGCGTCCAGGCCGAGGGCGGCATTGCCCAGGGCATTGGCCACGCGCTCTACGAGATCGTCGAGCACGATGACCGCGGCCGCTTGCGCACCGGCAACTTTATGAGCTACAAGCTGCCCACGCGCCTGGATATCGGCAGCATTCGCGTGGCCTTTGAGCCGAGCTTCGAGCCGACGGGTCCGTTTGGTGCCAAGTCGATCGGCGAGGTCGTCATCAACACGCCTCTCGCCGCCGTTGCCTCGGCCGTGGCGCACGCTACCGGCCATCAGGTTCGCTCGCTGCCGATCACGCCCGAGAAGGCCCTGCTGGGGGAGTAGCGGGTCAGCGAACAAGTCGTAATGGGCGGGGCGGGGCAACTCGTCCCGCTTTTTGCACTCGTGGTGAGGTCGTGAGCTTGTAAAAGGTGTGCGTGCGCTTACCGTTCGTATCTGCTATCATTCCTAGTCTGTGCGCTCATGCGGGCGTGGCGGAATTGGTAGACGCGCCAGATTTAGGTTCTGGTGGGATTCCCGTGAAGGTTCGAGTCCTTTCGCCCGCACCATCGCACCTGCGTCGGCCCTGGCCGTCGCGACACTTTGTTGCATAAAGGTACCAGCACCTCAGATAAGCTGGGCAGTATGAGGAGGAACGTGTTGAACATCACCGCTTCTGACGTCAAGGACGCCAAGCTCACCGCTACGGTCACCATCCCGGTCGCCGACGTCGACGCCGCGATCAAGAAGGCCTACAAGGACACCGCCAAGAAGTACCGCTTCCCGGGCTTCCGTGCCGGTAAGGCTCCCCGTCCGGTCATCGATTCCGCTCTTGGCGCCGAGGCTACCCTCGCTCAGGCCACTAACGACCTGATCGCCGCCAACGAGCCCGCCGTCCTCAACGAGCTGGACATCGTCCCCACCAAGAACGGTGACTACAAGGAGCTTGACCTCGCCAAGGATCACGAGGACTACACCTACACCGTCGAGTTCTCCCTGCGTCCTGCTGCCGAGCTCTCCTCCTTCGACGCCGTCGAGATCGAGATGCCTCCCGCGGAGGTCACCGAGTCCGAGATCAACAACCAGGTCGAGATGCTCCTCAACTACCGTGCCACTTTCGAGGACGTCGAGGGTCGCGCCGTCGAGGCTGACGACTATGTGACCGTCGACCTCAAGGCCGTCGAGAACGCCGACAACTTCGCCGCCGAGGGCCGCATGCTCATCGCCGGTAGCGACAGCAACCCCAAGGAGTTCAACGAGGCCCTGATCGGCGCTAACGTTGACGACGTCAAGACCGTCACCTGGACCGACGAGGTCGAGGAGGGCGAGGAGGCCGAGACCCACACCGTCGAGGTCACCGTCAAGGGCATCAAGGTCCGCAACACCCCCGAGCTCACCGACGAGCTCGTCAAGTCCGACTTTGGCTTCGACAGCATCGATGCTATGCGCGATGCCATCAAGATCGAGATCGAGCAGGACAAGGCTTCCCGCCTCCCGGCCGAGAAGGAGAACCGTTGCGTCTCCGCTCTCGCCGAGCGCCTGCAGCTCGACGAGATGGACGCCGACTACGAGCAGTCCGTCTTTGAGGAGCTTGGCCAGAACTTCCTGTCCAACCTCGCTGCTCGCGGCATGACGCTCGACACCTGGCTGCCCGCTTCCGGCCTGACCATGGAGCAGTTCATCGGCGACCTGCACAAGCAGGCCAACGACGTTGCCCGTGAGTCCCTGGCGCTCGACGCCCTCGCCCGTGAGCTCAAGATTGAGGTCACCGAGGACGACATCAACGCCGAGTTCGAGAAGGCCGGCGTCAAGGACGTCGAGGCTTCCAAGGCCGAGTTTATCGCCGATGGCCGCATGCCTGCCGTCCGCGAGTCCATCCGTCGCTCCAAGGCCGTCGACCACCTGGTCGAGAACGCCAAGGTGACTGAGGTCGACGAGACCGCCAAGGACGCCGAGTAATTCTCGCCACCTTGCCCGCGAGCGCATGGATGCGCCCGTGATGGGGTAAAGTTATAAGCCGGTTATCCGGTTGCTTCGTACGGTGCCAGCCAATGCATAGCATGCGGGCACCGTACGTTTGTCTAGAACCATTATTGGTCCGCAAGAGAAATGGAGATACGTATGATCGCTAAGTTCGATTCCGCCCTCGTGCCATACGTTATCGAGCAGACGCCGCGCGGCGAGCGCAGCTACGATATCTATTCGCGCCTGCTCAACGACCGCATCATCTTCTTGGGCGAGGAGATCAACTCCGTCAGCGCCAACCTGGTCGTTGCCCAGTTGCTGCATCTTGAGAGCCAGGATGCCGAGAAGGATATCTCGCTCTACATCAATTCGCCCGGCGGCGAGGTCTACTCCGGCCTGGCGATTCTGGACACCATGAACTTCATTAAGCCGCAGGTCTCCACCATCTGCGTCGGTATGGCCGCGTCCATGGCCGCCGTGCTGCTTTCGGCCGGCGCCAAGGGCAAGCGCTTCTGCCTGCCGCACTCCAAGGTCATGATTCACCAGCCCAGCGGCGGTGCCCAGGGCCAGCAGACCGAGATCGAGATTGTAGCCGAGGAGATCAAGAAGACCCGCCGCGAGCTCAACCAGATCCTGTCCGATGCCTCGGGCCAGCCCATCGAGAAGGTCCAGGCCGACACCGAGCGCGATAACTACCTGACCGCTGCCGAGGCCCTCGACTACGGCCTGATTGACCGTATCGTCACCTCGCGCGATCTTGCCGCGAAGGACGCCTAGGATGGCAGGTAACATGCAGGACAACTTTGACGAGAACGGCAACCCCATCCGCTGCTCCTTCTGCGGAAAAGAGCAGGGGCAGGTCCGTCGCCTCGTAAAGGGTCCGACCAACATCTTTATCTGTGACGAGTGCGTCGCCGCCTGCTCCGAGATCCTTGAGGAGTCGCTGGCTTCGGACTTTATGGACGCTGCCCGCAACGGCAAGCTGCCGGGCTTCCTCAACGACCACGGCCAGGCTGCGTCCCAGCCCGCCGTTGACCCCGAGGCCGAGGGCTTTGAGCTCGAGGACGACCGTCAGGTCATCACGCACGTGCCGACGCCGCACGAGATTTATGACGAGCTTTCGGCCTATGTTGTGGGCCAGGAGGACGCCAAGCGCGCCATGTCGGTTGCCGTGTACAACCACTATCGCCGCGTGATCGAGGGCGGTGCCGCGGTGTCCGCCTTTGACGAGGTATCGGGCATGGGCTCTCAGTTTGACGATGACATGGACGAGGTGGAGCTCGCCAAGTCCAATATTTTGCTGCTCGGCCCCACCGGTACCGGTAAGACGCTGCTGGCCCAGACGCTCGCGCGCATCCTCGAGGTGCCGTTTGCCATCGCCGACGCCACCGCGCTCACCGAGGCTGGCTACGTGGGCGAGGACGTGGAGAACATCCTGCTCAAGCTCATCAACGCCGCCGATGGCGACATTGAGCGCGCGCAGGTGGGCATTATCTACGTGGACGAGATCGATAAGATCGCCCGCAAGGCCGAGAATCTCTCCATCACCCGAGATGTTTCGGGCGAGGGCGTTCAGCAGGCGCTGCTTAAGATTCTTGAGGGCACGGTGGCCAGCGTTCCGCCCACCGGCGGCCGCAAGCATCCCCAGCAGGAGCTGCTGCAGATCGACACGACCAACATCCTGTTTATCTGCGGCGGTGCCTTTGTGGGTTTGGACAAGATCATCGCCGACCGCGTGGGCAACAAGGGCGTGGGCTTTAACTCCGAGATCGCCGGCCCCACCTCGGTCGACGAGAACGACCTGCTGCGTCAGGTGCTCCCGCAGGACCTCAACGCTTTTGGCATGATCCCCGAGTTCGTGGGCCGCATTCCGGTTATCACCTCCTTGAACGAGCTGTCGGAGGAGGATCTCGTCCGCATCCTCGTGGAGCCGAAGAACGCGCTCGTCAAGCAGTACACCCGCATGTTCGAGTTCGAGGACTCGCGCCTCACCTTCGAGCCTGCAGCCCTTACCGCCATCGCTCACGAGGCGGTGGAGCACGGCACCGGCGCCCGCGGCCTGCGCTCCATCTGCGAGCGCGTGCTCATGGACGTCATGTACGATTTGCCGGAGCACAACGGAGCCACCACGGTCACGGTGCGCGCGAGCGACATCGCTGGCGAGACGCGACCGGAGATCGTCGAGGTCGCCGACGCCACCGCTCAGGTGGCCCTTTCTGCCTAGGGCAGCGGGCCTTCTGTGCGATAATCGCCCAAGGCAATCTGGCGGGCGGCCGCGTGCGTGCCGCCCGCCTTGTTTTATACCGAGCATTCAGGGAAAGCGAGGGTCAAGGCAATGTCCGAGGACAAGAGGAAGTCCACCGACTACGCCGCCATGGAGCGGCCCATCTTCGAGGCGTGGAAGGACGCCGGCTACTTCCAGCGCACGCCGGGCTTCGGCGAGCACGCGGGGGAGTCCTACACCATCGTCATCCCGCCTCCGAACATCACCGGCGTGCTGCACATGGGGCACGCGCTGAACGACACCATCCAGGACGCCTGCATCCGCCGCGCCCGCATGCGCGGTTTCCAAACCCGCTGGATCATCGGCACCGACCACGCCGGCATCTCCACCCAGACCAAGGTGGACAAGCGCCTGGCCGAGCAGGGCATCTCCCGTTTGGAAATCGGCCGCGAGGCGTTCATCGAGGAATGCTACAAG
>CALFDJ010000013.1 GCA_937950325.1 uncultured Collinsella sp.
ACCGAGGCTGGCTACGTGGGCGAGGACGTGGAGAACATCCTGCTCAAGCTCATCACCGCCGCTGATAACGACATCGATCGAGCGCAGGTGGGTATCGTCTACATCGATGAGATCGACAAGATCGCCCGCAAAGCCGAAAACCTCTCCATCACGCGCGACGTGTCGGGCGAGGGCGTGCAGCAGGCGCTTCTCAAGATCATCGAAGGCACCGATGCCGCCGTTCCTCCCACGGGCGGGCGCAAACATCCGCAGCAGGAGCTCATCCACATCGACACCACTAATATCCTGTTTATCCTGGGCGGAGCCTTCGTCGGCCTCGACAAGATCATCGGCGAGCGCATCGGCAAGCGCGGCGTGGGCTTCAATTCCGACGTCGGCAAGTCCCAGTCCGAGGAATCCGCCGAGCTGCTCGAGCAGGTGCTTCCCGAAGACCTCAATCGTTTCGGGCTCATTCCCGAGTTCGTGGGCCGTATTCCCGTTATCTCCTCGGTGCGCGAGCTTGACGAGGACGATCTCGTGCGCATCCTGACCGAGCCCAAGAACGCCGTGGTGCGCCAGTACCGCAAGATGTTCCAGCTCGAGGACGTCGACCTGGAGTTTGAGGACGCCGCCCTGCACGAGATTGCCCGCATGGCGCTCGCCCGCAAGACCGGCGCCCGCGGCCTGCGTGCCATCTGCGAGGACGTGCTGCAGCAGACGATGTTCGACCTCCCCAGCGAGGAGGGCGTTGCCAAGGTCGTCGTAACCGAAGCCGCCGTCAAGGGCACCGAACAGCCCCAACGCATCTACGGGTAAACCGGCCTAAAATGTGTTTGCAAACAGCCTCCGACCGCCCGCGGTCGGAGGCTATTTTATATATACGCAATAAGCCCAACTACCTGTGTTATTCTGTGTGTTTGTTTAAGCCTCAGCGAAGTCATATCAGACTGAAGTAATCGATACCTAAGGGGAGGAATGTAGACCCTGGCGGGCCTACATTCCTCCCCGGCGGGACAGGGAGAGATATATGGAAGAAATGCCCAAGAACTACGATCCGTCGACCAACGAGCCGGCGATCCTGCAGAAGTGGCTCGACGGCGGCTACTACAAGCGCCGTGAGGGCGTGGGCGACTGCACCGTCACCATTCCGCCTCCCAATGTGACCGGCAAGCTCCACATGGGTCACGCCACCGACGACTCCATTCAGGACGCCATCATCCGTATGGCTCGCATGCGCGGCAAGTCCACGCGCTGGGTGCTGGGCACCGACCACGCCGGTATCGCTACGCAGACCAAGGTCGACAAGAAGCTCAAGAGCGAGGGCATTAGCCGCCTGGAGATCGGTCGCGACAAGTTTGTCGACGCTTGCTGGGATTGGACCCACGAGTACGGCGGCATCATCGTCGAGCAGATCAAGCGCATGGGCTGCTCCGTCGACTTCGATAACGAGCGCTTTACCATGGACGAGGACTACGCCCAGGCCGTGCGCAAGGTCTTCTGCGACTGGTACCACGACGGCCTGATCTATCGCGGCAAGCGCATCGTCAACTGGTGCCCCAACTGCACCACCGCTATCTCGGACGACGAGGCCGAGTACAAGGACGAGAAGGGCCACCTGTGGCACCTGCGCTACCCGCTGACCGAGCCAGTCAACGGCCAGGACTACATCGTCGTCGCCACCACGCGCCCCGAGACCATGCTCGGCGACACGGGCGTTGCAGTCTCTCCTAAGGATCCCGAGAAGGCCGCCTTCGTGGGCAAGACCGTCAAGCTCCCCATCGTCGACCGCGAGATTCCTATCTTTGAGGACTGGCATGTCGACGCCAACTTTGGCTCCGGCTTCGTCAAGGTCACCCCTGCCCACGACCCCAACGACTACGCCATGGGCCAGGCCCACGACCTGCCGCAGATCAACATCTTCGACGAGCACGCGGTGGTTGTCGAGGGCTACGGCGAGTTCACCGGTATGACCCGCGAGGAGTGCCGCGAGGCCGTCATCAAGTGGTTTGAGGAGCACGACCTGCTCGACCACGTCGAGGAGCACGACCACTCCGTCATGCACTGCTACCGCTGCGACGCCGCCCTGGAGCCGTGGCTGTCCGAGCAGTGGTTCGTCGCCGTCGACAAGCTCAAGGGACCGGCGCTCGACGCCGTCAACTCCGGCAAGGTCACCTTCCACCCCGCGCGCTGGACGCAGACCTACACCACCTGGATGGAGAACCTTAAGGACTGGTGCATCAGCCGTCAGCTGTGGTGGGGCCACCGTATCCCTGTGTTCTACTGCGAGGACTGCGGCTGGGAGGACGCCCTTACCGAGGACACCGACGTGTGCCCCAAGTGCGGCGGCCATCACGTGCACCAGGACGAGAACGTGCTGGACACCTGGTTCAGCTCGCAGCTTTGGACCTTCGCCACGCAGGGCTGGCCGCAAAAGCCGGAGCTGCTCGAGGGCCATCACCCCACGACGGCGCTCGTCACCGCGCGCGACATCATCGCGCTGTGGGTCGCCCGTATGGTCATGAGCTCGCTGTATTTCTTGGACGAGGTGCCGTTTAAGGACGTCGTCATCTACCCGACGATCCTGGCCAAGGACGGCAGCCGCATGTCCAAGTCCAAGGGCAATGGCGTTGACCCCATGGATCTTATTGGTATGTACGGCGCCGACGCCATGCGCTACAACCTGCTCACGCTGTGCACCAACAACCAGGACGTCAAGTTCGACGCGAACATCGACAAGAAGACCAAGAAGCTTATCGACAGCCCGCGTACCGACCAGGCCAAGAGCTTTGTGACCAAGATCTGGAACGCCAGCCGCTTCCTGCTCATGAACATGGAGGGCTACACGCCCGGCGAGCCTGTCGTGGAGACGCCGGCCGACGCTTGGATGTTCAGCCGCCTGGCCAAGGCCGTGAAGATGGTCACCGAGGGCATCGAGAACTACACCTTTGGCGACATGGCCCGCGGCGTGCAGCAGTTCTTCTGGAACGAGGTCTGCGACTGGTACGTCGAGGTCACCAAGGCCCGCCTGAAGGGCGAAGGCCGTCTGCAGGCGCAGCGCAACCTGATCTTTGTGCTCGACACCTCCATTCGCCTGATGCACCCGCTTATGCCGTTTGTCACCGAGGAGATCTGGGACAACATGCCGGCGAGCGTGCTCGACCTGGACGCCGAGGGCAACGTTGACCGCGCCGAGGCGCTCATGATCGCCAAGTGGCCCGAGCCCGCCGATTACGCCAAGTACGTCGACGAGCCCGCCGAGCGCGCGTTTGAGCTGTGCCGCACCGTCGTTTCCGCCGCCCGCGCCACGCGCTCGCGTTACCGCTTGAGCCCCAAGGCCGAGCTCGACGTGGTCGTGCGCGCTGGTGCCGAGGACATCGAGAAGCTCGAGAGCCTGCGCTCGACCATCGAGCCGCTGGCCAACACGTCTTCGCTGGTCATGGGTACTGACGTTGAGAAGCCGGCTGCGAGCATCGCCGTTGTTGATAGTGGCGTCGAGGTCTTTGTGGTGCTCGAGGGCAAGGTTGACCTTTCGGCCGAGAAGGCACGCCTGGAGAAGGAGATCGCCGCGGCCCAGAAGGAGCTCGCCGGCTGCGAGAAGACGCTCGCCAACGAGGGCTTTGTGGCTAAGGCCGCGCCCGCAGTGGTCCAGAAGAAGAGGGACCGTGCAGCTGAGCTCAAGGAGATCCTTGCGGCGCTGACGGCTCAGGTTGCTGACTTCTCGTAAGCGTTACTGGGGGACGCGGTTTGGGGCATTGCTCGCTACTGCGGACAGTCCTGCTCGCACGAAGGCCACATTAAGTGGCCTTCGGCTCGTGCGGAACTTGTATCGAGCAAAGCCCCAAACCGCTCCCAGTTCGTTTACGTGGTCGTTTGCATCTGGCGTGTTAGGGCCACTTGGTTGTGGTCTTGATCTCGCTGCAAAGCGGTGTTTGGCTGATATTTTGAATGGAAGGGGCTCGTTGTTTGTTACGGGCCTCTTTTTCTGTTATGGGGGACTTTGGGTTATGGCTAAGCGTTCTGGGTCGTATGTCGTTCCTTTTTCGTTTGATTTGCTTTCGTTTGATGAGGCTGTTGGGCTGGCTGCTGATACGGGGCGGATTTCTGGGGATGCTGGTCCTTTGCTCGAGACGGTTGTCGATATGCTTGATGAGCTGGGACGTCCGGATGAGTATTTCGATTGCATTCAGGTTGCCGGTACCAATGGCAAGACTTCGACCACGCGTTTTTCGGCTGCCATCCTTCGTGGCGAGGGGTTAAAGACCGCACTGTATACGTCGCCGCAGTTGGTGCGCTATCCCGAGCGCATGGAGGTCGATGGGCACGTTGTGAGCGATGGGGCGTTTGCCCGTGGCGTTTCTGCCGCTGTTGAGGCGGGGCATCGCGTGAATGCTCGTCGTGTGGCGGCGGGGGAGCGCGCCTATACCATCACGCCGTTTGACCTGCTGACGGCTGCCGCACTGGTGGTGTTTGCCGAGGCCGCGGTGGATGTTGCCGTGCTTGAGGTTGGCATGGGCGGACGCTGGGATGCTACGAGTGCGACCGATCCCGTGGCCGTAGCCATTACGGGCATTGGGCTCGATCACACACGTATTTTGGGCGATACGCTCGAGGCCATTGCGGGGGAGAAGGCTGCGGTTATTAAGCCTGGGCGTTTGGTCGTTTTGGGCGAGGGCACTCACGAGGCGAGCGTTCAGCGCGTGATGGATGCCCGTTGTCGTGAGTGCGGTGTGGTGCCGCTCGTGGTGAGCCACTCCACGACCAAGGTGCCGGAGCACGTGGGCGATACGGTTGAGTTTAGCTGCACCACGCCGCGTGCGATTTATACGTCGAGCATGGTCAAGCCGGCGTATCAGCCGCAGAATGCCGCGTGCGCGATTATGCTGTGCGAGGGGTATCTGGGTCGCGAGCTCGACCATGACAAGCTCGACGCTTCGCTTATGGGTTGCCCCACACCGGGACGTTTTGACGTGCTGGGGACCGATCCGCTCAAGCTGATTGACGCCTGCCATAATCCCCAGAGCTGCGAGAACTTTGTGAGCGCGCTGGACGAGATCGATCCGTGCGTAGAGAATCGCCCCACGCTGCTATGCGCCGCGCTGGCCGACAAGGATGTGGCGGGCATCGTCGATGTGCTGATTCCGGCCTTCCCGCGCGTGGTCGTAACCCAGACCGATTCCGATCGCGCCCTGCCGGCAGAGGAACTCGCTGCCCTGGTGGACGCGGACAAGCTTGTGGGCGTGTACCCCAGCGTGTCCGAGGCCCTCGCCGCCTTCGATGCCGCGGGTGAACCTTTCGTGGCAGCCGGCACCATCACCCTAGCCGGCGAAGTAGCGGGGCTGCCCCGTTAACCCATCCCCCCTCATCAGTTGCGGTGAAATAGTTCCTGTTTTTGGGTTCTAGCAGCCCATCCAGGAACTATTCCACCGCAACTCAAAAACAGTCAATGTGGGACGGGTTATTTTAGCTGCCTAGCCGTCAGACCGGCAAAATTAGTCAAAAAGCCCCGTTCCACATTGACTGTTATGCTTGTAATGTACTTGTAAAGTGTCCTCCCGCTTACGAAATCATTTAAGCCGCTTGACCTATCTCATATTGCGTTGCCACGCTGGGGAGGGGTACGTTCATCCTAACTTGCAATCCGGACCCATGCTGTTTGGTCCGTTGAGCCAGTCGGGAGGAACTATGAATAGAAGGCATGTCAACGCGGCGATTACCGCGGGCCTGGCCCTTACCATGACGGTTGGTTCGGTGCCGCCGCAGGCGTTCGCCGAGATGATGCAGGGCGATACCACCCAGGTCGTCGCCGAGCAAAGCGATGCGACGGGAACTGCTGCCACATCCGCGGACACCGGCCAGGCAACCTCGGAAGATCAGGCGGTCGACAAGATCGTCTCGCTCGCAGAGCAAACCGAACTTCATGTTGCCGAAGGCTCCGACGCAACGCTACCTCAAACCGTGGCGGCGACCTACGAGAGTGGCACCGCTAAGTAGGAAAACGTCACCTGGAAGCTGAACGGTGTCGATGCTCCGGCAACCTTGGCACAGCTGCCTGCCGGCTCGTATGAGTTTGAGGGTACCGTCGACGGCGCCACCCAGACGGTCAAGCAGCGTGTGATCGTCGAGGTCGCCGCAGCGGATCCGGCCGCGGTTAACGCTGCAAGCGTCGCCGTGCCGTCCAGCGAAAGTGGCATCACGGTTGTCTCGATCGAATCCAACCCCATTATCGAGAAGTACGTCGGCTTCGATAACGGCGACTTTGTGCCGACCCCTGCATTGAAGGTTAAACTGTCTGACGGCACCGAGGGCTCTGCCTATGTGCAGTGGGATGAAAAGTCAAAGGCGACCTTTGCCTCTGCAACTGAAGAGTCCGAAATCGCCATCACGGGCCAGATTTTCGGTGCGTCCGCTAACGGTCAATGGTACTCGCTCGCTGAGCCGTTCGATGTGACCGGTGTTCTCAAAGTCTACGCTCCCCGCACCACGGGCGGCACTCAGTGGTCCACTTGGACAGCAGCGGGTTTTGCGCCCACACTGGCTTCGAACGTGTCCGTTTACTACTCCAACGGTGAGTCCCGGATGTGCCCGGTTGTGTGGAATAACATTTCCGAGGACCAGTACCAGAAAGCTGGCACGTTTATTGTTGAGGGCCATATAAAGGACTGTCCCTCCATGCTCGTGCACTGCACCGTGAATGTTCGCGCCGTCAAAAGCGTTGAGACCGAGCTTACGTGCACTACGATTGCCGGCGAATGGCCGGGTCTGCCGTATTCTGCTCAGGTTACCTTCGAGAACGGTGTCGTTGAGTCAATTCCTATTACATGGGACAACGTGGAGAGCTCCCAGTACTCAAAGCCCGGCACGTTTGTGGTCAATGGCAAGCTCAACGGTTTCGACAACCGAGATGTTACCTGCACGGTGACGGTAAAAGATGCCAAGGATGTATTGGACCTTAATTCGGTGACGTACGAGCGCATTGCGGGAGACACCACGCCGCTTAGCAACTATGCTAATTTCCTGATGACCCAGACAGGCACAGGCTCGTATTATCGAAGCTACCAGGTTGACTGGGACAACGCCGATGCGGCTCAGTTCCAGAAGGCCGGCACGTATACCGTTACCGGTACGCTTCGGTCTAATAGCGCGTCTTCCGTTAACGGCCTTAAGGTAAGTGCAAAGGTCTTAGTTAAAGAGGTCGCATCCATCGAGAAAATTGCTCCGGTGAATACGCCCGTCAACGTTCGTCCGACTGCGGAGAGCGGCCTTCCCGGCATTGTCATGGTTACGTTTACCGACGGCACCAAGCAGCCTTGCTCCGTTAACTGGGGTACCATTCTGGATTCCCAGGTTGCCCGCGAGGGTACCTTTACGGTATCTGGTTCACTGTCATATTGGGCCAATACCTCATCTTCGTCGTCTAGTCAGGTGGAACTGGGTGACAACAACCGAGCCACGGCGACCATCTCCGTCCGCGCCCTTCAGATGCCTTCTTCGACATCGACAAGCACGCTTATCGGTTGCCAGCCCAATATGCCGGGTTCAATCGAGGCTACGATGTGGAATGGTTCGCGAGGCAGTTTCCCCGTACAGTGGTCGACAATTAGTCAGGACGCCCTAAAGAACCTTGGCCAGATTACTGTCAACGGATACTTCACTGGTTCCAATATTCCGGTCACGGCGACGGTCAACGTCTGCGATCTCAAGGACAGCAACATTGGCAAGATCGCTTATGTTCCCGGCGTCGGGCTCTTGGCTCCGCGCTATCTGTCCGATCTGTATTTGTCTGACGGCAGCTCCTTCTACCCCAGGTATTCCTCGGGACAGCCTTATAGCTGGGATGAGTTTCCTCAAGAGCTGCTGGACGGCAAACCGGGCGAGTACGAAATTACCGGTACGGTCTCCGGCTCGCTGGCAAAGATCCATGCGACTGCGGTGTGCGGCGAGGTCAAGGGTGTCAACAACTACAGCGATAACGGCGTGACGCTTGGACGGTCGTACGAGGACTGGCGTGTCATCTACCCCGGTGAGGAAGTCAATCTGGACTATCTCACTGTTTCTGGCGCATTGCAGGACGGAACGACGTTTAACGAGCTTGGTGTCAACTGGGACACCTACGATAGGTGCCCCCAGAAGGACTGCACGATAACTGGAACGGTCGTCGGAACGAATATCCCCGTGAAGGTCCATGTCATCGTGACTAAAAACTGGGAGGCTCAGCCGCAAACCATTACGGTGCTCAAGGGCAGCGACGGCACCGCCATGCTTCCCAGCCATGTCGAACTTGTAAGCCCCGATGCGACTGATCAACCGGGGTATTCGAACAAATACGCCGAGGCCAAGTGGAACACAAAGGGCTTCGATTGGACCCAGGGCGGCGTGGTCCGCGGCACTGCAACAATTAGCTTTGGCACGGGGAACGGCATGCAGACGGTCGACATTCCGATTACTGCCACCGTTAAGATTGCGAGCAAGGCGACCTCGGTGCAGAGCGGAACCATATGGACCGTTCCTGGCGTTGCGCCTGATTAGCCGGAGACCCTTGAGGTTCGATACGACAACGATGTGTCTTCTGAGCCCCAGCGCGAAAAGGTCACATGGGACCGCGTTGCCGAAGACGCTTATGCCAAGGACGGTTCGTTTAAGGTGAAGGGCAAGCTCCAAGGTGGTGCCGAGGCGACAATCACTGTAGACGTCTGCTCTGTCACCTCTATTGCCGTTCCTGAGCGCATTACCACGGCCAATGGCGTCGTTCCCGAGCTGCCGTGGAATGTTTCGGTTGCCACGAGTGATGGCAAAACGCACAATGCCCACGTTGAGTGGGGTGACATTCGCCCCTCGGTTTATACCGGAGAGCCGGGTCAGGTCACGACAGTGTCTGGCGCGCTGTTTACAAGCGACCTCAGCGGATACGGCGTCGGCAGTAACACCGGCCTCACTGTTCAGACCAAGATCGTTATCCAAGGCGTTGAGAAGGCAATCGATAACGGTGAGACTGCGGTGACCACCAAGGCCGGTACCGCTCCGACCATGCCGTCCAAGATGGCGGTCGAGATGAGCGACGGCTCCGTTTCGACAGCGGCTATTGATTGGGACCCGATTGCGCCCGAGAAGTACGAGCAGCCTGGTACGTTCTATGCGACGGGCCACGTGGTCGGCTTTGATGCCGCTGCTGTTATGGCGCTGCTTGACGATGTCGGCCAAAAGGTCGGCGTTGATGAGAACGGCAACGTTACTGCTAAGGTGACGGTTGCCGACAAGAAGGCGAAGAAGGTTGCGTTGCAGCCTGAGGCCGTTGTAGTCAACACCACGGTCGGATCAATGCTGGAGCTGCCCGAGTGCGTGAATATTAATTACTCCGACGGCACCTTTACGGCGCATAGCCAATACGGTGGCACCGAAATCGAAAAGTGGACCGACACCGATGGCCTCGACATCAATAAGCCCCTTGCCAAGACCGGCACCTACAAGTTCGTCGGCAAGCTCAAGGGCATCGACAATGTCAACGCCATCGTGTACGTCAACGTATCCGAAGCGCCACGGACCATCACCAAGCTCGAGGCCAAGTCGTTTAGCGTTGCCAAGGGTACGTCCAAGCAGGCCCTGTACGCCCAGATGCCCAAGCAGGTAGTGGCGACCTATTCCGACGGCTCAACCGATCTGCTCGACATTGACACGTGGGACCTCTCCAACGTTACGGACAAGCTGCTCGTCGAAACCGGTACCGTGAAGATTACCGGCACGGTTAAGCATAATGGCGCCAAGGTGACCTGCAACGTGACTGTGGTGGACCAGGATGCAGAGACGCCCGACCACGTTGAGCCGATTGCCGACATTCAGATTGCGGACAACGCCAAGGTTGCGGACCTGATGGACATGCTGCCGTCCACGGTGACGGTGGTCATGAAGGACGGCAAGACTAAGAACGAGACTCCCGTTAAGTGGTCTCAGGTCGATAGCCTGGGCCGCGCCGGCAACGAGTTTGAGGTCACGGGACTGACGGACAACGGCATGACCGTAAAGGTGAAGGTCAAGGTAACCGCGCATATCGTGAGCCTTGACGCCGCTGATGACATTGAGGTCGAGCGCGACACGAAGGCAGAGGATGCTCTGGGCAAGCTGCCTGCGAAGGTCACTGCGGTTTACTCCGATGGCTCCGATGCCGCGGTCGATGTGAAGTGGAACACTAAGGACCTCTCCGACAAGGACTTTGCCAAGGAGGGTAAGGTCACGGTTAAGGGCGCAGTTGCCGGCACGGACCAGAAGGCGGAGTGCACCATTAAGGTCGTCAAGCCGCTGCGCGAGATTCCCGACCATCTGGCCGGTACCGTTGGCGCCGTGACGGTCGATGACGGCGCGAAGCCCGAGGCTGTTGTGGCTGCGCTGCCCAAGACCGTGAAGGTCGCCATGAAGGATGGCTCCGAGGTCGATTCGAAGATCGATTGGACCGCTCCCAAGGAGGCCCTCACCATTAAGAAGGACGGCACGAGCGTTATCGTCACGGGTAAGACCGTGGTCGGCAACTTTGAGGTCAAGGCTACGGTCAATCTGAAGCCGGTTGTTGAGAGCGTCGTTGGCGTCCAGCTTTCGGTTGCCCGCAATACGGCTGCCGACGACATCGCGCTGCCTGCCCAGGTGACCCTCAACATGTCCGACGGCTCGACGAAGACTGCCGCCGTCACCTGGGATAAGGCCCCGCTCACGACGGATGCCCTGGGCAAGCTGGGTGACATCGCGCTTGAGGGCACGGTCGAGAGCACTTCGGTCAAGGCCAAGTGCACGGTGACGGTTGTAAAGAGTGATGCCGAGATTCCGTTGTCCGTTGAGCCTGTCGCGGGCGTTAGCGTTCCCGAGGGCGCATCGGTCGATGTCGTGCGTGATGCGCTCAAGGGCGTGAAGGCGACCGTTCGCATGAAGGACGGTAAGACGACGGCGGAGTCTGAGATTACGTGGACCGAGGTCCCTGCCGCTGCCGCCACCTATGGCAACATCGTTGTCGCCAAGGGCGTAACGGTGAACGGCAACCTGCCGGTCGAGGTCGTCGTTACCTCCACGACGACGATCAACAAGGTAGCCGAGGCACCGCAGATTACGGTCGAGCGCGACGTGAAGGCCGATGCGGTGACGGGCCAGCTGCCTAAGACCGTTAGCGTGACCTACACCGACGGCCATACGGACCTGGCTGCGGTTACGTGGAACACGGACGGGCTCGACAAGCAGCTTGCCGCCGTTGGCGAGCACACGATTGAGGGGTCCGTTGAGGGCACGACGCTTAAGGCCACTTGTAAGCTGGTCGTCGAGACGCCTAAGCGCGAGATTCCTCATCACGTGAAGAATGGCAGCCTGACGCTTGAGCAGCCGGTGCTTGACGGCGCCTCTTCCGAGGATGTTGCCAAGGCGCTTTCGGGTCTTAAGGCGACCGTGGTGATGGCCGATGGTAAGACTGAGGTTGAGTCCGGTGTCACGTGGACCGATGTGCCCGCGGCCGATATCGCCACGACGGGCAAGACCCTCACAGCGCACGGCACCACCAAGAAGGGCGTGTTTGCGGTTACGGCGACTGTTACAGTCAAGCCCGTTATCAAGAGCGCGTCGCTTGCCGAAGGCGCTGCTTCCATTGCCGCCAAGCGTGACGACAAGGTTGCCGACGTCGTGGCCCATCTGCCCAAGCAGGCGAGCGCGACGTATTCCGATGGCACTGCCAAGGACCTGGATATTACGTGGGATACGAGTGCGCTGACTCAGAAGGCGCTCGGCGAGCTCGGCGACATTGTCGTTACAGGCACCGTCAAGGACGAGACCGGTTCTGCCACGGTGACGGCCACCGTTACCGTGTCCGAGAAGGACTCGAACATTCCCGTGACGCCCGGCACGCTCGACGCCGTTAAGGTCTTTGAGTTTAGCTCGCCCGATGAGGTACTGAAGGCGCTGCCCAAGAAGGTCGCTGTAACTATGAAGGACGGCAGCCAGAAGGACTACGGCATCGACTGGGAGAACGTACCCGCACTCGACTGGGACGCCGACGATGTGACCGTGACCGGTAAGGCGCACGGTACAGGGTTGCCGGTCAGCTGTGAGGTGCGTGTTAAGCCGCGTCCGGCTGCCGACGGCATGGTGATCGTTGATCAGAACGGCAAGCCCACGACTTCGCAGACCACGCTCAAGGTCGAGCGCGGCAAGGAGATTGACCTGTCCGCCGCGGCGAGCAACGCGGAAAAGGGCGCCATGCTTCGCTATCCCGTGGCGTGGGATTCGTCCGACCCGACGGTCGCGACGGTCGAGAACGGTAAGGTCAAGGCCCTCAAGAACGGTCACGTTGTCATTACGGCGACGCCGGACTTGAATGGCGAGGCTGTGGCCATCTCGCTGGCTGACGAAGGTGGCGTCGCTGAGGCGCCGGCAGCCCCGCAGTTCACCGCTTCGGTGACCGTTGAGGTTGTTGAGCCGGTCGTTGAGCAGAATCCGACGGACGGCAAGGACAACGGTGGTAAGTCTGATGCCAAACCGGCTTCGGATGCGAAGAAGGACGGCAAGAAGGCTGCTGCTGGTAGCCTAGCCCAGACGGGTGACAACACGGCTGTGACTGTCGCCGCACTGGGCGGAACCGGCCTGCTGGCGCTGATCGCCGCCGCGATCGAAAAGTTGCGCCACCGCGCTGAGTAGCGCCGAGCTCATAGAGCCCTAGGGCACAAGAAGGCCTCCCGGTCCTCGTAAACCACGAGGACCGGGAGGCCTTTTGTTTGGATCGGGGCAGCTAATTTGGGACGGGGCTTTTTTGACTACCCGTTTGCAGGGTAGTCAAAAAAGACCCGCATGGTCGACCCATGCGGGTTAAACGTAGTAGATAGGCCGTTTTCGTGGCGCATCACTAGACTGTCAAATTGGTCGACTTGGCCCCATGGTAGTTGCGGTGAAATAGTTCCTGGATTATGCCTCTGCGGGCCAATCTGGGAACTATTCCACCGCAACTTATTGAGGGGCTATTGGGAAGGGGCTAGTCTAGGCGGACTGGGTCGTGGGGGTAGGCGTTGAGGATCTCGACGCCGGACTCGGTGACCAGGGCCAGGTCTTCGATGCGGACGCCGGTGTGGCCGGGGAGGTAGATGCCCGGCTCGATAGAGAACGTCATGCCCGGTTCTACGACCTGCTCGTTGACAAGCGAAACGTCACCTGGCTCGTGGTCCTGCAGGCCGATCGAGTGACCCAGGCGGTGCGTAAAGTACTTGCCGTAGCCCGCATCCTCAATTACGTCGCGCGCGGCGCGGTCCAGGTCGCACATGCGCACGCCCGGGACGATGAGCGCCTCGGCGGCCTCGTTGGCGCGGCGTACGATATCGTATATGCGTGCGGTCTCCTTGTCCGGCTCGCCCCAAAAGAACGTGCGCGTCATGTCCGAGCAGTAGTTGCGATGACGCCCGCCAATGTCAAACAGCACCACGTCGCCGCGCTTGAGTACGGTGTCGTCGGGCTCGTGATGCGGGTCGCCGGCGTTGGCGCCAAAGCTCACGATGGGCGGAAAGCTAAAGCCCTCGCAGCCGTGATTGCGATACAGGCCGAGCATCTGGTCGGCAATTTCGCGCTCCGTCACGCCCTCGTGAACGAGCTTGATGGCGTCGGCCATCACGGCGTCGTTGGCAGCCGAGGACACGCGCATGAGCTCCTGCTCGGCGGCATCCTTGTGGGTGCGTGCCGCGGTGACGGCAAAGTCGCCCAGGAAGAACTCGCTCGCGGCGTGACGATCCATAAGGGGCATCAAAAAGCCGGAGCGCATGACGGTGTCGATACCGAGCGGTTTGGTCGGATCGATCTCGCGTGCGATGGCGTCGGTCACGACGTCGGTGTCGTTGTGGTAGGCCACGCGGGCATTATCGTACTCGGGTAGCTGATGCAGGGCGTTGACCAAGATCACGGGCTCGTCATCGCGCGCGAGCAGCACGCCACAAAAACGCTCGAACATATCGGCATAAAAGCCGGTCAGATAGTAGATCGACCACGGGTCGTTCACAAGCAGCTGCGCGCCGGGGTGCTGAGCCTCGAGCGCATCGAGCACGCGCGCCACACGCTGGTCATCGACATGTGCCATGAAACATCCTTTCGCTAGGGTGCCACCATGGTATCCCCAATGCCAGGGTAGTCAATTTGGGACGGGGCTATTTTAGCTGCGCCAAACATGCGGAATGATTTTTCTGGGACGGGGATTAAAAAAGGCTCTGTTAGACCAGGATTGACATA
>CALFDJ010000014.1 GCA_937950325.1 uncultured Collinsella sp.
AATCGAAGGCAGCCAGCCCGAACACAAGCGTTGCGCTTACAAATTGAATCCGGCGCCTTAATCATTGATGGGAATTGGGCTATAACTGAACCGGATAGGGGGAAACCGGCTGCCTGAGATAGCGTTGCTCGCATGCGTAACAGTCCATCGGCGTAATCAGATGCGCAGGTATCGCATATTCCGTCATAAAGATCAACCTTCAGTGCATCAAATTCTTGCTCTCCGTTTTCTATAACATCCCGTAGATTCCTGCGCATTCCTTCCGCATCGTAAAAATATTCACGTTGCTTGGCGTATTCAGGACGACATGTCTGAGGAAGATCGTCGGAACAGTTGATTGGCTTGTGCAAGTGATCGGCATAGGCGGCTTGCATCTGCGTGAGGTATGTCTTTTCAAGATGATCATCTGGTTTATCCGGTGGAATTGGATAAGCCTTCCAGGGGACCGAAGAGCGCCCAAGGTGCAATTTGCCGTTGTTGATGCGACCAGACGCCAGAGGTAAGTTTTCGAAAATATCGAATTTCGGCTGAAAGCTTATGCCGTCGATGAGAATGTCACGTCCACCGGCATTCGCCTGGAGTATTGACAGAAGCCATTTTCCTGTGGCAGAAGGAAGCTCACTGATATCCGTAACTCTAATATTTGCCTTGATAAGCTCCTTTTGAAAATCGGCAAGGGCATCAATGCTGATATCGCAGCAAAGACGTTCTACTTTCGAGATATCTAGGCGCTGATAAAACTCGGCGGCTTTCCAGGCAGGAATCTTCTTGCGACCGTTATAAAAACGAGTCAGATCAGTATCGTTGATTCCAGACCAGACCCCGGTGGTAATAGTGGTCTTTCCGGGTTTGCGGTTTCGATGATGTTGGGGAAGTGGATTTCTTAGACCGTCATCCTCTAACACAGCATCGAAGAAATCCTTCATAAATCCCTTTTTGTGGTGGTCTACGCCAGATATATAAGGGTTTACGAGCTGACAGAAGACTCCCAGAGCATAGGTAGCAGTAGTTTCGGCCAAGTGAGTCTCCTTCTCGTCTCCATTTGTCTTCATCCGTCGCCTTCCCATGAGGTCACTGTTCCTACGATGGAAGCCAGATTCAGACGAATAAGCCGGTAAAACACTGGAATATCGCCAGTATACGCCGCTTACAGCTGGATCAGAGAAGCGCAACTTTCGTCTATTGAAAGGATTTGAGACCAGACACATCGTAATTTCTTCAACTCGATGTCATGCGATAACCGGTTATAGAAGTAGGGCATTGGGCTGTTCATCCGTTGTGCCGCAGTGAAGCTGACTGGGGCTTTTAACTAATCACATGCATGAGATCTGCCTGCTTATTCATGGTGACGCGTCGGTTTTCTCCTGAACTGACGCGTCATGCTTATCCAGCAGGTTGGATGCTCATGTGGTGGCCTATGCAAGCAGGTCTCGAAGACCCAATAACTGGGTGGGATCGAGACTGGAATGAGAATTTCATTGAAACATGAGGCAATGCGCGCCGGTAATGTGTCCGTAACTGATATATACAACTGTTCGGAAGTGGAATTACGGACGATGGTTGAACGCGATAGATGTTTGCGCGCAATCCGTATGGGTTGTTCGCCACGTGATATTGCACTACGTACCCCTCAAACGATACTTCAGGAATTGTGGAATGCGGAGGAACGTTCCGCTCACGCTTATTATCAATCGGACCGTGTCAGCGGAGTTATTTGCTCCTATGAGGATTTGGTTGGTGCAGGGCGGGAACCCCAGGGGTGTTCTGCTTCTTCTGAGGATATTCTCTTATGCGCGGAGGATGCGAGAGAAAGAGCTAACTGTTTGCAAGCTATCTTTGCGGAGATCGAAAAACTGCCAGCAGGTCAGCGCAATATCGTCAGGGGTGTACTGGTAAAGGGGGCATCTCAATCAGATATGGCACGAGAGCTGGGCGTGTCCCGAGCTGCGGTGTCCAAACAGCTTTCAACGGCTGTGCGCAAAATTCGTGCCGCTATTCGCGACGAAAGCAAAGAAACGAAGAACACGACAACATCAGCAGTTTGTGAAAGAAAGGAGCATTAATGGTTCATTTCAGTGTTATCAGAGTGAAAGGAAGCCCGTCATATGACTTCGATGCATGCGGAGACATTTTGGCTATGGCCAAAGCTGTAGGTGTCATGACGGAAAACATGCGCACTGATCGCTGCGACAATACACAGTGTGATGGAAGTCGTTGTAAGGGAAACACTATGTTTCGGTTGGAGTTAGACACCGAAAATCGCAGAGTTCATCGCAGACGCCATGCCAGATGAAACGCCCGAGGTTAACACCTCGTGGCGAAACGGCAGTGCAGGTGAGGGCAGATATTGGGTCTGCCTTCAGCAACAGGTCCCGAAGGAGGACATCATGACTGATCAGATGGTGCTGCAGACGCAGCAGTGGCTGAACAAGACATACGGGAATGATCCCCGATTCAAGAAAATCAACCCGGACGGCAGAACTGGTTGGCCGACAATCTATGCGCTTACTCGCGCATTGCAGATTGAATTGGGCATCCAGTCCACTGCCGATAACTTCGGTCCTTCCACCCAGCGGTTATTCAAGCAGCGGTATCCGAATGGGGTGCGGCAGCAGGCAGTTGCGGACAAGAGCACTTCCAACGTGTATTCCATCATTCAGGGGGCGCTGTGGTGCAAGGGCTACTCCACTGGTGGCAACATCTCACAGCATTTCTACGACGGAACAGGTTCCGCGATCAGGAAGCTTAAGGCTGATATGGGCATAGAGGGAGATTCCAGCGTAGACGTTGAGATCATGGGGGCGTTGCTCTCGATGAAGCAGTTCGTGCTGCTGGCCTCTTATGGCGGTATCGACTCCGTCCGTAGGGCACAGCAGTTCATCAACAAAGCATATCGTCCATACACGGGCATCATTCCGACTGATGGACTGTACGGCAGGGAGATGAACACGGCTCTTATCCAGGTGCTTCAGTCGCTTGAAGGTTTTTCACCCAGTGAGGCAACGGGGAATTTCGGCAACGGAACTAGATCTCGTTTGAAAACGATAACAGCAAATAACGCATCCTCTAATGAGTCGTGGGTCTGGCTCGCCAGCACGGCTTTGGCGTGTAATGGGATCGGGGGCGGGCCGACCTTCGTATGGACGAGCACGTTCGCCAATATCGTGAAAGCGTTCCAGGAGCGTTATGCCATTGCTGTGACGGGCTCTATTGATTCGACCACGTGGATGAGCCTGTTGACATCTAAAGGTGATCCTGACCGTCCGTGTGTGGCCTGTGACACTAGGTTCGAAATTACCGACGCCAGGTTGGCGACGTTGAAGGCAGACGGGTATGAAATCGTGGGACGTTATCTGACGGAGCCTGGCCAGTCGTCGTTGGCGCCCAAGGATTACTTTAAGGCCATCCGTCCGGGTGAGCTCGAGCGCATCACTCGGGGCGGCATGCGTTTCTTCCCGATCTTCCAGGAGTACTCCACGAAGCTGGAGCATTTCACCCCGGCAAACGGCGCTGCTCATGCCAAGACCGCTCGTGAGGCGGCGCAGCGTCTTGGCATCCCTCCCACCCATATCTACTTCGCTGTAGACTTCGATGCGACCGATGACCAGGTGACCAGCAATATCCTGCCATACTTCCGTGCGGTTTGTTCGTCTCTTGGTGGTGGATACGGAGTAGGGATTTACGCGTCCCGCAATATTTGTTCCCGCGTCATCGGTGCGGGATGCGCGAGTAACGCGTTTGTGTCCGACATGTCGACGGGATTCTCGGGCAATCTCGGCTTCCCCATCCCGGACGGTTGGGTCTATGACCAGTTCACCGAGATTGACGATTACAAGGGCCAGGGCTGGGATCTGGACCGTGTTGCCTATTCCGGGAAGGTATCAGCATGCGCTTCACTGTTGCCTGCCGTGCCAGTGCCTGCGCCTGATCCCGATCCCGTCTCGCCAGAAACGGATCCGCTGCTAAGATGGGTCGCCGTCACGGAGCAGGAGTGTCGCAAAGCCCTTGCCGCTCTGGGTACCCAGGTAGCGGTTTACGAGGACAGCATCGGTCAATTCATCCTGGAATGGCTCCGCAAACCTGAATACTGGTCGGAAGGCGGTAGCGGGACACAAGCAATGTGGCACGCATATACTCCTGAAGTTTCGACTCCGCCCGACTTGGACGCGGCGCGTGTGGTATGTGCCAATGTATGCGAAGCACAGCCTTCAATTAAAGAGAAACTGCCATCGACTCGAGATGTTGCACACATGGCTGCAACTGCTCTCGGATACCTGACATGGGGTATCGAAAACAATCCAGCCAAATATGGTCTAGGCGATTTAGGTGGCTGGCCTCTCGACTTGTTGCAGATCTGGGGTGCCTATCGCCGTGACGGCAAGCATGCCGACTTGGCAGCATGGCTCTATAAGCACCTTGGGAAAGATGAAGGATTCGGGTACGATGACGTTCTTGCGGATGCAGATGCATGGCTAATTGCTTCTAGTATGAGGAAACGATCCGGTTCGACGGTTCTTTCTGCTGCTATGCGTGAAACGTTTAAGCAGAGTGAGACCCATCGTATCGTTCGATTCTACGACGAACGTTTTGCATCAAGCGCAGATAATGTGGTGAGTGCATATTCAACAATGGCGGACGGTCTTGATGCACTTGGTTTGACAAATATTGGAATGAGCGAAAGCATCCTAAAAAAGGCTGCCGGTACAGACAAGCTTCCTGATAAGCAGGAAGCTGAAGTGAGTGCTCGGGCGTTCGCTGCATTCATTGATCAGCCAAGACGGTAGCTCGCATAATGCATTATGTGTGGGCAGATGTGTCGTCTGCCCACACATTCGCTGTTGTGCTTTCGATTTGGAATTCCTCTGCCAGATACGGGGAAACTTCTAAAAGGCCGCTATGCCGAGGAAGAGTCCTGTAATACCGGTGGCCATCAATACGATGATGGTGATGATTCCGGCGAAGATGCGTACAGGAAGGGTTTCTTTTCCATGGTTTGATGGGCTGTCCGCAACTAATCTCATTACTCCAGCTGTAACCCAGCAAACTGCGCCCAGGACTAGTGCCAGGAATTCTCGACACCATTCCGTTTCAAGTGCGGGAATGCCGACGATTGATGACGGGTCGCTTGCCAGTCTTGGCGGAATAGCGCATAGGATACGCTCCAATATCAGGTAAGGGGTATCAAAATGGATCAGAGTCAAAGCGAATGGGAGCTGTAGCGCCAGTCCTATCCACCACAGCGTGCGTCGGATGGTCGCGAGTCTGTCGCCCGGCCTAGTGTCCGGCTTGCCGCCTTCGCCCTCCGTCCCGGCACCGTCCGCGGGCGTGTGGTCCCCCTCGTGCGCGTCCGTCGTCCCGTCCGTGTCCCTTTCCGCGTCCATATGTCCCCCTCCGATCATCCGAGTCTGTCGCTCGGCCCGCGCGCCCGTTCCGTGCGCGCCGTCGCCGGCCAGTCTAGGGCCGTGC
>CALFDJ010000015.1 GCA_937950325.1 uncultured Collinsella sp.
GTCAGCGCCCTTTCGTTTCACGTCACCTTGTCTCAAATGCGACCCGCTCGCTGGCATTGTCAAGACATCGGCGTTATCTTGGTTGGCACTTGAATGATCCCTTGGGGACGGAGGAAAACGGATCATTCTGCATCGATGCGGTGCCAGTGATCCGTTTTCCTCCGTCCCCTACGGATCATTTTGGGAAATTGCTATGTTGGTTTATTTGGGCTGACTTGGTAGCCTATGGGCCATTTACCTGCTTAAAGCGTCGGTCGATTACCAAAATAATGCTCAAAAAATCGTCCAAGAAGTCGCGGGGCGATTTTTGATGGGTCGTGCGTCAAGCGATGTGGCAAGTTCTTGGTTAGATATTGGTCAGTTTTGGGTCAACCTTGC
Organism: uncultured Collinsella sp.; assembly: GCA_937950325.1. Classification (GTDB taxonomy): domain Bacteria; phylum Actinomycetota; class Coriobacteriia; order Coriobacteriales; family Coriobacteriaceae; genus Collinsella. The sequence goes on from CALFDJ010000015.1 coordinate 379, forward strand.
CAAAAGCTTGACGAATGCAAATTTAGACGTCAGCGAATGAACACTTTGAGCAAGCCCGGTGCAAAATTCTGGGCTGATTCTCGATAATCGCCTTCAATCGTCCCTTGCCAAGCGCTGGCCTCGCGTACAATCTGCTCCGACATTCGCGCGCCGCCTGGCGCTTAAGAGGGGAGGACCCCATGGCAAACGAGATCTGGACCATCAAGCGTTGTCTCGAGTGGACCAAGGAGTACCTGGCCGAGCGCGGTGAGGAGCACCCCCGTCTTTCTGCCGAGTGGCTGCTCTGCGCTGCCACGGGTTTGGCACGCATCGACTTATATATGCGCATGGACGAGACGCTTAACGCGGCTCAGCTCGAGACCATGCACGCGGCCGTTGTTCGTCGCGCTAAAGGTGAACCGCTGCAGTACATCACCGGCAGCACGCAGTTTCGCATGATCGACGTCACGTGCGCCCCCGGCGTGCTCATTCCGCGTCCCGAGACCGAGATGCTCGTCGAGGAAGTCCTCAATTATCTGGATGCCGAGGTGCTGAGCCCCGAGGCTGCTGCCCGTCAGCGTGTTGAGCTGCCTTGGAACGATGAGGTCGAGGAGGCACGCAAGGCTGAGGCCGCGCTGGCAGACGAACGCGCGACCGCCGAGCGCCGTGCCGCCAACCTGACGGCCGCCGATGAGGCTGCGCTGGGTAGCGACGTGCTCGGCAGCCGTGCCTATGCCGAGGAGCTGGCCGACCGCGAGGCCGAGGAAGCCGCCGCGCAGGCAGCAGAAGCCGAAGTCGCGGAAGCCGCCGAGTCCGAGCTCGACGAATACGGCATCGCCATCGAGGGTGCCGACCAGGAGACGGCTTCAGCTCAGGATGCCGCTTCGCCTGCCCCAGCCGAGCCCCGCATCGCCCGCGTTCTCGAGGTCGGCTGCGGCACGGGCTGCATCTCGCTCTCCCTTGCCTGGGAGCGCCGCGGCCACGTTACCTGCACCGCCACCGATATCGAGCCGCGCGCTATCGATCTGGCCACCAAAAACCGCGACGCGCTCGGTCTCACATCCGATGAGGTCGCCTTTAGCCTCACCAACCTGGTGAGTTCCATTCCCCGCGAAGAGTGGGGCACCTTTGATGTGCTTGTCTCCAATCCGCCCTACATTCCGACCGACGTCATGCGCTCACTGCCGCACGAGGTCAAGGACTTCGAGCCCGACCTGGCGCTTGAGGGCGGCGCCGACGGCCTCGATATCTTCCGCCGCCTGCTCAATGCGGCGCCTTACATGCTGCGCGCCGGCGGCCTGTTTGCCTGCGAGCTCTACGAGGGTGCCCTCGACGCCGCCGCCGAGCTCTGCCGCCAGGCGGGTCTCTCGGACGTGCGCATCGTCCGCGACCTCACCGATCGCCCCCGCATCGTCCGAGCCATCGTCACCGAGCCCAAACAGCGTATTTAAGCTGAATAAATAGACATTTGCGCAAGTTTGTCCTTGCAATATACCGTAAAACTTCTACTATAGAAGGAGAAAGGTATGTCAAATCAGCTGCATCGGTACCGTATCGTGCTTGATTACATTGAACCTTGGCTTGATGAGCAGGATGAAGCTACGCTGAAGCAGATTTATGCAGACCTTTTGGTGCTCGAGAAGGAAGGTCCCAGCCTTGGTCGTCCGCTGGTTGACCGCGTAAAGGGCTCGAAGCTTCATCATTTAAAGGAGCTGAGAGTGACGTCGTGTGGTGGGCAGGTGATTCGCATCCTCTTCGCCTTTGACCCCAAGCGCCAGGCGGTATTGCTATTGGCGGGTGATAAGTCGCGAGCGGGATCGTCAAGGGCAAAATGGAACGGTTGGTATGCGATCAACATTCCAAGGGCCGAGCAAATATACCGTCGCCACGTAAGGAGGCTCGATCGAGATGGAACTGCATGAGTATATGGAATCTCGCGGGATAACACGCGACTCCATTACCGCCGAGCAGGAGAGGACTCGCGATCGTATCGAAGCCTATAAGCTTGCTCAGATTCGCAGGTTAAAAGATCTAACACAGGCGTCGGTCGCCCAGTCGATGGGCGTTTCTCAAAAACGTGTATCCGAGCTCGAGCGTGGGGAGTTGGGTTCGATGAGGCTCGACACGCTGAGCAGGTACGCAGAGAGCCTCGGCGGAAAACTGGTTGCAAGCATCGAGTTTCCCGATCGTACCGTTACGCTTGCGCGCTAAAAATCTTCAATTAACCCCCTCACTTTCACCGACTACTAGAGCCGCTCACCAAACCAACATGCGCTCTGGGCAAATAGGTTGAATGTTTCGTGCGAGAATGCCCCACAGTAAACAAACTTGCACCGGAGCGTAAGGGGCTGGCATACACATGCAGACGGTCTATCGGGTATACGAGGGAACGCGCGAGCCGCATCGGCTTGCCGTCGAGCGCACGGCCGAGGTGCTCGGCCGCGGCGGCCTGGCCTTGATTCCGACCGAGACCGTCTACGGTGTTGCCGTGGCAGCCAACGCCTTCTCGGACGCCGTGCCCCAAGATACAAGCGAATTCCCATCGTGGCCGCGCGATCCGCAGGCTGCCGTCAATGGCGCCGCAGTTCCTGCGCTCGGCACCGGCTATCGCCGTATCTTCACTCTCAAGCAACGTGAGCTCACGCAAACCGTCGCTTGGCTGGTCGATGGCGTCGAAGCACTCGACCGCTATGGCGTGGATATCCCGGAAGATGCCCGCGTACTCGCGCGACGATGCTGGCCGGGAGCCCTGACTATCGTGGTCAAGGCAGCCCCCTGCGTGCCGACCTTTATGCGCGCTGCCGACGACACCGTGGCCCTGCGCGCTTCGGCCTCTCCCGTGGTCCAAGCGCTCATCCGCGCCTGCGGCAGTCCCCTTGCCTGCACGAGCGCCAACACGCACGGCGCGCCTTCGCCGGCAAGCTTTGCCGCCGTCGAGGGTCGCATCCTGGAGGGGGTCGATGTTGCCGTCGACGCCGGTGAGACCCCGTGTCGCGACGCCTCGACCATCGTGTCGTTCCAGCACGGCGGGCTCCAGATCCTGCGCCAAGGCGCACTTCCCGCATCAGAGATCGAGCGGGTCCTGTCCGACCCGATGCAATAGAAGGGTGTAAGCGATGTCGTTGAATCTGGGCAGCCTGGGCATGGAAGATGCCTCGTTTAACTTTGGCGGTTCCTACATCATGGCGCTCGACTGCGGCACTACCTCGGTACTCGCGGCCATTGTCGACGAATACGGCTGCATCGTTGCCCAGGCGCGTCGTAGCGTCAAAACCAGCTTCCCGCGCCCCGGCTGGGTGGAGCAGGATCCCACGGAGGTGCTTGCCAGCCAGATCGGCGTGATGATGGAGGTTCAGTTTAAGAGCGGCATCCATTCCGATCGCATCGCCGCCATCGGCATCTCCAACCAGCGCGAGACCACGGTGGTCTGGGACCGCGTGAGCGGCCAGCCCATCTATAACGCCATCGTATGGCAGTGCCGTCGTACCGCGCCGGCGATCGACGCGTTGGTTGAACAGGGTTGCGAGGAGCTGGTGCGCTCCCGCACGGGACTTACGCTTGACCCGTATTTCTCGGCCTCCAAGGTGCAGTGGATTCTCGACAACGTCGACGGCGCACGCGAGAGCGCGGCGGCGGGCGACCTCATGTTTGGCACCATCGACACCTGGCTCATCTACAACCTCACCGGCGGCCAGGTCTTTGCCACCGACTACACCAATGCCAGCCGCACGGCACTCTTTAATATCCATACGCTCGATTGGGACGACGACCTGCTGGCGCTCTTTGACGTTCCACGTTCCATGATGCCCGAGGTTCGCTGGAGCTCGGGCGACTACGGCCGCGTCGCGAGCGACATCATGACCAACATGCCGCCCATCATGGGCGTGGCGGGCGACCAGCAGGCATCGCTGTTCGGCCACTGCTGCTTCTATCCCGGCCAGACCAAAAACACCTATGGCACGGGCTGCTTTATGCTCATGAACACCGGTGACGAGATCGTCGAATCCAAGAATGGCCTGGTCTCCACCATCGGTATCGCTGCGGACGGCAAAGTCAGCTATGCGCTCGAGGGCTCTATTTTTGCCGCCGGTTCAACGATGAACTGGCTTCGCAACAACATGGGCATCATCTCGAGCGTGAGCGAGTCGGCACAACTCGCCGCTTCGATTAGCGACAACGAGGGCTGCTACTTCGTTCCCGCCTTTGCAGGTTTGGGTGCTCCCTGGTGGGACCCGCATGCCCGCGGTATCGTGTGCGGTCTGACCGGCGCCTCGAGCCGTGCGACCATCGTACGTGCCGCCTGCGAATCCATGGCATATCAGAGCTACGACGTGCTGCGCGCCATGGAGCAGGACGTGGGGCTTTCGATTGAGCGCCTGTCTGTCGATGGCGGTGCCTCGCGCAACGAGTTCATCATGCAATTCCAGGCCGACCTGCTGGATATCCCCGTGCTGCAATGCGAGACGGTGGAGACCACGGCAATCGGTGCCGCGTACTTGGCGGGTCTTGCCGTCGGCTATTGGGAAGACCTGGAGGAGCTGGAGCAAAATGCCCAGATCGTTAGGACCTTCCTTCCCCATATGTCCGCCGAGCGTCGCGAGCAAAACCTTGCGGGCTGGCGTGATGCAGTCAAGCGCTCGCTCAGTACCGCACAGTAGGGCTGCGATGGGCTGCTCGATACAACAAACCGCTAAACTTATGCATGGCGTGCGGCGGCAACATTGCTGCGCGCCTTGTCAGCAAGGCCGTTTTGCGGCTGCAACGAAAGGGGCAATCAACCCATGACCGTCACCTACGATGCGTCCCGTGTGACGCTTGTCGATCATCCGCTCGTCCAGCACAAGCTGTCGATCCTGCGCGACAAAAACACCGGCACCAACCAGTTCCGTCAGCTCGTGCGCGAACTCGCGCTTTTTGACGGCTACGAGGCCATGCGCGACCTGCCTATAGAAGACGTCGAGGTCGAGACCCCCATCACTACCGCCACGTTCAAACAGCTTGCCGGCAAGAAACTCGCCATCGTGCCCATCCTGCGTGCGGGCCTTGGCATGGTCGACGGTATCCTCGACCTGGTGCCCTCCGCTCGCGTGGGCCACATCGGCATGGAGCGCGACGAGGTCACCCACGAGCCGCACGAGTATTACTGCAAGATGCCCAAGGATATCGACCAGCGCATCTGCCTGGTCGTCGACCCCATGCTCGCCACGGGCGGTTCGGCCGAGATGGCCATCAGCTACCTGCGCGGGCGCGGTGTCAAGGACATCCGCATGCTGTGCATCGTCGCGGCCCCCGAGGGCCTCAAGTCGCTGACTGAGAAGGATCCCGATGTGCATATCTATACCTGCGCCATCGACGACCATCTCAACGAAGCTGCCTACATCGTTCCCGGCCTGGGCGACGCCGGCGACCGCATCTACGGCACGCTGTAATCTCTGGGCCATACCGGCTAACGTCGAAAATACGAAGAAATGGTGCGCGCGGTCGAACAAAAGACGACCGCGCGCACTCCTGTTAACGGACGTTTTGCCCCGCAGGGTTCGAGAAAAACGTATTACCGTACCTGCGGCATAAAGAAGGTCTTAAGAAAACGAACAGGTGCGTATTAACCGATGCTTTTTCGGTTGTACTTTAGCGATTGGCTCGTACAATAGTCACCAATGTTTGGCGGGAACTGTCCTGTGAGGCGATAAAAAAGGAAAGTGAGGACGCCAGTGTTTCAGATAGCCGATCTGCTCGCTATCGTTGCAGGTGCCATCGCGGGCGCGATTGCCTTCCTTCCCTTTGTCTTTACGCTCAAGCCGGTTCTTGACGATAAGCAGAATGCGGACATGCTCAAGGGTATGGTGAGTCTCGCGGTCTCGGCAATCGCGTTGCTTGTCTTTACCTTGATTGTGTTTGTGTTGTTCGGAGAGGCATTTCGCATGTTCCTCCTGGGCGAGGCGATCGGCTTCGTGGCCTTTATGGCCGCCTGCGCGGTTCGCGTCGCCAAGGCGCTGCGAGATCCTCATGAGGTCGAAAGGTAAGTCGTGGAAATTTTTGAAAAGCTGCCTGATGAGATTAATCATCTGGTCAGCGAGTTCAGCTCCACCCCTGTCGTGGGCGATCTGAGCTGCGGCATCACGCAGTACTCGTTTTGGCTGATCGTCTCCACGATCGTGCTCCTGATCGTCCTAGCCGTGTTCAAGAAGAAGCAGACCCTGGTTCCCAAGGGCTTCTTCGTCAACGGTTTCGAGTACATCATCGAGTACGTCGAGAACGATATCGGCAAGGGTGTCGTGGGTGAGAACTGGAAGAAGCACTTCCCGTTCCTGTGCTCGCTTTTCCTGTTCATCCTGATCAATAACATGATCGGCCTGATCCCGGGAATGAAGCCCGGCACCGGCGCAATCGGCTCCACCGCCGCACTCGCCATTTTCGCCTTCGTGTACTTCATCTACTACGGATGCAAGGCTCACGGCGTGATCGGCTACATCAAGAGCCTCGCCCCGCAGGGCGTGAGCTTCCCGATGAACGTGCTCGTGTGGGTCGTCGAGCTTTTCTCGACCTTCCTGCGCCTCATCACGCTTGCCGTCCGTCTGTTCTGCAACATGTTCGCAGGACACGTGGTCATGGGCTCGTTCGCCATCATGGCGAGCATGTTCATGCAGCCGCTGCTTCAGCAGGTTTCCGCGGCCCACGCCGTCGGCGCCCTGCCTTCGCTGGCCTGGCTTGCCATCCTCATCCTGATCTATGCGATCGAGCTTGTGGTCGGCGCCATCCAGGCTTACGTCTTCACGGTCCTTACCGCCGTGTATGTCTCCGAGGCAGAGGAGGTCGCGGAGGAGGAGTAGTCTTCCGTTCGTGCCTTAAAGGTAAGGCAATTCGTTAAACCGCCGGTGCCCGTACCCATGGAGCCCGGCAGTTATAAAAAGGTTATCCTGCGTGAAATAAGACACGCACGACAAAGGAGGAATCGTGGGAGTTATCGGTTACGGTCTCGGTGTTATCGGCGCTGGTCTTGCTATCGGCCTGTCTGCTCTGGGTGCTACGGGTGCTATGGCCCGTCAGCCTGAGGTCCAGGGCCGCGTGTTCACCGTCTTCATCATGGGCTCCGCTTTCGGCGAGGCTCTGGCTCTGATCGGCTTCGTTGTCGCGCTGATCGTTAAATAGCACGGAGCGTCAAGTATGAATCTTTCATCCCAGAAGAGCGCGATCGCACTCTCCGCGTCCGCGGCCACGCTGCTCATGCCGGTTTCCGCGTTCGCCGAGGACGGCGCCGCCGGTGCGGACATCCTCATCCCTAAGATGGCGGAGTTCATCCCGGCGCTTATCGCCTTCCTGATTATCTGGATCGTGCTGGCCAAGGTCGCCCTGCCGGGCATCATGAAAACCATGGAGGAGCGCGGCAAGAAGATCGAGGAGAGCCTCGACGAGGCCGAGAAGACCAAGCAGGAGGCTATCGCCAAGCGCGCTGAGTCCGACTCGATCGTCACCGACGCCCGTCGTCAGGCTGCCGACATCGTTCTCGAGGCCCGTAAGGACGCCGAGTCCGAGCGTGCCCGTATCATCGAGGCTGCTCACAAGGAGGCCGAGGAGATCATCGCCAAGGCCCATACGACCGTCGAGGACGAGCGCAAGTCCATCTACGCCGGTGCCGCGAGCTCCATCGCCGACCTGTCCGTTGCCGTCGCCACCAAGATCGTGGGCGAGGCACTCGAGGACGATGCCGAGCAGAAGAAGCTCATCGAGCGCTACATCCAGGAAGCAGGTAGCCTGAATGCCGACTAGCCGCTATCAGGACAAGGTGCTCGAGACCTACGCGCGTTCCCTTTTGGAAGCCGCCAAGGCCGAGAACCATGTGTTCGAGGACCTCGAGATGATCGAGCGCTTGGCTTCTGCCAGCCCCGAGATCATCGCCGTGCTCGACACCATGTCCAAGCGCGACCAGCTCGACCTTCTTCCCAAGGTGGCAGCTGCCTTTAAGTATGTTGCCGAGGAAGACGAGGATGTAGTGGGCGTGACCGTCACCACGGCGATCCCGCTCGACGACGAGCTGCGTCAAACCATCACTAAGAAATGCGAGCAGGACTTCGGCCGCAAGGTATTCCTTATCGAGCAGGTCGACCCGTCTATCGTGGGCGGCCTGGTGCTCGAGGCCCGCGGCGAGCGTCGTGACATTTCCGTCAAGACGCAGCTGCGCATCGCGCAGGAGACCCTCGCAAACTCTGCTAATTCGTACGGAGGTGAAGCCTAATGTCCGAAACCCTCAATGCCCAGGATATCGCCAAGAAACTGCAGGAGCAGCTCACGAGCCTCTCCGCGACGGTCGATACGCATGAGGTTTCAACGGTCGACGAGGTAGGCGACGGCATCGCGCGCGTCTCCGGCCTCAAGAGCGCCATGGCAGGCGAGCTTCTGGAGTTCAAGAGCTCCGATACCGGTGAGACCGTCTTCGGCCTTGCCCAGAACCTTGACCGTGACGAGGTCGGCGCCGTTCTGTTTGGTGCCGTCGACTCCATCAAGGAAGGCGACGAGTGCCGCACCACTGGCCGCATTATGGATATCCCCGTGAGCCGTGCCATGCTCGGCCGCGTCGTCAATCCGCTCGGCCAGCCTATCGACGGCCTGGGTGACATCGTCGCCACGCATCGTCGCCCCATCGAGTTCAAGGCCCCCGGTGTCATCGACCGTACCCCGGTGTGCGAGCCGGTTCAGACCGGTCTGCTCGCTATCGACTCCATGGTGCCTATTGGCCGCGGTCAGCGTGAGCTCATCATCGGCGACCGTAAGACCGGTAAGACCGCCATTGCCATCGATGCTATCCTCAATCAGCGCGGCAAGGGCATGGTCTGCATCTATGTCGCCATCGGCCAGAAGGCCTCCACGGTCGCTAACATCCGCGAGACCCTCGCTCAGCACGGTGCACTCGACTACACCATCATCGTTTCGGCCACCGCTGCCGATTCCGCCCCTATGCAGTACATCGCGCCTATGGCCGGTGCCGCTATCGGCGAGTTCTTCATGTACAACGGCGAGGACGGCAAGCCCGCCAGCGAGACCAACCCCGGTGGCCACGTGCTCGTCATCTACGATGACCTGTCCAAGCAGGCTGTGGCCTACCGTCAGATGTCGCTGACGCTGCATCGTCCGCCCGGACGCGAGGCCTATCCTGGCGACATCTTCTACCTGCACTCTCGTCTGCTCGAGCGTGCCGTCAAGATGTCCAAGAAGAACGGCTACGGCTCCATGACGGCTCTTCCGATCATCGAGACCCAGGACGGCGACGTCTCGGCCTACATTCCGACCAACGTCATTTCCATTACCGATGGTCAGATCTACCTGCAGTCCGAGCTCTTCTTCCAGGGCCAGCGCCCGGCAGTCGACGTGGGCATTTCCGTGTCCCGCGTCGGTGGCGACGCGCAGACCAAGGCTATGAAGCAGGTCGCCGGCAACCTCCGTCTGGACCTCGCTTCGTACCAGGAGCTCGCCGGCTTTACGCAGTTCGGCTCCGACCTCGACGAGGCTACTCAGAAGCAGCTGACCCATGGTGCCCGCATGACCGAGCTCCTGAAGCAGCCGCGCTACAAGCCGTTTGAAGTTGGCGAGCAGATCGTTACGCTGTTCGCTGGCAACGAGGGCTTCCTGGATGACCTGGAGATCGCCGACGTGCTGCCTTTCCGTGCCGAGCTCATCGAGTACATGGACAATGGCTTTGGCTCGCTGCTCGACAAGGTTCGCGCCAAGAAGATCGATGATGACACCAAGGCTGAGCTCTTGCGCGTCATCGGCGACTTCAAGCAGCAGTTCATGGCCAAGCACCATTCGGATGTTTCTGGATCAGAGGAGAACTAAGCCCCATGGCCAACCTTCGCGACATTAAGAAGCGAATCTCCTCGGTTACCACGACCAAGCAGATCACGCGCACGATGGAGATGGTCTCTACGGCCAAGATCCGTCGTGCCCTCGATCGCTCCAAGCAGGCCGAGCCCTATAAGGAGGCGCTGACCGACGTCATGTTGACGGTCGCCGGCGACGCCTCCTGTTCGGGCACCGATCCCATGCTGCAGAAGCATGAGAGCGTCAAGCATGGCCTGATTGTCGTTATTGCCTCGGACCGCGGCCTTGCCGGCGGTTTCAATACGACGGTGGAGCGCACGGCCGAAAAGCTCGCCGCTTCTTGGGCGAACGACGGCATCGAGTGCGAGATCATCGCGTGTGGGCGCAAACCGGTCACGTATTTCCGTGACCGCGCAAACGTCGTCATGCACTTTGAGGGCAACTCCTCTGAGCCCGATTTCAATCAGGCCCGCATGATCTCCTCTCATATCTGCGATGCGTATCGTGCCGGTGAGCTTGACCGTGTCGAGCTTGTCTACCACCACGCCAAGAACCGCGTGGATCAGGAGCTTCGCGTCGAGCATCTGTTGCCGCTCGACCCCGAGATGATCGCTATGGCCCACGGTCCGCGTAAGAACGAGACCGACGCCCCTAAGCGCATCTCGTCCACGTTCGAGTTCGTGCCCTCTCCCGAGCATGTTCTCGGCAAGCTTGTGCCGTCTTATATCCTGACGGTCATCTACCAGGCCCTGATCGATTCGGCGGCTGCCGAGCAGGGTGCACGCCGTAAGGCCATGCACTCCGCGACGGAAAACGCCACCGCGATCATCTCGACCCTTACCCGCACGTATAGTCGCGTGCGTCAGGCTTCGATCACGACCGAGATTAACGAGATCGTCGGCGGAGCCTCAGCATTGGAGGAACAGTAATGGCTAATAACACCGTAAAGCTTGCGGTCGAGGAAGCCACCAAGAAGACGACTGCCGGTGATGGTCGCATTGTGCGAATCATCGGCCCTGTCGTCGACGTCAAGTTTGACGGTGCGGTGCCCCCGATCTACAACGCGCTCACGGTCGAGGCCGAGACCCCGATCGGTCATCTGAGCACGATCCTCGAGGTCGAGAGCCAGCTTCCGGGCGGCGTCGTCCGCACGGTCGCCATGTCCTCGACCGACGGCCTGCAGCGCGGCCTCATCGCCACCGATACCGGTGAGCCCATGAAGATGCCCGTTGGCCCCAAGACGCTCGGCCGCATTTGGAACGTCATGGGCAAGCCTGTCGACGGCAAGCCCATGCCCGAGGTGGAGGAGTTCTACCCCATCCACCATGCAGCGCCCCGTTTCGACGAGCTCACCACCAAGACCGAGATCTTCGAGACCGGCATCAAGGCCGTCGACTTGCTCGAGCCCTACATCCGTGGCGGCAAGACAGGCTTGTTCGGCGGCGCCGGCGTCGGCAAGACCGTTCTGATTCAGGAGCTCATCAACAACCTCGCCCAGGAGCACGGCGGCACCTCGGTGTTCACCGGCGTCGGCGAGCGTACCCGCGAGGGCACCGACCTGTTCCTCGAGATGAGCGAGTCTGGCGTTATCGACAAGACCTGCTTGGTCTATGGTCAGATGAACGAGCCGCCCGGAGCGCGTCTGCGCATCGGTCTGGCCGGCCTTACCACCGCTGAGTACTTCCGTGATCGTGGCCAGGACGTTCTGCTGTTCATCGACAACATCTTCCGCTTCTCCCAGGCAGGTTCCGAGGTTTCCGCACTGCTGGGCCGTATGCCGTCCGCCGTTGGTTACCAGCCCACGCTGGCAACCGAGATGGGCGATCTCCAGGAGCGCATTACCTCGACCAAGACGGGCTCCATTACCTCCGTCCAGGCTGTCTACGTCCCCGCAGACGACCTGACCGACCCGGCGCCTGCCACGACGTTTACGCACCTCGATGCCACCACGGTTCTTTCGCGTAGCATTTCGTCGCTCGGCCTGTTCCCGGCTATCGACCCGCTTGCGTCTTCCTCTGACGCTCTCGATCCCTCGATCGTCGGCGAGGAGCACTACCGTGTCGCCGTCAAGGTCCAGGAGCTCCTGCAGGAGTACTCCGACCTTCAGGACATCATCGCCATTCTGGGTATGGACGAGCTGTCCGAGGAGCAGCGCCTTACGGTCAACCGTGCCCGTAAGATTCAGCAGTTCCTCTCGCAGTCCTTCCACGTCGCCGAGAAGTTCACCGGCAACCCCGGTGTCTACGTCCGCGTCGAGGATACCGTCCGCTCTTTCGCCGAGATTGTCGACGGCAAGGCCGATGACCTGCCCGAGCAGGCTTTCCGCTATGCTTCCACGATTGAGGACGTGCGCGAGCGCGCCCGCAAGATGGGGGAGAAGTAGGTTATGCGTATCCGCATCGTGTGCCCCGTGAGCTGCGCCTATGAGGGCGACGCTGCGTTTGTGTCGATTCCGTCCACGGATGGCGAGTTTGGCGTTCTGCCTGCTCACTCCAGCGAGATCTGCACGATCGACCGCGGTTACGTTCGCGTTTCCGATAAGGCCATGGGCACTGTCGACCACACGTTTGCCGTGGCCGGCGGCTATGCCCAGGTTGCGAACGATGTCGTGACCGTTCTCGCCGAGCGCGCTTGCGATTTGGCGACCGTCGATGCCGACAAGCTTAAAGCTGATATTCAAGGTTTTGAAGAGAAGCTGGGTAATTTGTCGGAGGATGATGCACGCCGCGCCTACCTCTATAATGAAATCGCATGGTGTAAGCTCAAGCTTGCCCAATAGTCAAACGATTTAGCGTTCGACCATTTGCGAACACATCATGCCCGGGATGGCCCAGCCACCCCGGGCATGCTTTTTGAAAGGGTAGACCTTGGATATTATCCGCGTTGAGGGTGGCCACGCCATCGGAGGCTCCGTGCCCGTCTCGGGCGCCAAGAACTCCGCGCTCAAACTCATGGCGGCAACGCTTCTGGCGCCGGGCAAGACGACGCTGCAGAACGTGCCCGATATTTCCGATGTCCACGTGATGGGCAAGGTGCTCAAGGGCATGGGCGCTACGATCGATGTTCTCGACGAGCACACGCTCGAGATTGATACCTCTCAGGTCGATTCTTGGGAGGCCCCCTACGAGCTCGTTGCCAAGATGCGTGCTTCCACCGCCGTCATGGGACCCCTGCTGGGCCGCTTCCATCGCGCCAAGATTGCCATGCCGGGCGGCTGCAACCTGGGTGCTCGCAAGATCGACATGCACATTCTTGGTCTTGAGGCCCTGGGCGTTGAGTTCGATACCGCCCACGGTTACATCCACGCTAATGCGCCCCAAGGTCTGCGCGGTACCACCGTCACGCTCGAGTTCGCCAGCGTCGGTGCGACCGAGAACCTCATCATGGCCTCTGTGCGTGCACAGGGCACCACGGTTATCGACAATGCCGCCCGCGAGCCCGAGATCGTCGATCTCGCCAACATGCTCAACGAGATGGGCGCTAAGATTGTCGGCGCCGGTACGCCTGTCGTGACCATCGAGGGCGTGGAAGAGCTGCATCCCGTTACCCATCGCGTAGTGGGCGACCGCATCGAGGCCGGTACCTTTATCGTCGCCGGTGCGCTGATGGCCGACGATCGCGGTGTCGATGTCACGGGCTTTTGCCCCATTCACTTGGGCATGGTTCTCAAGAAGATGGAGCTCATGGGTATCGACTGCGAGCGCGTCGAGGATGGCGTCCATGTGAACCGTGCCGAGCGTATCAAGCCGGTCGACATCCAGACGCTTCCGTTCCCCGGTTTCCCGACCGACATGCAGGCGCAGATTATGGTGCTCTCCGCCCTTGCCGACGGCAGTTCCGTTATTACCGAAAACATCTTCGAGAATCGCTTTATGTTTGCCTCTGAGCTGGTGCGCATGGGTGCCGACATTCGTATCGAGAGCCATCATGCCATGATTCATGGCGTCAAGGGCTTCTCGGGTGCACAGGTTACCTCGCCCGATCTGCGCGGCGGAGCGGCCCTCGTCGTAGCGGGCTTGATCGCCGACGGGACGACCGAGGTTTCGGCTATCCATCACATCAAGCGCGGCTACGAGCAGTTTGTCGAAAAGCTGCAGGCGCTTGGCGCGCATGTCGAGCATGCTACCGTCCCCGATCCCGTCATCTACTAATACAGGTTGCCTATGTTTAATAAAAAGCCCCTCGCGGATACCACCGCTCGAAGACCCTCAACTGGTGCGCAGGCCAAGATCTACAGTCGCGATAACGTGGCTCGCTATTCCGAGCGCGCTCGTCAACGTCGTCGTAGCCACACGATTCGTCACGTCGCGCTCATTGTCGTGCTTGGCGTGCTGCTGAGTGCCACTACCGCTGCCGGCCTGTGGTTTGCCACCATTATGGGCAAGCTCGGCGATTCTAATGTCATTACCGACAATCTGCGTCGGGTTCTGGTTGACACCGATGAGGCAAAGGATCCGTTCTACGTGCTGCTTCTTGGCACCGACGGCCGTCCGGGCGAGGATACGTATCGTGCCGACTCGATTATCCTGGCACGCATCGACCCCACGCAAAAGCAGGCGACGCTCATTTCCGTTCCGCGCGACACCAAGGTCGAGTACAAGGGCGAGACCATGAAGATCAACGCCTGCCATACCGTTGGCGGCGCCGAGGCCATGGTCGAGGCGGTCAACGAGCTGTGCGGTGTTCAGATTTCCCACTATGCCGAGGTCAGCTTCGACGGTATGCAGGCGCTGATTGATTCGGTTGGCGGTATCGACATTAACGCAACCGATGATGTTGACGACCCCGAGCACCTGGATATTAAGATTACCGCTGGCCAGCAGCATATGGACGGTGCCACCGCCCTTACCTATGCCCGCTGCCGCTACACCTATGCCGACGGCGATTACACGCGCATGCGCCACCAGCGTCAGGTGCTCGGCGCCCTTGCCAACCAGATTCTCAATAACTTCGATGCCACGAAGATCTTTGGCCTGGTTAATTCGCTGTCCGATATGCTCGTAACCGATATGAGCGTTCAGGATATCGTGGCTACGGTCAACGCCATGCGCGGTATGGATGTCGACGGCATCTACTCGGCCAACCTGCCCTCGTACGCCGACGACAGCACCATGATCGACGGTGTGAGCTACGTCTTTGTCTACGAGGACGAGCTCAAGGAAATGATGGAGCGCGTCGATGCCGGCAAGGATCCCAAGGGTCCCAACACCATGGGTCTTTCCGACGGTTCCAGCTCTACGATCGGCGACCTGAACAACAACACGTCTGACGACTACGCAAACGGTACCGCAACCTCATCGGTCAGCTCTGACGATTCCGATGACTCAAGCGATTCGAGCGATTCGGACTACTACGAAGAGCCCACCGGCGACGGCAACGGCTACGAAGCCAACTACTAAGTTACGGCGTTTTACCAAACGCCGTAACGGCTCGACGCTGCGCGCCGCCCAAGGCGACAATTTGTCATTCAAAAGGCAGGGCATGACCAGAAGGTCAATGCCCTGCCTTTTTCATGCCAACTTGTTCGCCTTGGACGTCGCTCGCTGACGTTGGCTCAACCTGCGGTGCTGACTACTCCCCTTGCACCAAAAACCGCCCCGTTCTCGGTTTTGAGGACGGGGCGGTTTTGCTTACCTGGATTGTTCGAGTTCCCTATGCAAAGCGGGCGACGAGCTCCTGGAGCACGTCGGTCATCTTGACGAGCGAACTGACCGGGACGAACTCGTTGACGCCGTGGTAGCAATAGCCGCCGGTGGAAAGGTTGGGGCAGGGCAGACCGCGGAACGACAGCTGAGCGCCGTCGGTGCCGCCACGAATCGGCAGTACTTGGGGCTCAACGCCGCAGGCAAGGTAGGCTTCCTTGGCAACATCAATGAGCTCGGGATAGTCACGAACGATCTCGGCCATATTTCGATACTGCTGCTTAATCTCGACTGTCACGCGCTCCTCACCCAGACGCTGGTTGAGCATCGAGGCGGCAGCATCAATAAGGTCGAGTTTCTGCTGGAACTTGGCGGCGTCATGGTCGCGGACGATATAGCGCGCTGTGGCGTGATCGACGGTCGCAGATACACCCTCAAGGTGATAAAAGCCCTCGTAGCCTTCCGTATACTCCGGGCGCTGCACGTAGGGGAGCAACGCGTTGAAGTCGCAGAATAGATTGCCTGCGTTGACCATACGGCCCTTGGCGTCGCCCGGGTGGATGGACTGGCCCTCAAAGCGGACGGTCGCCTCGGCGGCGTTAAAACACTCCCACTCCAGCTCGCCGATGGGGCCGCCGTCGACCGTGTAGGCGTACTTACAGCCAAAGGTATCGATATCCAACAGCTCGGCTCCGTGGCCGATCTCCTCGTCAGGGCAGAAGCAAATGCCGAGTGCGGGATGGGGCAGAGAAGGGTCATGAGCGATACGCGCGACAAGCGACATGATCTCGGCGACGCCTGCCTTGTCGTCCGCGCCCAGCAGCGTAGTGCCATCGCTGCAGACCAGGTCCTCGCCCGCGAGGTCGTTCAGGGCGGGAAGCTTGGCGGTACTCATGGCAACGGGCTTACCGTCAACCGTGCCGCAGACCAGGTCGCCGCCTTCGTAGTGTACGATATGCGGCTTCACGCCGGCGCCCGGTGCAACTTCGGTGGTGTCGAGATGGGCGATCAGGCCCAGGGCGGGCTTGTCCTCAGCGCCCGCACTTGCGGGGATATGCGCGCAGACATAGGCGTGCTCGGTCACGTGGGCATCTTCCGCACCAAGCTCGCGCAGCTCTTCAGCCAGCACGTTGGCAAGGTCAAACTGAACGGCGCTCGAGGGTACCTGGTCGCAGTTTGCATCCTCGGACTGCGTGTTGATCTGGACGTAGCGCAAAAAGCGCTCGAGGACATCGGGGTTCGTGGTGGTGTTTTCCATAAAGACCGCTCCAATCTTGGTCGTCGTGTGCAACAAGAACTCTAGCACGGTATGCCACGGCATACCACGACGCTTGGATGGGGTAGAATCAGCCATTGAATGCAGAAGGGACGGAAGATCATGGATACGACAAATAGCTCGCGCGAACTACATCTGACGGTGGCGAACGAAGACTACTTGGAGTGCATGGTTCGCATTGAAAGCGAAGAGGGGGAAACCAACGGCGTGCGATCGGTCGACATCGCGCAGCGCCTTGGCGTCTCCAAGGCATCGGTCAATAAAGCGGTTTCGGCGCTCAAGGCATCCGAGCTTGTCGAGCAATCGCACTACGGCAAGGTAATCCTGACCGATCGCGGTCGCGAGGTTGGCACGGCTATCTGGTACCGTCATCGCCTCATCCGCACGTTTTTGGTTCAGGAGCTCGGTGTCGAATTTGAGCGAGCCGATTCCGAGGCCTGCATGATGGAGCATGCGCTATCCGAGGACACGATGAGCCGCTGGCTCGCCTATCTCGAAAAGCAGGGAATCAGCGTCGAGGAATAGCGGGATATATATGGATACGAGTTATTACAACCGCTTTGGTGCCGAGGAACTTACGCGCCGCTTGTCGAGCGAGACCTTGTTGGCGCAGGGCCCCATGGGCAGTGTTTTGTTGAGTGAGTACGATGCCGCCGACATTCCACCGGCGTTTTGGAATCTGGCAGAGCCGCAGACCGTTTCTCGTATCCATCGCTTGTATGTCGCCGCCGGCGCGCAGGTGCTCATTACCAATACCTTTCAGGCATCGAGCTATGCCCTCAAGCACGACCAGATTGCGCCGTCCGTGGCGGAGGTCAATCGCGGGGCCGTCGACGATGCCCGCCAGGCGCACCCTCAGCTACTGCTGGGCTCGATGGGCCCGATCGGTATTGAGTGGTTTGCCGAGGACTCTGCCGAGTATCGTGAAATCCGAGGCATTGCGCGCGAACAGGCGCACGCCTTGCTCAACGCCGGCGTTGACAGTCTGCTGATCGAGACGGTGACGTCTATCCGTAATTTGCAGCCCATGCTTGCCGGCGCCCGAGATGCCGCCGATGGCATGCCTGTTCTGGTGAGTTTTGTCGTTGACGATAAAGGCGACCTGTTGGGCGATGGCCTCAACATCGAGGCAGCCGTTTTGTACGCCGAAAAACACGGCGCAAACTCGGTTGGTGTTAATTGCTGTTCGCTTGCGGCCGCGAACGCGGCGGTGCCCAGGATGGTTGCATCGGCGACTACTCCCGTCACGGTGCGTCCCAACGTAGGCGATCCGGTCCAGACTCAGGATGGCCCCGTATGGCACGAGAACCCCGAAGCTTTCGCGCGCGCATGCATCGAATGGAGACATGCCGGTGCCGCAATGGTGGGCAGTTGCTGTGGAACCACGGCAATCACTACGGCCGCGATGGCCGAGGCGCTCGATATATAAAGGGTAAAACCGCTCCATACGGGGCGGTTTTTTTATTGCCTGCATGTCCTCGGCAGCATTTGCCCAAATGGTGAATGCTGGTGCCGGCAGGTTGCCGAGTGCATGTTGCGGGTATACCCCATGCGTACCATGATCCAAACACTGTGAGGTGTCTGCGCGTGTGCGCGATAATTCATTTTGGAACTGACGGTTGGCGCGCTCGCGTCGATGAGGACTTCACTGCCGATAACGTTGCCCGTATCGCCGATGCCGTCGGCGAGTTGTGGCAAAAGACCAATCCGGGCAAAACGGTATATATAGGGTTCGACACCCGGCCCCTGGCGCGCGAGTTCGCTGAGCTTGCGGCGGGCGTGCTAGCGGCGCACGGGCTAGACGCCGTGCTCGCTTCGCGACCTGTCCCGACCCCTGCCCTTACGTGGGCGGCGGCTTATGACGGTGAAGCGTGCGGCGCGCTCATGGTGACGGGGTCCCATCATCCGCAGGGCTATCTGTGCCTCAAGATTCGCATGGGTGACGGCTCGACCGCCAACCAGGATGTCATCGAAGAGCTCGAAGAGACTATGGCTCCCGAGCCAATGGGGATCGAGGGACAATATCGCACTGCGGATATCATTCCTGACTATATGCAGGCGGTGGCATCGTTTGTCGATGCCGAAGCCATCCGCGCCGCGCACCTGCGCGTGGTTGTCGATCCTATGGGCGGCGCAGCCCAGGGCTATCTAGCCGACTTGCTGCGCGAGCTTGGCGTTGAGGTGCACGAGATTCACGCCGGGCAGGCGTCTGACCAAGAAGATATCTGCCCCGACCCCGTTGAACCTTGGGTGGACGCTTGCGAGCGCACGGTTATCGAGGACGGAGCTTGCGCTGGCCTGGTGACCGACGGCGACGCCGACCGTATCGGCGCGGTTGACGAGCGCGGCAGATATATACATCCGCATCAGATCATGGCGCTCGTTTTGGGCGACTTGGTTCAATTTCGTAATTTGGAGGGGCGCGTCGTCGTCAATCTTTCATGCTCGACGCTCGTGCGTCGCATTGCGGAGGCGCTTGGCTGCCGCGTGACCGTCAAACCAGTCGGTTTCAAATATATAGCGGCGGAGATGAAGAAGGGCGGCGTCCTCATGGGCGGCGAAGAAGCCGGTGGTATCGGCATCGCCGCGCATATGCCCGAGCGCGATGGAATCCTCGCCTGTCTGATTCTGTGTGAGCTTATGGCAAAGACGGGCGCGCCTTTGGGCGTTCTGGTCGACCAACTCGAGGACAGTTTTGGTAAGACGAGTTACGGTCGACGCGATTTGCGCCTTGAGGCCGAAGATGCCGAAACGTTACGAACCCTGCTGCCGGGCGTAAACCCCAAGTCGATTTGTGGCAAGGTGCCGCAAAACGTTAGTCATATGGACGGCTTGCGTCTGTCATTCGAGGATGACACGTGGCTGCTGGTCCGTCCTAGCGGGACCGAACCAGTGGTGCGCGTCTACGCCGAGGGGTTCTCGGTGGAAGAACGTGATGAGTTGCTCGATGCTGGCTGTGCTTTAGCTAGGGGGACGTATCCGCTTTAACCATGAGACTGCCTTATATAAAGAGATGCTCGGCGAGCGGTAGGTAACGGCTGGCAAACGTTAGTCGGATACCAAACTGTGTAGGAAATGTGTAGGAAATGTGTACGCCCAGATTCCCGCCCACGGCGCCCCTCCGGTCTGGCAATATATCTCCTTGCCGCGCGGCCCGGTGGAACCGGATC
>CALFDJ010000016.1 GCA_937950325.1 uncultured Collinsella sp.
AACGATATGGCACCGTGGGGACACATGTATGTCAATCCTGGTCTAACAGAGCCTTAAAAAATCATTATGCATAGAAAGTCATAATTATCATTTCGTAAACATTTCGATGAAATTAACGCCATGAGGCATGCTTGCGGTTACAATACCGCGAGGCCTAACTACACACCTTTAAGCCGGTCCTGTGAGACCGGGAAGGAGAATTATGGCGAACAACCATACCGCGGGCGCTGCCGCCCGCACCTTCGCGCCCAGCGAGCTTTGCCAGCGTATGCTGGCCAAAACCAGCAAGGGCACCTGTGGTCCCTGCATCCTGTATCTTGAGGATGGGACCATTTTTTATGGACGTGCATGTGGCGCCGAGGGCACCGCGACCGGCGAAGTCTGCTTCAACACCTCGCTCGAGGGCTACTTTGAGGTCATGACCGACCCGAGTTATGCCGGCCAAATCGTAACCATGACCTATCCGCAGATCGGCAACTACGGTATCGACGAGACCGACGTCCAGTCGGCCTTCCCCGGCGACGCCGTGCGCCCTGCGAGCGCTCCGGCTATGCGCGGCATGATCGTTCGCGACATGTGCGCCACGCCTTCTAACTGGCGCTCGGCCGTCAGCGTGCCGGAGTACCTGCGTGCACACGGCATCGTCGCTATCGAGGGCGTCGACACCCGCGCCCTGGTGCGCCACCTGCGCGACAACGGCTCCAAGATGGGCATTATCTCGACCGAGATCTTCGATGTCGACGAGCTTGCCGAGCGTCTGGCCGCAGCGCCCGCGCTGGTAGGCGAGAACCTGGTCAAGACCGTGAGCTGCCCTGAGCCCCACGCCTTTACCGCCGTCGACCTTCCTGCCACGCATGACTTTGCACTTGCGGCTGCCGCTCCTGCCCGTCACAAGGTGGTCGCCTACGACTGCGGTGTGAAGCGCGGCATTCTGGAGGGGCTGGTCCGCGCCGGCTGCGACCTTACCGTCGTGCCGTGGGACACGCCCGCGAGTGAGGTGCTCGACATGAATCCCGACGGCGTCTTTTTGTCCAATGGCCCCGGCGACCCCGACGCCGTGGTGGAGACCTACGAGCAGGTGCAGCAGCTGATCGGCAAGGTGCCGGTCTTTGGTATTTGTCTTGGTCACCAGATGATCAGCCTGGCCTGCGGCGCCCAGATGGAAAAGCTTAAGTTCGGTCACCGCGGTGGCAACCAGCCGGTTATGAACCTGGTAAGCCGCCGTGTGGAGATCACCGCGCAAAACCATGGCTTTGGCCTGCTGTTCCCCAGCTTGGGCAAGCTTGTCCCCGAGCTTTCCGGCGGCGAGACCGAGCATGCGGCCGATGGAGATCTGCGCGTCTGGGTGCGCCGCGGAATCGCGCCGGTCGTGATGAACGAGCGCTTTGGTCGCATTCGCCTGACACATGTGAACCTCAACGACGGCACCGCCGAGGGCATCCAGCTGCTCGACGCACCGTGCTTCTCGGTCCAGTACCACCCCGAGGCCTCGCCTGGCCCCACCGATGCCCACTATCTCTTTACCGCCTTTACGCGACTCATGGACGGCGAGGAGAACTACCTGGACATCGACACCGCGAAGGACCGCCTTGCCGGCTGGAACTTTGCTGAGTCCGAGACCGCTGAGCCCGAGGAGAACTAATATGCCTAAACGTACTGACATCAAGCGCATCCTCGTCATTGGCTCGGGTCCCATTGTCATTGGCCAGGCCTGTGAGTTCGACTACTCCGGTGCCCAGGCCTGCAAGGTGCTCAAGGAGGATGGCTTTGAGGTCATCCTGGTCAACTCCAACCCGGCGACCATCATGACCGACCCGGGCTTGGCCGACCGCACCTATGTCGAGCCCATCACTGCCGAGTTTATCGAGCGCGTAATCAAGAAAGAGCGCCCGGACGCGCTGCTGCCCACGCTGGGCGGCCAGACCGGTCTGAATGCCGCCGTCGAGCTGGCGAAAGACGGTACGCTCGACAAGTACGGCGTCGAGATGATCGGCTGCGACCTGGCCGCTATCGAGCGCGGCGAGGACCGCAAACTCTTTAACGAGGCCATGGCCGAGATTGGCCTGGAGGTCGCGCGCTCGGGCTATGCCTACAGCGTGGCCGACGCCGAGGCCATCGCCGAGCGCGTGGGCTATCCCTGCGTACTGCGCCCGAGCTTTACCCTCGGCGGCGCCGGTGGCGGCATCGCTCATACTCACGAGGAGCTCGTCTCCATCGTGAGCCAGGGCCTCGAGCTCTCGCCTGCCCACGAGGTGCTGGTCGAGGAGTCCATCGAGGGCTGGAAAGAGTATGAGATGGAGGTCATGCGTGACCACGCCGGCAACGGCATCATCGTGTGCTCCATCGAGAACCTCGACCCCATGGGCGTGCATACCGGCGACTCCATCACCGTGGCACCGGCGCAGACCCTCTCCGACCTTGAGTATCAGCGCATGCGCGTGGCCTCGCTCGCCATTCTGGAGAAGATCGGCGTCGAGACCGGCGGCTCCAACGTGCAGTTTGCCGTGAACCCCAACACCGGCCGCCTGATCGTCATCGAGATGAACCCGCGAGTGAGCCGTTCGTCCGCGCTGGCCTCCAAGGCCACGGGTTTCCCCATCGCCAAGGCCGCCGCGCGCCTTGCCGTGGGCTACACGCTCGACGAGATCGTCAACGACATCACCAAGGCTACACCCGCCTGCTTTGAACCCACGATCGACTACTGTGTGGTCAAGGTGCCGCGCTTTGCCTTCGAGAAGTTCAAGGGCACTGATCCTACGCTCACCACGCGCATGAAGGCCGTGGGCGAGATCATGGCGATCGGCCGCACCTTTGAGGAGGCCTTTGGCAAGGCCATGCGTTCGCTGGAGGACGGGCATCAGGGCATTTGTGCCGGTGGCAAGGAAGGTGCCGACAAACTGAGCGACGATGAGCTCGCTCAAGCCGTGGCAACGCCGACCGAGCACCGCATCTTCTTTGTGGTCGAGGCCCTGCGCCGTGGCTGGGACATCGCTCGCATCCATGCCATCTGCGGTATCGATCCGTGGTACCTCAACCGTATCAACGATATGGTGCAGGTCCAGGAGAGCATCCGCGGCCTGCGTGTGGAGGATATCGACGCCGACGCGATGCGCCTGCTCAAACAGTACGGCACGAGCGACGCCGAGATCGCCGCGCTGACCAGCTCGGACGAGCGCTTTGTGCGCGCCTATCGCAAGGGCCTGGGCGTGGTTCCCAGCATGAAGACGGTCGATACCTGCGCTGCGGAGTTCTCGAGCGCCACGGAGTACCACTACAAGACGTACGAGAACATCTACCGCACGAGCCCGGATGCCAAGAAGTGCGTGGCTCCCGACGAGACCACGCCGGCGGACAAGCCCAAGGCGATGATCCTGGGCGCCGGCCCCAACCGCATTGGCCAGGGTATCGAGTTCGATTACTGCTGCGTGCACGCGAGCTACGCGCTGGCGGCCCGCGGCTTTGAGACCATCATGGTCAACTGCAATCCCGAGACCGTCTCGACCGACTATGACACGTCCGACCGTCTGTACTTTGAGCCGCTCACCTACGAGGACGTCATGGACGTTATCGACGTTGAGCGACCCGACGGCGTCGTGGTGACGCTCGGCGGCCAGACTCCGCTTAAGCTGGCGCGCATGCTCGAGGAAAGCGGCGTGAACATCATGGGCACCAAGCCCGATGCCATCGACTTTGCCGAGGACCGCGAGCGCTTTGCCGCCCTGCTCGACAAGCTGGGCATCATGTACCCGCCGGCGGGCCAGGCCACCTCGTTTGAGGAGGCCGAGGCCGTGGCCGCGCACATCGGCTACCCGCTGCTGGTGCGTCCGAGCTACGTGCTGGGCGGCCGCGGCATGATGATCGCCTACGATGCCGAGCACCTGCGCGATTACATGGCCGAGGCCGCGCGCATTAGCCCCGACTACCCGGTGTACCTGGACCGCTTCCTGGAGGGTGCGATCGAGTCCGATGTCGACGCCCTGTGCGATGGCGAAGAGGTCTACATCGGCGGCATTCTGGAGCATATCGAGGAGGCCGGTATTCACTCCGGCGACTCTGCGACCTGCATCCCGCCGTTCAGCTTTAGCGAGAGCCTGCAGGCGAAGCTCCGCGAGACCACGCGCCGCATCGCGATGGCGCTGGGCGTGCGCGGCCTGGTCAACGTGCAGTACGCCATTAAGGGCGAGACCGTTTACGTGATCGAGGCCAACCCGCGCGCAAGCCGTACCGTGCCGTTTATCTCCAAGGCCACCGGTGTGCCGCTCGCCAAGTGTGCCGCGCGTATCATGGCAGGCGATTCCATCGCGAGCCTGGGCCTGCCGAGCGACGAGCGTCAGCTGGACTGGTTCTGCATGAAGGAAGCCGTTATGCCCTGGGGTCGTTTCCCCGGCGCCGACGTTATCCTGGGGCCCGAGATGAAGTCGACGGGCGAGGTCATGGGTATCGCCAAGAGCTATCCCGAGGCATACGCCAAGACGCAGCTGGCGATCGACTACAAGCTGCCCGATCCCAGCAGCGGCAAGGTGTTCATCAGCGTGTGCGACCGCGACAAGCGCCATATCCTTTCGGTAGCCCGCATCCTGCGCTACCTGGGCTTTGACATCTGCTCCACCGAGGGCACGGCGCGCGTGCTGCGCGGCGGCAACGTGACGTGCGAAGTCGTGGAGAAGATCAGCGGCCCGCACGACGGCGAGCGTCCCAACATCGGCGACCTCATCGCCGATGGCAAGATTGCGGTAATCATCAACACACCGTACGGCCCGGGTTCGCGTGGCGATGGCTACCTGCTACGTACCGAGGCCGTGCGCCGCGGCGTGACCTGCGTGACCGCGATGTCTGCCGCCAACACGTACGTGAGTGCCATCGAGGCCGTGCGCGAGGACCAGCAGGGTCACGGCAGCGCCAACGACATAGGCATGGACGTCATCGCCCTGCAGGACCTGCCGCAGTACACGGTGTAGTGTGACCTGGCCGGCCGGGGCGGCAGCCGGACACTTTTTCTCGGAAACTGGGCTTCGCGAAGTTTTCCGAGAGAAAGGTCCGCCTCCCGCCCCGGCCTGCGGTGACTCGGTTGCACCGTGTGCTGCCGAAGGGGCTTTGCGCGATGACTAGGGCTGAATAAAAAGTGAGTGTGGGATCCGCCGTTCGTTCGAACGGCGGATTCCACGTTAATATTTCAGCCAACGTACGTCATGGCAATCCCCGGTAGGTCCCCGGGTGCCCCGCGGCGGGCTGGGTTTATTGTCTGAGCGACTTTGCGAAGCAAGGGGAGCGAAGATAAAAACCCAGCCCGACGCGGGGCACCCGCAGACCGCAGGGACGGGAGCAGCTATACTACTCTCAGTAGTTAAGGGTCGCGGATCCGCCGCGTCGCCGCTCTCAACAGGAGGTCTTTGTTTATGGCAGATCAAAAGCCGGTTGTCGGGATCATCATGGGTTCCAAGTCCGATCTGGGCGTTATGGAAGGCTGCACCGCCGAGCTCGAGGCGCTTGGTGTGCCCTATGAGCTCGTCATTGCGAGCGCACACCGCACGCCGGCAAAGGTCCACGAGTGGGCCTCGACTGCTGCCGATCGCGGTATCAAAGTAATTATCGCTGCCGCCGGCAAGGCCGCTCACTTGGGTGGTGTCGTGGCTGCCTTTACGCCGCTGCCGGTTATCGGCGTGCCTATGAAGACGAGTGACCTGGGCGGTATGGACTCGCTACTGTCGATGGTGCAGATGCCTTCGGGCGTGCCCGTGGCCTGCGTTGCCATCAACGGCGCCAAGAACGCAGCCATCTATGCCACGCAGATTCTGGGTGCTTGCGACCCCGAGTACCGCAAGGTTATCGAGAAGATGAAGCAGGAGATGGCCGACGCCTAAGCGACTTGCCGTTCCGCTGTAATCATAGGGAGAGTCATGTCCGACTATCAGGGAAAACGTTTTTCTGCTTCTCAGATCCCCGATCCATCCAAGGCGGGATCGGCCCGCTCCATGCAGCAGGGTCGGGCATTCTCTCCTCAACAGGCTCGTGCACCGCGCCCCGTAACGCCGACGTCCCATCGCCGTCAGGATACGCCGGCTGCGTATCGCCCTTCGTCATACAGTACGGCCAAGAAGTCACCTCGCTCTTCGGCGCATGCCGCGCCATCGAGCTATACCGAGCCGCCGCGCAAAAAGCGCCGCTCCGTCATTCCCATTCTGCTCGTCATCATCGGCATTGGCCTGATCGTTGCTGCGGCCGCCATCTTTATCAACGCGCAGATTGGCTACAAGCAGGCGAGCGAGTCGTATCAAAAAATCGAAAAGCAATATGTGAGCGACAAGGACGCCAGTGGCGTGCCAATTGTCGACTTCAATGCGCTGGCCCAGACAAATCCCGAGGTTGTGGGTTGGATTTACGCGCCCGGCACCAACATCAACTACCCCGTGGTGCAGACCAACAACAACTCCAAGTACCTCAACACGCTGTTCGACGGTACGGCCAATGCCTCGGGAGCCATCTTCCTGGATAGCGACGACACCGCGCCGGGCATGGTGGATCAGCAGACCACGATTTACGGTCATCATATGAACGACGGTTCGATGTTCAACGTGATTTCGGATACGACCGATCAGGCGACGTTCGACAGCATGGAATACGTGTACTACATCACGCGTGATGCGACGTATAAGTTGCGCCCGCTGGCGACCAAGGTGGTCGAGGACACGTATGCCAAGGCGCGCACGCCCAACTTTGAGGGCGATGACGGACTGAAGAATTACCTGTCCGAGATGCTCGACGGCGCCTCGGCCGTGGCGAGCGATGCCACCGATCGTGCCGCTTCGGCAACCAAGATCGTAACGCTTGTGACTTGCCGTTCGCTGTCATTTAGCAATACGCGCGCAGTCATGGTACTCACGCCGGTCGAGGAATAAGTGGTTCGAGAGTAGCTAAAAGAGCCCCGTCCCAAAAAGACTACCCTGGAAATCAAAAGGAGAAATGATGCTTGAAAGCGGCAAATCGATGCCTTCGGTTGATGCTTGGCTGCGCGAAGCCAAGGCCGATGTTTCGGCGGCTGATTGTGGGATGTACCTGACACACAACGGCGTGGTGCGTGCGACGCCCAAGGCCGAGGTGCGTGGGGTCGAGACAGATGGTGTGGCGCCTGGGCATAAGGTGGGCGGCATGGTGTTTGGCTTCGATGCCGAAAAGGTGCAGGCCGCTATCGAGGCAACGCGCGCGATGCCGGGTATCGGCTATGTGCGCGTGTGGCTGGCGAGTGGCGAGCTTACCGTGGGCGACGACATCATGCTCGTGCTCATTGGCGGAGACATTCGCCCGCATGTGGTCGATGCGCTACAGGCGCTCGTCGGTACCATCAAAAATGAGTGTGTGAGCGAGGTCGAGCGCGAGGCATAAGGCCGGCAGCGGCACTCGCCAACAAAAAGCCCACTGGCAGTTCATCAGTCTGCCAGCGGGCTTTTCTGTGCGTTGGATAATCTCGGCATTGCGTGACGCTACACGCGCGTCGCATCCTTGGGGCTCATGGTCATGCTCTGGAAGCGGTTCTCCATGTAATCGTTATCGAAATACTTGCCGTAGAACTGCGCGACGGGAATATCCGGCTCCGTGCCGTTGACGCGCTGGTACCAGTAGTCGAGCGACTGTAGCGTCATGACGCCGTCGACCAGCATAATGACGGTAAAGATGACGGTAGCCGAGTAGCGGCTTTTCCACGGAATCATGTTGATGAGCTTGAGCAGCCTCGGCAGCAGCAGCTTGATCCAGATGAGCCCGCCCAGGCCCCACAGGCAGGCGAAGCCCGTGCAGGTGCGTCCGCCCGTAAGCACGGCGAGCGGATCGGGCATGCCAAAGAGCTTCATATGCGAGTAGCTCCACGAGACCACACCGAACGAGGTCTGCATAAACCAGCCCACGAACACCTCAAAGCTTGCGCCAAGCAGGGCACTCACCAAAAAGATAATGATGGGGTTCTTTTTGTAGAAGCGGTTGAGCACCATGGTCATGAGTACGGCACCAAATCCGTAAATGGGGCTGAAGGGGCCAAACAGCATGCCGGCGCGGTTCTGGTAGACGCCCGGGTCGTCGACCGTCATATGCCAGATGTCCTCCAGGATCAGGCCCAGCACGCAGCAGACAAAGAATACCCAGAACAGGTTGAAGTAGTTGAGCTTGATATAGCCTTCGCCGGTCTCATCGCGGCCGAGCATGCCCTCGGCGGCGGCGTCGCGGTCGAGCATCTCCTGTAGGCGGCGCTGCAGTTCGCGCTCCTGGCGAAGCGTAGGGTCGACGGTTGCCGAAAGCGCGATGAGGATGCCGAGCTGGACGGCGGGACGAAGCAAGAAGAGCCCGATACCCTGGAGCATCACGTCGACCAAAAGCTCGACGACGGTGAATGCAATAAGGATGTAGGACAGGCGGGCGGCGTTGCGGCGCTGGTTTTTGATAAGGTCCAGGCCAAAGATGATCAGGATGACGGCACTTGCCGCAGAGAGCATGATGCCGGCGACGATGAGTCCAACCGAGACCAGCATATTGTCGCCGAGTTTTTCGGCGGCGTTGCCGTTGATGAGCGCGGTGATGACCTGCCACATAAAGGCGGCGACCGACGGGAGTGTGCCCACGCCGGACAGGATGCACAGGACGGCGTACACTTTAATGATGAGGGGAATCTTCTTGACCTCCGTGGCGCTGGGGACGCTGGGGTCGAGTTCGTTTCGATCCATACAGAACCTTTCTCGCTTTGTCCTAGGTTACTAGGATACGCCGCCGACCTGCCAAAAGACAGGACGAACGTCCCAATTGCAACTTTGTAATCCCCAACGGTGGACGCGGCGGCCATCTGGGGGCGCGGGCGCTTGCACTGGGCAGACCGATAAAATGTTTGGCCGCAAAACGGATTATTAGCTCGGTGGGCTTTTAAAAAGCGCTGCTCATGCGCTGGGGAGCGCGTCGCGCCGTGCGTATAATAAGGCGGGTAACGCCAAAATACGAGGCTCTGAGGGGATGCCATGTCTCAAGAAACCATCCGCGCGGCCGAGCGCGCCGCGGGACAGGTGAACGCCATGTCGACGTATGATCCGGACTCCGACCAGCTGCATGAGGAATGCGGCGTTTTTGGTGTCTGGGCGCCCGATCGCGACGTGGCTCGACTGACGTACTTTGGCCTGCGTGCACTGCAGCACCGTGGCCAAGAATCGGCGGGAATCGCCGTTGGTGACGGCGGTACGGTTATGGTCCGCAAGGATCTGGGCCTGCTCGACCGCGTGTTCTCCAATGCCGACTTGTCGACGCTCTCCGGTCAGCTGGCCGTGGGTCATGTGCGCTACGGCACCGCCGGCGCCAAGAGCTGGGAAGCCTCGCAGCCGCATCTTTCTACCATCAACAGCGTCATTATCGCGCTTGCTCATAACGGCACTCTGGTCAACACCGACGAGCTGCGCCGCCAGCTGATCGAGCTGGGCGTGCCGTTCCTCTCCAATTCGGATTCCGAGGTCGCGACCAAGCTTATCGGCTACTTTACTCAGCGTACAGGCCATTTGCGCGAGGGCATTCGCAAGACCATGGAGCTCGTGCGCGGCGGCTACGCCATGACGCTCATCAACGAGCAGGCGCTCTACGCATTCCGCGATCCGCATGGCATTCGCCCGCTGGTGCTGGGCAAGCTCGTGGACGAGGGCCTGGACCAGGCCGATGCCGCTTCCGTTTCGCAACTGCCGTCGCAAGACGACGCCGCGACGGTCGACGCTGCCACCCATGTCACCCGCGCCGGCGGCTGGGTCGTCGCCTCCGAGACTTGTGCGCTCGACATTGTGGGCGCTGAGTACGTCCGCGACGTCCGTCCCGGTGAGATTTTGCGCATCAGCGCCGAGGGCCTTGTGTCCGAGCAGGGCGTGCCTGCCGCCGAAGAGCCTGCTAACTGCATCTTTGAGCAGGTCTACTTCGCTCGCCCCGACTCCATCATGAACGGCAAGAGCGTTTACGCCTGCCGTTACGACATGGGTCGTCAGCTGGCACATGAGGAGCCCGTCGAGGCCGACCTGGTCATCGGCGTGCCCGACTCCGGCCTGCCGCCCGCGGAGGGGTATTCGCACGAGAGCGGTATTCCCTTTGGCGAGGGTCTTATCAAGAACCGCTACGTGGGCCGTACGTTTATCGAGCCTACGCAGGAGTTGCGCGCCATGGGCGTGCGCATGAAGCTTAACCCGCTGCGCGACAACATCGAGGGCAAGCGCCTCGTCGTGATCGACGACTCCATCGTGCGTGGCACCACTATGGTGCAGCTCGTCAAGATGCTGCGCAACGCCGGCGCCAAGGAGATTCATATCCGCATCAACTCGCCCGAGGTCATCTGGCCGTGCTTCTACGGTATCGATACCGACGTGCAGTCGCAGCTTATCAGCGCCAACAAGACGGTCGACGAGATTTGCGAGTATATCGGCGCCGATTCGCTGGCCTTCCTTTCGGTCGAGGGCCTGCTGAAGGTCATGCCCAAGGGCGGTTACTGCGATGCGTGCTTTACCGGCCGCTACCCCGTGGCGATTCCCGAGAGCTTTGGCCGCGATAAGTTTATGGAGGGCTTTAAGCCCCGCAACCTGGATAAGCCGCTGCACTTTGACGACGACGCCGTGGTCGAGAAATACGACGACCGCAGCTGGGAAGAGGAGCACGGCGAGGCCTAAAGCCTGCCATGTAGGGACAGGTTAAACCTGCCATGTAGGGACAGGTTTATTTTGGTAGGTTTTACCTGCTGTTTTGTTGATCGAGCGGAGCGCGTTGTTATGGCGCGCGCCGAAATGAACGCAACTATGAGCACCGTTTGGCGCCCGCGCGGCGCCACGGTGGTGGGAGAGGAAGGCTCAGATGAGCGACAGCAAGCATGTGACGTACGAGGATGCCGGCGTCGATACCGCCGAGGGCGGCCGCGCCGTCGACGCGATTAAGCAGATGGTCAAGGACACCAATCGCCCCGAGGTTATCGGCGGCATCGGCGGCTTCGGCGGCCTGTTCTCGGCCGCCGCGCTTAAGGATATGGAAGACCCGATTCTGATTAGCGGTACCGACGGCGTGGGCACCAAACTCGTGCTCGCCCAGATCATGGACCGTCACGAGACGGTGGGCCAGGACCTGGTCGCTATGTGCGTCAACGACATTCTGGCTTCGGGCGCCGAGCCGCTGTTCTTCCTGGACTACGTTGCCATCGGTCACATCGAGGCCGAGCACATGGCAAAGATCATCAAGGGTGTGGCCGACGGCTGCAAGCTCGCGGGCTGCGCGCTCGTGGGCGGCGAGATGGCCGAGCACCCCGGCGTCATGGCGCCTGCCGACTACGACCTCGCCGGATTTACCGTGGGCGTCGTCGATCGTCCCAAGATGCTCGACCCCGCAAACGTCCGCCCGGGCGATGTGATCCTGGGTCTGCCTTCCACCGGCGTGCACTCCAACGGCTACTCGCTCGTGCGCAAGGTCATTGGCGTTGACGGTATTAAGCCGGGCACGCCCGAGGCCGCCGCTAAGGCGGAGGAGCTGAGCCGTCCGCTCGAGGAGCTCGGCGGCGCATCGCTGGCAGACGCCCTGTTGGCCCCCACGCGCATCTATGTCAAGCCGATTCTTGAGTTGCTCCGCGGCGGCGCCAACGTGCACGCTATCGCCCACATTACTGGCGGCGGTATTACCGAGAACCTCAACCGCGCGCTTGCCGACGACGTCGACGCCGTGGTCACCCGCAACGGCGCCGAGATGGGCTGGGACGTTCCGCCCGTCATCACCTATGTGTCGCGCCAGGCCGAGCTTGCGCCCAACGAGGCGTGCAAGACCTTCAACATGGGCGTTGGCCTGTGCCTGATCGTCGCCCCCGAGGACGAGGCTGCCGTGACCGAGGCCCTGGTCGCGCTGGGCGAGAAGCCGTTCCGCGTGGGCGAGTGCGTCGAGGGCTCCGGTAAGGTCGTGTACTCCGATGAGCGCTAACGAGCAGATGGCTGCCGCCGAGGGCCTGGACTTTGTGCCCTATACCCGTCCGACCGGCACCGATACGGCTGAGCCGCTCAAGATCGGTGTGCTCATCAGCGGTTCGGGTACCAACCTGCAAGCGCTGATCGATCTGATCGCCGCCGGCAAGCTCAACGCTTCGATTGAGCTTGTGGTGTCGAGCCGTCCTTCGGCTAAGGGTTTGCAGCGCGCTGAGCGCGCGGGCATCCAGACGCTCACGCTGTCCAAGGATGTCTATGCTGACCCCATCGCCGCCGACGAGATCATCGCGCACGAGCTGCTCGAGCGCGGCTGCGAGTACGTGGTGATGGCCGGCTACATGCGTATGGTGCACACCCCGCTGCTGGCGGCGTTCCCCAACCGCGTGGTCAACTTGCACCCGGCGCTGCTGCCGAGCTTTACCGGTGCCCACGCGATCGACGATGCGTTTGCTCGCGGCGTCAAGGTGACCGGCGTGACCGTGCACTTTGCCAACGAGATCTACGACAACGGTCCCATCATTGCCCAGCGTGCGCTGACTGTTGAGGAGGGCTGGGACGTCGACACGCTCGAGGAGCACATCCACGCGATCGAGCACGTGCTGTATCCCGAGGTCGTGCAGATGCTCGCCGACGGCCGCGTTCACGTGCTGGAGAGCGGCAAGGTCGCAATTGATGCGGCGCGCAATTAACTTCAGACGGCACAAATAGGCTAAGTTAATAAGGAGGCCATTCGCATCGTGCGCGAATGGCCTCCTTTTGAATAGACGCAGGAGCAAATTATTTCGATTGCTACACCCAACTTTGCTGAGGGAAGCCGGGTGGATCCCAAACGCTATTCCAAGAAATCTGATAGGGCTTCGTCCGCGTTCGGGCGGGGCCCTTTTGCGCTGCCTTTTATGTTTGCTATACTGCTAGCACGTAGAGAGGAGCCGCTATGGGTACAGCAACGGTGCAGCTCAACACACGAATCGATCCTATGCTCAAAGCTGGTGGCGATGCGGTCCTAACTCGCAATGGGTTGGGGCCGAGCGATGCCATTCGCGCACTTTGGGCCTATCTCGTCGAACATCAAACGTTGCCGGGATTTATGGTGGCGGATAAGCGCGAAGCGCCCCGTGCGGAGAGTCTGGCCGAGCAGGGGTGTGGCCTAGCTTTTTCCTCGTTGGGGCTGAGCGCGTCGGATTTCGCATCGGCGGAATCTTCGGCGGACAACTGGGATGCCGTACGAGATGATATGTATGACGCGATGATTGCCGACATTGAGGCGAATTGCCGATGATTGAGGCAAAGCATCTCTTGGTAGATACGAACGTTTGGCTCGATTATTACCTGCAAGAAGGGGCGTTCGACGAAGCGAAAAGATTGGTTGAACTGGCCGAGGCGGGAAAGATCGACCTTCTGTATGCGCCAACGACGGCAAAGGATGTGTTCTATATTTTGCCTCGTCGTCTGGCCCGGCGGAATGCGAATGGGATTAACGTGTCGTTTGCCTCGGCGTCATGGGCCTGCATCGAGCATATGATGCAGGTGGCGACGGCCTCTCCGCTTTCGTTGGCAGAGTGCGAAATGGCGCGCATGCTTGGCAAGCGCATGCCGGATCTTGAAGACAACCTCATCATCGCTTCGGGCGAGACGGCGGATGTTGACTATGTGGTCACGAGCGACCGGCGCATGCTGGAGGCGATGCCCGAAGTGTGCTTGACACCTGCTCGCGCGGTCGAGATGATCGGGATCCTCGGCTAACCTTGTCTGTCTCGTTTCGCTATCATATGGGGCATTGTGAACCTCATACAACTTTGGAGGACAGTATGGCGGATAACGCCGAGATGCTATTCTCGCCTGAGCTGGTGTTTTTTGATTGGGAGTGCACGACGCCGGATGAGGTGTTTGCGCGCCTCGAGGGTGAGCTCGCTCCGCGCGGCTACATTGCGCCCGGTTGGCTCAACGCCGTCCGCACGCGCGAGGACACCTATCCCACGGGTCTCGCCATGCCGGCGGCAAACATCGCCATTCCGCATACCGATCCGGGATTTGTGGCCAAGCCCTATATCGCGGTGGTAAAGCCCGCCGCACCTGTGACGTTCAACGCGATGGCGGGCATGGGCGCCCCGGTGCCGGCGCAGATCATCATCAACCTGGGCATTGCCGAGCCGGGCGGGCAAGTCGAGGCCCTGCAAGCGCTCATGAATATCTTTATGGATGCCGATGCCGCAGCCGATGTACTCGGCCAAACCACGCCGCAGGGCATGGTCGACGCCATCCGTCGCCACTTTTAAGGTCGGCGCTGGGGGACTGTCCCTAACTGCCGGCAGAAAAGGAACGTCCCTAATTGCCAACTGCCAGACTTGTCCCCTTTGCACCAAAATGGTGCAGATTAACCTGTCCCCCATGCACCAGGTGTGCCGCGGGGGCTGCGTTGTGACACAATGGCGTTTGTTCGATTCGTGATGCGAAAGGCCAAACATGGCAAACAAGAAAAAGAACCCCGAGGCCGCGCCGACGCCCGAGCAGCGGTCCCGCGCCGCCTCCAGCTCTCGTAAGAAGCAGCGCAAGACCTATGTGTCCAAGACCGTCAAGATTGTCCTGGTGGTCATCGGCGTGCTGGCGATGCTGCTTTCCGTCTCGGCCATGGCGTGCTCCGGCCTGATGTCGCAGACCGAAAGTGCCAGCTCGGGCTATAAGCTTACTGGTGGCGTGGCTGCTACCATCAACGGCACCAACCTCACCGAGGACACCGTGACCAAGCAGATCATGAGCATGCGCACGTCCTACGGCTACACCAAGGACAAGGACTGGGCACAGTACCTGGTCGACAACGACCTCACACCCAAGAAGTACCGCAAGCAGCTCATCGACTCCTACGCGCAGCAGATTCTGCTTCAGCAGGCGCAGAAGGAAAACGGCGTGACGGTGTCGGACAAGGAGGTCGAGAAGGCTTGGAAGGACGCGTGCAAGAGCGCGGGCGGTGCCAAGACCTTTAAGAAGACGCTTAAGACCTACGGCTACACCGAGGACACCTACAAGGATTCGCTCAAGGAGAGCCTGGCGCAGCAGAAGCTCAAGGATGCCGTGGCACCCACCAGCAAGCCCAAGGACAGCGAGATTGTCGATTACATCAATGAGAACCTGTCCAACTACAACGATGCCCGTCGTTCGTCGAACATCCTGATCAAGGTTGATTCCGACGCATCTGACGAGGACAAGGCCGCCGCCAAGGCCAAGGCACAGGAGTGCCTGGACAAGATCAACTCCGGCGAGCTGAGCTTTGAGGACGCCGTGGAGCAGTATTCCGACGACACTGGCTCCAAGGAGAAGAAGGGCGATGTGGGTTGGGATAAGCTCACTACCTTCGTCGACAGCTATCAGACGGCGCTCGAGGGCCTCAGCAAGGGCGATGTGAGCGACGTGGTTGAGTCGACGTACGGTTACCATGTCATCAAGTGCACCGACTACTTCCATGTCGATAGCCAGGTCGATGACATCAAGCAGGTACCCAAGGACATCAAGAAGTATGTTTCCAACGTGGTGAAGACGCAGGCGGCCAGTACTGCATACAGCGAGTGGCTGGAGCAGTACAAGAAGGACGCCGACATCACCGTCAACCCCATGCCCAAGGACGTGCCCTATAACGTGAGTCTGAAGGGCGTCACCAAGAGTTCGACCGACGATTCGTCGACGACTGAGTAATCATGGGGCGGTGCTCATGCGAGCGCCGCCCACGCTATTGAGGAGGATTTGCAGATGACCAACGAAGAGCTGCAGCAGGAAATGATCGCCGCCATGAAGGCCAAGGATAAGGTTCGCCTGTCCATCATCCGCCAGGTCAAGGCCGAGGTGAAGAATATCGAGGTTAACGAGCGCCGCGACGTGACCGAGGAAGACGTCAACAGCATGATCAAGCGTCTGATTAAGCAGACGAGCGAGACGCTGGAGATGTCCATTAAGGCCGGTACCGACCAAGACCGTACCGACAACCTGACCGAGCAGGTCAAGATTCTGGAGAGCCTGCTGCCCGCACAGGTTTCGGGCGAGGAGCTCGAGGCTCTGATCGAGCAGGTCATCGCCGAGCTGGGCGCTACGTCCAAGAAGCAGATGGGCCAGGTCATGGGTGCACTCGGCAAGGCCACCGGCGGCAACTTCGATAAGCCTGCGGCTGCCAAGATTGTCGGAGCCAAACTCGCGTAGGGGCCGAGCGGTACATAGTTGATGTTGAGGGGGCGTGACCATTGCGGTCGCGCCCCTTTTTGCTGGGCTGGGTACTCATTGGGTACTCATTGGGGACAGGCTTAAATGAGTGCCTAATGAGCAGGCACTCATTTAAGCCTGTCCCCAATGAGCAGGTGGAAGGTTGCGGGTTCTTTACGGGAATGTAGTGTGGGCTGCGGAAACGCGGTTCTTTCCGTACAATAGTTCAACTCGTGTAAACGCAGGGAAGGGACATTCATGGCAGACATGATCGAGATCAAGCATCTCAACAAGTACTTTGGCGACCTGCATGTGCTCAAAGATATCAATCTCACCGTCAAGCGCGGCGAGAAGCTCGTAATGATCGGGCCTTCCGGCTCGGGTAAGTCGACGCTCATCCGTTGCGTCGATTATCTGGAGGAGCCCACGTCGGGCGAGGTCGTCATCGACGGTACGCCGCTCACCAAAAAGAATCACCTGGAGATGGCTCGCAAGTACAGCTCCATGGTGTTTCAGCAGTTCAACCTGTATCCCAACATGACGGTGCTCGGCAACCTGACGCTCGCGCCCATCAAGCTGCAAAAGAAGAGCAAGGAGGAGGCGACCGAGATCGCCATTGCCGCGCTCAAGCGCGTCGGCATGGCGCATAAGGCCGGCGAGTATCCGCAGAATCTCTCGGGCGGTCAGCAGCAGCGTATCGCCATCGCCCGTGCCCTGTGCACCAAGCAGCCCATCATCCTGTTTGACGAGCCGACCTCGGCGCTCGACCCCGAGATGGTTCAGGAGGTTCTGGACGTTATGATTGAGCTTGCGCAGGAGGACATTACCATGATCTGCGTGACGCATGAGATGGGCTTTGCGCGCCAGGTGGCCGACCGCGTCATCTTTATGGAGGACGGCCGCATTTTGGAGGAGGGCACGCCCGAGCACTTCTTCGATAACCCCGAGAACCCGCGCTGCCGCGAGTTCCTGTCCAAGATTCTGCACTAGGCGCGGTGATGGACATGACGGATATGACGAGGGCGGCCGTGTCGCGCCGTCACTTTTTGCAGCTGGCGGGCGCCGGCATGCTTGCGCTGACGGGGACCGCGCTTACCGGTTGCGGCAACTCCACCAGCGGCGAGGGCTCCGACAAGGGCTCCAAGCTTGCGGCCATCAAGTCGCGTGGCCATCTGAATGCCGGCGTTAAGAAGGACGTTCCCGGCTATGGCTATTACGACACCGCCAAGGGCCGCTTTGAGGGCATGGAAGTCGATTTGTGCTACCAGATCGCCGCTGCCGTCTTTGGCGTGAGCTACAAGGAGGCCCGTGCTCAGGAGCTTGTCGAGTTTACCGACGTAACGCCCAAGACGCGCGGTCCGCTGATCGATAACGGCCAGCTCGACGTGGTCGCAGCGACCTACACCATCACCGACGAGCGCAAGAAGAGCTGGGATTTCTCGACGCCGTACCGCACCGACTACGTGGGACTCATGGTCAAGAAGCGTTCGGGCTTTACCTCGATTGAGGATCTGGACGGCAAGGTCATTGGCGTGAGCCAGGGTGCTACCACGCAGGGCCTGATCGAGCAGATGATCAAGGACAACGGCTTTAGCTGCAAGCCCGAGTTTAGGGCCTTTAGCGGCTACCCCATCATCAAGAGTTCGCTCGACGCCGGCAATATCGATGTCTTTGCCATGGACCGCTCCACGCTGGCCGGTTACATGAACGAGACCGTTGAGCTGCTGCAGCCCGAGGTCAAGTTTGGCGAGCAGGGCTACGGTGTGGCGACCAAGAAGGGCTGCGACCTTTCGGCCGTGGTCGATCAGGTGATTTGCGATCGCCTGGCCGATGGCTGGCTCGACCAAGAGGTCAAGACCTGGGGTCTTGTATAGGCGCATCGTCCAAGGAAGGAATCAAATGCTCGAAGGATTATTTGACGCCGACCGTTGGTCGACGACATTTCAAAACATGGGGCCCTTCTGGGAGGGCTTTGGCGTGACGCTGCAGGTGGTCGTTGCCGGTCTGTTGCTGTCGCTGGTGCTGGGCACGCTGCTGGGCGTGTTCTCTACCACTCGTTCGCGCGTGCTGCGCGCCATAAGCCGCGTGTACGTGGAGTTTTACCAGAACACCCCGTTGCCCGTGCAGGTGCTCTTTATGTACATGGCCGGTCCGCAGTTTTTGCAGGCCATGACCGGTGCCGACCAGCCGGTGCGCATCGCGCCGTTCGTGCTGGGCTTCTTGGGCGTGGGCCTGTATCACGCGGCCTACATTTCGGAGGTCATCCGCACCGGTATCGAAGCGGTTCCGCGCGGTCAGATGGAGGCGGCTCAGAGCCAGGGCTTCACCCGTGCGCAGGCGTACTGGTACATCGTGCTGCCCCAGACATTCAAGATCATTCTGCCGCCGCTGTGTAACCAGGCGCTCAACCTGGTCAAGAACACGTCGGTGCTGGCGCTTGTGGCCGGCGGCGACCTTATGTACCGCTCCGACAACTATGTGAGTCTGTACGGTTACCTGCAGGGATACATCGTCTGCTGCCTTATGTACTTCATCATCTGCTTTCCGCTCGCCATGCTGGTGCAGTGGCTCGAGCGCCGCTCCAAGGAGCGTCCGCGCGGCGTGAGCCTGGCCGAGCTGGGGCTCGACAACGTAGAGGAGGCCTAGCGCATGGAAATCTTCAACGCGACCAACCTGCTCTACATTTGGGGCGGCTTTGTTAAGACGATCGAGATCTCGGCGCTGTCGATCTTTTTCTCGCTCATCTTTGGCACGGTGCTGGCGCTCGTTAAGAGCTATGCGCCCCGCCCGTTCCGTATTTTGGTGAGCGCCTATATCGAGCTGTTCCGTTGCACGCCAAACCTGCTGTGGATCCTGTTTATCTACTTTACGGTGCAGGGTTTGGACATTGTGATTTCGACCATCGCCTTTACGCTGTTTACCAGCGCTGTTATGGCCGAGATTGTGCGCGGCGGTCTCAACTCGATTCCGCGTGGCCAGTTTGAGGCAGCGCAGAGCCAGGGCTTCGGCTTCTTTGCCACCATGCGCTACATCATTTTGCCGCAGACGTTTAAGACGATCATTCCGGCGCTGTTTAGCCAGTGCACGACCGTCATCAAGGACAGCTCGTATCTTTCGGGCATTAACGTGGCCGAGCTCATGTACACGGCAAACGTCGTGATGGCCCACGCGATCGACCTGTCGCAGGTGCTTATGCTCTACGGCCTGGTGTTTGCGATGTACTTTGTGCTCAACTTTGGTATCTCGCTGCTGGTCCGAGCGTATCAACGTCGTATTGTGGCAGCGTAGAATGTGACAAAGGGACTGTCCCTTTGTCACATAGAGAAAGGAATCGCGATGAGCGATCTGGAGAACAAGAAGAGTCCTGTGGTCATTACCATCGCGCGCGACTTTGGCGCCGAGGGCCACGAGATCGGTCGTATCCTCGCCAATGAGCTGGGGATTCCGCTGTACGATAACGAGCTGCTGGTGCGTGCGTCGCTGCGCGCGGGCGAGTCGCTCGATAAGATGGCCGCCTATGACGAGCGTCTGGCTGTGGAGAACATGGCGTTTCTGCCCGACCGCTACGATGCGCGTTCGTACTCGGACAAGTTGTTCCAAAAGATGAGCCAGGTGATTTTGGATCTGGGCGAGACCGAGAGCTGCATTATCGAAGGCCGCCTGTCCGATTACCTGCTGCGTAATAACCCCAATCACATTGCCGTGTTGGTGACCGCACCCTTTGAGGACCGCGTCGAGATCGTGCGCAAGAAGCGTGGCCTTAACAAAAAGAAGGGCGCCAAGCTGGTCAAGCAGCAGCAGAAGGCGCGCGAGGCGTTCTATAAGCGCTACAGTGCCGGAAAGTGGAAGATGACGAGCGGCAAAGACATCGTCGTCAACCGCGCCAAGCTGGGCCGCGAGGGTTGCAAAGACGTTATCGCCGCTGCCTACCGCTACAAAGTAGCGCAGCTCGAAGGCTAGCCGACCAAAACCACCACAAAGGGGACAGGCACCTTTGTGGTGGTCGGTCGACTGGCATAGAAAAAAGTCCCCGCCGGGCGTGTGCTCGACGGGGACTTTGCCGTTTGGTGGCTAGCGCTGTAGGTGATTACTCGCCCAGCAGGCTCTTGGTGATGGAAGCGGCGGCCTTCTTGCCGGCGCCCATCGCCAGAATGACCGTAGCGGCACCGGTGACGATGTCGCCGCCGGCCCAGATGCGGGGATCGGTGGTCTGGCCGGTCTCCTCGTCGGCGACGATGTAGCCCCACTTGTTGAGCTCCATCTTGCCACCGATCTTCTTTGCGAAGGGGTTGGCGTTGGTGCCGATAGCCGAGATCGCGACATCGCAGGGAATCTCCTCGATGGCGCCCTCGATGGGCACCGGGCGACGACGGCCGGACTCGTCGGGCTCGCCGAGCTCCATCTTCTGGACCTTGACGGCGCATACGGAGCCGTCCTCGCCAGCGACAAACTCGAGCGGGGAGACGAGCGGCAGAACCTCGACGCCCTCGGCCTTGGCGTGGTGCAGCTCGGCACGACGGCAAGGCATTTCATCCTCGGTACGACGGTAGGCGATAATGGCGTGCTCGGCGCCCAGGCGCTTGGCGGTACGGACGGCGTCCATAGCCACGTTGCCGCCGCCAAAGACGACGACGTTCTTGCCGTGCTTGGTGGGGGTGTCGTACTCGGGGAACTTGTTGGCCTTCATCAGGTTCACGCGGGTGAGGTACTCGTTCGCGAAGAAGACGTTGGGCAGGTTCTCGCCGGGGACGTTGAGGAACTTGGGCAGGCCAGCGCCGGTCGCCACGTAGATGGCGTCGAAGCCCTGCTCGAACAGCTCCTCGGCCGTGGCCATGTTGCCCACGACAGAGTTGTACTCAAATTTGACGCCCATGTCCTCCAGGCCGTCGATCTCGCGCTTGACGACTGCCTTGGGCAGACGGAACTCGGGGATGCCGTAGACCAGCACGCCGCCGCCGGTAAAGAAGGCCTCAAAGACGGTAACGTCAAAGCCGTTGCGGGCGAGCTCGCCGGCGCAGGTGATGCCGGACGGGCCGGAGCCAACGACGGCGACCTTCTTGCCGTTCTTGGGGGCCATCTTGGGCGTGGAAGCGAGCTCGGGGCGGTCACCCAGGAAGCGCTCGAGCTGGCCGATGGCCACGGGCTCGGACTTCTTACCACGGATGCACTTGCCCTCGCACTGGTTCTCCTGCGGGCAGACGCGGCCGCAGATGGCGGGAAGCATGGAGTCCTCGCGGATGGTATCGAGAGCGCCGCCGAAGTCCTTCTCGCGGATCTGCTCGATAAAGCGGGGGATGTTGATGTTGACGGGGCAGCCCTCAACACAGAACGGCTTCTTGCAGTTGAGGCAGCGCTCGGCCTCGGCCAGCGCCATCTCCTCGGTGAAGCCCTTGTCGACGGGGCGGAAGTCGCAGGCGCGCTCGGCAGCCGGCTCCTCGTTATCGGGGGTGCGGGGCGACTTCATATCGGCAACGAAACGACCGTTAACTAGTGGCATGCGCAGCTCTTTTCCTCATAGGCCTTGAGGGACTCGCCCTCTTCGGAACGGTAAGCGGCCTGGCGGGCACGAAGGTCATCCCAGTCGACCAGGGTGGCATCGAAGTCGGGGCCGTCGACGCAAGCGAACTTGGTCACGCCGCCCACCTCGACGCGGCAGCAGCCGCACATGCCGGTGCCGTCAACCATGATGGGGTTGAGCGACGCGGTGATGGGGGTGTCGTACTTCTGGGCGGTGAGGGTCGAGAACTTCATCATCGGAACGGGGCCGACGCAGAAGACCTGGCTCACGGCCTTGTCCTGCAGCAGGCGCTCCAGCGGAGCGGTGACAACGCCCTGCTCGCCGTAGGAGCCGTCGTCGGTGGTGATGTGGATGTGGTCCTCGTCGAGGAGCTCGCGGAACTGGTCCTCCATGAGCAGGAGGTCCTTGGTGCGGGCGCCCATGATGGCGTGCACCTCGTGGCCGGTCTCGACCAGGTGCTTGGCGACCGGGAAGGCAATTGCCAGGCCGACGCCGCCGCCAATGACGGCGCAGGGGCCCTCGGCCATCTCGGTGGGAACGCCCAGCGGGCCCACGACGTCGCGCAGCGACTCGCCGGCCTCGTAGGTGGAAAGCATCTCGGTGGTCTTGCCGATCACCATGAAGATGAACTCGACCCAGCCCTCGTCACCGTTCCAGCCGGCCAGGGTAAACGGGACGCGCTCGCCCGTCTCGTTGGCGCGAACCATGAGGAACTGTCCGGCGTGCGCATGCTTGGC
The DNA here is from genome assembly GCA_937950325.1 of uncultured Collinsella sp. Taxonomy (GTDB): domain Bacteria; phylum Actinomycetota; class Coriobacteriia; order Coriobacteriales; family Coriobacteriaceae; genus Collinsella. Next base: position 22,392 of record CALFDJ010000016.1, read on the forward strand.
GATTGCAGGCGCCTCGATGCGGAACTTGAACACCTTCTCCGAGAACTGCGTCTTCTCCAGGATCTTATACATAGAACCCCTCTCTTGTTAGGGCCGCCGAACCGTGCCTCCACGGAAATGGACGGTAGCCCGAATAAAACCGTACGTGCACAGGCGTTGTGCAGACATACGGTGCAAATTATACCCTCATGGACATGTCACTTACGTGTGTCTTCGGCGGTTGGGAGCAGGGTTTATCCACTTTGGCCTACCAAAGGGGGAGAGGTTTATTTTGGCAGGTTTTATCGGGTAAAACGGCAAAGGGGCCAGCCTCGGGTTGCAATGAGGTCGGCCCCCTTTGGGGTGCTATGTGTATATGGCGGTGCGCGGTTTATTGCGATGCGGCCGCTGCGGCGTTTCCGCAGTTAAAACCTGCCAAAATAAACCTATCCCTAAATGATAGGTTTTAGTGCTTGCCGTTGGCGGAGGCGGCGCCGTTGACGTGGTCGCGGGCATAGATCACGCCGTGCACGATTGCCAGACCGGCGGCATCTGCGGCGCGGGCGCAGGTGTCCTGGAAATCCTCGGCCTCGCGGGCGCGCAGCTGCTTGAGCACGTAGTCTGCCACGGCCATCTTGCCGGGAGGGTTGCCGATACCGGTGCGGATGCGGCTGAAGTCGCGGCTGCCCATCTTGTCGATGATGGAACGCAGGCCGTTGTGGCCGGCATGGCCGCCGCCCACCTTAACACGCACGTCGCCGGCGGGAATATCGAGCTCGTCGTGGATGACGAGCAGCTCCTCGGCCTTGATCTTGTACTCGCGGCAGAGTTTGGAGATGGGCCCGCCCGAGGTGTTCATGTACGACTGCGGCTTGACCAGTACAATCTGGCGCTTGCCGCCCTCTTCCTCGGGATCGTTGATGTTGATGAGCGCGACCTCGGCGCCGGCCTGGTTTTTCCAGTACGTGACGCCGGCCTGACGGGCCAACTCGTCGATCGCCTTAAAGCCGGCGTTGTGGCGGGTCTCGGCATATTCCTCGCCAGGGTTGCCAAGCCCGGCAACCATGCGAATCTTAAGCGGCTGTGCAGCTGCCATATTTGTCCTTCCGTTACATAAAAAGTTTAATCAACGACAAAGGCTACCACGCCCGCCGAAGGCGAGGAAAGGTTGCAGCAAAGTCATTTCAGAAAACAGCTGCCCCGAGACAGCAGGAAGCCCCGGACACGCCGGGAGGGGTTATCAAAGCGAACATCCCGCAGCCGCAAAGCGGCGAGGACGTTCGCGTGATAACCCCGCAGGCGTGTCCGGGGCTCCGGAGGGATGCGAGGGTCGAGCGACTACAGTGCGAAGTCGCCGCCGACGAGCGTGGAGACGGGCTCCTCGTGGTAAACGGCGGAGATGGCCTGAGCGAACTCCTCGGCGACCGAGATGGTCTTGATCTTGCCGCCGACCTCGACGGGAATGGCGTCGGTGACGAGGCACTCGACGATCGGGGCGTCGTTCAGACGCTCGATGGCCGGACCGGAGAAGATGCCGTGGGTGGCGCAGACGTAGATGTCGCCAGCGCCCATAGCCTTGAGCTCCTTGACGTTGGCGCACAGGGTGCCAGCGGTGTCGATCATGTCGTCGTTGATGATGCAGGTCTTGCCCTTGATGTCACCGATGATGCCCATGACCTCGGCGGCGTTGTGGCGCGGACGGCCCTTGTGGGCGATGGCCAGGTCGCAGCCGAGCATGTCGGACAGCTTCTTGGCGGCCTTGGCGCGGCCCACATCGGGGGAGACGACAACCAGGTTGTCGGTGTCGAAGTGCATGTCGTTGTAGTACTGGCCAAACAGCGGCAGCGCGGACAGGTGGTTAACCGGGATATCGAAGAAGCCCTGGATCTGGCCCTGGTGCAGGTCGAGGGTGATGATGCGGTTGACGCCGGCGCGCTCGAGCAGGTTGGCGACGAGGCGGGCGGTGATGGGCTCACGCGGGCCGGCCTTGCGGTCCTGGCGGGCATAGCCGTAGTGGGTGATAACGGCGGTGATGGAGCGGGCGGATGCGCGCTTAGCAGCGTCGGTGGCGATGAGCAGCTCCATGAGCATGTCGTTGACGTTGCCGCCAGCCACGGACTGAATCAGGAAGACGTCGGCGCCGCGGACGGTCTCGTCGTAGCGGGCGTAAATCTCACCATTGGCGAACTGCTTTAGCGTAAGGCCCGAAAGCTCGACCCCAAGGTACTCAGCGATCTTCTGAGCGAGGGGACGGTTGGAGGAACCGGAATACACGCGGATGGACTTGCGCATATTCTCCGACTTCTCGGGATCATTAATCGGCATTACCCTTCTCCTTTATACATCGAATGCCATATAGATGCCTTTTTGCATTGTAACCGCGCGACGGGGTTAATCGGGTCTTGATAACGTCTTTACCGTCAACGGACACGAACCGACCACTCATCCGGTCGCGCAGGTCACGATAGAAAAAGGAGCCGTCCCCATGGAACAGCTCCTTTTGTGCTTGGTAAAGCGTTATGCCTCGTCGTCCTCGTGCAGACGGCGGCGATAATCGGCGGCCCAGCCCTCAATATTTACCTGACGGGCGCGGCCCAGACCGAGTGCGTCGGCCGGAACCGGCTCGGTGATGACGGAGCCGGCGGCCACGAGCGCACCGTCGCCAATCTGGGCGGGCGCGACCATCATGGTGTCGGAACCGATGAAGGCATCCTTGCCGATGACGGTCTTGTGCTTGTGGACGCCGTCGTAGTTGCAGGTGATGGAGCCCGCGCCCACGTTGACGCCGGAGCCCATGGTGGTGTCGCCGATGTAGGACAGGTGGGGCACCTTGGAACCCTCGCCGATCGTGGACTTCTTGATCTCCACGTGCGTGCCGGCCTTGGAGCCGTCGAGCATGTGGGTGCCCGGGCGCAGGTAGGCGCGCGGGCCGCAGTCGACGCCGTTCTCGATGACGGCCTCGATGGCGATGGTCTCATCGATGGTGCAGCCGCTGCCGACGGTGGTGTCGGTGAGGCGACTGTTGGGGCCGAGCTGGCACTCCTCGCCCACGGTGACGTGACCGATCAGATGCGTCTGCGGCCACACGATGGTGTCGCGGCCGATGACGGCATCGGGGCCGATCCAGGCCTGCGTGGGGTCGATGAAGGTAACGCCCTCGGCCATCCAGTGCTCGTTGATGCGGTCGCGCGCGATGGCGGTGAGCTGCGCGAGCTGGATGCGGCTGTTGACGCCCAGGCCGTCGCGGTAGTCATCGCAGTGAAAGATGGAGACTGCCTGGCCGTGACCCTTGAGGATTTCGAGCATGTCGGGCAGGTAGTACTCGGACTGCGCGTTGTCGTTGCCGATCTCGTTAATGTGGGCGGCGAGCTGCGCGCCGTCAAAGGCGTAGCAGCCGGCGTTGCACTCCAGCAGCGTGGCGGCCTGCTCGGGCGTGCAGTCCTTCTGCTCGATGATGCGCTCGATCTGGCCGTCGGCGCCCAGCTTGATGCGGCCGTAGCCGAAGGGGTCGGGCGGGGTCATGGTCATGACGGTGCAAGCGAGCTCGCCGGTGGCGACGGTCTGTGCGAACTTGGCGACGGTGTCGGCGGTGATGAGCGGCAGGTCGCCGTTGAGCACGACGACCGGGCCTTGCGCGATGCCGCAGGCCTCGAGCGCGACCTTCACGGCGTGGCCGGTGCCCAGGCGCTCGGTCTGCTCGACGCACTCGACCTTGGTGGCGCTGTTGGCATAGGCGCCGTCGATGAGGGCGCGCATCTCGTCGGCGTGGCTGCCGATGACGACCACGACGCGGCTGCAGCCGGCCTTGATGGTGGCGTCGACGATCCACTGGACCATGGGCTTGCCCAGGATCTTGTGCGAAACCTTGCAGTGGTTCGACTTCATGCGGGTGCCCTCGCCGGCAGCGAGGATAATTGCGGTTGCGTCCATGTGATCTCCTGTTACGTTATAGAGACGTGTGTTTGGAAACGATACACGGCGCAATATGATACCGCAGGCATATGTTGAGCGCGTAGCGATTGGCTCATGGCGGCCGATGTCGGTGCCGCCGGCGTGGCGTTTGCGCTGCTTGCGTGCGGCGTTGGCGGTGCTGCGGAGCTGTCGTTTGAGCGAGGGGACGGGGGTGCCCGTGGACAACATACAAGAGGAGTTTGGCGGCGAGCCCGTCGCGGCATTCTCGATGTCGCATCCGGCTGTGCCGGCCCTCTACATGGTGCTGACGCTGGGGCTCACCATGTTCTCGATGCAGCCGGTGCTGATTGCGCTGTCACTTGCGGGCGGGCTGACGTATGGATTTGCGACGCGCGGGGCTGCCCGCACGCTGGGCGCACTCCGCTGGCAGCTGCCGGTGATTTTGATTATCGCGCTGGTCAATCCGCTGTTTAGCGCCTCGGGCTCGACGGAGCTGTTCCGTATTGGCATGCGCGCGGTGTATCTGGAAAGCATGGTATACGGCCTGTGCATGGGCGGGCTGTTTGTGGCGAGCGTGCTGTGGTTTGAGGCCGCGGCGTCGATGCTCGAATACGACAAGGTGCTCGCGCTGCTGGGCAATGCCGCACCGGTGATTGCGCTCATGATCTCGATGTGCATGAGGCTTATCCCGCAGTTTTTACGCCGCGGTCGTACGGTGCTGGCGGTGCAGGATGCGATTGATGTGCCGGGCCGCGCGCCCACCGATCCCGTGCGATCGCGCCTGCGGGCGTCGAGCGTGTTGATGGGCTGGGGCATGGAAGATTCGCTGGAGCGCGCGGACGCCATGCGCTCCCGTGGGTGGGGCGCCGCGACGCGTCGAACGACGTATGCGCGGTATCGGCTGGGGCGCGGCGATGTTGCCGCGCTGGTTGGGCTTGCGCTGTTTGGCGCCGCCGCGGTGGCGGTGGCGTGGACCGCGACGACGCAGTATTCGTTTTATCCGCAGCTCTCGGTGCCGGCGCCGTGGCCGGGCTATGTTGTGTACGCTGCCTGGATGGTGCTGCCTTGCACGTTGCACGCGATTGATGAGAAGAGGTTTGGCTGATGGCTCGGTTGGATAGGGGCCCGGTGTCGGGCGCGGCGTGCGGCCCGGATATGCCGGCGATTGAGGTGCGGAGCCTGAGCTTTGCCTACCCCGATACTGATGCTGCGGTGCTCGAGGGGCTCGACTGGTCTGTTCCCCAAGGTGCATTTGCGCTGCTTGTTGGCGGTACCGGTTCGGGCAAGTCGACGCTGCTGTCGCTGCTCAAGCCCGAGATCGCGCCGGCGGGTACGCTCTCCGGCGAGCCGCGCGTGCTGGGCGAGAACGTTGCCGACATGGACGTGCGGGCATCGGCGGAGCGCGTGGGTTATGTGTTTCAGGACCCCGAGAACCAGATCGTGTGCGAGACCGTGTGGCACGAGATGGCGTTTGGTCTGGAAAACTTGGGGCTAGCGCGTGATGAGATGCGCCGTCGCGTATCTGAGACCAGCTATTTCTTTGGGCTGGAAGATTGGCTCCACCGCGACACCGATACGCTTTCGGGCGGACGCAAGCAGCTGCTGTCGCTGGCGGCTGTGCTGGCATTACGCCCGCGCGTGCTGCTGCTCGACGAGCCCACGTCTCAGCTCGATCCCGTTGCTGAGAAGAATTTCCTGCACGCGCTGTTTCGTGTGAATCGCGAGCTGGGCTGCACGGTTGTTGTGGCGACGCATCAGCCGCGCCCAATGCTCGAATACGCGACGCGTGCGTACCGGATTGAGGACGGTCGCGTGCGCGAGGTGGCGGATATGGCTTCTTTGGGACGCCGAGAATCGCTGTTTTCCGATGACATGTTGGGGTGGGGTGCCATCCGATGTGCAAAAAACGGAGTATTCAGCAGGCGTGAGGACAATTTGGGCTCTCTGGAGCCGCCCGGGGACGTATCGAGCGCGAAAAAAAGTTCAGAATTGGACAAATCGTCCGAATTTGTGGCGCAAACGTCGCTCGAGAATGGCTCGGAAGCCTTCCCGCGCACGGATGGAAGCAGAATACTCCAAAAAATGCACGGCGGGTCGGCTACCACCCTGTCGGAAGGCTGGTTTCGCTACGATCGCGCGGGCGGTTGGGTGCTGCGCGGGCTCGACGTGGCGTTTTCGGCCGGTGCGGTGCATGCGATCGTGGGCGGCAACGGATGCGGTAAGTCGACGATACTCTCGGTGCTGGCGAAGACCGCCAAGCTGCAGCGCGGCCGCATGGTGCGCGGAGCGGCCTCGGCGGCGCTGCTGCCTCAGAATCCCAAAGCATTGCTGGTTGCCGATACGGTTCGCGACGAGCTGATGGAATGGGCTTCGACCTGCGGATATGACGAGACCGTGGCGCGGGAGCGTGCGGCGAGCTTGGGGTTGTCGGGTCTGGATGGACGCCATCCGTACGATCTTTCGGGCGGGCAGCGTCAACTGCTTGCATTGGCAAAACTGCTGCTAATCGGCCCCGAACTGCTATTGCTCGATGAGCCCACCAAGGGTCTAGACCTGTTCAGCCGCCGCATCATCGCCCGCGCCCTGCGTGACCATGCGAAGGCTGGCGGCACCGTCATCATGGCTACGCACGATTTGGACTTTGCCGAGCAGGTAGCCGACGACGTCGCCATGATGTTTGACGGCGAGATTGCCTGCATGGAGCCGCCGGCCGACTTCTTTGCCGACAACGTGTTCTATAGGGCGTGATGGGATGACGGACTGTCGTTTCTCGCGTTTGCTTGCAAAACTGGAGATCCCGCTGTTGTTGGCGGTGCCGGCGGTAATGGCTGCGGCGTTGCTGGCGGGTGTTGAGCAGGCGGCGCTTGCCATGCTTGTCGTGGTGGCGCTGGTGCTCGCGCTGTTCTTTGCGGGTTACGAGGCATCTCGTCCGGGATTGCGCCAGATTATGCCCACGCTGGTGCTGGCGGCGCTGGCGGCGGCGGGGCGCATCCTGTTTGGGCCCATTCCCGACTTTAAGCCGGTGAGCGCCATCGCCATTATCGCGGGGGCGACGCTTGGTCGCCGCAACGGTTTTATGGTTGGCGCGCTGGCGGCGCTGACCAGCAATTTCTTTTTTGGACAGGGCATGTGGACGCCGTGGCAGATGTATGCCTGGGGGCTCGTGGGATACGTTGGCGGTGCGCTGGCGTATGCGGGTGCGTTCGACCGCGCCGACGGCACCGTGCGCATGCCAGCGCTGCTGGCGTACGGCTTTGCGTCGGGCCTGCTCTATGGCGTCGTGATCAACGCGTATGACATCATTGGATTTGTACGGCCGCTTACTTGGGCGGGTGCCGTGGCACGTCTTGCCACGGCGGTGCCGTTCGATATCACGCACGGCCTTGCGACCTGCGTGTTTTTGGCCGCCTTGTACAAGCCTTGGTGCCGTCGCATTAACCGTGTCGTCGTGAAATACGGACTGTAGGGCATTTCGCGTTCCCACACGAACTTGCGGTGGAATAGTTCTCGTTTTTGGCTATTTGCTGCCCAAACAGGAACTACTCCACCGCAACTTATAGGGGGAGAGGGGTCACATGATCTGTTTTCCTCTGTCCCCCAGGAATTGCTTGGCGCTAGAGCTCTAGCGTGAGGGTGACGGGGCAGTGGTCGCTGCCGAAGATATCGCCGCGGATGCCGGCGTCGCGCACGTTGCCGGCGATTGCGTCGCTCACCAGGAAGTAATCGATGCGCCAGCCGGCGTTGTTCTTGCGGGCATTAAAGCGATAGCTCCACCAGCTGTAGACACCCTCGACGTCGGGGTTTGCCGCGCGCCAGGTATCGGTAAAACCGGCGTCGAGCAGCTCGGTAAACTTACCACGCTCTTCGTCCGAAAAGCCTGCGTTGCCGCGGTTGGACTTGGGGTTCTTAAGGTCGATCTCCTCGTGAGCCACGTTAAAGTCGCCACAGGTCACTACGGGCTTTCCGGTCTCGCGCTCGAGGCCTGCCAAAAAGCCGCGATAGGCATCGTCCCAGGCCATGCGTACATCGATGCGCGCGAGCTCATTTTGGGCGTTGGGCGTATAGACGTCCACGAACCAAAACTTGTCGAACTCGAGCGCACAGACGCGGCCCTCGGTTGCGGCTTGGGCGACGAGCTCGGCCGCCTCGCCCTCGCCGGCGTGGGGCAGCAGCGCATCGGCGCGCAGCACGCGCAGCGGTTCCTGGCGGCTAAAGACCGCGGTGCCCGAGTAGCCCTTGCGCTCGGCGTAGCTCCAGGTTTGGTGATAGCCAGGCAGGTCAATATCGACCTGGCCCTCCTGCAGCTTGGTTTCTTGCAGCGCCAGGATATCGACATCGAGCTCCTGTGCGATCTGGATAAAGCTTGGGTCTTTTTTGAGCACGGCGCGCAGGCCGTTGACGTTCCACGAGGCGAAAGTGTAAGTCTGAGGCATGGTGTCCTTTCGACGGGGTTGGCAGGCTTAAGATTAGCGCAACAGGGGCGGGGCGGAGTCCGCGAGTGATGGTGCAAACGCCGCCGTCCCTAAGACACGGACGGAGGACATATATGACGCAGGCAATATCGGGTCCCAAGCGGGCCTCCGCCGCGCTGGCGGAGCTGTTCGAAACCCATAGCCACGTGGCCTTCTTTGGCGGCGCGGGCGTTTCCACGGCAAGCGGCATTCCCGATTTTCGCAGCGTGGACGGTCTGTATCACCGGCGGTTTTCCTATCCGCCCGAGACTATGCTCTCGCACAGCTTCTACGAGGCGCATCCGGCGGAGTTTTTCGACTTCTACCGGACCAAGATGATCGCCCTTAACGCCAAGCCCAACCACTGCCACGCCAAGCTGGCGGAGCTGGAGCGCGCCGGCAAGCTCGATGCCGTGGTGACGCAAAATATCGACGGCCTGCATCAGGCGGCTGGTTCACGGCGCGTGTTTGAGCTGCATGGCTCGGTCCACCGCAATATCTGTCAGACATGCGGCGCGGTCTACAACGCCGAATGGATTTGCGCGCGCGAGCACGAGGATGCCGCGGGCGTGCCCGTGTGTCCTGCGTGCGGCGGTCGCGTCAAGCCCGATGTGGTCCTCTACGAAGAGCCGCTCGATGAGCGTGTGCTTACCGGCGCCGTTGCTGCCATCGCCGCAGCCGACGCCCTCGTCGTGGGTGGAACCTCGCTCGTAGTGTATCCGGCGGCGGGCCTCACTCGTTACTTTACTGGCGATACGCTGGCCATTTGCAATTTGGCGCCCACCGATCAGGATGCAAATGCCGACCTGCTGATTTCTTGCGACATCGCGGCCGCGTTTGCGTTCTAGCCCGCGCGCGCGGATACAATAGAAAGACTGATTGCAAAGCGATCCCGCCGCCAGCGCCCGAGCGCGGCGGCGTGGGCATTTTAGGAGGATGTTCATGGCGAACGACAGCAAGACATGGCGGTGCGGAAAGTACGAGCTCAGCTTTGATCGTCCGCGCATCATGGGCGTCCTCAACGTGACGCCCGATTCGTTTAGCGACGGCGGTGAGCACTTTGACCAAGATGCCGCTATCGAGTACGGCCTGGCGATGCTCGATGCCGGCGCCGACATCATCGACGTGGGCGGCGAGTCCACGCGCCCCGGCTTTACCCCGGTCAACCCCGACGAGGAGGCGCGTCGCGTGCTGCCCGTCGTGCGCGCGCTTGCCAAAGAGGGCGCCATTGTCTCGATCGACACGCGTCATGTGGCGGTTGCCAAGGCGGCTGTGCGCTGCGGTGCTTCGATTGTCAACGACGTGACGGGCTTCACCGATCCCAAGATGGTTGAGTTCGTTAAGACGAGCACCTGCGGCGTCATCGTAATGCACGCCGGCGAGGTCGCCGCACCCGCCCGCACGCACGCGACGGTGCAGCTCGATACCTCGGCTGCGGCGTTTGTTGCCGAGAAGGCGCGCGAAGCGGCTGCCGAGGCTGCGCGCGAGGCCGAGAAGCCGGCCCGTCGCCGTCGCGGCAAGTTGCTGGGCGAGCCCAAGGCTGAGGCCAAGCTTCCGGGCGGTGTGGTACAGCCCTCGCTGCCGTTTGGCGAACCGGAGCCCGCGCCCGAGTCCGAGCCAGAGACGCCGGCTGCCGAGCAGACCGCTCCTGCCGCCGAGACTGCAGAGCCCGAGACCGTGCCCGCAGCTACCGAAGCCGCACCAGAGCCCAGCGACCACCTGGCCGCCATGATGCGCCGCAGCGCCCGCCGCGAGGAAGCCTACGTGCCCACCTCGCAGCTCCGCCGCTTTACCCTGCCCGATTCTGCGCCCATCATGCGCCGCGTCATGGGCTTTCTGTCCGACCAGGCCCGTACGCTCATCCATGCCGGCGTGTCGCGCGACCGTATCTGCATCGATCCCGGCCCGGGCTTTGGCAAGACGGCCAATGAGGATATCGTCATCCAGCGCGAGACCGCCAAGATGGCGTCGCTGGGCTATCCGCTCATGTGCGCCGTGTCGCGCAAGCGCTTTGTGGGCGCCGTCTCGGGCGTGACCGAGGCCGCCGAGCGCGATGCCGCCACATTTGGTGTGTGCCTGGGCGCCATCCAGGCCGGCGCCAACATCGTGCGCGTGCATGACGTTGCGGGCTTTGCGCAGTTCCTGAACGGTTACTGGGCCGTTGCCAAGCCGCAGCCGCGCCGCGCGTTTGTGGCCGTGGGTTCCAACCTGGGGCATCGCTGCGACAACATTCGCGCCGCGCGCGACATGATCGCCGAAATCCCGCTCACCTGCGTGTCCAACTGCTCGCGCATCTACGAGAGCGAGCCGGCCTACGAGACGCGCCAGGACGCGTTTGCCAACGCCGTCATCGAGATCAAGACCGAGCTGGCTCCGCTGGTGCTGCTCGACGAGCTCATGAAGATCGAGGCCGAGCTGGGTCGCGACCGCTCCAAGAAGGCCAAGGCCAACGGCCCGCGCACCATCGACTTGGACCTGCTGTGGATGGATGGCGAGACCCACGGCGGCAAGAAGCTGCGTCTGCCGCATCCGCTGATCGGCGAGCGCGACTTTGTGCTGGTGCCGCTCGAGGACCTGATGCACGACCCGGCGCGGTTCTTCCGCTACAACGGCGTCGAGGTCAAGGAGCCCGAGGATCGCGTAGGCCATATCGTGGGCGAATTGGGGCGTATGTAGATGATCGAGATGAATGCTGTTACCGCCGGTACCGAGCTCGACGTGGCGCGTGACGCGGGCCGCGAGGGCATGTCTGCGGGCTGGTGCGCGTGGAGTACGGGCGATGCATCGCTGGCGTTTTCGCTGGTCGTGCGCCCCGATGTGAACATGCATGCCTTCCACGGCCTGCCGTTTGTGGCCGCAATGGGCATGATGGACGCGCTCGTGGGCACGGCCGCAACGCCGGGCCTGGGGCTTGCCGGCAAGGTGGGCATCCAGTGGCCGAGTGACATCGTGTGCGGCGCGCCTGCGTTTGAGACATCGCTCGCGTGCGTCGCCGTCAACGGTGGTGCCGGTGCTGCGGGCATGTTTGCCGCGGTGACGGTTGATGTTGAGCGTGCGGCGCTAGGCGAGCTCGGCGTGGATATGGCCGACGAGGTGCTGGTCGAGGTGCTGGCCGCGGCGGTGCTCGCTCGCATTGACACCTGGGCGGTTGTTGCCAACACGCCGCAGGGCGCTGCCGGCCCGCTGGCCCCGGTGCTGGGTGAGTACTTCGATATGGTGCCGCTGCTGGGTCGTCAGGTCGCGGCGGTGTCGCCCAACGGCCTGCCGCTCGCGGTTGGTGTGTTTGCGGGCCTGGACATCTGGGGTCGCGCGACCATCAAGACCGATGCCGGCGAGCAGGAGTTTCCGCCCGAGGCCGTGCGCGTTCGCGGGCTGTAACGCAGGGCGCCAGCGCCCAAAGATAACGATGACAACGGAGTCCTCCTCGGCTTGCACCGGGGAGGGCTTTCGCTTGTCTGGGGAATGGGTTGCCAGCGCTTTATTCCTCAAAATTGAAAATTATTCAGTTTTGAGGAATAGGCTTGGCGAACGTTTGCGGGGACTGTGGCATCGGGCGTGCTCGACTTAGGTCCTCGTCCTACCCCAGCTTCTGCATGCGGCGGTAGATTTCGCAAATGCCTTTGATGGTGAGTTGTCCATCGACCACGTCGAAGGCGTCGGTTGAATCGGCGACGATGCTGGCGAGACCGCCCGTGGCGATAACGGTGGCGTCCTCGCGCCCCAGCTCGCGCTTCATGCGCGCAACCAGGCCCTCGGCCATGGCGGCGGCGCCCGTTACGGCGCCGACCTTGATGCACTCCTCGGTATCGCGGCCGATGGCGTGCTCGGGCGCCTCGAGCGGCACGCTGGCGAGTTTGGCGGCACGGGCGGCAAGCGCGTCCATGGAGATGCGGATGCCCGGCGCGATCGCTCCGCCAATGTAATAACCGTCCTCATCGATGACGTCGATATTGGTCGCGGTGCCAAAGTCCACCACGATTGCCGGCGCGCCGTAGAAAGTTTCGGCCGCAACGGCGTTGGCGACGCGGTCGGCACCCACGGCTTGGGGGCGCGCCGCGCGCAGCTTGGTCACCGCGGCCGTCTGCGGCCCGATGACGATGGCGTCCGCGGCAATGCGGTCGGCCACGGCGTGCCACTCGCGCGAGAGCTGCGGCACCACGCCGGCAAAGGCGATCGCGTCGACCGCGTCGAGCGAAAGGCCGTACATCTTAAAGAAACCCATCAGGCGCACATGGATCTCGTCGGCGGTATAGGAGCGGTCGGTGGGCATGCGCCACGACTGCACCAGCTCGTCTCCGTCAAACAGGCCCATGGCCGTCTGCGTGTTTCCCATATCGATAGCGAGCAGCATGTCTACTCCAGGTGTCGGCGTAAAAGGACGCGCACCATTGTATACGCGCCGCCGCCGGCGCTCGGCTGCGATTCGTTTACGATGATATGTACTGAGGGGTTTAAATATGAAGGAATTATGCTCTACGAGATTTTCCTTGCCGTTTACCGAACTCCCACGTAATATTCTTTCTTGCGCACATGAGGCGCCCAGACATTGCGGGGTGGAGCAGTCTGGTAGCTCGCCGGGCTCATAACCCGGAGGTCGTAGGTTCAAATCCTGCCCCCGCGACCAAGAACTTGCAGCTCGTCGGCCTAGCCGGCGAGCTTTTTTGTTATTTCGGGACCGTGTTTTCGGTCCAATTCTCGGCCTCTCAAACAAAATCTCGATCTGTAACATCTAGACCCGATTTGGGCGGCTAGGTGTTACAGACCGAGATATACCGGTGGGTTGGGTCGTGTTTGTCTAAATCTGTAACACGAGGGACGGATTTTGCCGAGTTGTTGTTATAGATTGAGATTTTCTAGCAGGCGGGTTTGGTTTGTCTCGATCTGTAACAGTAAGACCCGGTTTTGCCGCGTAACTGTTACAGATTGAGATAAACCGACGGGCCGCCCCGCCCATCCCCATCCACCTGCCGCTACCTGCTGTCCGCCGATTTCCGTTGCGCTGTTGTATTCCCATGCCATATCCTCTAGACAACTACGCGGCATCATCGCCGCCGCGCCTACAAGAGAGGAATGTCCATGACCGCATCTGCATCCAAGCTGCTCCAGCCCATTACGGTTGGCCCCCTTGAGCTCAAGAACCGCATTATGTTCCCGCCGCTGACCACCGGCTACGAGGAGCGCGACGGCTCCATTGGCAAGCGCAGCCTGGCTTTTTACGAGCGCCTGGCCCGTGGCGGTGTGAGCTACATCGTCATCGGCGACGTCGCTCCCGTCATGACCGCAAGCCCCACGCCCAAGCTGGCAACCGACGCCCAGATCCCCACGTTTAAGGCGCTGGCCGACGCCGTCCACAAGCACGGCGCCAAGGTCGCGCTGCAGCTGTTCCACCCCGAGTACGATGTGCCCGGTGTCGGCCGCATGGTCATGGGATCCATGGCCGCCGCCAAGGCCGCGCAGGAGGCCAAGGCCGCCGGCGACGAGGAGACCTTTGCCGCCAAGATGGCCGAGTCCAACGAGATCCGCAACCAGGCCTACGCCAAGCTGCATCACGACATGCAGCACTTTGTGAACGAGGCGAGCGTAGAGCAGCTCACCCAGATCAAGGAGGCCATCGCTGCCTCGGCCGCTCGCGCACAGCAGGCCGGGATCGACGCTATCGAGGTCCACGGCGACCGCCTGGTGGGTTCGCTGTGCTCGGCCATCCTCAACCAGCGCACCGACGAGTACGGTGGTTCGTTCGAGAACCGCGTTCGCTACGCGCTGGAGGTCGTCGCCGCCATTAAGGAGGCCGCGCCGCAGCTGATGGTGGAGTACAAGCTCCCCGTGATCATGGAGAACCCCGACGGCACGCCGCGTGGCAAGGGTGGCCTGCAGCCCGACGAGGCCTGCGAGTTCGCCAAGCTGCTCGAGGGCGCGGGCATCGATATGATTCAGGTCGCACAGGCCAACCACACCGGCAACATGGGCGACACCATTCCGCCCATGGGTGCCATGCCCTACAACTGGACGCTGCCCGTGGCCGAGCGCGTCAAGGCCCTGGTCTCCGTGCCGGTGGCAACCGTGGGCCGCGTGGTTTCGGTCGAGGCCGGCGAGAAGATTCTGGAAGACGGCGCCGCCGACATCATCGCCTATGGCCGCTCGCTCATGTGCGACCCCGACATTGCGCTGAAGGCCGCCACGGGTGAGCCCATCCGCGAGTGCCTCAACTGCAACAAGGGCTGCGTCGATGCGATTCAAGACCGCAAGTACATCTCGTGCGTGCTCAATGCCGAGAACGGCGATGAGGCAACCATCGCCATTAAGCCGGGCGAGGGCGACAAGAAGATCGCCGTGGTGGGCGGCGGCATCGCCGGTCTGGAGGCCGCGCGCGTGGCGGCCAAGCGCGGCTACGACGTGACCGTCTACGAGGCGAGCGATCATCTGGGCGGCCAGATTGTGCTGGCGGCCGCGCCTCCGCGCAAGGACGAGATCATGCGCTCGGTCGAGTACTACGAGAAGATTCTGCCCGGCCTGGGCGTGAAGGTCGAGCTCAACCATGCCGCTACCGCTGAGGACCTCAACGCCGCCGACGCTGCGATTGTGGCAGTGGGCGCGCACGACGTGGTCATCCCCGTTCCGGGTGCCGATTCGGACAAGGTTGTCTCGAGCTGGGACGTGCTGGCCGGCAAGGTGGAGCTTACGGGCCGCGTCGCTGTCATTGGCGGCGGCCTGGTGGGCACCGAGACTGCCGAGTACCTGCTGCAGCACGGTTGCGAGGTGGCGATTGTCGAGATGCTCGACAAGATTGCCGCAGGCGAGTCCGAGACCATTCTGCCGCTGATCATGAGCGACTTTGCAGAGCACAACGTGGAGCAGCACGTTAAGACCCGCCTGACCGCCATTACCGACGAGGGCGTGGAGGCCATTCGCACCACCGAGGACGGCGCCGAGGAGCCGGTGAAGATCGCCTGCGATTACGTGGTGATGGCCGTGGGCTCCAAGGCCAACGCGTTTGACCTGGATGGCGTGACGGTGCCCGTGACCTGCGTGGGCGACTGCTCGGGTGAGCGCACCGCCGACATTGCGAGCGCCATTCGCACGGCGTATCACGCGGCCAACGAGCTGTAGTTGAACATCGCGGCCAGGCGGGGCGGTAGCACGGATCCGTCTCGCCCGGCTGTGTCCCGTCGGGTGTCAACCGGTGCGGGGCCTGCAAGCGCAGCAGGTCCCGCCCTTTTTGTTTTGCTCCGATGAATGGCAATGCGCGGTAATCATGAGGAGTGAGGACGTCTACTGCCTTGCAGATCACTCAAAAATATTGGGGGAGGGGTTAATAACTATATCCTCTATACCAAAGGACATAAAGAGATGCCAATTTTGTTGACAAGCGAATGACGATTAGCTGCGAGTCAGCTACCAGCGTAAATAATCGATAAAGATATGTCGTAATTTGGTGCCAAATGCCCAGATAATGCCGCGTCTATTTTAATTAACTGCTTTGAGCAAACAGTAAAATGCTACTATCTAACTTGCACGTAAGAAGGCAGATTAACGGTTAAGGCTAAGAAGTGGCAGGTATGTCGGAAGCAACTAGGACTCGCACGCATGCGCCCGAGGTTAGGCAGCGCGCCGTCGAGATCCTCCAAGAGGGGGTCGGTCATCGCGCTCTCGCCGCGGAGCTTGGCATTCCCCAGGCCACGGCTCGTCAGTGGGCCCGCGCGTATGCCGTGGGCGGTGCCGACGCCGTTCTCAATGCCGGTTCGCATCATCACACCTATTCGTACGACGTAAAGCTCGCTGTGGTTAAGGACCGTCTGGAAAACGGCTTGACGGTTCGCGAGGCCATGATCAAGCACAAGATTCCCAGCGAGTCTTCGGTCAAGGCTTGGTGCCGTCAGTACCGCGAGAGCGGTGAGTCCGCACTGGTCGATAAGCCGCGCGGTCGCAAGCCGCGCGTTAAAAAGGCGGAATAGCAAACGGGATGGTGCGCCCACAGGGGCGCATTTTTCTTGCCGCGCCAACTTTTTGGACCGGCGCGAGCCTATCGGGACATCCTCCAACGTGGTCAATAAACCGCGCGCAGTGGCCCGCGCGTCTGTCGTTGCGGTAAGGGAGCGTCACCCCTCTACTCCAATGCGGACGTACCCTTGCCCCGTACGCCTAAAACTCCCCAGTTGACCGAAAACCTGCCGCCGCTATTCCTCAATTGAGCTATAACGTTAAACAATTGCAGCGTTTTTGCATGGGGGAGTGATGGTATGACGCTACTGTATTTCCTTACCCTGTTTCCGCTGGTACCGGCGCTGGGCATGCTGCTCGCGCGCGGTGACCGCGCCCGCGATGCGGTGGGGCTCATAGGCTCCGGCATTATTATGGCGGTGACAGTTGTAGTCGCCGTCATGTTTTTTGGCACGGGTCCGCAGAGCTTTGAGGTTGCCCCCGGCACCTCGCATGTGCTCTCGATCATCAGCTCCGTCATCGACGTAATTCTGTGCGCCGTCATCCTGTACAACGCGTACAAATATAGGAACGCGCTCACCATGGTGCTCGGCATAGTCCAGCTGGTGGGCTCGCTCGCCTTTGCAGCCATGACGCTGCCCGCGGCCGAAGCCGTCACGGCGACGCCGCTCTACCTGGACTACATGAGCGTGATCATGGTCCTCGCCGTCGGCATTGTTGGCAGCCTCATCTGCGTGTATGCCTTGGGTTATATGAAGGACTTCCAGGCCCACGACGAGCACGAGGCCGCACTGCGCGGGCAGACCGCGCCCGACCGTCGCCCGCAGTTCCTGGCGCTTATGTTCCTGTTCCTCTCAGCCATGTTCGTCATCGTGACGAGCGACAACCTTGAGTGGCTGTTCTGCGGCTGGGAAATCACCACCGTGTGCTCGTTCCTTATGATTGGCTACACGCGCACGCCCGAGGCCATCAAGAACGCTTTCACCCAGATCATCCTTAACATGCTGGGCGGTATCGCGTTTTTGGCGGGCCTTATGTTCTTGCACGTTAACGGCATGCCGCTGACCATCTCGGGCATGATCGAGCTTTCCGGCGCCGGTACCGCGCAATCCGCACTGCTGGTGATGCCGGTCATCCTGTTGTCGCTCGCCGCACTCACCAAGGCCGCACAGATGCCGTTCCACACGTGGCTGTTGGGTGCCATGGTTGCCCCCACGCCCACGAGCGCCCTGCTGCACTCGTCAACCATGGTCAAAGCCGGCGTGTTCCTGATGGTCAAGCTGAGCCCGCTCTATGCCATCTATCCTGTGACCGGCTTTATGGTCACGAGTGTGGGTGCCATCACGTTTTTGCTCGCTGCCCTCATGGCCATCTCGCAGAGCAACGCCAAACGCGTGCTCGCGTACTCCACCATTTCCAACTTGGGCCTCATTAGTGCCTGCTTGGGTGTCGGCGCGCCCGAGGCCGTATGGGCGGCCATCTTCCTGATCCTGTTCCACACGGTGGCCAAGTCGCTGCTGTTCCTGTGCGTGGGCACGGCCGAGCATCATATCGGCAGCCGCGATATCGAGGACATGGACGGCATGTTCAGCCGCATGCCGCACCTGACGCGCCTGATGATGCTGGGCATCATGGGCATGTTTGTGGCGCCGTTTGGCATGCTCGTGTCCAAGTGGGGCGCCCTGGTGGCGTTCGCGCAGACCGGCAACGTGCTCATGATCATGGTGCTTGCCTTTGGCTCGGCCGCGACGTTCTTCTTCTGGGGCAAGTGGCTTGCCAAGCTTTCGGGCGTCGACCCCACGGCTCAAAACGTTGAGGTCAATGTCCATAAGACCGAATGGATGGCCCTCAACACCATCGCCGCGCTGCTTATTCTGTGCTGCGTGGCGTTCCCGGTTATCTCGAGCGGTCTGGTGTCGCCTTACTTGGCCATGGTGTTTGGCCGCGTGCCGTACGTTATTGGCAAGGACGCCATGTATCTGATGGTGGTTATCGTGGCTTTTATTGCCGTGGTGTTGCTGACTTCATTCCGCGTGAGCAACAAACCGCATGTAAACGTATATCTTTCGGGTGTGGGAACCGACAAATATCGCCATTTCCGCGGCTCGATGGGACACGAGGTAAAGGCCGAAAAGCGCAATTGGTACTCGGAGGACGCCCTTGGCGAGAAGCGTATTGGCCCCGCGGGTAGCGTCGTGTGCTGCAGCATTATCTTGTTTGCGCTGCTGTGTTGCGCATGGATTGGGCCCGAGAGACTTGCCATGAGTGCGCCCTCGGTGCTGCGCGGCAAGTATTTTGAAGGTTCGGGTGTCGTGGGCATTTTTATTGGCACCGTGGCGTTTGCCCTGCTGGCGCCGCTTGTGGGTGGCATGATCGACGGCATCGACCGCAAGCTGTCCGCCCGCATGCAGGGCCGCGTGGGCCCGCGCCTGCTGCAGCCCTTCTACGACGTTGCCAAGCTGCTGCGCAAGGCCCCCGCCAGCGTAAACACCATGGACGATACCTATATGGCGTGCGCGCTCATCTTTACCGTTGTGGGCGGCGGCATCTTTGTGTCGGGCTCTAACACGCTACTGTGCGCTTTTATGGTGACGCTCGCCGCGATCTTTGTGGTGCTGGCGTCCGCCTCGACGCAAAGCCCGTTTGCCCAGGTTGGCGCCGATCGTGAGTTACTGCAGGTTATGAGTTACGAGCCCGCCGTTTTGCTGATGAGCGTGGGCCTGTACCTTGCCACCGACAGCTTTGATTCCATCGCCGTGACGGGGCAGTCGGTCCCCATCATCGTGTACAGCGCACCCATTTTCCTCGCGTTGCTCGCGGTGCTTACCATCAAGCTGCGCAAGTCGCCGTTTGACCTTTCGTACTCGCATCATGCGCATCAGGAGATCGTCCAGGGCGTCGCCACCGAGATGAGCGGCGGCACGCTGGCCAAGATGACCCTTATGCACTGGTGCGAGACCGTGCTGTTTTTGATGTGGGTGGGCATGTTCTTTGTTTGGGACAACCCCGTGAGCTGGGTTGTAGCCCTGGTCGTGATGGCCGCGACGTATTTTGTCGAGGTCCTGATCGACAACACCTTCGCACGCAGCACCTGGCGCAGCTGCTTTAGGCTCGGATGGGGCGTGGCGCTGGTGTTTGGCCTGCTCAACCTTATGCCCATCCTCGTCGACGTGTTTATTTAGGAGGCGGCATCCATGGATCATAAAATGTCGCGCTCGCCGTGGGTTATTCATTACGACGGTTCGAGCTGCAACGGATGCGATATCGAGGTGCTGGCCTCGCTCACGCCGCTGTTCGATGCGGAGCGCTTTGGCGTGGTCAACACCGGCAACCCCAAGCATGCGGATATCTTTTTGGTGACGGGGTCGGTCAATGCCCAGAACCTGCCCGTCGTGCGCCAGATCTACAACCAGATGCTCGAGCCCAAGTGCGTGGTGGCCTGCGGCATCTGCGCGTGTTCGGGCGGCGTATTCCGCGATGCCTATAACGTGATCGGCGGCGTGGACCGTGCGATTCCCGTGGACGTGTATGCGCCCGGGTGCGCCATTCGTCCCGAGACCGTGATCGATGCCATCGTGGAGGCGTGCGGCATCCTTGATCAGAAGGAGGCCGTGATGCGCGCCGGCGGCGATCCGCTCACCGTGGGCGGTGCCGCTACCTGGGACGGTGGCGTTGAGCTGGGCGAGGACGGGTTTGTGGCCGCGGGGGCCGGGGCTGACGGTGCCGGTGACGTGCCTGCCGGGAAGCCCGTCGCGCCCGCCGCTGCAAAGGAGGCCGAGTAATGCAAAAGGCTATCTATACCATCGTTGGGATCGACGAGCTGTTACCGAATGTGCAGGCGCTCAAGGGTGCCGGCGCGCGCTTTGTGCAGATGCATGCCGAGCGCTGTGTGGACGACGGATCGTATCGCCTGGTCTATACGTTTATCAACGTCCGCGCTGCGCAAGAGCAGATCGCGCGGGACGGAAACTATGCGATCGAGAACCTGGTGGTTGAGGGCATCGACCAGTACCAGGAGATTCCGTCCATCAGCTCGTATTACCCCGCGGTGTTCCCGTTTGAGAACGAGGCGCACGACCTGTTTGGCCTTGCCATCACCGACATGCAGGTCGACTTTAAGGGCTTTTTCTACCAGGTTTCGACTGCCGAGCCCATGAGCGTCATCACGCCCGAGGTGAAGGCCGCGCGCGAGAAAGCCATGAAGGTCCGTGCCGCTGCCGAGGCCAAGGCGCGCAAGGCCGCGGCCGAAAAGGCCGCCGCTGCGGCTGCTGCAGGGGAGAGCGCTGCGAGTGCCGGCGATGCTTCGGCTGCGGCGAGCGCCGGCGACGCCGCGGGCGTCGCTGCTCAGCCCGCTGCGGCTGCCGGCTCCGATGCTCAGCACGATGAAGCTGCTGCCAAGGCCGCACTTAAGGCCGCCGAGATGGAGGCAAAGCTCGCCGCCATGGATCCCGAGAAAGCAGCCAAGGTCCGCGCGGCGCTTGCCGCCAAGGCCGCCCGCGACAAGCAGAAAAAGGAGGCGTAAGGTCCATGGCACATCGCTCCGTTATTCCGTTTGGCCCGCAGCACCCGGTGCTGCCCGAGCCGCTTCATTTGGACCTGGTGATCGAGGACGACCGCGTTTTCGAGGCAATTCCGCAGATCGGCTTTGTGCACCGCGGACTCGAGAAGCTCATCGAAAAGCGTGACATGCACCAGTTTGGCTACATCGCCGAGCGCATCTGCGGCATCTGCGCCGTGGGCCACAGCTGCGGCTATGCCAGCGCCTGCGAGCGCATGCTCGACATCGAGGTGCCCGGCCGCGTGCAGTACATCCGCACCATTTTGCATGAGCTTTCGCGCATCCACTCGCATCTGCTGTGGCTGGGCCTGCTCGCCGATGCCTTTGGCTTCGAGGCGCTGTTCTATCGTTCGTGGACCCTGCGCGAGCAGATTCTCAAGATTTTTGAGAGCACTTGCGGCGGGCGCGTGATCCTTTCGATTAACGAGATCGGCGGCCTTAAGCACGACATTGAGGACTCCGAGCTGGCCGGCATTGTCCAGACGCTCGATGCCATGCGCCCCGACTACGAGGCCCTGGTGCATACGTTTTTGGACGACAACAGCTGCGGCGAGCGCCTGCATGGCGTGGGCGTGATCAGCAAAAAGGACGCGCTGGAGCTTTCGATGGTCGGCCCGTTTGGGCGCGCCTCGGGCGTGGACTACGACGTGCGCATGTTTGGCGACGGTGCCTACGCGGATCTGGCTGCATTTGAGCCCATCGTTGCCATCGATGGCGACTGCTATGCCCGCTGCCAGGTGCGTTGTGCCGAGGTCACGCAGGCCATGGACATTATCAAGGAGCTTGTCGGCAAGATTCCGCACGACGGCATCGGCGGGCGTACCAAGCTCACGCCGGCCGACGGTGCGCGCGGCGAGGTTGTGATTGAGCAGCCGCGTGGCGAGGCGTATTATTATGTGCGCGGCAACGGCACCAAGAATCTGGACCGTTTCCGCGTGCGCACGCCGACGTCGCAAAACCTGGCGGGTCTGACGCATGCGCTGCAGGGCGTGCTCATTGCCAACGTGCCCATGATTATCCTGACCATCGACCCCTGCATTAGCTGCACGGAAAGGTAGGCGCGGCATGAGTTTGCTGACATTTGCCAAGACGGCCTTGGGTTCTATGGCCAAGCGGCCGGTCACGGTGTGCTATCCGCAGGAAAGGCTCGCGGCACCCGAGCGCCTGCGCGGGCACATCGTCAACGACATGGGCGTGTGCATCTGCTGCGGCATGTGCGCGCGTCGCTGCCCGGCGGGTGCGCTGGCGGTCGATCGCAAGGGTGGAACGTGGTCGATCGACCCGTATGCCTGCGTGGTGTGCGGTGAGTGCATCGAGAGCTGCCCCAAGCACTGCCTGACTATGGACACCGCCCGCACCCCAGTCGCAGCGGACAAGACTCCCACAGTAGAAACCAAGCCGGAATAGCGCTGGAATAGGGCCGGTGGGGCAAAAATGCCCCATCGGCCCCGCGCTTAAACGCGCGGTTGGGCCGCCACGAACAAAACTATGCCGGATTACGGGGCTGGATAGCGAATCTCCGACCATACAGAAAATCGCAAAAACAAAACCGCAGGTAGATAGCCTGCCGTTTTTCAAAAAATGAGGGTATGGATGAGGGCCCCGACTTTTGCCCCGTAATCCGGCATAGTTTTGAAATGGCACCATACCCGTAACAGCTCCTGATCCCCCAAGGACGGAGGAAAGTGGGTCATTTTTGCCTGATGGCTCCGAGTCGCACCCGTTTTCCTGCGAAAACGCCGTGTCTCAACTTTGGTGAGACATTTGTCTCACGCTCAAAACCGAATCTGGAACATGTGTCACCTGCCCTAATTGTGTCTCATTTCGTAACTTTAGGCTGATGCAAGGTTTGAGCCTGCGAGAAGGGAGACGCGATGAGTAAGTACACGAGGGGTCTCTTGGCGGTGATGCTGGCCGTAGTGCTGGTATTGCCGGCTGCAGCATTTGCCATGCTGCCCGAGGCCAACGCCAGGTCCAGCACAGGAATGGACGGACCGACAATGAGCGGAAAGGTCGTCGTCGATCCCGACACCAGCGGACGCTGGGAAATCTGGGCGGCCGGTCACAACGGTAATAAAGTAACGACTCAAAACGTCGGCCGAATCTGGACCGACAAGACGGTCGAGGCAACTGAGGAAAACGAGGAGTCGGATTTTCTGACCACGCTTTCGGCCATGTCCTCGACGTCTAATTCAACCGTGACGGTTACTACGCCGCTCGACATCGTGATGGTGCTGGATGCATCTGGCTCGATGGATGATCCTATGGGTGGCTGAGATCGCACCAAGCGTATCGATGCACTGAAGAACGCTGCGAACAGCTTTATCGATACCATCGCAAAACAAAATGAGAGCATCGAGGGCGTCGATAGGCAGCATAGGGTTGCCATTGTTAAGTTTGCGGGCAAGAAGTCCAACGATATCGGCAACAATATGTATCGCGACGGAGGGTACTCCTACAATTACACCCAGGTTATGAAAGAATTGACCTACTGTTCCGGCAGCAATGCGGATGATCTCAAGAAGAATACAATTAATAAAATTCAGCCTGCCGGCGCCACGCGCGCCGACTATGGCCTAGAGCTGGCCGAGAAAATCACTACCACTTATGGTCGCAAAGACGCCAAGAAGATTATTGTGTTCTTTACCGACGGTACGCCAACAAAGCAAAATAAATTCGATGCGGGTGTCGCCAACGCTGCCGTGACAGCTGCTAAGAATATGAAGGACGGCAAGGCCACCGTTTATACCATCGGCATCTTTGATGGCGCGAACCCCAGTGCTGGTATCCAGGATTCGGGAAAAAGCCAAAAAGAGAACAAGTTCATGCAGGCCGTTTCGAGCAACTACCCCAATGCCACGGCATGGGATACTCATGGCACACGCGCGGAATACTCCGACTACTACAAGTCGGCGACCAATGCAGAAGAACTCAAGAAGGTTTTCGACGACATCTCGCAGGCCATCACATCGGAGGCGCCTTATCCGACCGAAATCCATAAGGGCTACGACGAGACCAAGTCCGGCTACATCACGTTTACCGACGAGCTGGGCGACTTTATGCAGGTCGACAGCTTCACCGAGGTCGTCATCAACGGCACGCCGTTCACCAAGGCGAGCAAGACGGTCAACAAAGAGACCAATACCGACACCTACGAGTTTGCCGGCAAGGCAAAAGACCTGCTCATCACCGTGCAGCGCGCCGGCGATGACAATCCCCAGAAGGGCGATATCGTAACGGTCAATATTCCTGCGTCGTTGATTCCGCTGAGTCACTTTAAGACCGTAGACGGCAAGCTTTCGGTCGACAGCGCTCAGCCTATCCGCGTGAAGTACACCTCGAGCGTGAAGAGCACTGCGCTCGACAACCTGTTTACGCCCGAGAAGGTAACGGGGCTCAAGGATTACATCGAGAACAATACGACCGTTGCCAACGGCGCCAAGACCGTGAATTTCTACGCGAACAAGTGGGCTGCCGGCGATCTGGGCAATACGGTTGCGACCTTTGAGCCGGCCGACACCAACCGCTACTATTACTTCCAGAAGCAGACTCCCATTTACACGGACAAGGACTGCACACAGCCTGCAAAGAATTCACTGGCAGAAACCGGCACCTATTACTACAAGGATGAGTTTGAGGAGCAGGGCGAAAACGGCGAGGCCAAGCCCGCCTCTGCCGTCATCGAGTTTATCGGCGGCGACGCTGCGAAGTTTGACGGCGCTATTGTTGCCGACGAGGACGGCAACCTTTCGTTTAGCGTGGGAACCGCGCGTCTGGCCTTTATCGACGAACTCCATACCACCAAGAAGAGCGTGGGCGGCAACAACACTGGTACCGCGACCGACGTTCTCAACCCCAAGTGGAACAACGTGTCCGCCAAGGCGACCGCGACGCATGTCAATTCCTACCTGGGCAACAACGGCAAGATCAGCTTTAACGTGACGCCGGCAACGGTGGACACCAAGGCTAGCTTTGGTCTGACCAAGGTGCTCGAGGGCCGCGACTGGACGAAGGGGGACACGTTTGAGTTTGGGCTGACGTCCGAGAACGGTGCCCCGATGCCTGCGGCTAGGACTGCGACCGTGCGCAAGGCTGACCTGGACCAGGGCAAGGCTGCCATCGACTTCGGCAAGATCACCTTCAACAAGCCGGGCGAGTACACCTATGAGGTCCGCGAGGTCAAGGGCGACGCCGGCGGCATCACCTACAGCGATAACGTTGCCACGTTCAAAGTGACCGTGACGGTTAAGGCCACGGGTGGGCTTAAGGCTGACGTTGAAAAGATCTCGGGCGAGACCGAGTTCAAGAACACCTATAGCGTGAAGCCTGTCGAGGACCAGATCACCGCGACCAAGGTCCTGGACGGCCGCGACCTCAAGGAGGGTGAGTTCTCCTTCGAGCTCGTCGAGGGCGACAAGGTCGTTGCCAAGGGCACTAACGCTGCCGACGGCACGATTGTCATGGACAAGATCACTTACGACAAGCCCGGCACCCACACCTACACGCTGCGCGAGAAGCTCCCCAACGAGGCGGGGCTGAGCAACGGGATCACGTACGATAAGACGAACTACACCATCAAGACGAGCGTCATCGACAACGGCGACGGTACGCTTAAGGTGACCCATACGCTCGAGGGTCCCGAGACAGCACGCTTTGAGAACAAGTACAACACTGCACCGAACAAGTCCAGCGTCACCGACAAGATCAAGGCGACCAAGGTCCTGACCGGCCGCGACCTCAAGGCCGGCGAGTTCCGTTTTGAGCTCGTCGAGGGCAATAACGTAGTCGCCACCGGCACCAACAATGCCGACGGCAAGATCGTGATGGATTCCGTCACCTACACCGCGGCTGGCGAGCACACCTACATGCTGCGCGAGACCAAGGCCGGCGCCACCGAAAACGGCATTACCTACAGCACCTCTGAGTACACTATCGTGACCATCGTCAAGGACAACGGCGACGGCGCCCTTAGCGTGGAGCACAAGCTGCAGAACGCCGACGAGGCGATCTTCGAGAATACCTACACGGTGGCCCCCAAGAGCTCCAGTGTCACCGACCAGATCACCGCGACCAAGTTCCTGACCGGGCGCGACCTCAAGGAAGGCGAGTTCTCCTTCGAGCTCGTCGAGGGTAACGATGTCGTCGCCACCGGCAAGAACGACGCCCGCGGCAAGATCACGATGAGCCCCATCGAGTACACCGCTGCCGGCAAGCACACCTACACGCTGCGCGAGGTCCCGGGCGACGCCGGCAACGGCATCACCTACGACGGCAAGACCTACACCATCGAGACGACCGTCACCGACAACGGCAAGGGTGAGCTCGTGGTAAAGCATGAGCTGAATGGAGCCGACGAGGCGAAGTTCAACAACAGCTACAAGCCGAATCCTGGCGAGTTCAGTGTCACCGACCAGGTCACCGCGACCAAGTTCCTGACCGGGCGCGACCTCAAGGACGGCGAGTTCTCCTTCGAGCTCGTCGAGGGCGAGGGCGAGGACGCCAAGGTCGTCGCCACCGGCACCAACAATGCCGAAGGCAACATCACGATGAACGCCGTGAAGTACACCGAGGCCGGCAAGCATACCTACACGCTGCGCGAGGTCAACGGCGGAACCACCAGCAAGGGCATCACGTACGGCGACGCCAAGTACACCATCGAGACCACCATTACCGACAAGGGCGATGGCACGCTCAAGGCTGAGCATGTCCTGAAGGACGCCACGGCTGCGACCTTCAAGAACACCTACAGCGTGACCCCGCTCGATGCAGAGCTCGACTTTGGCCTGAGCAAGGCTGTCGATGGTCGCGCTTGGACGGACTCCGACGAGTTCAGCTTTACCATTACCGCCGCCGAGGGCACCCCGCTGCCCGACCCCGCGACCGTGACCGTGAGCAAGAAGGACGCGAAGGACGGCATCGCCGCCATCAAGTTCGGCAAGATTCGCTACACGGCTGCCGGAACCTACAAGTACGAGATCCGCGAGAACGCGGGCAACGCGGCCGGCATGACGTATGACGGGCATGTTGCGACCGCTGAAGTAATCGTGACTGAGGACGGCGAGGGCAAGCTGCTCGCCAGCGTCACCAAGAAGGAAAACGGCCGCTTCACCAACACGTACCGCTCCGAGCTCGACTACGCCGCGGCCGGCGGCCTCAAGCTCAGCAAGAGCCTCTCCGGACGTCCCATGACCGAGGGCCTGTTCACCTTTACCGTGACGCCCGCCGACGAGGCTTCGGCCAAGGCGCTCGGCCTGCTGCCCGGCGCCAACAACTTCAAGTCCCCTGCGACGGCAGAGGCAACGGTCGGTCTGATTGACATTCTGGCGGGCCATGAGGTCAAGTTCACGCAGGCTGACGCCGGCAAGACCTTTGCGTACACCGTGTCCGAGAAGAACGACGGCAAGCCCGGTTACACCTACGATGACGCCGAGCGCACCGTGACGATCGCCATTGCCGATGACGGCGCCGGCACGCTCACCGCCACGACGACCGTCTCCGGCGGTCCCGAGGGCACGCTGGTGACCGAGTACAAGACCGGCGCGGCTGCGGTCGAGAGCGCCGTGGTCCCGTTCGTCAATAGCTATAGTGCGACGACTAACACGCCTGGTGGCACCGCTGCTCAGGTCGTTGCCGCCAAGACCCTGACCGGTCGCCCGATGGTTGACGGCGAGTTCTGGTTCGGCATTGCCTATCAGGGTGAGCTTGTGGGTTACGAAAACCTCAAGCCCAATATCGGCGGGCATGTGAGCTTTGATGCGCTGCACTACGACACCAAGATGCTTGCTAATCTTGAGGCGGCAGGGCTTGCCCATCGCACTGACAAGGACGGTAAGCTCGTTTGGACCATTAACTACATTGCCTACGAAGCTATAAACGGGCTGCCGAATGGCGTTTCCGCTACAACGTGGTACTTTGGCTTTAAGGTCATCGTCGTCGACAACGGCGACGGCACCCTGACGGCAACGGTCGACTACGGTGGCGTCGAGCCCTTGTTCGAGAACGTCTACGGCGCCGATGCCGTTGACGCTGCGCTCGCCGGCACCAAGAAGCTCCAGGCTGCCGAGGGCCTGACCCCGGCCGACATCACGGGCAAGTTCACCTTTACCGTGACTGCCGACGAAGCGGGCGCCCCGATGCCCGAGCGCGCGACCGCA
Source organism: uncultured Collinsella sp. (assembly GCA_937950325.1). GTDB lineage: Bacteria > Actinomycetota > Coriobacteriia > Coriobacteriales > Coriobacteriaceae > Collinsella. Next base: position 50,384 of record CALFDJ010000016.1, read on the forward strand.
ACCAACGACGAGGTCGGCAACGTGGACTTTGGCAAGATCCACTTTACGCTCGAGGACCTCAACCGCGCCCTGGGCGTGACGGACGATGCGACCGATAAGGCCGAGGCAGACGAAGCTGACGAGGCTGAGGCCGACGAGGCAGAGGCTGAAGAGGCCGACGCCGACGCTGATGCCAACGCCGACGAGCCCAGCGACGAGTCCGAGCCCGCAGATCCCGCTGCCCCGCGCTCGCACACCTTTACCTACACGGTGGCCGAGTCCGGTAGCGCCCCTGGCGTGACCAACGACACCAACGCCACGCGCAAGGTTTCCTACACCGTGACCGATGACGGTGCCGGACATCTGATCGTCAAGCGCGACGGCGGCGACGGTGCGGCCTTTACGTTCACCAACACGTACGGCGTGGCACCTACCGATTCTTCCGTGACCGATCAGGTCAAGACGGTTAAGCGTCTGACCGGCCGCGACCTTGCAGCTGGCGAGTTCACGTTTGAGCTGCTCGAGGACGGCGTGACTGTCGCTAGTGGCACCAACGACGCCAACGGTAACGTTACGCTGAGCCCGATCCGCTACGAGGCGCCCGGTACGCACACGTACACGCTGCGCGAGGCTTGCCCCAACGCGCTCGGCCTGTACAAGGGCGTCACCTATGACGGCACGACCTACACCGTCGTGACCACCGTTTCCGACAACGGCGACGGCACGCTGACCGCGACGCACAAGCTCGAGGGAACCACCGAGTCGGCTGGCTTTACCAACAAGTATCACGCCATGCCCACGCAGGTTTCCATCGGCGCCATCAAGGTGCTCGAGGGACGCGAGCTCAAGAAGGACGAGTTTAGCTTTAAGCTCGTTGGCGAGGACATCGAGTCTACGGTTACCAACGATGCCGACGGCAAGATCAACTTCGACAAGTTCGAGTACGACGAGCCCGGTACGTACGTCTACACCATCAGCGAGGTCAAGGGCGACGAGGCCGGTATGACCTACGACAAGTCCGTCTTTACCGCGACCGTCAACGTGGTCGACGACGGCGAGGGCAACCTCAAGGCGAACGTTGCCTTTACCAAGGGCGACAAGAGCGTCGAGGGTATCGTGTTCAACAACACGTACAAGAAGCCCGAGACGCCCGTGCCGACGCCCGATCCCGGCACGCCCAAGACCGTGACGAACATCGTTAAGACGGTCAAGGGTTTCCTGCCCGCCACAGGCGACCAGCAGGCTGCCGCTCTGCTTATGGCATTTGTCATCGCCACGGCCGGCGTCGGAGCCCTGGTCTGGGGTATCCGTAAGCGCTAGGCACGCTGGCAGCGCCCGGGGCCAAAAGGCCCCGGGCGGCCGGCAGGGCTAAATTCCGACCTACTCCTACCCCCAGCCGCCACGGAGGCATCTCCCTCCTCCGTGGCGGCGCTTTTATGCGCCGGGGGCGCGCCACGAAACCGGCCCATCTACTACGTTTAGCCCCTTACCCCCAACCATGCCAAAAAACGCGAAAACAAAACCGCAGGTAGAACGCCTGTGGTTTTGTTCAAAACGAAGGTATGGTCAGGGGTATCGCGTCAAACGTAGTAGATGGGCCGGTTTCGTGGCGAGCGGTTCCGGCTGATCCCTTGGGGACGGAGGAAAACGGATCATTTTGGTCCCGCGAGGCTGGCGGAGGCACTCGTCCAGGGCCGCCCGAACAAAACTATGCCGGTTTACGGGGCTGAGTTACGAGTCTCCAACCATGCCGATATTCGTGAAAATAAAACCGCAGGTAGACGAGCCGTCATTTTGCAGAAAACGCGGGTATGGATGGGGGTCCTGAGTTTGGCCCCGTAAACCGGCATAGTTTTGAAATGGCCTTAAATCGGTAGCAGCCATTTTGCTATGCCGGAACGGTCGGTCTTCGGGCAACTACCCTCGCAGGTAGGCGATAGCGATCTGCGTGCGGTTGCGCAGGCCCATCTTTGCCAGGATTGAGCTGATGTGGTTGCGCACGGTGCCTTCGCCCATGTAGGCGGTGGCGGCGATCTCTTTGTTGTCGAGGCCGCGGGCGATGAGTTCGGCGACTTCGAACTCGCGGTCGGTCAGGCTGGCGAAGGCTGCGGGCCGGCGGGGCGTGCCCGCCTCGACGTCCGTTCCGTCAAAATCGATGTCCTCGATCGCCTTGCCCTCGAGCACGCGCTTGCCAGCCATGACCTGCGCCAACGCTGGTGGAATGGCGGCGACATCGGTTTTAATCAGGTAGCCGCGGGCGCCCAGTTTAAGCACCGACACAATGTACTCGTCATCCGAGAATGTCGTCAAAAACACCACGCGTGCCGTGGGTTCGTGCTCAAGGATCTCGCGTGCCGCCGATAGGCCGTCGCGTTCCGGCATCTGAATGTCGAGCAGCGCGATATCGGGTGCGTGTTCGGCATAGAGCGAAACCGCGTCGTTGCCGTTGGCGCCGGTACCCACTACCTCGATCTGCGGCTGGGCGCCCAGGATAATCTTGAGCGAATCGACCACTAAGCGGTCGTCGTCGACAACGATGAGCCTCATCGGTCCTCATCTCCTTGCTGTTTGGGGACGGTGGCAAACACGCGCCAGCCGGGGGCGCCGGCGCGCAGGCCGGCGGTGAAGGTTCCGCCAAGCGCCTCGACGCGCTCGCGCATGGAGGCGAGCCCCATGCCTTCTACGACGTTGCTGCTGCTCGCCGGGGTCGCGTCCGCGCCATCATCGGTAACGATGAGCTGGTAAAACGACGGATGCTCCATGCATCGTACGGTGACGGTCTGGGCGCAAGCGTGGCGCATGGCGTTGGAAAGCGCCTCGCGCAGGACCGCCGCAAAACAGTTGGCGACGTTTGCGGGTGCATGCTCGGCCAAAACTTCAAGCTCAATCTGCGGGCCGCCGTCCGAGCGCGCGCCTTCAACAATGCGTTCGAGCTGCACGGAAAGGTCGACGGCGTTGTCGTTGAGCGCGTGGACGCTGGTGCGCACAAGCTGGAGCGCCTCGTCAACCGTGCGTTTGACGTCGGCGAAATCGGCGGCAACCCTGGGCTCGTCGGCGTGGACCACGCGTAGGGCTTCGGCCTGCAGTGAGGCGCGCGTGAGCTGGTGCCCGACGTTATCGTGGATCTCGCGCGCGATGCGGGCGCGTTCGGCGAGCGTCGCGAGCTCGACTTCGTAGTCCTGGCGGTCGGCAAGGTCACGGTTGCGCGCTTCGAGCGCGAGGGCTCGTTCTTGCAGCTCGTCGCGGGTACGGCGCATGCGCTGCTGTTCGCGCTCCAACTGGGCGGTACGTAGCGATAGCAAGGTGGCGGCAACCGAAAGGATAGCGGTCAGCAGGAGCGTTCGGGTGGTGAGCGCGCCGCCGCGAAGGTCCGCGGCAAGCGCGCAGACAAACACGGCGCCAATCGCCAGCGCGGGCCAGATGCGTTCACGGCGCACGCGTCGCGCGATGTCATAGAGGGCGAGAGGCGCAAACGGCACAAACGTCGGCACGAAGACAGCCGCGATGATGTAAGCGTAACTTGCGGTCTCGCTTGCGTGGCGTGTGCGTTCCCCCTGTACGACCTCGGCCAGCGAGGTGGCAATAACGCCAAGGCAAAACGCCGCGACCAGGCGAGCGTCCACAGCAAGGCCCATGGCGGCCGCAATGCAGCACGCCAGCACGATCGATTTGTCGAAAAGCCTGTTCATACGGGTATTGTACGCGAACCCGCGCGTGGTGGAGGAGCCGCCTGCGCAACCGTGACATTCCTCCCGTGCGGCAAAGCGGGGACGTCGGCGGGCCGCACGGCCAAGCCCCGCACTCGTGACAAAGCTCACTGGCGTGCGCCGGCGGCTCCTGCGATGATGCAATCGTACCGGGCCGCAATCAACGGAAGGGCCGCCTCATGACAGACATCGTCCACGTCGAAAACCTCGTCAAGCGCTATGACGACCTTATTGCGCTCGACCACTTTAACCTGAGCATCGCCACCGGCGAGATCTTTGGCCTGCTCGGACCCAACGGTTCGGGCAAGACTACGTCCATCAACTGTATCCTGCAGCTGCTTGCCTACGACAAAGGCACCATCGAGCTGTTCGGCGAACCCATGACGCCCGCCCGCTACGACCTCAAGCGCCGCATCGGCGTGGTGCCGCAGCAGGTGGCGGTGTTCGACGAGCTTACGGTGCGCGAGAACATCGACTATTTCTGCAGCCTCTACGTCAACGACCGCAAACGCCGTCGCGCGCTGGTCGACGAAGCTATCGACTTTGTGGGCTTGGGCGACTTTACCAAGTTTCGCCCCGGCAAGCTCTCGGGCGGCCTGGCGCGTCGCCTCAACATTGCCTGCGGCATTGCGCACAAGCCCGAGCTCATCTTCTTTGACGAGCCCACGGTGGCAGTCGACCCGCAGAGTCGCAACGCCATTCTGGAGGGCATCTGCCACTTGCGCGACGAGGGCGCCACGGTGGTGTATACCAGCCATTACATGGAGGAAGTCGAGCAGATTTGCAGCCGCATCATGATCATGGACGGCGGACGTGTGCTGGCGCAGGGCACCAACGACGAGCTCAAGCGCATGATTCAGATGGGCGAGCGCGTGACCGTCGAGGTCGGCGCCGTCGAGCCCTCCACGGTCGAGCGGCTGCGCGCCCTCGAGCATGTGCTTTCGGTTGAGCTCTCCGGCGGCAAGCTCATCTGCACCTGCGAAGCGAGCCCGCACAATTTGGTCGACATCCTCGACACGCTGCGCGCTGCCGACGTTGCGCTCGGCCGCGTGTGGAGCGAGCCGCCGACCCTCAACGACGTGTTCCTCGAGATCACCGGCCGCGAGCTGCGCGACTAGGGGGCAGCCATGTTCAACACCATCATCACCACGCTCAAGACGCTGCTGCGCCGGCCGAGTACGTGGGTCTGGGGCGCGGTCTTCCCCATCGCGCTTTCCACGATGTTCATGTTTATGTTTGCGAATCTGAGTTCCGACGGCACGGTCGACCCGGTGCCGGTGGCCGTCGTGTCGGACGAGGCCTGGGACGCCTCGACCTTTAAGGACGTGGCGACGTCGCTTGCCAAGGAAGGCGACGACCGGCTGCTCGATGTGAGCGAGTACGAAGACTTGGCTGCCGCGCGCAAAGCGCTCAAGGCCGGCGAAGTCGCGGGCATTTACACGGTGGATACCGCGGGCACGCCCAAACTCACGCTGCTATCGAGTTATGGCAGCTCACGTGCGAGTACGGTGCTCACCGATCGCAGCATCCTGGAGACGGTGGCAAGCTCGTATACACAAAATGCCGAGCTCATGTCCCAGATTGCCCAGGACAACCCGGCGGCACTCGCCGACCCCGAGGCGGTTGCGCGCGCCCTGTCGCTCGAGGGCGGCACCCGTCGCGTGAGCCTTACGCGCACCACGCCCGACGGTACGGTCATCTACTATTACGCGCTTTTTGGCCTGGTCGCGATGATGTCTGCCGAGTTTGCCGCCTTGAGCGTCGTCGATTTGCAGCCCAATCTGTCGGGCCTTGGCGCGCGTCGCTGCGTGGGCGGTCTTTCCAAGACGGCGTCGCTGGCCGGCATCTTCGTCGGCTCGTGGCTGGTTTCCTTCGCCTCGATGGTGATCGCAATCGGCTACGTGCGCCTGGTCGTGGGCGTCGACTTTGGCGGGCGCGAGGGGCTGTGCCTCGCGGGCGGCGCCGCTTCCGCGCTTGCCGCCACGGGCCTGGGACTCTTTGTGGGCACGCTTCCCGTTAAGGGCGGCAAGGCGTCCAAGTCCGGCATCCTCACGGGCTTTGCTACCACGTGCGCCCTGTTCGCTGGCCTCTATGGCGAGCCGGCGATGGCGCTTGCCGACGACGTCGCCCGCGCCTGCCCGGCCGAGTGCTGGCTCAATCCCGTCAAGCTTATCTGCGACATGTTCAACCGCCTGTATTTCTTTGAGGACCTGGGACCTTTTGCCGTTCGCGCCGGCGCGCTGGTCCTTATGGCGCTGCTGTTCGTTGCCGCCGCCACGCTGATCTTTGGAAGGAGCCGCTATGAGCACCTTTAAGACCGCGCTTCGCATGGCGCTGGCACACCCGTTCTACCTGCTCATCTACACGGTGTTCATCTCGCTCATGGGCGTATTCATCGCGGCATCGGTGAGCTGGAACTCGTCGCAGCTCACCGAGTACAAGCCCTACGACGCCAACGTGATCGTGGTCGACCGCGATGGCAGTGATCTTTCACGTGCGCTCACCAAGCACCTAGGTTCGCGGTTTGACCTGGTCACGGGCGTCGGCGATGACACGTACGACCTTGCGGACGCGCTCTCCAAGAGCAACAGCGCCAAGGGCAGCGCCGACTGCGTGTTCTTTATCCCGGAGGGGTTCGAGGACGACCTGGTCGCGGCTGCCCGCGCGGGGGAGTCCCTGCCCAAGCTCGATGTGACCTACGGTGCCGGCACCATGGCGGCGGCGCTTTCGTCTGCCGAGGCTTCGCGTTGGATCTCGCTCGCGGGCGCTGCAGCCGCACTTGAGCCCACTGCCTCCAACGGCGACGTTGCCAAGGCCGCCGAACATGCCGCTGCAAAGCGCGCGGAGGTCCAGATCGAGCGGGTCAAGGTCGACTCGGCTGCTGCCGCCACGCTCGAGTCGTACTTCAACTTTGGCGCGTACGCGATTATCTCGTCGGTCATCGTATCGGTGGGGTTGGTGTTCTCGGGCATGAACGAGCCCGAGCGCGTGCGTCGTATGGATGCCGGCCCAATCTCCGAGCGCCAACGTTCGCTTGCCGTGTTTGCCGCCGCCGCCGTGCTCACCGTCTGCATCTGGTTTGTGTCGAGCATGATGGGCGTCGTGGGCTTTGCCGGCGCGGTCGCCGAGGTCGGCGTGGGCCGTGTGTGCCTGGCACTGGCGGCGACGTTTGCCCTGGCGTGCACGCCGCTGGCCGTTGGCTTTGCCCTTTCGAGCCTGGGTGCGCGCGAGGAGCTGCTCAATGGCGTGGGCAACCTGCTCGGCATGCTCATGACGTTTTTGGGCGGCGCTTGGATGCCGCTGTCGCTGATGGGCCCGGCCGTGCAGACCGTGGCGCACTTTGTGCCGACATATTGGGTGAACGACGCGATCGGCAAGGCGCTCGCCGCGGACCTGACGTCCACCGTGCTGGGCGACATCGCTTGCGATCTGGGCGTCACAGTGCTCTTTGCCGCGGCCATCGCCGCCGTAGGCCTAGCCCTCGCCCACAACAAATCCCACGCCTAGACACCTACTCATTGGGGACAGACTTAAATGACTAGCCATCGGGGGCAGATAAGGAGCGTCCCCAACTGCCGGGTGGCGAAAGAGCGTCCCTTGTGACTGGTCATTTAAGAACGTCCCCAATGACTAGTCTGAAACAAATCCCCACTCTCGCCCCAAAATAGTTCGCCAAGGTTTACTATTACGCTCATAAAGTAGTACGAGGCTAACAATGGGGGATACCATGGCAACGCGGGAAGCCTATGTCCAGGTTAAGGATCTCAAAAAGCACTACGGCGACGGTGATGCGCGCCTGACGGTACTCGATGGCATCGACACGTCCATCAACCGCGGCGAGATCTGCGTCATGCTGGGGCCCTCGGGCTCGGGCAAGTCGACGTTTCTTAACCTGATCGGCGGCCTGGAGGATGCCGACGCTGGCTCTATTTTGGTGGACGGCTGCGACCTTACCGTGCTTAAGGCCGGAGACCTGGGCGAATACCGACGCCGCGAACTGGGCTTTGTCTTTCAGTTCTACAACCTGGTGCCCGACCTCACCATCAAGGAGAACATCGAGGTCACGGCGCACCTGTCCAAAAACCCGCTCAATGTCGACGACCTGCTGCGTTCGCTGGGCCTCTACGAGCACCGCAACAAGTTCCCGCGCCAAGTTTCGGGCGGCCAGCAGCAGCGCTGTGCCATCGGCCGCGCGCTCGTCAAAAACCCAGGTCTGCTGCTGTGCGACGAGCCTACGGGCGCGCTCGACTATAAGACGTCCAAGGAAATCCTGCAGCTCATGGAGGATGTCAATCACGAGTACGGCTGCACCATCATCATCGTCACGCACAACGCCGCCATCGCTCGCATGGCCAACCGCGTGCTGCGCCTGCGCGACGGGCGCATCGTCGAGGATGAGCTCAACGAGTCGCCCGTCGCGGCCGCCGAGCTCGATTGGTAGGCGGCGCCATGACACCTCTCGCAAAACGTCTCCCGCGCGAGCTGCGCCGCAATATCGGCAAGTACCTGGGCATCTTTTTGCTTATGTGCGGAAGCATCGCCCTTACCTCGGGCTTTTTGCTCGCGGCGCATTCCATCGGTTGCCTTATCGACGACATGCGCGATGCGTACACGATTGAGGACGGCCGCGTGACCACCTCCTTCGAGGCTACCGACGATCAGCTCAAGGCAGCCGAGGACGCGGCCGACGACGTCGGCGGCGTCACGCTCTACAAGAATTTCTCCATCGACGCCATCATCAAAAAGACCGCCGGCGACGACGGCGCCAAGCGCACGCTGCGCACCTATGCGCACCGCACCAAGGTCGATATCGCGTCCTACTGTGAGGGCAGGCAGCCCAAGACGGACGATGAGGTGGCAATCGACCGCGTCTTCGCCACCAACAACGACCTCGCCGTGGGCGATAAGGTCGAGCTCGAGGGCCGCACCTACACCATCTGCGGCATCATGACCCAGCCCGATAGCCAGGCGCTGTTCCTCAACAATTCGGACTTTACGGTGAACACCATCACCTATGGCGTGGCCGAGGTCACCGACGCCGGCTTTGCCGCGCTTGAGGACGCCGGCGGCGCACCCGCCTACACCTACTCCTTCACCTTTGCCGATCGCGATCTCTCCACCGTGGACCGCACCGATGCGGAGCAGGATATGGTCGAGGCGCTGACCGATGCCGATGCGCGCGTGGATGACCTCATCGACGCCGATTCCAATCAGGGCATTGGCTATGCGCGCGACGACGTGGACGGCGACTCTACGATGTGGATGACGCTGCTCGACATTATCATCGTGATCATGGCGTTCGTCTTTGTGGTCCTTACCGACGCCACCATCGAGGAGGAGAGCGCCATCATCGGCACGCTGCTCGCCAGCGGCTATCGTCGTCGCGAGATTGTGCTGCACTACCTGGCGCTTCCCGCCATCGTAGGCGTGGTCGCGGCGCTGCTGGGCACCGCGCTCGGCATTGCGTTCTTTACCGAGCCTATGCGTAGCCTGTATTACGGCTCGTACAGCCTGCCGCCCTTCCAGGTGTACTGGAGCTGGGAGATCTTTGTGAAGTGCGCCGTGGTTCCCGCTGCCGCGCTCATCCTCATTACACTGGTGGGCCTGCTTCGCAAGATGGGCAAGACGCCGTTGCAGTTCCTTCGCCACGAGGCGAGCGGCAAGTCGGGTACCAAGCGCGGTCTGCAGCTGTCGGAACGCATGGGTTTTGTTTCCCGCTTCCGCTTGCGTATCTTCCTGCGCAACCTGGGCAACTTCGCCACGCTCTTCGTGGGCATTGCATTTGCGTCGCTGCTGCTGCTCTTTGGTCTGGCGATTCTGCCCACGATGACGCACTACGCGGACAACCTCGAGACGAGCCTGGTCGCCGAGCACCAGTACACGCTCAAGGCTCCGCTGGAGCTCGAGGGCACCGCCGAGGAGCGCGAGCAATGGTCAGCACTCGAGCGCTTGCAGTCGGTTGACGGCGCGCTGCTTTCCGCCGCCCAGGATGCCGATGACGAGCTCGATGACGCGGCCGATGCGGCGCAGGCGGCAGCCGATGCCGCGACCGCATCTCCGTCTGCCGAGAGCCTGACCGCAGCGCAGGATGCGCTTGCCAAGGTCCAGGACAAGAAGGATGCGCTTTATGCGCGCCTCGATGACCTTGCCGATGCCCTCGGCTGTGACCGCGACGAGGCTATCGACCTGATCGACAAGGCCTCTAAGATCGACACTGACAACGACGATATCCACCCGGTCAATACGACCAACAACGGCGCGGGCGCAATCGCGCAGGCCGAGAAATATGCCGTTTACCAGCTGCAATACAACCGCGGCGATGGTAATGGCGAGGAGACGATTTCCGTCTACGGCATCTCGCCCGATTCGCGCTATTGGAAAGACCTCAACGTGGGCGATGGGCGCGTCGTCTTTGGCGGCGGTCTGCTCGATAAGTTTGGCTGGAGCGAGGGCCAGAAGGTCACGCTCAGCGACAAGTACGAGGGCGAGCATTATTCCCTTGAGTACGCGGGCAAGGATTGTGCCTGGGGCTCAAAGTCGGACATGAATATCTATATGAGTGTCGACGACTTTAACGAGCTGTTCGGCAACGACGCCGCCTATTTTAACGGCTATGTGAGCAACGAGAAGCTCGACCTCGACGCGCGCTACTTTGCCGGCGACACCACGCCCGACGACATGCGTGCCGTGGGCGACCAGTTCATCGGCATGATGAGCAAAATGATTGGCATGATGGTTGGGCTTGCGGTGTTCATCTTCTTGCTGTTTATGTATCTGCTGACCAAGGCTGTGATCGACCACAGCGCCCGCTCGATCAGCTACATGAAAGTCTTTGGCTATCGCGATAGCGAGATCTCGCATCTGTACATCCGCTCGATCACGCTGTGCGTGGCGGCGTCGCTCGTGCTGAGCCTGCCCGTGATCATCGGCTCGCTCACGGCCATCTTCCGCTCGATGCTGCTCGCCTACAACGGCAATATTGAGATCTACGTGCCCGCTTGGTCTATGGCTGCATGCGTCGGCATTGGCTTTGCGACCTACCTGGTCGTGGCGCTGCTACACACGCGCTCCATCAAGCGCGTGAGCCTGGCCGAGGCCCTCAAGGTGCAGGAGTAGTCATCGGGGACAGTCTTTGCCGATTCGCCGGTTCGCCGGCCGTGCTGGCAAGGACTGTCCCCAGCTGCCGGCAGGAAAGGAACGTCCCTAGCTGCCAGGTGGCGAGGCACTCATTTAAGTCCGTCCCCAATGAGTGGTTTCAGTCATTTAAGTCTGTCCCCAATGACTAGGTGCCGCGCTTGACATTAACTCTGCTTTAACTGGTACCATCCTCTATGTCTGTAACGCCATATAGACCGAGGGGATAGATCTATGACCGCAACTGCACCCGCAGCACCCGCTAAGGTGTACTTCACCAACCTGCGCACGCATGCTCGCGAGAGCCAGCTCGACAAGCTCAAGCGCCTCATTCGCCGCGCCGGCATTGAGCAGATCGACTTTGAGAACAAGTTCGTCGCTATCAAGATTCACTTTGGCGAGTTGGGCAACCTGAGCTTTTTGCGCCCTAACTACGCCCGCGCCGTCGCAGATGTCGTCAAGGAGCTGGGCGGCAAGCCCTTCCTCACCGACTGCAACACGCTCTACGTCGGTAGCCGCAAAAACGCGCTCGAGCACATCGACACCGCCTACCAGAACGGTTTTACCCCGTATGCCACGGGTTGCCAGATCATCATCGCCGACGGTCTCAAAGGCACCGACGAGGCGCTTGTCCCGGTCGAGGGCGGCGAGTACGTGCACGAGGCCAAGATCGGCCAGGCACTCATGGATGCCGATATCGTGATCAGCCTCACCCACTTTAAGGGCCATGAACAGGCCGGTTTTGGCGGCGCCATGAAGAACCTGGGTATGGGTGGCGGCAGCCGTGCCGGCAAGATGGAGCAGCATGCCGCCGGCAAGCCGAACGTCTCGACCGAGCACTGCGTTGGCTGCCGTGCCTGCGAAAAGATCTGCGCGCACAACGCTATCTCGTTCGACGGCACCCGCGAGCGCGAGCTTGCCAGCGGCGCTACTCGCACGGTGCACGTGGCTGTCATCGACCACGATCGCTGCGTGGGCTGCGGACGCTGCATTGCGGCATGCAACCAGGACTGCATCAAGCCCGGTTATGAGGCCGCGGCCGACGTGCTCAACTGCAAGATTGCCGAGTACACCAAGGCCGTCGTCGACGGCCGCCCGAGCTTCCATATCTCGCTTGCCATGGATATCAGCCCCAACTGCGATTGCCATCCCGAAAACGATACGCCTATCGTCAACGACATCGGCATGTTCGCGAGCTTCGACCCGGTCGCTATCGATCAGGCCTGCGCCGATGCCGTCATGGCATCCGAGCCGCTGCCCAACACCGAGCTCACCGACAGCGCCGCCAAGATGGAGCATAACCACGAGCATCTGGAGGGCGAGCAGGCGCGCGACCCCTTCTGCATCACGCATCCCGATACCGATTGGCGCGCGTGCATCGCGCATGCCGAGAAGATCGGCCTTGGCACGAGCGAGTACGAGCTCATCGAGGTCAAGTAGCGCCTAGCTATTGGACAAAACAAGCGCCTTTGTAGCGCTAGTTGAGCAAAAGCCGCCCGTGAGCACAGCGCCCACGGGCGGTTTTTCAGAAGTGCGGTGAAAAATCGAATACCGCCGACCACAAACCGTTTTTTGGCAACAAAACCCCAGACGTTGCTTTTTGCCTAAAAATTCTTGTCGAGGAAGTCGTCGACCGTGTTCCAGTAGAGCTCGGGGTCAACTTGCGCACTCTTGGCGTGGGTGGCGCCATGGATAGTGAGCTTTTGCTTGACCTTGCTGGCGCACGCGTCGTAGTTTTGGTCGAGCATGCTGTACGGTACAAAGGTGTCCTGGTCGCCGTGGATAAACAGCATGGGAACCGTCGCGTGTTTGAGTTGCTCCACACTGCTCGCCTTATGAAAGTCGTAGCCCGCGCGCACGTTGCACACCAAGTTTGCTACATCGAGCAAGGGAAAGCTGGGCAGGCCGAACACGTCCTTGAGCTGCAGGGAAAACTCGTCCCAAACACTCGTATAACCACAGTCCTCGATAATGCATTTCACGTTTGCAGGCAGAGATTCCCCCGCGACGTTCATAGCGGTTGCTGCACCCATCGATTCGCCAAAGACAAGAATGCGCGCCTGGGGGTCAGCCTGAACGATTTGCTTGATCCATGCGACGATATCGAGGCGCTCGGGCCAGCCCATGCCGATATAGTCGCCGCCGGAGCGCTCGTGGGCGCGGGCGGCAGGCGCGAGCACGTTCATGCCACGGTCGTGGAAGCGCTTGGCGTATCGAGCCATGCCGATGGGCTCGTTGGTATATCCATGCAGGCAGACGGCGTAATCGTGGGTGTTCTCCGAGGCAGTAAAATACCAGGCGGCGAGCTCGGTTCCGTCATCTGCGGTGAGGCCGCTGCTCTCGCGGTTCTCTTTAAACCATGCCCGCGCCTCGGCATCCTCGGCATCCGGCTGCTCACTTTCTTTGTCGTTCTTGCTATCCTGCATCATCTTCATGGTGTATGGCGCGCGGGGATTCAGCGCGAAGTCAAACAGAAAGTTGCCGGCAAATCCGAGCAGCGCAACGACAACCACCAGTGCAATGATGCCGGCTATCTTGAGCTTTCGATGGGAACGTGCGTTTTGAGCCATGCGGTATTCTCCTATAAGATGTTAATACATCAACATTTAATGCAAGCGCATTATGGACGTTCGCCGTTGATGCGTCAACAGGCAAAGAATGGGTAAACAAAGGGTCACGTATGGTGCAAATTTCGCACGTACCTAGACGCTTTGATATAGTGTTGAGAACTCTTTACGTTGGAGGATGTAACCGGCATGTCCGATTCGAGCGACAGTTCTAAGCCGCGACCCAAGACCGCGGCCGTTCCACACTACACAGTGGGCGAGGAGATCATGAACTCCGTCACCCATGGTGTCGGCTGCCTGCTGGGTATCGCGGGCCTGGTGCTCCTGATCGTATTCGCCGCCCTGCGCGGCGGAGGCCCGGCCCATATGGCCGCGGCGATTGTCTATGGCGTCAGCATTATCCTCGAATACCTAGCCTCCACGCTCTACCACGCGATTCAGCCCGCGCGCGCCAAGCGCGTGTTTCGCATCATCGACCACAGCTGCATCTACCTGCTCATAGCCGGCAGCTATACGCCGTTTTGCCTCATCACGCTCGCAAACGACGGCGGCGCTGTGCTGTTCTTTGCCGTATGGGCCATCGCCATCATCGGCATCGCCCTCGAGTGCTTCCTACGCGAGCGCCAGCCGCATTGGGTAAGCGGCCTGGTCTACCTGCTGATGGGCTGGCTCGTCGTTTTTAAGCTGCCCGAACTTGTTGCGCTGCTCAACCCCGTGGCACTTGCCCTGCTCGCCGTCGGCGGCGTGTGCTACACCGCGGGCGTGCCGTTCTATATCGCCAAAAACGTGCGCTATCTGCACAGCGTGTTTCACCTGTGGGTGCTCGCCGGCAGCATCTTCCAGTTCATGGCGGTGATCCTCTTCGTAATCTAGCGACCACGCCTGCGCGCCCGCGTTCTCGTTTGGGCGCCGGTGCAATTGCCGTATCCGCCATCAACGTTTTAACCTGACGTCCCGAATCTTGGAGGTTCGAGAAACTCCCGATGGACATAACCATCTCCCTTATCACCACCCTCGTTTTGACCCTCATCAACGGCTACTTCTCTATGTCCGAGATGGCGCTCACCACGGCCAAGCGCGCCGTGTTGGAGCACGAGGCCGAGGAAGGCGACAAGCGCGCCGAGCGTGCCATTAAGCTGGCTGCCGACTCCGACCAGCTGCTCGCCACCATCCAGGTTGCCATTACGCTCGTGGGCTTCGCCTCGTCCGCCGTCGCCTCGACGAGTCTGTCCGACCCGCTCGCCACGTGGCTCATGAGCTTTGGCATCGCGCCGCTCTCCGCCATCGCGCGCGGCCTGGCGCCGGTCATCATCACCGTCGCGGTCGCCTTCGTGTCCATCGTGATCGGCGAGCTCGTCCCCAAGCGCATCGGCCTGGCCAATGCCGAGGGCGTGTCCAAGCAGGTCGTGGGACCGTTGTCGTTTTTCCAAAAGATCGCCCGTCCGCTCGTGTGGCTGACCGGCGCCTGCTCCGATGGCCTGGCCCGCATCCTGCGCATCAAGAGCGCCGACGACCGCCAAAACGTCTCGGAAGAAGAGATCAAGTACATGGTCTCGGAGCAGGACGACCTGCTCGACGAGGAAAAGCGTATGATCCACGAGATCTTTGACTTGGGCGATACCGTTGCCCGCGAGGTCATGGTGCCGCGCGTGGACACCACCATGTGCGAGGACGACGAGACGGTCGCCGACGTGCTGTCCACCATGCGCCAGACCGGCTTCAGCCGCATCCCCGTCTATCACGAGGATCCCGACAACGTCGCCGGCATTGCGCACATCAAGGACCTGATCCAACCCGCGCTCGACGGCAAGGGTGACCAGCCCATCGCCGGCTTTTTGCGCGACGCCACCTTTGTGCCCGACACCAAGGACATCCTGCCGCTACTGTCCGAGATGCAGACCTCGCACGACCAGATCGTGGTGGTCGTGGACGAGTACGGCGGCACGGCCGGCATTATCACCATCGAGGATATCGTCGAGGAGATCGTCGGCGAGATCGAGGACGAGTTCGACCCCGACAACAAGTATCTCACGCGCCTTTCGCGCCGCGAGTGGCTCGTTGATGGGCGTTTTTCGTGCGATGACGCGATTGAGCTTGGTTGGCCGCTCGAGGAAAGCGATGATTATGAGACCATCGCCGGCTGGATTTTGGAGCTTTGCGACTCGGTGCCCGACATCGGAGAGGTGTTTGAGGTCGCGGGGTACAAGTTTAAAGTTCAGTCGATGCGTGGCCAGCGCATCTCGCTCATTCGCGTGATCGCTCCGGCCGAAACCGATAAGAAGGATTCCGAGTCTTCGGCAGAGAAGCCGGCGGCGTCGGGTGCGGGCTCTGTGGATCCGCACGATGGCGACGAGTAGGGCAAGGAAGAGTAGGGGAGAGTTATGGCAGGCCTGTTCAACATCCTTAAGGTCACCGTCAGCGAGGACAAGATCTGCGCGCATGTGCTGGTGAACCCCGGCATGCCGCTCATGACCTCGGAGGATATCGAGGCCACGGCGCGCGTGTATTACCTGGTGCCGGCGATTGCCAAGCACCTGTGCCTGGGTGATTCCGGTCGCGAGTTCCAGGATTGCATGGGCCAGACCGAGCTCTGCCACCTGCTGGAGCACGTGACGGTTGAGCTCATGAACGAGACCGGTCTTGCCGGTAGCATCTCGTGCGGCCGCACGCGCGTAAGCGAGCACGACGAGCGCGTCTTTGAGGTTGAGCTTTCGTGCCCCGATGACGCGCTGGCCATTGGTGCGCTGTCGTCGGCCACCTTTATGATGGACTGGGCGTACCTGCACGCCGACCAGCCTGCCCCCGACGTGGAAGGCACGGTCGCGGGTCTGCGCAACCTGGTGTTGGGCATGCGCGCCGAGGCCGAGGGCAAGGATCCTCACGAGGCCGTCGCCGCTGCGAACGGCGAAGATGCTGCCGAGGACGAGGGCGCTGACGAGGGCGATGTGCCGGTCGACGTCGAGCTCGTTGCCGATGCGACCGCCGAGCCCGTTCCCGCCGAGCCCCAGGGCGTCCCCAACTTTGACGACGAGCCCCAGGTGGCGATTGATACCGAGGGCGCGGTTGCCGAGAACCACGAGGCCTCCGCTGCCGTCTTTGGCGGTGCTGCGACGGTTCCGGCAGGACCTGCGCATGAGGGCGGCCTGCCGCTCGTGGACGGCGCCGGCGAGGACCCGGGTGCCACGGTGGCCATGCCGGCTATGCCCCAGGAGTAGGCCTACGCGTTTATCACCATCACGTACCTGCGCCTTTGCCGTACGCAGATGAGCGGAGCGGCAAGTGATGCGCTGCGGGTATAATGGACAGCATTCAAACGGTGGGCACCGACGTGCCCGCAGGAGAGGAATGATCATGGGTAAGACTTTCAGCTTTGTCTCCGGCGCACTTTTTGGTGCCGCTGCCGGCGCTATTGTCGGCGTTGCTCTGGCCCCGCGCTCGGGCGCCGAGACCCGCGCCATGGCTGCCGATATCGCCAACGACGCCTGGGACAATATGCGCGACACCTACGAGCACAGCGCCGAGGAGGCCCGTGCTGCGGTGAATGACTTTGGCCCGATGGTCGACGCCAAGACCGACGACCTGCGCGCCAAGGTCGACCTGGCCCGCGAGCGCATGGACCAGCTGCGCGAGCAGCTCAACGACGCCATTTCGGGCGGCAACGTGACGCCTGCCGCCGACGTCGTGGTCGAGAACGCCGTCGAGGCTGATACCGAGGCTGCGGAGCCCTCGACCGAGGCATAATGCGCGCCGGGGATTTTGTCGGCGCCAAGATCTATCGCAAGCCTACCGAGGACAAGCGCACCAAAAAGGACGGCACGCCGCGCAGCCCTAAAAAGCTCGGAAAGATTCACTTTCCGGTCTTTACCCCGGGCGGTACGCGCGTGGTCGGCTTTATGGTCCGCCAGTCCGATATCGCGGGCATGATCGAGCGTCCCGACCGATTCGTAGCGCTCGACGCCATTGGTGTCTACGAGGGCGCCATTGCGGTCGATGACGTCAAGGACACGTACGATGCCGCCGCCGCCAAGCGCCTCGACATCAACCTGGACGATTGCATCATCTGGGTCGGTATGGACGTGCGCACGGAATCGGGCGACGTCGTGGGCTATTGCTCGGATGTGGAGTTCAAGCCGCGTTCGGGCATCGTGCAGGCATTCTATGTGACCGCCGGTGCTGCTTCGAGTGTTTTGGTTGGTGACACGCAGGTGCCGCCGACGATGCTGCGCGGCTACGAGAACGGCGCGATGGTCGTCTCGGACGAGGTCAAGTCGCTCGGGTATTCGGGCGGCGCCGCCGCAAAGGCTGCCGAGGCAAGCGTCGTGGTGGGCGATAAGGTCAAGAAGGGCGCCAAGGTGCTCGACGACAAGGGATCGGTTGCCGTGGACAAGGGCAGTCGCGCACTGGGCAAGCAGCTCGGCAAGACGCGCGGCATGTTCAAGGCCTTTAAGGACGAATACCAAAAGGCGAGCGGAGGCTCGTCAAAAGCTACAAAATAGCGACGTACCAAATGATGGGAGGCAAGCCGGAGACCTGTTGCTCCGGCTTGCTGTGTTTATGGGGGAGGGCACATGCGCCAAAACGGATCCAACTTAAACGGGCGTTCGGGTGCGCGTCCGACGGCGCGCCGCGACCTGGGGCAGCTGCCTAGCGGTCAGCGCAAGCGTCACCGTAAGCCCGGCGCGATGTATCTCAACCATAGCCGCGGCTTTAGCGATCGCAGCGCGCGCATCGGCAACAGCCGCACACCCCGTCGTTCGTCTCGCCTGCCCTATGCGCTCATCGCCGTGGGTTGCGCGCTCGTGCTGTTTATCGCTGCCGTCGTGGGCTACGTCAACCGCAGCGTGGACGTGGAGCTCAACGGCCAGAAGACCGCGGTGCGCGTGGGCTCTACGCTGCAGAATCTCATCGACGAACAGGATTTGACTGACACCTACGACGCAGGCGACCTGCTGGCCGTCGATGACAGTGTGCTCAAGCGCCATGGAGGCGAAAAGCTGTCGGTGAAGGTCGACGGCAAGCGCGTGAAGCAGGGCAAATGGGATAGCCGCGAACTCGAGGGTGGCGAGAAGGTGACGGTCAAGAATGGCCGTAACACCTACGAGAAACACGAGGTTCAGGCTACGGTTATCGAGCCCAAGCTCAAGGTCGAGGGCACGGGCGCTATCGAGTATGTGCAGACGTGGGGTGTCCAGGGCCGCTCCGAGGTGTGGGTTGGTGAGCAGTCGGGCAAGACGCAGGATCGCGGCGAGGTTGTGCCCGCCACCGATTGCGTTGTTGCGTGCGCCAGCGTGGCGCCCAAGGGCAACAAAAAGTACGTGGCGCTGACGTTTGACAAGGGTCCGAGCGGCGCCACCAAACAGATCTTGCAGGTGCTCAAGGAAAAGGGCGTCACCGCGACGTTCTTCCTTTCGGGCGATGCGGCCGAGGCCTCGCCTGCCACGGCCAAGGCGATTGTCGATGCCGGGTGCGAGATCGGATCCAACAGCTACAGCGACGATTCGCTCAAGGGTCAGGACCGTGAGGCGGTACGCGAACAGATCCCGAAAGGCACCGATGCGATTAAGTCGGCGACCGGCGTGAAGACGATGCTACTGCGTGCTCCCTACGCTGCCTTTGACGAGCAAAACTGGATTGATGCGATGGACCTGGTCTCCGCCGTGGTCTCGTGGAATATTGACTCGGGCGACTGGCTGCTCAACGGTGCCGACGAGCAGGTCTCGACGGTGCTCGATTCGGTGACGCCGGGCAATATCGTGCTGCTCACCGATAGAGACGAATGCGCCGAGCAGACGCTCGAGGCGCTGCCGCAGATTATCGACGGCCTCATCGCCGACGGCTACAAGATCGTGACGCTCAGCGACCTGGTCAAGACGGACACGTCGCTGAGCAAAAAGCTCACCTCGCTGACGAAGGTCGCCATGCCCAAGGACGCCGTGTTCCCCCAACTTGCCGAGGACGACGACACCACAGAGTAGTCATTGGGTAGTCGTTTAAGAACGTCCATTACAGTCGAAATTGTCAGCCCGGGACCGTCTCGGGCTACGATTGAGGCGCG